>NZ_JBVILX010000001.1:479530-538858 GCF_055580145.1 Kitasatospora sp. NPDC032121 | reverse complement strand
CCCCACCCGTGGTGGCACACTTCTTTTTCGCCCAAAAGCCCCCCCCCACCCACCCCCCCCCCCCCCCTCGCACGCACCCCCCCCTCCCCCCCCCCCCCCCCCGCCCTTCCCCCCCCCCCCCCCCCCCCCCCCCCCCCCCCCCGCTCCGGTCGTCCGGGAAACGCAGGGAACACGTCGCACGTGCAGCACACACGGCACGCGCGGCACACGGCATACGCGGTACACGCGGCAATCGCCGCACACGCGGAACACGCGGAACACGCAGGAGCGCGCCCCGCGGACGACCGCTCAGGAGGCGGGCACGCCGGGTTCGGCGCCGCGCTCCTTGAGCATGTCGGTCATCAGCTGGAGCTCGGAGGTCTGGGCGACCACCATCGTCTGCGCGAGCCGCTTCTCGGCATCGTTCCGGGCCTTGTCGACGTAGCCCTGGGCCATCTCGACGCCGCCCTTGTGGTGCTCGATCATCAGCTGGAGGTAGAACACCTCGGCGTCCCGCCCGCTGAGCGTGCGCAGCTTCGCGATCTGGGTGTTGGTGGCCATGCCGGGCATCAGCGAACCGTCGTGGGCCTGGTAGTCGTGGCCCATCTTCATCCACGCCATCGGCGTGGCGGTCGAGTGCTGGGACAGCCCCCACTGGTCCAGCCAGCCCATCATCATCCCGCGCTGGTTGGCCTGGGTGTTGATGATGTCGAAGGCCAGGGTGCGGGTCGGCTCGTCGGCGGTGCGGTCCCGGACGACGAACGACAGGTCCACCGCCTGCTGGTGGTGGGTCGCCATGTCGCGGGCGAACCCGGCCTCCGGGGAGTCGTCCGCGGGGACGGACAGCGTGGACGAGCCGGACGCGGAGGTCCCGCTCGCCACCAGGGCCGGCACCCCGAGTGCCAGCGCCACGGCGGCGGCCAGCGCGGCCGGCCACCACATGCGGCGGCGGCGCGGGGCCCCGCCCTCCTCGACGGCGTCCGCCGCGGCCGCTGCCGGGGCGGACGCGTCGGGGCGGCCGGCGTCGGCGGCGGTCACATCTGCCCCATGGTGCAGGAGGCGCCCGGCTCCTGGGTCTGCTTGCCCTGGACGTACTTGGTGAAGAACTCCTCCACCCGCGGGTCGGTGGCGCTGTCCACGATCAGCTGGGTGCTCCAGGCGTTCAGGGTGATGGTGCCCTGCTCGTCCGGGTACGGGCTCATCATCGAGTACGGGGTCTTCTTGACCTTGTCGGAGAGGATCTTGAGGTCGTCCGGGGTGGCCTTGCCGTTGTACGTCACCCAGACCGCGCCGTGCTCCAGCGAGTGGACGGCGCGCTCGTTCTCGAGCGGCTGGTCGTAGACGTGGGCCATGCAGTCCGCCCAGATCGCGTTGTGGTCGCCGCCGACCGGCGGCGTCATCGGGTAGGTGACCTTGTCCTTGACGTGGGTGCGGCTCAGCTCGCCGAAGGTCTTCACGCCGGGGATGTCCGCGTTGGCGGCGACCTCCTTGTCCTTCTTCTTCTGGTTCTGGTCCATGACGATCCAGGTGCCGGTGGCGATCGCACCGACCACCAGCACACCGGCCGCCACCGAGGCGACGATCTTGTTGCGGCGGTCGCGGCGCTGCTCGGCGGCGCGCAGCTCGGCGATCCGGGCGCGGCGGTCGAGGCCGTCCTGCTTGCCGCCGGGCTTGTTGGACTGCTTGGAGGCGGAACCCATGGTGGTCGTCCTTGTCCCCGCCGCACCGGTCGGTGGCGGCGGTCAGCTGGAGTGAGAGGAAGGGCGGATCCGCCGGCGGCACGCCGGCGGTGGGTTCCACTCAGGACCGGTGGACCTGGAGTTCGTGCAGGTCGGGAACAGGGTGCGCGCCGTCCAGCAGACCGGCGGGCACCACCCGGGGCGGCGCCTCGGGCGCGGCCGGGGTCAGGGGTGACACGGCGGGCTGCGGTTGCGGCGGCGGGTTCGGCAGCTGGGCGTCCTGCGGGCAGAACGGGTGGCTGGAGCAGCCGTTGTTGCGCGGCGGCTCGCCGCCGGCGGTGCAGAGGATCCAGTGCCCCTGCTCCTCGGCCGTCCGGTGGTGGTCCGAGGGCTTCGCGGACTTGGTGACCTTCGCGGCGCGGCCGGTGTAGGAGGTCTGCCCGGTGGCGACCTGGACGCTGACCACGCTGACCACGGTGACGGCGCTGACCGGGGCCCGGGGCGGGGCCGGATGGCCGGAGCCGTCCGCCGCCTTCGACTGGCCCGCGCAGGGCAGCAGTGTCAACAGGGTGACGAGCAGCAGGACCAACAGCCCACCCGCCGGGCGGCCCGCGGATGCGGCCCTCCCCGGTCGGGGCGAACTGGGGGCCGACGCGGTCATGCGCACATTTAATCAGCCGAACGAGTGATGCGATGCCCCCCATCAGCCCCCATTTTCGGCGGCCCGAGCGCCCGGATGACCAGGAAACGCCCTGCTCCGGACACATCCGGCAAGCACGGACGGAACGGAAGCGGACGAACCGGTGACGCACCCGGTGCGGTCCGGCGAACCGGCTGGTGAGCGCGGTGGCCGGGACTTTCCGGTGGGTGACCGGTTGTCGTCGAAACCCGGACAGGGTCCTCGCGGGTGGAGAACAATGTCGTCAGCCCGGCCCGCCGGGGCGGCGCGACCACGGAACGACCAGGAGCCGCCAGATGAGCAAGCAGGGTGCACCCGCAGAGCCGCACCGGCCGGACGACGGCTGGTGGGACGCCGTCTACGACGGTCCGGCGGGCACCCTTCCGGACACCCCGCACGCCGACCCCGGCGACGGCAGCGTGGACGACTGGTTCGACACGGCGGTCGGGCTCATCGGGCAGCAGCGGTCGGCGGAGCCGGAGCCGGCGTCGGGGTCGGCTGCCGAGGCTGTGGTGGAGTCTCCCGCGGAACCCGACGCCCCGGCGGGCCCGGACACCCGGGACAGCATCGACGACTGGTTCGACACCGCGGTCGGCGTGATCGGCGGCGGATCGGCGGGGATCGGGCGACAGCGGACCTCCACGGAGACCCACCGGTTCCCGGCACCCGCCTTCGCCGACGACACACCGAAGGCCGCGCCCGCACCGAAGCCCGCGCCGGTCCCTGAACCCGAGCCCGCACCGAAGGCCGCGCCCGTCCCTGAACCCGAGCCCGAGCCGACGCCCGCGCCAGCACCGGAGGCCGCGCCCGTCCCTGAGCCGGCATCGGCAGCCGAACCAGCCCCGGAGCCCGCGGCCGTACCCGTCTCGGACCCGGTCTCGTTGGAGAAGCCCACCCCGCCGCCCACCCCCGAGCCGGAACCCGAGCCCGAGCGCACCCCCGAACCGGAACCGGCCCCCACCCCCGACCCGGATCCCGAACCAGAACCCCAGGCCCCCGCCCCCGAGCCCGAACCCGTCCACACCCCCGAGCCCGACCCGGAGCCCGCGGCCCAGGCCGTCCTCGATCCCCGCCTGGCCGTCCGCGCA
This sequence comes from Kitasatospora sp. NPDC032121, assembly GCF_055580145.1. Classification (NCBI taxonomy): domain Bacteria; kingdom Bacillati; phylum Actinomycetota; class Actinomycetes; order Kitasatosporales; family Streptomycetaceae; genus Kitasatospora; species Kitasatospora sp. NPDC032121. Next base: position 535,433 of record NZ_JBVILX010000001.1, on the reverse strand, counting down.
CCGCTCGCCGGCGGCGCCGCCGTCCCGCACGTCGGCGAACGCCCCCCGACGTACGGACCCGAGCCGACCGCCGTACCCGAGGCGGATCCGGGCGCCCTGCACGCCCTCGTACCGGACACCGTGCTGGACGGCGCCCAGTACGGCTCCACCGTGCTGCGCGCCGCCTCCGTCCGGGGCGACTCCGCGCGCTACCGGGGCGAGCCGCGCCGCGACGCCCTGCTGGTCACCCGGTTCGGCGAGGGCCCCGACGGCCTGCTGCTCGCCGTCCTCGGCGGCTTCGACCGTGCGGGCGGCGGCGCGGAGGACGAGGCGCCCGCCCCGGAGGCGGTCGCGGCCGCCACCGGCGAGGCGTGCCACCAGCTCGCCGCCGCGATCGGGCGCAGCCGGGCCGGCCTGGCCGCCGACCTGCGTGACGGCGCCCGTGACCGGCTCCGCTACGGCCTCCAGCGGCTGGCCACCGGCGCGGCCGCCCCGCTGCGGGCCCTGGCGCCCCGGCCGGAGGAGACGCCGTCCCCGGCCTCGCTGCACTGCCTGCTGGTGTCACTGGACCCGGGGGCCGGCTACCGCGCGGCCTTCGGTGTCGGCCCGGGCGGGCTCTACCTGCTGCGCTCCGGCCACTGGATCGACGCGTACGCGGCCCGCCTGCTGCACCACCCGGACGGTCAGCCGCCGGTGCCGGAGGCTCCGGTGCCCGGCCCGCGTCCGTTCCGCTTCCGGCTCGTCCCCGCGACACCGGGCGACATCCTGCTCCTCTGCACTCCGGGTCTCGCCCGCCCCGTCGCCGACGAGCCGGCTGTCGCCCACTTCCTGTCCACCCACTGGACGCACCCCCACCCCCCGGGCACCGTCGACTTCCTCCGCCAGGTGCAGGTTCGTGCCAAGGGCTACGCCGACGACCGCACGGCCGCCGCCGTCTGGACCGAGTGACACCGCACCGGCCAGGGCCGGAACAGCCAGGGCCGGAACAGCTAGACCCGGACCGGCCAGGGCCGGAGCAGCCAGGGCCGGAACAGGCAGGACCGGCCAGGCCCGGACCGGCCGGGCCCGGGGCGCGTCAGGCGCGCAGCAGGACGCCTGTGACGGCGGTGGCCTGGGTGAGGGCGGCGGGGCGGTGGGCGTCCGGGAGGCCGATGGCGACGGGGACGGCGAGGCCGTCGAGCAGGGCGCGGATCTGTACCGCGCGGTCGGCGGCGGGTCCCGGGGTGAAGTGGCCGGCGGCGGTGCCCTCCTCGATGAGGGTGACCAGGTCGGCCTGCCAGGGGGCCTCGATCTCCTGCTGCCCCTGGCGGATCTCGGCGCTCGCGGGGGAGCGGCCCCACACCTCGACCCAGAGGATCCAGCGCGGGTCGCCCGGGCCCTCCGGCAGGTAGAGGCGCAGGTAGGCGTCGAGGCGCTGCCAGGGGTCGAGGGAGTGGTCGGCGAGGGCCTCACGGCGGCGGGCGCCGAGTCGGCCCTCGCTCCAGCGGAGGGTCTCCAGCAGCAGCTGGTCCTTGCTGCCGAAGTAGTAGAGCAGGTGTCCGGCGCTCATCTGGAGCTGTTTGCCGAGCCCGGCCATGGTGAGTTTGGCGAGCCCGTGTTCGGCGATCGCGGCCCGCGCGGTGGCGAAGACCTCCTCGCGGGGGCGGGCCGGCCGGCGCGGGCGGGGGTCGGCCATGTGCGGGTCTCCTCGGTGGAACGGCGCTCGGAAGGCTACCCGGGTGGGCGCGCGGGGCGCCCACCCGGGTGGGGCGTCAGAGCGCCTTCGGCTGCTGCTGGGTGATGCAGTGGATGCCGCCGCCGTTGGCGAAGATCTCGCGGGCGTCCACGAGTTCGACGGTGCGGCCCGGGTAGGCCTCGGCGAGGATCGCGGCGGCCTCCTGGTCGCGCGGGTCGTCGAAGGCGCACAGGACGACCGCGCCGTTGGCCACGTAGTGGTTGATGTACGAGTAGTCGACGGGCTCGCCGTCCTCGTCCAGCAGGACGGTGGGGGCGGGCAGTTCGATGACCTCCAGCTGTCGGCCCTGGGCGTCGGTGGAGGCGCGCAGGACGGCGACCAGCTCGCGGCAGACCTCGTGGTCCGGGTGCGAGGGGTCGGGCTGGACGTGGGCGACCACGACGCCCGGGCGCACGAAGGAGGCGACGATGTCGATGTGTCCGCGGGTGCCGAACTCGTCGTAGTCGCGGGTGAGTCCGCGCGGCAGCCAGATCGCCTTGGTGGTGCCGAGGAAGGCGTGCAGCTCGGCCTCGACCTCCTCCTTGGTCCAGTCCGCGTTGCGGCCCTCGCCGAGCTGGACGGTCTCGGTGACCAGCACCGTGCCCTCGCCGTCGACGTGGATGCCGCCGCCCTCGTTGATCAGCCGGGAGGCGAAGCGCTGAACATTCGTCAGTTCGCTGATGTGCTCGGCGATGTGCTGGTCCTTGTTCCAGCGGGCCCAGGACTGCGCGCCCCAGCCGTTGAAGATCCAGTCGGCGGCGGCCAGCGAGCCCTTGCCGTCGATCAGGAAGGACGGGCCGATGTCGCGCATCCACGCGTCGTTCAGCGGGCGTTCGACGATCTCGACCCGCTCGGAGACGTACTTGCGCGCCTCCTCCGTCTCGCCGGTGTTGACGATCAGCGTGACCGGCTCGTACCCGACGATGGTGTCGGCGACGGCGGCCCAGGCCTGGCGGGCGGCGTGCAGCTGCTCGGGGCCGTCGAACGTCGGGTTGGCGGTGGGGAAGGCCATCCAGGTGCGCTCGTGCGGGTGCCACTCGGCGGGCATCCGGTAGCCGAGCGAGGCGGGCGTGGTGGTGGTCATCATCGAGTCCTAAGGGAATCCTGGGCCTTGGCCGGATCGTCGGGGGGTCAGAGGAAGTAGAGGCGGCTGAGCGAGACGCTGTCCGCGGGCTCGGAGCGCAGCGGCGAGCCGTCCAGCGAGACCAGGCCGGTCTCGGTGACCTCGACCCGGCCGATGCGGGCGTTGCGCACCATGTCGCGCGGCCCGATGCCGCGGGTGTTGCGCACGCCGACCCGGCGGCGGCGGGTGGGCAGCCCGTCGGCGGCCTGGTCGAGGTAGGCGCCGTCGGCGGCGACCTGGGCGACGAAGGCCACCGAGATGTCGGCGGCGGTCGCGCCGTGGGCGCCGAACTGCGGCCCCAGGACGAGGGGTTCGCAGCGGTCGGTGGAGGCGTTGGGGTCGCCGACCACGCCGTACGCGGGGAAGCCGGCCTTGAGGACCAGCTGCGGCTTGGCGCCGAAGTGGTCCGGGCGCCACAGCACGAGGTCGGCGAGCTTGCCGACCTCGATCGAGCCGACCTCGTGCGCGAGGCCGTGCGCGATGGCCGGGTTGATGGTGAGTTTGGCGATGTAGCGCAGCACGCGCTCGTTGTCGTCGCCGCCCTCCGTCGTCCCGTACGAGCCGGTGCCGTCGAGCGGGCCGAGTTCGGCCTTCATCTTCCCGGCCATGGCGAAGGTGCGGCGCACCGTCTCGCCGGCCCTGCCCATGCCCTGGGCGTCGGAGGAGGTGATGCCGATGACCCCGAGGTCGTGCAGCACGTCCTCGGCGCCCATGGTGCCGGCCCGGATGCGGTCGCGGGCCATCGCGGCGTCGCCGGGCAGGTCGGGCTTGAGGTCGTGGGCGGAGACGATCATGTCGTAGTGCTCGCCGAGGGCGTCCCGGCCGAACGGCAGCGTCGGGTTGGTGGAGGAGCCGATGACGTTCGGCACGCCCGCCATCTTGAGCACGTTGGGGACGTGTCCGCCGCCGCAGCCCTCGATGTGGAAGGCGTGGATGGTGCGGCCTTCGAGGACCTTCAGGGTGTCCTCGACGGAGAGGCACTCGTTCAGGCCGTCGGTGTGCAGGGCGACCTGCACGTCGTACTCCTCGGCGACCCGCAGCGCGGTGTCCAGGGCGCGGGTGTGCGCGCCCATGTCCTCGTGCACCTTGAAGCCGGACGCGCCGCCCTCGGCCAGCGCCTCGATCAGCGGGGCCTCGTCGGAGGACGAACCGCGGCCCAGGAAGCCGATGTTGACGGGCCAGGCGTCGAAGGCGTTGAAGGCGTGGCGCAGCGCCCAGGGGGAGTTGACGCCGACGCCCCAGACCGGGCCGAACTCCTGGCCGATGATCGTGGTGACGCCGGAGGCCAGCGAGGCCTCCATGATCCGCGGCGAGAGCAGGTGGACGTGGGTGTCGACGGCGCCGGCGGTGGCGATCAGGCCCTCGCCGGAGACGATGGTGGTGCCGGTGCCGACGACCACGTCCACGCCGTCCAGGGTGTCCGGGTTGCCGGCCCGCCCGATCGAGGCGATCCGGCCGCCGATCAGGCCGATCGAGGTCTTGCGGATGCCCTGGGCCGCGTCGATCACCAGCACGTTGCTGATCACCACGTCGCAGGTGTCCCGGACGGCGGCGGGCTTGAGGTGCAGGCCGTCGCGGGCGGTCTTGCCGAAGCCGGCCAGGAACTCGTCGCCGGGCGCCTGGGAGTCGGACTCCACGCGGACGATCAGTCCGCTGTCGCCGAGCCGGACGCGGTCCCCGGCGCGCGGGCCGTGGACGGCGATGTAGTCGTGCGGGCTGATCGAGGTCATTCCCCCACCTCCGGGTCGTCGAAGCTGGTCAGGTAGCCGGTCGCGCGGGCCTTCGCCAGGGCGGCCTCCTTGGCGCCGGGCGCGTCCAGCGGGCCGTCCACGAGCCCGGCGAAGCCGATCGCGACCCGCTCGCCGCCGATCGGCACCAGGCCGACCTCGACGGTGGTGCCGGGGTCGAAGCGCACCGAGGAGCCGGCCGGGACGGCCAGGTGGGTTCCGTAGGCGGCGGCCCGGTCGAAGGCCAGACGCGGGTTGGCCTCGAAGAAGTGGAAGTGCGAGGTGACCGAGATCGGCACCCCGGAGGTGTTGTGGACGGGGAGCAGCAGCGTCTCCTCGACCGGGTCGTAGCCGGTGCCGTCGCCGATCAGCGCGCTGCCGGGGGCCTCGTCGCCGAGCGAGCCGGCTCCCTTGAACGGGTCGTTGACGACGGCGAGGCGGGTGCCGTCCTCGAACACGGCCTCGACCTGGACGACGGTGACCACGTCCGGCACGCCGGGCAGCACGTCGGCGGCGGTCAGCACGGAGCGGCCGGCCTCGATGGCCTCGGCCAGGCGCCGGCCGTCGCGGGCGGCCTCGCAGACGGTGTCCGCGATCAGGGCGGTGGCCTCGGGGATGTTGAGGCGCACGCCCCGGGCGCGGCGGGCGCGGGCCAGTTCGGCTGCCGTGAAGATCAGCAGCCGGTCCCGTTCGGTGGGGGTCAGTCGCACGGTTCCTCGCTCGCGGGTCGTCGGGCCCCTCGGCCGGGCGGGGGGCCTCGGCTCGGGCCTCGGGGGCCGCCTGGGGAGATGTTAGAACGTCGTTCAAACATCTCGGGTCATTGAACCCGGACCGGGCCGCCCTGTCCAGCGTTGCCGCTCCGCGGGCGTTCGGCCTGCCGGGCGGGGGATGGGGGTGAGGGGCCCGGCGGGGGAGCGGGGGCGACGGCTGCGACGGGGCCGTGGGCCGGAGCCGGGGCCCGGCGCGCGGCGGGAGCGGGGCAAGGGGCGCGTGGTCGGGCGTGCGGTCCGTACGGGCGCCGGGTGTGCGCGGGATCGGGCGGGGGCGTCCTCGAAAACGGCCTCTGCGCTTCGCAAACCTGTCCGGCGCGGGCAGTTGGATCACGCGAACCACCCCGTGCCCCTTTCACCCCACGTGATCGGACGCACACTGTTGCAAACGCCGTCAACTGGGCATGAGGATGAGTGGTCAGAACGAGGGGGCCACCCGGCCGGCGGGGGATCCGGAGGCAGGGGGCCCGGATTCCAGGGCGGGGGCATCTGTTGATGGACGGTCAGTCGCGATTCCCGCGGCAGCGGACGAGTTCCGGCGACGCCTACCGGTCCGGGCCGGTCCAGGGGCCGGTCGTCGGCACCGGGACGGCCCTGCCGGGCACACCGGCTCCGGGGTGTGCCCTGCACCGGCGGTTGCACCTCACGCTCGACCCGGCGGACCTGGTCGGGGTGGGCGCGGTCAGGCACCGGCTGCGTTCGGCGTTGAGCCACTGGGGGGTGCCGGAGCTGTCCGACACCGCCGAGCTGCTCTCCTCCGAGCTGGTCACCAACGCGCTGCTGCACACCGGCAAGGGCGCGGTGTTCGACGCGGTGCTCGGCACGGACCACCGGCTGCGCATCGAGGTGCAGGACGGCACCAGCAGACTTCCCGGGCGCCGCCGCGATCCGGAGGCCGAGTACGCCACCTCGGGGCGCGGCCTGCAGCTGGTGGAGGCGCTCGCGGACTCCTGGGGCGTGCAGCTGCGCGGCGACGGCAAGGTCACCTGGTTCGAACTCGCCACGCCCTGAGCCGCGCACCCGTCGACGCCCGGGACCTGCGCCCTTACGGTTCCGGGCCGCCATCGCCGGTATGGCCGTACGATTGTTCGTCGTCGATTGATTCGCTGTCGAAGCAAGCCCTGAACAGAAGGCGGGCCGGAAGGTTTCCGGCCCGTTGGCATTGCCGCTCGGCCGAACATTGGCCAGGATGGTGGGAATGTGTGTCCACGTGCGGGAAGCAGCGGGGAGACCGAACCTCGACTGGCCACCGCCCGTCGCACCGTCCTATCCAGCACGACCCATCACACCGCCACGCGGCCCGTCCGGACGGTCGGCGCGGTCCGCCACGGCAGCGGCAGGAGCAGCATGCCCACTGAGCCCGAGTCGCCGGGGCCGGCGCTTCCTCCCGGCGCGTCGCCCGTCGTCGAGCCGCGAACGGTAGAGCCGAGGACCGTGGAGTCGAGGACCACCGAGCCGAGAGCCGTGGAACCGCGGACCGCCGAGCCGAGAGCCGTGGAGCCGGGAGCCGTCGGACCGCGCGTCGCCGAGCAGCCGGGCGCCCCGGAGCCGCGCACCCTCGGGAACGGCCGGGTCAGGCCGCCCGCCCAGCCCTCGCGCCGCGGCTCCGCGGTGCGCCCGTCCCCGAGCCTCGCCGCCGCCCGGCTCGCGCCCGTGCTCTCCGGGGGGCTGCCGCCCTCCACCGCGGACACCATGCCGGACTGGCTGGAGCCCGCGATGGCCGCCAACGGCATCGGCTCCTTCGACTGGGACATCCGCCGCGACGTCCTGGAGGGCGACCAGCGGGCCTGCGCGATCGTCGGACTGGACGCCCTGGAGCGGGTCCGCTTCGACCGCACCGCCGCCTCCTTCCTGACCCTGCTGCACCCCGAGGACGCGCCCGTGGTGCGCCGCCGGGTCGAGCGCGCGGTCGCCGAGCTGGGCCAGTGCGGCGCCTACTACCGCACCGTCGGGGCGAACGGCGGCATGCGCGCGGTGCGCTTCCGCGGCCGGGTGCTCGCCGACGCCTTCGGTCGGGCCTCCCGGATGGTCGGCTTCGTCTGGGACGCCACCGTCGAGCTGCACAAGCGCGACCACGCCGACCGGATGGCCCAGCTGCGCGAGGAGCGTTCCCGCTTCATCAAGGAGGCGGCGCGCGCCCTCTCCGAAGCCGTCACCGTGCGTGACGTGGCCCGGGTGTTCACCGAGCTGCCGCTGCCCGGACTGCCGCCGGACGGTCTGGTGCTGGCCTCCTTCGAGGCCGGACGGGCCCAGATCCTCGGCGCCTCCGGCTACCGCGCCGACACGCTGGCCGTCTGGGACCGCACCGTGCTGCCGACCGGCCACCCGGCCGCCGAGGCGCTGCGCCACCGGGCGCCGGTCTTCGTCTCGACCCGCGAGGAGTTCCGCGACGGCTACCTCGAGGTGTGGGAGCCGACCAGCCGCAGCGGCCGGGGCTCCTGGGCGTACCTGCCACTGGTCGCCAGCGGCCGGGCGATCGGCGTCTGCGTGGTCAGCTTCGACGACGAGCGCGAGCTGGACGCCGACGAGCGCACCCTGCTGTCCACCCTGGGCGGGCTGGTCGCCCAGTCGCTGGCCCGGGCCCGGCTGCACGACGCCGAGCACGAGCTCGCGGCCGGCCTCCAGCGGGTGATGCTGCCGCGCACCGTCCCGTCCGTCCCGGGCGTGACCACCGCCGTGCGCTACCTCGCGGCCGGCTCCGGCCTCCAGATCGGCGGCGACTGGTACGACGTGGTGCCGCTGCCCGGCGGGCACGTCGGCCTGGTGATCGGCGACGTCCAGGGCCACGACGTGCACGCTGCCGGGATCATGGGCCAGCTGCGGATCGCGCTGCGCGCCTACGCGGCCGAGGGTCACCCGCCCGCCGCCGTGATGGCCCGCGCCTCCCGCTTCCTCGCCGACCTGGACACCGACCACTTCGCGACCTGCACCTACGCCGAGGTCAACGTGGACTACGGCGTGGTCTACGCGGTCCGGGCCGGCCACCTCGACCCGGTGGTGCGCCGCGCGGACGGCACCGCCGCCGTGGTGCCGGTGGCCGGCGGGCTGCCGCTGGGCATCGACCCGGACCAGGAGTACCGCGTCACCCGGTTCAGCCTGGACCCTGGCGAGACCGTGCTGCTCTGTACCGACGGCCTGGTCGAGGCGCGCGGCATGGACCTCGACGAGGGCGTCGCCCGGCTCACCCGGACGCTCGCCCGCCCGCTGCCGGACGCCGCCGAGGCCGCCCACGACCCGCTGGAGGAGCTGGCCGACCGGATCGCCTCCCAGGCCGCCGACTCCAGCGAGCGCGAGGACGACATAGCGCTGCTGCTCCTGCGCTGGGACGGCCCGGCCGGCGGCCTGGCCGCCCAGCAGCTGCGCCGCCGCATCGGCCAGGCCGACCTCGCGCGGGTCGCCGAGGTCCGGGCCGAGCTGCGCGACGCGCTGCGCCGCTGGGGCGTCGCCGAGTTCATCGACACCGCCGAGCTGCTCTCCTCCGAACTGGTCACCAACGCCATCCGGCACACCGACCGGGACGCCATGTTCACCGCCCGGCTCTACCGGGAGCCGGAGGCGGACGGTGGCCGGGCCCGGCTGCGGGTCGAGGTGGAGGACGAGTCGGACCTCTGGCCGACCCGCCGCACGCCGGGGGAGCAGGCCTCCTCCGGACGCGGGCTGATGCTGGTCGAGGCACTCGCGGACTCCTGGGGCGTGGAGCCGCGCGGCTCCGGCAAACGGATGTGGTTCGAGCTCAGCGGGACGGCGTCGGCGGCGGCCTGAGGCCCCGTCGGCTCAGGCCCGGCTGGACGACCGCGCCCCGGCCGGGGAATGGCGGATTCGCCGGCAATGCGCCGAGGAGAGGGATTCCTGACCCGGTGACGATCGCACGGTCATAGGAATGTGCGGCGGATTGTTCCTGGAATGACGGGCTTTTCGAACCTGATGTCGCACAGATTTTCGTCAACGCCGCGTGACGCGAGGGCAGCCGCCGCACATGTCCTGCGGATCCGCGGTGTAGACGAGGCAGCAACTGGCCCGGGATCGCTCCGGGCCCGGGGCGCCGCCCGACCCGGGCGCCGGGGGCGCGAAGCCGGCGCCCGGAGTGAAGGGGGCCGGTGCGGGGGCGGGTCGGCCGTCCGCGCCGGGCGTGTGCGCGGGGTCGAGGGGCTCGCCGGGCGCCAGCAGCGTGGACAGTTCGGCGCGCGCCCGCTCCTGCTCCCCGAGCAGCCCGCCCGCGTAGCAGAGCCCCTCCACCACCGCGTCGGTGGCCATCGCCCACAGCACCCGGGGTCCGCGCCGCGCCTCCGGGCCGAAGGCGGTGAGCACCGGGGCCAGGAAGGCGCCCAGCGCGGACCGCAGCGCGGCGGCCAGCGCCGGCTCGTCCGGCACCGCCCCGGCCTGGCCCGAGCCGGCCGCCGGATCCTCCGGCAGGCAGACGAACTCCGCCGGGCGGACGGTCAGTTCGACCGCGTCCGGGTGTCGGTGCAGCGCGACGTCCCCGAGTGCGAGCAGCGGGACGCGCCGCTCCAGGAACCAGGGCAGCGTGAACAGCAGCGAGACCGGCCAGACGAAGCGGTGCAGCCCGAAGCCGGCCGCGACGTCCGGGCGCAGCGGCCGCCCGTAGCGGGCGAGGCCCTGCCGGGCGTCGTGGGCGATCAGCTCGCGGACCGTCTCGGGGCGGGCGGCGAGGTCGGCGGCGGTCAGCCAGCCGTCGCCGTGCCGGGGCCGGGCGCAGCGCACCGTCAGGATGGGGGTGAGCCCGGACAGCCGGTGGTACGAGGGCGCGCCCGGGGTGGTGGGCGCGGGAGCGGGGACGGGGGTGCGCGCGCCGGTGGTGCGGGGGGCGCGCGGCGTGGGGCCGGGCCGGGTGCTCGCGGTCATGGGCGGCCCCATCGGGTCGACCGGGGCGCCCATGGTCCGCCCGGCGGTGCCCGGCGGCGGTGGCGCGCCGGACGCGGCCGGACCGGGGCATGGCGGTGCCCGGGGAACGGCAAGGCGACCTGGCCGGGGTACTGCTCCCCCCGGCCAGGTTAGCCTCACCTTAGCTGATTGTCCCCCCGGTCTCGCTCGCGATGCGTCCGTCCGTGAGAGCCCCCGGCGTGCGGCGGAGCCCCAGCTGGCGCGCGAGCCAGACCGGCACTCCGCCCAGGGCGGCCACCAGCCGGGCCGCCTCGGCCCGCAGCCGCGCCGCCTCGGGCGGCTCGGACACCTCGGCGAGCGCGGCGAGCGCCGGCGCCACCCCCACCGTGAAGCCGAGTTGCTCGCGCAGCCGTAGGGAGGCGTCGAAGCCCTCCCGGGCGTTCCCGCGGTCCCCGCGGGAGAGCGCCAGTGCGGCCAGGTGTCGCCAGGTGTACGAGCGCAGCAGTTCGTCCCCGCGCTCACCGGCGCCGTCGTGCGCCCGGCGGTAGGCGATCCAGGCGGCGCTGCGGTCGCGCAGCAGGTTCTCGGCGACCAGCCCGCGCCGGAAGTCCAGCAGCGGGCGGCCCGGGGCGTCCGGTGGCAGCAGGGCCGAGGTGCGGCCGAGCGCGGCCTGCGCCTCGTCCAGCCGGTCCCGCGGGCCGAGCACGCTCGCCACGTACGCGAGGAAGCCGCGGGCGCAGGCGGCGGCCGCGCGCTGTTCGGTGCCGGAGGCCAGCGCCTCCGCCAGGCGCAGCGCCTGCTCCGCCTGGGTCCAGTTCGCGGCGGTGAACAGGCACTGCTCGATGAGGAGTTCGGCCCGTCCCAGGGCCGTGGCCGGGTCGTGCTCGGCGGCCGGTCGCAGCAGTTCGGCGGCCTCCTGCCAGCACCCCCGGGACCTCAGCCGCCACACGGTGTCACCCGGCTCCTCCGCTGCCGCCCGCCCCCGCCCCTCCGGGCCGCTCGGGTCCCATCCGTGCTCCGACAACGCCACCTCCTTGTGTGCGCCATCCGGCAAGGGCGCGGACCCGCCCCTGAGGCCCTGCCGCCACGACCCGTGCGCATGGCGACGACAGGGCGAAAGGCCCGCGCTGTGGCCGCAATTCAACACGGGGGTGAGCTTGTGCACCAGATCACGAGCGAAGGTTGTTGCTTTTGGAGGAAAAATGATCTAGGGGTGCGCACGGGAGGAGACGCGGAGGAGACGCGGAGGAGGGGAAGGAGGAGGGGAAGAGGAGGGGGAAGGGGCCGCCCGCCGGGCGGCCCGGTGGGTCAGGAGGTCCAGCCGGTCTCCATCAGGGCCTCGGCGGCGCCGTTCGCGGGCTGCGGCACACCCGCCAGGTCCAGGCTGAACAGGGCGACCAGCAGCTGTTCGCCCCGCACGGTGGCCTGGTGCGAATAACCCGCGAGGGTGAACATCGCGGCGGCCATCTCCTCGGCGTGCAGGGTCTGCAGCCACAGGCACTCGACCGACTTCACGTCGGCGGGCTCGGTCCAGGTGTCCACCTGGGCGACCATCCGGCTGCCCAGCAGGGTGACCCCGTCGCGCTCCTGGGCCTCGGTCAGCTCCAGGTCGTCGAAGCCGAGCCACTCCAGGTAGCGGGCGGCGGTGAACACCGCGTCCTGCGAGGTGCGCACCGGGTGCGGGCGGAACGGCGTGCGGTGGCGGAACGGGCGGGAGCGGCCGGCCGCGGGCGGCGCGGGCGGGGCCGGGGTGGGCACGTTCACCGGGTGGGCCGGGTACGGGCGGGCGGCCTGCGGGCCGGGGGCGGCGAGCGGGGCGGCGGTGCCGGTGCCCAGCCGGGTGGCGCGGTCGACCGGTAGCCGGACGGTGGCGCCGCAGTTGCAGGTGAACTCGGGCTGCGGCCACTGGTCGGAGCGGCCGCAGTGCGGGCAGCGCATGCTCAGCCAGGAGTCCTCCCAGGAGCGGAAGCGCACCTGCACCGGCACCCCGCCGCGCAGCAGCGGCACCTTGAGCGAGGCCCCGCACGGGCAGGGCAGGGACGGCGGTTCGTAGAGGTGCTCGCGGCGGCAGGCGGGGCAGCGGATGGCCCGGGCGCCACCGCCCGGCCCCGGCCGCGTGGGGTCGTGTCCGGTGTAGTCGTCGGGCAGTCCGGCCATCGCGGGCTCCGTCCGTCGGTGTCGGGTGGGTGGGACGATTCCCATGCTCCCCGAAATGTCCGGCGCCGGACGCGGAATGGGGCAATCCTCAGGGACGGATCAGGGGCTCCTGCCCACCCGGGTAGGGGTGGAATCCTTCCGCGGGGGGATGCCCGGCGGGCCGGACCTGGACGTTCACCCAGCGGACCAGCGGGCCAGGTCGGCGGGGGTGTCGAGGTCGTCAGGGACGGCGACGTCGGCGCACTCGACCAGGACGAGCTCCGCCGCGTGCGCCGTCAGCAGGGCGCGGGCCCCGGCGTCGCCCCGGGCGCCCGCCGCCGCCTCGGCGAAGTGCCGGGCGCCGATCAGCACCGGGTGCCCGCGCCGCCCGTCGTAGGCCGCGGCGGCCAGGTCGGCGCCCGCCCGGTGGGCGGCCAGCAGCCGGGACACCGCGGCCGGGGTGACGCCCGGGGTGTCCACCAGCATCACCAGCGCCGCCGAGGCGTGCGGCGGCAGCGCGGCCAGGCCGGCCCGCAGCGAGGTGCCCATGCCCTGCTTCCAGTCCGGATTGCCGACCAGCCGGCAGCCCGGCAGGTGCGCGGTGGCCCGTACCCGGTCGCCCTGCGCGCCCAGCACCACGGTGACGTCCGCGCAGCCGCCGGCCCGGACCACCGCCGCCGCGTGCTCCACCAGCGGCCGGCCCCCGTACCGCAGCAGTGCCTTGGGGCGCCCGCCGAGGCGGCTCCCGCCCCCGGCGGCGAGGATCAGGGCGGCGACCGGGCCCGGCCCGGCGGGTGTCGGTGGTGTCTGCACGGGGTCAGGTGGTGTCTGCACGGGGCCAGCCTGCCCGGTCCGGGCCGGGGCGTGCGCGGCGGGGGCCGGCGAGGGGCGCCGCGTTCGCCGGCCGGACGCCCTCGCGGGGGAGGGGGTGTGAGCGGGTGTGAGCTTCGACATGCTCGGGGCCGCCGCGTGGCGTCGGCTTGACCTGCTCTCGGGGCGGCTGATCTGCTGGTTCGCCGTCAACCCGCCCCTGACCCCGGGAGTTCTCCGTGCCCGCCCGCCGCTCCACGCTGTCCGCCGCCACCGTGTTCCTGATATGCGCGCTCGCGCTGGTCGGCTGGTTGATCGGCGGCCGCGACCACAAGTCGACCGGCCCCAAGGCCGACGGCGGCACCGCCGCCCCCGCCGCCGGGGCCACCGGCACCAGCCCGCTGCAGAACCCGGACGGCACCAAGCCCGGCCTGGCGCCGCTGACCACCCCCGAGGAGCAGAAGGCCGGCCGGGACGTCATAGCCAAGGTCGCCACCGCCGCCGTCGGAACCAAGGACGGCTACGACCGCAACGAGTTCGGCCCCGCCTGGACGGACAACGTCGACGGCGTCCCGTTCGGCGGCAACAAGTGCGACACCCGCAACGACCTGCTCGCCCGCGACGGCACCGGCGTCGAGCACAAGGACGGCTCGGACTGCACCGTCACCGCGATGACCATCTGGGACCCGTACACCGGCAAGAGCGTCCAGTGGACCAAGCAGCAGGCCTCCAAGATCCAGATCGACCACGTGATGCCGCTGTCCTACGACTGGCAGATGGGTGCCAGCAAGTGGGACAAGGCCAAGCGCGTCCAGATCGCCAACGACCCGCTCAACCTGATCCCCGCCGACGGCTCGCAGAACGCCTCCAAGGGCGACTCCGGCCCGGCCACCTGGCTGCCCGCCAACACCGAGATCCGCTGCTCCTACGCGGTGCGCTTCGCCCAGGTCTCGCTGAAGTACCAGCTGCCCGTCTCCGAGGCCGACAAGAAGGCCATGCTCCAGCAGTGCGGCGGCTGACGAAACGTTAATCCCGTGCAGCCGGGGGCGGGTGCGGTGTGCGCGCGGCGCGTGCCGGGTGGTACTTGTGGGCGGTGGCCCCGATGATCCCCCGGCTCCCCCGCCCGCCCGGGCGCACCCTGCCCGCCCTCGCCGCCGCACTCGCCCTCGCGCTGTCGAGCGGCTGCACGGGCGCCGCCCCCGGCCCGCCCGCCCGGCCGCCGCTGGCCGAGCGGGTCGCCGCCACCGCCGCGCCCGCCCTGCGCGCGCTCTACGACCAGCGGATCGACTGGCGGCACTGCCCCGACGAGGACGGCGACGACCCGGACCGGGCCGCCGTGCGGTGCGCCACCCTCAAGGTCCCGCTGGACTACGCCGACCCGGGCGGGCCCACCGTCGACGTCGCCCTCGCCATGGTGCCCGCCGCCGACCGCGCGCACCGGCTCGGCGCCCTGCTGCTCAACCCCGGCGGCCCCGGCAACTCCGGCGTCGACATGGTCCGTTGGGGATGGAAGGGCTACCAGGGGCCGCTGCACGACCGGTACGACCTGGTCGGCTTCGACCCGCGCGGCGCCGGGGACACCACCCCGGTCCACTGCCTGGACGACCGCACCCGCGACCAGTGGGACGCCACCGACGACCCGGCCTACGACCACGGCCGGATCCTCGCCGAGGCCTGCCGCGCCCGGCACGCCGACCTGCTCCCGCACCTCGGCACCCGCGACACCGCCCGCGACCTCGACGTCCTGCGCGGCGCCCTCGGCGAACGCCGGCTGGACTTCCTCGGCTTCTCCTACGGCACCCACCTCGGCGCCGTCTACGCGGAGCAGTTCCCCGACCGCACCGGCCGGCTCGTCCTCGACGGCGCCGTCGACCACGGCGCCTCCGCCGCGCGGCTCGGCACCGAACAGGCCGCCGCCGCCGAGGCCGGGCTCCGGGCCTTCGCCGCCGCCTGCGCCACCGACGACGGAGCGGCCTGCCCACTCGGCGCCGACCCCGCCGCCGCCCCGCAGCGCCTCGCCCGCTTCCTCGACGGACTGCGCGACCACCCGCTGCGCGCCGCCGACGGCCGCGCGCTCACCGCCGCGCTCGGCTGGGACGCCGCCCTGGACGTGCTCTCCGACGGCCGCCGCTCCTGGCCCCGGCTGCGCGAGGCCCTCGCACCGGCCGTCACCCGGGGCGAGGCCGAGGGTCTGCTCGCCCTCGCCGACGGCGCCGACCGCCGCGACGAGGACGGCCGCTACCGGACCCCGGCCGACGCCTACGCCGCCATCTCCTGCGCGGACGGCCCGCCCCCGCCCACCGACGCGGAACTGCGCCCGGCCCTCGCCGAACTCGCCGCCCGCGCCCCGCTGGTCAGCGGCCACGACCCGGTGGGCACCCTGCTCGACCCGGACTGCCGCCCCTGGCCGTTCCACAGCCCCGAGCCGCCGCGGCCGATCCGGGCGGCGGGCAGCGCCCCGATCCTGGTGATCGGCTCCACCGGCGACCCGGTCACCCCGTACGTCTGGGCGCAGCGGCTCGCCGCCGGGCTGGAGCGCGGGGTGCTGCTCACCCGGGACGGCGACGGGCACACCGGGTACGACAAGAGCGGCTGCGTCCGGGACGCGGTGGCCTCCTACCTGGTGGACGGCCGGCTGCCGGCGTCCGGGACGCACTGCCCGTCGGACTGAGGAACCGGGGACGGGAGAGGGGGTGTGCCGCGCGAACGCGGCACGCCCCCTCGGGGGTTCGGGCTCAGGAGGTGGGAGCCGTCAGGTCGTAGAAGGTGGTGGAGCCGATGGTCTTCGCCGTGTAGTGCGCCGTCACCCAGGACTCGATCCGGGCGGACTCGCTCTGCTGCCCGCCTTCGTCGCCGCCCGCGCCGCCGCCGAAGCCGCGGTGGGAGCCGCCCGTGCCGATGAACCAGTGCACCTTCCCCTCCTCGACGTACTTCCGGAAGCCGGCCAGGGTCAGCGAGGGGTCGGTGCCGTTGAAGCCGCCGAGGGCCATCACCGGTTCACCGGTGGCGAGTTGGTAGCCGGCCGCGGTCTGCGAGCCGATCGTGGCGGCCGCCCAGGTGTAGTGGTCGGCGTTCTCCTCGATCATGGCGGCGACCTCGCCGGTCACCTTGGGGCCGTCGAGCAGCCCGCCCATGCCGCCGGGCGGCGGGCCGCCGGCCGAGCCGCCGGTGAGGCCGCCCGGGGCCTCGGGGGTCGGCAGGCCGGGGACCATGCCGGTGCCGGTGCCGCCGGTGCCGCCGGTGCCGCGCTCGTGGCGGCCGTTGGCGTGCTCGGAGCCCGCACCGCCGCCGTCGAAGCCCTGGGCGCCGTTGAAGCCCTGCCCACCGTTGAAGCCCTGCCCGCCGGTGAAGCCCTGGGCACCCGGGAAGCCCGGCAGGCCGCCCTGGCCGTTCTGACCACCGTGGCCGTTCTGACCACCTTGGCCGAACCAGCGCCCGTTGCCGCCACCGGGGAAGCCCTTCGCGCCGTTGCCGCCCCTGCGCCCCGTGCCGCCGGGCCCGGACGCGCCGTCCACGCCCGGCCCCGCGGTCACGATCGAGCCGGTGTGCGGGGTGTTCACCGTGTCCACCGCGTACGCCGCCGGTCCGCCGAGCGCCGCCGCCACGCCCACCAGGCCCGCCACCGAGGCGATCCGCGCGCCGGTCCGGCCGCGGGCCCGTCCGGCCACCTGCCCGGCGACCAGCGCGGCCGCCGCCACCAGACCGCCGACCAGCACCGCCCAGCGCAGCCACGGCAGGAAGCCCGGGCTGCGGCCGAGCAGCACGAACGCCCAGACCGCCGTCACCGCGAGCGTCCCGGCCAGCACCAGCGCCCAGGGCAGCCGGTGCCGGGCCCGCCACAGCCCGTCCACGCCCATGCCGACCAGCGCCGCGACCGCCGGGGCCAGCGCCACCGTGTAGTACTGGTGGAAGATCCCGGACATGAAGCTGAAGACCAGCATGGTGGACAGCAGCCAGCCGCCCCAGACCAGGAAGGCCGCGCGGGCGGTGTCGGTGCGGGCGTGGCGGCGGGTCGCCCAGAGGCCGACGGCCAGCAGGATCAGCGCGGCCGGCAGCAGCCAGGCGATCTGCCCGCCGATGTCCGTGCCGAACATCCGGGTCAGCCCGGTCTCGCCCCAGCCGCGGCCGCCGCCGTGCGCCGTGGCGCCGCCCGGCAGGTCCAGCCCGGCCGGCATCCGGCCGCCGCCGCCCACGCTGCCGCGCTCGTTGCCGTCGACCCGGCCGAGGCCGTTGTAGCCGAAGGTGAGCGAGAGGAAGCTGTTGTCCTGCGAGCCGCCGATGTACGGGCGGGCCGAGGCGGGCATCAGCTCGACGATCGCCACCCACCAGCCGCCCGAGACCAGCAGCGCCGCGCCCGCGAGCAGGCTCTGGCGCACCCGCCGCCAGAACCCGGTGGGCGCCGCCACCAGGTGGATCACCGCGAAGGCGGGCAGCACCAGGAAGGCCGCCAGGGTCTTGGTGAGGAAGGCGAGGCCGAACATCACCCCGGTGAAGACCAGCCACCGGGTGCCCGCCGCCTCGACCGCCCGCACCAGCCCGTACGCCGCCAGCGTCAGCAGCAGCACCAGCAGCGCGTCCGGGTTGTTGAAGCGGAACATCAGCGCCGCGACCGGGGTGAGCGCCAGCGCGGCGCCCGCCAGCAGGCCGCCCAGCGGGGAGAAGCGGCGGCGCACCGTCGCGTACAGCACGCCGACGGTGGCCGCGCCCATCACCGCCTGCGGGGCGAGGACCGACCAGGAGGAGAGGCCGAAGACCCGCGCCGACAGCGCCATCGGCCACAGCGCGGCCGGGGGCTTGTCGACGGTGATGAAGTTCGCCGCGTCCGAGGAGCCGAAGAAGAAGGCCTTCCAGCTCTGGGAGCCGGCCTGCACGGCGGCCGAGTAGAAGGAGTTGGCCCAGCCGGAGGCGCTCAGGCCCCACAGGTAGAGGACGGCGGTCGCGGCCAGCAGCGCGAGCAGCGCCGGGCGCACCCAGCGCGGGTCGTCCGCGCGCCCGCGCCAGGCGCGGGCGGGGAGGGTGCGCAGCCGGCCGGACCAGGAGGCCGGGCCCTTGGGGCCGGCCGGCGGCAGGGGCTGCTCGGGGAAGAGCGGTGCCGGGCCCGGCCGGACCGGGGCCGGCACCTCCGGCGGCGGGTGGTTCGCGGCCTCGGGCCACGGTTCGCCGGCCGGAGGGGAGTAGCTGCTCGTGATCATGCGCGATACGGTGCGTGGCGCGGCTGAGAGAACCGTGAGACGGGGCTGTGAGACGCGTGTGATCCGGAACGTCAGGCGGACGGCGGCATGGTGAGGTGCTTGCCCAGCCACTCCAGGGCCGGGGGGATCTCCCGGGTCCAGGTGTGGAAGTTGTGGCCGGCGGTGTCCAGGGTGATGGTGGACATCTTGGTGGGGGCCTTGAAGGCGGCGACCATGGCCTTGGTCTCGTCGTAGTTGTTCTCGTCGTACGCGGTGGTCAGCAGCAGCGAGACGGGGGCCGCGGGCTGGTTCTTCAGCCACCACAGCAGGTCGTTCTCCTGCTTCAGCTGGGCGCTGCCGCCGAACAGGTCGCCGGTGGTCGGGTCGTGGGCGGCGCTGTAGTAGCCGGAGAGAGCGACCGCCGCGCGGTAGGAGTCGGGCTTGCGCAGCGCGAACTTGAGCGCGCAGTAGCCGCCGGTGGAGTTGCCGATCACGGCCCGGTTGGCCGGGTCGGTGCCGATCCGGTAGGTGGTGGCGAGGGCCTTGGGCAGGTCGGAGGTGAAGAAGGTCTCCACCTGGGGGCCGTTCGGCACGTCCACGCACTCGGTGTCCCGGTCGCCGACCAGGGTGGGGCGGGTCATCACCAGGACGGTCGGCGGCAGCTTCTTCCGCTCTATCGCGTCCAGCGTCGACGCCGGGTACTGCATCAGCGAGATCAGCTTCTCCGGGGTGCCCGGGTAGCCGGTGAGCACCAGGGCCATCGGGAAGCGCTGCTTGGCGTAGTCCGGCTGGAAGTACTGCGGCGGCAGGTAGACGTACGCCTCGGTGGTCAGCCCGCTGCCGGCCCCCCGGACGTCGACCTTCTGGATCTGGCCGGAGCGCTCCGGGTCCGAGCCCTGCGCGGAGTAGAACTTCTGCTCACCGGTGACGGCCACCCCGGAGGCGTTGGGCTGGTGGTCGACCACCGTGCCGAGCCCGCCGCTGGTGCCCAGCAGGTCCGTCCAGGAGCTGTAGAAGCCGAAGTAGCTGTTGGCGATCAGACCCATCGCGGCCAGCACCGACACCTGGGTGGCCAGGAACGCGCCGATCCGGCCCAGCCACGCCTTCCAGCCCTTCCCGCCGAACCGCGGCCACAGCCACATGGTGGCGGCGAAGACGGCTATCGCGAGGAGGGAGGTGATGATCTGGAGCGGGAGTCCGGTGAGACTGAGCACGGCCCCGATCGTAGTTGACCTCCGTGGACGGTCCTGGGGGCGGTCCCTTCCGGTGGCCGTCCGAATCGGGTTGACCGGGGTGGTTCGTGCTCGACAGCATGTCGCCCGACGCGTACGGGGAGTGCGCCGGGATGACGGTGGGGTGGGGTCGTGGAGTTCAGGGGTAGGGCGGTCATGGCGGTCGGCGGGGTGCTGCTGCTGGCGGCGTGTTCCGGTGGGGGTGGCGAAGGGGCGGCGGCGCCGAGCGCCTCGGCGGCGGTGGTGCCGAGCGCTTCGGCGACGCCGTTCGGCACGACGCTCGCCCAGTCCCTGGAGCCGGTCGCTGCCGGGCTGGCGAAGGTGGCCGCGGCGACGACGATGAAGGAGGTCGAGACCGCGCTCGCCGTCACCGAGTCCAACGCCGACCGCGCCGTCCGGAACCTGAAGGCCGCCGCCGCACCGGACGGGGCCGACGCGGCGCGTACCGAGCTGGTGGCGGGCCTGGACAGGCTCTCCTCCGAGGCGCTGACGATCCGCACCGACCTCAACCTCAAGAGGTACTGCACGGTCGGCGTCATCCGGGCGCAGCTCGGCGGCGGCCAGGGGGTGGTGGCGATCCCCGCCGCGCTCGCCAAGCTGGCGACGGCCGGCCAGCAGGCCGCCTTCACCGTCCCGCCGCTGCCCAAGCCGCAGCCGACGCCGCGTGTGCTGGAGAACGGCACCCTGGTCCGTGACGGCGGGAGCAACGGCAAGGGCACCTTGGAGGTCAGGAACAACAGCGCCACGGACGTGGTCTTCACGATCGGGGTGGACGGCACGTCGGTGGCCTCGGTGTACGCGGCCAAGGGGAAGGAGGCCGTCATCGAGGGCGTCAAGGCGGGCTCGTACGACTTCTACTACCTCGCCGGGGAGGACTGGGATTCCGACGAGAAGCAGTTCTGGCAGAACTGTCGTTCCGTCAAGTTCTCCGAGAAGTACGACTTCAAGCCGGCCGGGACGACCTGGACGATGACCCTCGGCGCGAAGGAGGGCGAGGGTACCCCCGCCAAGACCGAGTCGGGGAGCGTGGCCACCGCCCCGCAGCCATAACCCCGGCCCGTAACGGGCATACCGGGACGGGTCGTTGCCGTCGGGTGGCACAACAGGCCATGGAGGGTGGCGAGTTCGGTCACAATCCTTGACCCCTTGAAGTGGCCATGGCACTTTCGTGCGGCGCGGGCGTCGGCGACCAGTCGTACACCCCGCGATCCCCCACAAGGAGAGCCATGTTCAAGAGGATTGTCGCGGTGGCCGGTACGAGCGCCGTCGTCGCGGGCGGGCTGGCCTTCGCGGCCGCCCCCGCGCACGCCGTTCAGGCGGCCGACCTGACCTCCACCATCGCCCTGAGCAACTGCTCGGCCTCGCTGGTCCGTTACCCCACCTCGGTGGCCGGCGACCGCGCGCTGATGCTCACCAACGGGCACTGCCTGCCGACCATGCCCTCGGCCGGCCAGGTGATCCAGAACGCCACCGCCAGCCGTAGCGGCACCCTGCTCGACGGCGCGGGCAACAGCCTGGGCACCGTCCAGGCCGACAAGGTGCTCTATGCGACGATGACCGGCACCGACGTCGCGCTCTACCAACTCACCGACACCTACGGGTCGATCACCTCCAAGTACGGCGCCACCGCGCTGACCATCAGCGACACGCACCCGACCGACGGCGCGTCGATGTACATACCCTCGTCGTACTGGAAGCAGGTCTGGAACTGCTCCGTGAACGGCTTCGTGCCGACCCTGCGCGAGGACGAGTGGACCTGGCACGACTCGCTGCGCTACAGCTCCGGCTGCAACACCACCCACGGCACCTCCGGTTCGCCGATCGTCGACTCCGCCAGCGGGCGGATCATCGGCATCAACAACACCGGCAACGACGACGGCGCCATGTGCACCCTCAACAACCCGTGCGAGGTGGCCGCCGACGGCACCACCAAGGCCTACAAGGGCCAGAGCTACGGCGAGGAGACGTACTGGTTCACCACCTGCCTGAACTCCTCCACCCGGGCCATCGACCTCAACACGGCCGGCTGCCTGCTCACCAAGCCGGCCGGCAGCGGCGCCGTCACCGTCACCAACCCGGGCAACCAGTCCACCGCCGTGGGCGGTTCGGTCAACCTCCAGATCAGCGCCTCCGGCGGCACCGCCCCGCTGTCCTACGCCGCGACCGGTCTGCCCGCCGGGCTGTCCATCAACTCCTCCACCGGTGTCATCTCCGGTACCGTCTCCGCCGCCGGCAGCTCCACCGTGACCGTCACCGTGACGGACGCGGCGGGCAAGTCGGCCTCCACCAGCTTCACCTGGGCCGTCTCGACCGGTGGCGGTGGCTGCACCCCGGCGCAGCTGCTGGGCAACGAGGGCTTCGAGACCGGTACGGCCACCCCGTGGACGGCGTCCAGCGGCGTGGTGGACAGCAGCACCTCCCAGGCGGCCCACAGCGGTTCCTGGAAGGCGTGGCTGAACGGCTACGGCTCCACCCACTCGGACTCGCTGTCGCAGACGGTGACCATCCCGGCGGGCTGCAAGGCGACGCTGAGCTTCTGGTTGCACATCGACACCGCCGAGTCGGGCAGCACCGCGTACGACAAGCTGACCGTGTCGGTCAACGGCACCACGCTGAAGACCTACTCCAACGTGGACGCCGCGGCGGGCTACCAGCAGCGCACCTTCGACCTGTCGTCCTACGCGGGCCAGTCGGTCACGGTGAAGTTCGCCGGGACCGAGGACGCCTCGCTCCAGACCAGCTTCGTGATCGACGACACCTCCGTCCAGACCGGCTGAGCCGGGACCGGCTCCTGACGGGCCGGTGAACCAGGACAGGTGAGGGGCCCGGTGGCTACGGCTGCCGGGCCCTTGTCGTGACGGCCTCCCTATCCTGGTCGGATGATCAAGCCCATCGAGCTGGTGATATTCGACTGTGACGGCGTCCTGGTGGACAGCGAGGTGATCGCCGTCCGGGTGCTGGTGCGGCTGGGCCGGGAGTACGGCTGGCCGCTGACCGAGACGGAGGCGATCGAGCGTTTCGTCGGTCGGTCGGAGCCGGCCAACAACGCGCTGGTCGCCGAGCGGCTCGGGGCGGAGGTGGCGGCCGTGTGGGGCAGGCGCTTCCACGAACTGCACGCCGAGGCGGTCGACGCCGGGCTGACCCCCGTGGACGGCCTGCCGGAGGCGCTGGCCGCGATCACCCTGCCCACCTGCGTGGCCTCCAGCGGCACCCACGAGAAGATGCGCCACACCCTGGGCCGGACCGGCCTCCACGACCACTTCGCCGGGCGGATCTTCAGTGCCACCGAGGTCGGGCGCGGCAAGCCCGCGCCCGACCTCTTCCTGCACGCCGCGCGCTCGATGGGCGTCGACCCGGCCGCCTGCGTGGTGGTCGAGGACAGCCGGCCCGGTGTGGAGGCCGCCCGCGCCGCCGGGATGCGCGCGCTCGGCTACGCGGGCGGCGTCACGGCCGCGGAGCGGCTGGCCGGGCCGGGCACCGTGGTCTTCGACGACATGCGGGAGCTGCCCGGACTGATTGCCGCGGGCGCCCTCGCCGCGGGCTAGGCGCAATTCGGTTGCCGGGCCCGTCCGGCGGTGGCAGGGTCGGGCCCCATGGCCTCCTCCTCCCGCAAGCTGCACCCCGACGAGCTGGACATCGACGAGTCGTTGGTGCGCCGGATGGTCGCCGAGCACTTCCCGCAGTGGGCCGGCCTGTCGGTCGAGCCGGTGATGCCGACCGGGACCAGCAACGCGATGTACCGGCTGGGTACCGAGCTGGTGGTGCGCATCCCGAGGATCCCCGGGGTGGTCGAGGAGATCGCCAAGGAGGACCGCTGGTTGCGGCACCTGGCCCCGCGGCTGCCCGTCCCGGTGCCGGTCCCACTGGCCGTGGGCGGGGCGGTCGACGGCTGCCCCTGGCCCTGGTCGGTGCTGCGCTGGCTCGACGGCACCACCCCCGTCACCGGGCGGATCGCCGAACCCGGGCTGCTGGCCCGGGACTTGGCCGGCTTCGTGACCGCCATCCGCCGGATCGACCCGGCCGACGGGCCCGCCGCCCACCGCAGCGAGTCGCTGGCGGAGCGCGACGCCTGGACCAGGAAGGCGATCGCGGCCGTGCCGGACCTGGTCGACGCCGCCGCCGCGACCGCCGCCTGGGAGCACGCCCTGGAGGCCCCCGCGCCAACCGGCCCCCCGGTCTGGCTCCACGGCGACCTCCAGCCCGGCAACCTGCTGGTGGGCCCGGACGGCCGGCTCGCCGCCGTCATCGACTTCGGCTGCGCGGGCCTCGGCGAACCGGCCGTCGACCTGATCCCCGCCTGGTACGTCCTGCCCGCCGCCGCCCGCCCCGCCTTCCGCGCGGCCGCGGCCCCCGACGACGCGGCCTGGGACCGCGCCCGCGGCTGGGCCCTGTCCATCGCCCTGATGGAGGTGTCCTACTACCGGGACAGCGACCCGCGGATGACCTCCATCGCCCGCCACGTGATCGCCGAGGTGCTGGCCGAGCACGCGTAGCGGGCCGGGCCGCTCCCTGCCGGGCGGCAGGCCTGGCGGGGAGCGGCCGGCGGCTTGTTACCAGTACCAGAGCGCGCCGGACTGGCCCTTGTACTCCCACTGCTGGGCGTTGGCCCCGTTCGCGCCGGAGGAACTGGTGATCTCCAGGACCTTGCCGCTGTGGTTCCGGATCACCGACCGGTTCGACCGGACCCCTTCCACCCACCACTTCGCGCCGTCCTGGCCGTTGCACGACCACTGCTGGGCCTCGGCGCCGTTCGAGGTGGAGGAGCTCTGGATCTCCAGGCACTTGCCGCTGTTGGCGTTCACGAGGTTCCAGTAGCCGTTGCCCGCGGACTGCCACCGCCACTTCGAGCCGGCCTGGCCCTTGCAGTCCCACTGCTGGGCCCGGGCACCGTTCGCGGTGGAGGAGCTGGTGATCTCCAGGCACTTGCCGTTGTCGTTCTTGATCTCGATCGTGGCCGAGAGGCCGGCGTGCGAGTCGGCGAAGGCCTGGCCGCCGCCGAGGCCGGTCAGGGTGAGCGCCAGGGCGGCGACGCCGACGGCGGCGGCGGAGCGCCGGGTCCTGCGGAGTCCGTTGCTGGACATGGATGGTCCCCCTTCGAGGGTGTCGGTGTTGGTCGCGTCCGCCACTCGATCCCCCGTGTCGGACGCACCATCAGCTTGCCGATCCCATCCGGCTGTTGTCGTTAGCATGCGGTCCACTGCCGCTTGGTTCAGAGTCCACCGCCGGCCGTCACGGCGCCGTGGCGGTAGTCGCGGGGCGGCAGGCCGTACGCGCCGCGGAAGGCGCGGGTGAAGTCCGCGGCGCGGGGGAACCCGCAGCGGGCCGCGATGACGTGGACGGGCGTGGCGGCCAGGGCCGGGTCGCCGAGGTCGCGGCGGGCCCGTTCGAGGCGCTGGTGGCGGATCCAGGCGGCGACGGTCTCCTCCTCGCCCTCGAAGAGGCGGTGCAGGTAGCTGACCGAGATGTGGTGCGCGGCGGCGACCGCGCCGGGGTCGAGGTCCGGTTCGTGCAGGTGGGCCCGGATGAAGGCCCGGATGCGCTGGATCAGGGCCCGGCGCCGGCTCTCCGGCGGTACGGCGTCCTCGGCGTCGAGGTGGTGGGCGAGCAGCGCCGACACCAGGTCGAGGGCGACGGTGCCCAGCCGGGGTGCGTCGCCGGCCCGGTAGGCGCCGGGGTCGGCGGCGATGCCGGCGAGCAGTTGGACGAGCAGGGCGCCCATGCCCGCGTTCCCGGGCATCCGGCGGGCGATCAGCGTGCCGGTCCGGTCCGGTGGGAGCGGCAGTGCCTGCCGGGGGACGGTCAGCCACGCCCCGCGGATCCGCTGCCGCGGGTCCTCGGTGCTCACGCGCAGGAAGGTGGGACGGGTGCTGTCGTGCAGCACCAGCTCCTGCGGGTGCCACTCGCCGCGGCCGTCGTCCCGTGCGGCGGGCCCGGTGAACGGGAGCGAGAGGAGGTAGAACTCCGGGTCGGAGGAGCGGATCAGGCGCGACGGCCGGCGGATGGTGCTCGACGGGGTCTCCATGCCCCAGAGCCGCAGCTCACCGAGCGTCAGGATGCGCAACTCGGCCCGGAAGTCTGCGGCGTGTTCGGTGCTGGCCTCGAACGGCGCGCTCATCCCGGAGAGTTGGTTCCGCCAGTACTCGAAGCGGTCGGACGGTTCCACGTCCTCGGTCCGGTACACCGACTCGGTCAGCATGCTCGCCCTCCCCTGGCTGGCCTTCCTCGTCCCAGCATTTTCACACCGCTGACGGATCCGGGCCGGGGAGGAGGGGATCAGCCGACGAGGCCGCCCTCGGGCGGGGCTCCGCGCCGGACGGCTTCGGCCGGAAGCGGTGCTCTCTTCGGGCGGCCCGGTCGAGAACGGCCGGGCCGCCCGAAGAGAGCAGGCCGGAACAGCGGCAACAGCTGCGCCCCACCCGCCCGCCCCTTCCAGGAACCGCAAGAGCAACGGCGGCCTGGCCAAGCTTGGCCAGGCCGCCGAAACCACCGCCGAGCAGCACCCCCGTCGCCGCTTCGGGATAGGAAGTCGGTGGGGCCGACTTCCTGCGCTTATGGGCGGGTTGCGCGGGTGCGGCAGTGGGTGAGGGCGTACTGGATGCGGCGGTCGGAGGGGAGGGTGGTGGCGAGGAGTTCGCCGGCGGTGACGAGGGTGGTCCAGTAGAGGGCGGGGTTTCCGGTGCGGGGGAGGGGGTGGGCGGCGGCGAGGGAGAGGTAGGCGGCGGTGAGGTTGCCGGTGGTGAACCAGCGGTTGAGGCCGTGGCGGTGGCCGGGGCGGATGCCGCCCATGGCATCGACGGCGGTCAGGAAGTGTTCGACGACGGCGAGTTCGGTGTCGGTGAGGGACTTGGGGACGTCGAAGACGCCGAGGGCTTCGAGGAGTTCGCCGGTGTCGCTCGCGGAGTCGGGGAGGGGGTCGGCGAGTAGGGCGTCGTAGCAGTCGGCGAGGCGGCGGGTGGTCTCGGCCTGGGGGATGGAGAGGGCGAGGCAGACGGCTCGGGCGACGGGCAGGGGTCGGTGGCCGAGGCGGGCGAGGAGGGCGTAGGTGGCGGCGGGGGTGGTGCCACGGGAGAGGGTGTGCCGGGCGAGGGTGGCGAGGTGCATAGGGAATCGGGCTTTCAGATGGTGGTGGGGGCGACAAGAGCCCAGGCGAACTTGCCGACGCCGCACGGGCGGGAGGCACAGCCCCAGCGCTCGGCGAGCTCGTTCACGAGGTAGAGGCCGCGCCCGTGCTCGTCGTCAGGCGCGGCGGTACGGACCGACGGGTGGCCGCTGCCGGCGTCGTGCACCTCCAGCCGCAGGCGGGAGCCAGTGAGGGCGAAGCGGACCTCGATGTGTTGGTCGGCGGGGGCGTCGGAGTGCTGGACGGCATTGGCGAAGAGCTCGCCGAGGAGCAGTTCGGCGGTATCGCGATAGCGGTCGCCGGAAGGCAGCCCGGAGAGGTAGGCCCGGAGCAAGTAGCGGGCCAGCGGCGTGGATTCGGTCCGCGAGTCGAGGCGCGCGACGAACATGCGAGGACGACGGGACGTGAGCATGAGGGTACCTCGAAGGGGCGGGGCGGGAGCATGTCAAGGAAGTACGACGTACGCCAGACCTGCCGCCGATCGGGGTCTGATCACCTGACCGGGGGCGGGGCGTGCTGCAAGCGGAGAGAGAGCCGTCTCCGAACTCACGAGGCCCGGCGGGCCCGGGGGGCGGCGGTCGGGGCGAACTCTGCCCAGCCGGCCGCTGCGGCGGCCAGGGCGTTCCGCCGTAGGCGATCCTCGGCGGATCTGCGCGGCCCGGGCGGCGTCTGGGCAGGGCACGAAGGGCGGGGTGCGGCGGCCATCGCGGGCTCCAAGGGATGCGGCAGTGCAGTGGCGTTGGTGAGCCCGGACCTGACCGGGCTCAGACCCCGAGGCTTCGCCTCTCGGGGGTGCTGAACTCCACGATGCCGCTGATGGAAGTCCTTGAATTTCACCAGAAGTGAAAGGTCGTCAGATGCCCGTTCGGGTGATCCAGGTTGACAGTCGCAGACTCCGGCGGCTAGCGGAGCGTGACAGTGCGGTCACCGTCTCGCGGGCGAGCGGGTGCCGGGATACCTGGTCGGGTGCGACCGCGTACGCGGCGTCGAGCTGGTCGAGTGCAGCCTCCGGCCTGGCCATCCATCGGTAGGCGCGGGCCAGGTCGATGTGGTGATGCCCGATCCTGGTTGGCGCCCATCCGGTGGGGAACCGCAGCCCCTTCGCGGCGGCCACCGCCCGGTCGTGCTCGCCGGCCTCCACCAAAGTCATCACCCGGTGCACCTGCACGTTGGTGGGCCCGAAGTGCAGCGACAGGTCCGGCCGCTCGCCGGTCTGGGCGGCTACTTTTTCAGCCTCGTCCAGGTGGTGCTGCATCAGGTCCTTCTGTCGGGCGCGGGCGGCGACCACGGCCGAGCCGAGGTGCAGCTGCCCGGTGGTGACCAGTGCGCTTGGAGTCTTGATGTCGGTACCCTCCAGGTGTCCGCGGCCGGATTCCTGGAGGCGCCGGCAGGCCGCGAGGTCGCCAACGCGCAGGTAAGCGGTGACCCGCAGGTACTCGCGGGCGGCCCGCAACGCGGGCGCCTGGTCCCCGGCCCGCTCCGCAGCCCAGTCCATCCGGGCCAGCGCGGTCGCGGACAAGTCGCTCAGCCCGATGGCGATCCCGACCGAGTGCCCGCACCGGTAGGCCTCCGCCAGCAGACCCCATGCCTGCCGCTGCTGATCACCGGTGAACTCGTGCGCGGCCGTGTGCAGCTCGACCAGGAGGCCTGGCAGCATCGCCACCATCGGCCTGTACTTTGCGGCCTGGGCCAGCGCGTTCGCCTGCCGCACCGCCGCCCGGAGCGCAGGTAGGGCACGAGGCCGAACGGCCTCCTGTGGAGGCAGGTCGTACAGGTCGAGGGTCGTACGGATCGGCCCCATCAATGGGACCAGCGGATCATCTGTCACCCCGTCAATGTGCGAGACCGGCTGAAGGTCGCCTGGATCGACTCCCAAGGCCCTGGCCACCGCTGCCACGAACTCTGGCGTCGCCGGCTTGTGCCCGGCCACCACCTTCGTGAGCAGGCTGTACGAGACGTGAGCACGATCAGCAAGTTGCCGATGGCTCAGGCCTCTCACATCTTCGTAGGCGGCGATGCGCTGGCCGGTGCTGATTCCGTCCGGAGGTGCCACGCTGGCCCCATCTCGTGAATGCCTTGAACCTGTATGCGGGACCGTACCCCTGAACTCGCCCGGTCACAGATCATTCGGGCAAACAATGTTGACGCTGGTCGGCCCCGGCGGTAGGCCGAGACGCCCCGTCGGACGGCGCGGTGATCACAGGTATGACGCCACCGGGACCAACCCGCCACCGGCTCCAGTTCGGGCGAGCAGTTCTTCGGGCGGCCCGGCCGAGAACGGCCGGGCCGCCCGATCTCAAGGGGAAGGGCCGTCCTCACCTTCGACCTCGCCGAGGTGCGGCTCGCCCAAGGCGACTTCGAAGCCGCGTGTGTCACGGCACACTCCGCCCTCGACCTGGCGCGGGCCAGCATCATCCAACCGATCGTCCTGCGCGCCCGAGCGCTTCAGGTGTCCCTGTCACCCTGGTCGGCCGAGAGGCCTGTACGGGAGCTTGCCGCGCGCGTGAGAGAGTCGGGAACGCAACTGGTGCGCGTGTGAGGGAGGAACTGCTCGTGGAGTGGGAGGTGTTCGGGCGTCGGCAGGTCTACGGGAGCCCGTGGGTCGAGGTCTGGCTCGATGACGTCGACATCCCCGGTGTCGGCCGGATCGACCACCACGTCGTCCGCTATCCCCGCTCCTCGACCACCGCCGTCGTCACCAACGAGGCCGGCGAGTTCCTGCTCCTCTACCGGCACCGGTTCATCACCGGCCGCTGGGGCTGGGAGGTGCCGGCCGGTTGGGCCGAGCCCGGCGAGGAGCCGGCCGCAGCCATCGTCCGCGAGGTCGAGGAGGAGACCGGCTGGCGTCCCGGCCAGGTCGAGCTGTTGACCGAGTACGACGCCATGTCCGGTATCGGCGACGCCCACTTCCACGTCTACCACGTCACCGGCTGCACCCGGATCGGCGAGCCCGAGGACGTGTCCGAGGCGACCCGCGTGGAGTGGGTACCCGAAAGCGAGGTCGTGAGGCTTCTGACGAACGGCGAGGTCGCTGACGGTCCGTCGCACGCCGCCCTGTCCTATTTCCTCGGCCCGCATCGACTCGCTCGGTGCTCCTGACCGCCTCGCCACACGTCAGCCGACGCCCCACGGCGGGCGGCCGGGACGCCCTGTTCACAGGTACGACGCCACCGGGACCAACTCGCCACCGGATCCAGTTCGGACGAGCAGTTCCACTCCGCCCGAACCTCGCCGGTCTTCTGGTAGCGGGCCAGGGCTTCGGTGTCGAGCGTGCCGTCGGCGTCGGTGAACCAGACTTCCGGCAGCGGGCCGTACTCCTCCTCGTACGCGCCCATCCAGGAGATGAGACCGCTGCCAGTGCTCTCGACGTGGGCCGGCGGCCGGCCGGGGGTAGCCTCGTTCCGTTCGTGGCCGACCGCCGGGCCTCAGCCCTGTACCAGCAGATTTCGGCGCTTGACGGTGCCGCCTGACAAAGGATCAACGCATGTCGTCTGACGGGCAATTCTTTCGCGAAGCGTGGATCGCCGGTGTGTCGAAGCACTACCCGGGCGAGCCGAAGGCAGGCTATGTCGCCCCGTGGGTCGACACCCCCGAGTGGGAGCGCGAGTGCGCCGCCGCCGTGTTCGGCCAAGTCCGTGACTTCATTCTGGTGAGCGGCGGCAACACGTCCAAGCTCACCCGGGAGCAGAAGGGCCGCTTCGTCGCGACGTGTTGGATCGCTCAGATCCACAAGCACATCGAGAATCCGAAGCCGGGCTACGTCGCCGACTGGGTCGATCTGCCGTCGTGGCAGCAGGAGACCGATGCGGACGTCTTCGAGGCGATCGAACGCGCCCATTCCTGAGTGCTGTGCTCGGCGTGGGAAGTCGGTGGGGCCGACTTCCCACGCCGAAGGTGGGGGCGTACTTGGTGCGGCGGGCAGGGCTTTGCGCGCGAACCGTTCGCACTCTGTGTAGCTACTGTGCTACTTTCCGCATCATCAACCGAACATAGGAGACCCCGGCGGTGCGGGAACACCCCGGGGTCTGGCACCAGGAGAACAGCTCCAGATGCGGATTCATCGTAACGCGCACACGCGCGCGTTCACTATTCTTCCGAACGGCCTGTTGCAGGACCGTCGGCTCAGTTACACCGCCCGTGGCCTCCTCACCGACCTGCTCTCCCGTCCCGACGGGTGGCGGGAGGACGGGCGGCAGATGGCGGACAGCAGTCCGCAGGGGCGGGGCGCCGTCCGGCGGGCGCTCAAAGAACTGAAGGACGCCGGGTACTACCGGGTCGACACGGTCCGGAGGGCCGACGGCACCGTCCGCTCCGAGGCCCACGTCTACGACACCCCGCAGCCCGCACCGGCTGCCACCCGCCCGGCTTCCGGTGGGCGAGGGACCGGCGGCGCTGTCATCCCTCCCGTAAAGGACCCGGGGCAAGAACCCACCCTCCCGGATGAACGGACGCGGGCAGCCGTGGCCACCCTGTTCCGGGTGATCAGGCCCGAACCGCGCCTGCACCTCGGCGAGGCCGAGGCGCAGGCACTGGCGCCGCTCGTCGCGCAGTGGCTGGAACGGGGCTGCGGCGAGGCCGAGTTGGCCCAGGCCCTGATCCCCGGACTGCCACAGCCGATGCACTCCCCGGCGGCGATCCTCCGCGACCGGCTACAACGCAAGCTGCCGCCGGAATGCCCCGAAGCCCCACCCAGCCCATACGCCGAGTGCGGTCGCTGCCACGATCCGGTGCCCCGGCCCGGCATCTGTCGCGCCTGCGCGGGCCTCGGCACGAGGGCCGTTGCCGTCGGCACCGGCGCGCCCGCCACCCCCGGCGGCGTCGCCCGGGCCCGGGCGGCCCTGCGTGGCCGGCCCCGACAACCCGCCGCCGCGAACTCCTAACTGGCGAAGCCGCCCTCGGGGTGGATGATCTCCAGGTTGGTGCCGTCCGGGTCGTTGAAGTAGGCGACCTGGGTGCCGAGGGCGGCGTTCGGGGTGACCTCGCCCTCGATGAAGGTGTAGTCGTCGCCGAGGAATTCGTAGCCGGCGTCCTTCATCCGCTGGTGGACGGCGTCGAAGTCGTCGACCCGCAGGCACAGGTGCATCGAGCCGGGCCGGTTGGCGACGCCGTTGGTCCGCTCGCCGACCGGATCCTGGAACTGGATGAGGTCGATGCCGAGGCTGTTGTCCAGGTTGATCGTGGCGTAGCGCAGCTTCGCGACGGGCAGGCCCTGCGACTTCCCGAACGGCACGCTGTGCATCGTTCCCTTGGCGACGGGCTCCCGTCCGGTGAGGGCCGTGTAGAAGGCGATCGACGCGTCCAGGTCCGAGACCGAGATGCCGACGTGGGCGGCGCGGGTGATGCCCATCGGGGTGGCGGAAACGGCCATGGTCGTCCCTCCCGGGGTGCCGGAGAACAGGTCCGCTCACCATTCTCCCGACCTCCGTCGATCGCGCACGTCGGGACGCGGTGCGGGACGCAGTGCGGGCCGTGGTGCGGGCCGTGGTGCGGGCCACGGTGCGGCGCCGGCGGAGCTCAGGAGCCGTCGCGGGGCACCCGGTGCTGCGACTCCCGGGTGAACACCTCTGATCCGCCCTCCAGGGCCAGTAGTTGGACGATGCTGATGAAGTGCCCGGCGTCGCAGCGCAGTTGGGTGCGGGTCTGGACGGTGACGTCCCATCCGATGTCGGGGTGCGGGGTCCTCGCCCGACGGCCCTTCCCTGTCCGGCGATCCCTCCCCGTCCGGAGGCCGCCTCGCGTAAAGGCCGCCTCCGGACCCGTCAGAGGCCGGCCAGGGCGGCGTCGACCGCCGCTTCGGCGTGCAGTCGGGTGGTGGGGAAGACGGGCACCGGGCTGTCCTCCGGCCGGATCAGCAGTTCGATCTCGGTGCAGCCGAGGACGATCCCTTCCGCGCCCCCGGCCACCAGTTCCCCGATCACTCGCCGGTACGCCGCCCGGGACTCCTCGCGGACCTGTCCGACGCACAGTTCCTCGTAGATCACCCGGTGGACCAGGGCGCGCGAGTCCGCCTGCGGCACCAGGACGTCCAGGCCGCCCGCCGCCAACCGGCCGCGGTAGAAGTCCTGTTCCATCGTGAAGGCCGTCCCGAGCAGCCCGACCCGTCGCAGGCCCGCCGCCCGGACGGCCGCCGCCGTGGTGTCGGCCAGGTGCAGCAGGGGGACGGAGACCGCCGCCGCGACCTGGTCGGCGACCTTGTGCATGGTGTTGGTGCAGATCAGCAGCAGGTCGGCGCCCGCCGCCTCCAGTGACCGGGCCGCGTCGGCGAGGAGCTCGCCGGCCTCCTCCCACCGGCCGGCCGCCTGTAGCCGCTCGATCTGCGCGAAGTCGACGGAGTAGAGCACGAGTCGGGCGGAGTGCAGTCCGCCGAGGCGCTCGCGGGTGAGCCGGTTCAGCAGGCGGTAGTACTCGGCGGTGGATTCCCAGCTCATGCCGCCGATCAGGCCGACGGTCTTCATGGTCTTCATGGGGGCCATTTATAAGCCAGAGTCCAAATATGAGGCAAGTGCATAAGAAAATCTTTGATCAACTCTCCCGGACCACCCGGTGCTGCCACTCCCGGGTGAACACCACCGAGCCCGCCTCCAGTGCTCGCAGTTGCACGACGCTGATGAAGTGTTCGGCGTCGCAGCGCAGTTGGGTGCGGGTCTGGACGGTGACGTCCCAGCCGATGTCGGGCCGCTCCAGCCGGACGGTGTGGTCGGTGCGGGCCTGGGCGCTGAGCGGGGCGCCGGTGAGCACGCGGTAGGCGGTGACGGTGTGCTCGTCGCGGACCAGGCCGTCGGGGTGGGTGCGGGTGCCGTCGCCGGCGGGGGAGAGCTCGGTGCGCCACTCGTGGCGGCCGATGTCGTGCACGGTGACGTGTTCGGGCCGGGCGGTGAGCGGCTCGGTGAGGTGGACGTCGAGGGGCTCGGGCAGCTCCGGGGGCTCGAAGGTGACGGGTGGGGCGCCGATGTCGGCGGCGAGGTGGCGCACCGGCAGGCTCAGGGTGGAGCGGGACGGGTCGACGCCGTACCCGGTGTCGTCGGCCGGGGGCCACACCCAGGGCCAGTAGACCGAGGAGAGGGCGAGGCGCAGCCGGTGCCCGGCGGGGAAGGTCCAGGCGCAGGCCGCGAGTTCGACCTCGGCGTCCGGCCCCTCGGCGGCCAGGACGCCCCGGGTGACCAGCTCGGAGGTGCCGTCCGGGTCGACGGCGCACAGCCGCACCGCGACCTGGGCGGGCACGCCGTCCTCGCGCAGCCGCAGCCGTACGGTGGGGGCGCCGAGCAGTTCGACCGGCTCGGGCAGCGGCTGGGAGTCGAAGCAGACCGAGCGGCCGTCCTCCTCGCGCTGGTCCGGCGGCCGGTCGGCGGGGCGGCCGTGCGGGACGTAGGCGCCGGCGTTGAGGCCGGTGTGCTGCGGGGAGCGGACCCGCACGTACCGGTCGTCGGAGGCGGTGCCGGCGGTGCGCAGCGGCCCGTCCAGGCCGTAGTGGATCTCGCGGACGTCGGGGGAGGGCCAGGCCTCGTCACCGGTCCAGCGGGTGCCGAGCCAGCTGCGCAGGGCGGGTTCCTTGAGGGCGCCGGTGTCGATGCCGCGCAGCCAGTGGTCCCACCAGCGCAGGGTGTCGGGCAGGGCGGGCTCGGGCAGGCCGTGCGGCCAGGGGCCGATCAGGGCGCGGGCGGTGGGGGACTCGGCGAGCAGCCGCAGCACGAAGGAGCAGGACGGGTCGCCCCAGCCGGTCACCGCGAGGGCGGGGACGGACACCGGGACGGTGGACTCGCCGGCTGCGAGCCAGTCCTCGACGGGCGGCCGCAGCGACTCCAGCCTGGCGAGCCAGGCGGCCCGCCAGGCGTCGCCGACGTGCCGCGGGTCCGGCGGCAGTGCGGCGTCGGCGATCAGCGCGGTGAGCCGGTTGTGGAGGTCGGCGGCGAGTACGGCTCCGCCGAGCCGGTGGCCGCCCTCGGGGCAGGCGGTGACGACGGCGCCGACGGTCTCGGGGGCCCGGGCGGCTAGGCGCAGGGCGGTGGTGCCGGCCGTGCCGACGCCGAGCAGGCCGAGCCGGCCGTTGCACCAGGGGCGGCGGGCGAGCCAGTCGACCACGGCGGTGCCGTCGGCCAGCTCCTGCGCGCCGCCGGGCTCGCCGGGGACGCCCTCGGAGTTGCCGTGCCCGCGGGTGTCGACCCGGACGGCGGCGTAGCCGTGGCCCGCGTACCAGGGGTGGCGGCGGGAGTCCTCGGCGGCGGTCCGGTCGGTGAGGCGGCCGCCGGAGTACTCCAGCAGTGCGGGGCCGGGTTCGCCGCCGACCGGCCGCCACAGCCGGGCGGCCAGTCGTGTGCCGTCGGGCAGCGGGACGCGCAGGTCCTCGCGGGTGGTGTGGAAGGGGTAGGACGGCATGGCCGCTCCCATCGGTCCCGGGCGTCGGCGTCGCGACGGTTCGGTACTTCGACAGTAGGGGAGGGCGCGGTTCTTGGCCTGATGAGAGGCGGTTCTCGGCCTGATGAGAGGGGCCCGGCCGAGGGGGCGCCGCCGCCGGAGACGGGGCGCCCCCTCGGGTGCGCGGCCGGTCAGGCCTTGCTCAGCCAGGCGGTGGCGTTGAGGGCGAGGGCGGCGTCGGTGCCCGCCGGGTCGTCCCAGCCGTTGTACAGGGTGTTGCCGGACTGGCCGGTGCCGTCGTCGATCGGGGAGCTGTCGCCCCAGATCGCGACCCGGCCGGAGCCGAAGGTGCTGGTGACGAAGAAGGCGCCGGTGTTCCCGCTGTAGCCGGTCCGGTAGACCAGGCCCTTGACGTTCGGGTTGTCGGCGGGCTTGAGGGTGAAGGTGGTGCCGTTGCGCAGGATCGAGCCGGTGACGGTGCCGAAGGAGCCGTGCAGCACCGGGTCGGTCGCGTCGTTGACCGCGCGCGGGTTGTCGGTGGTGATGTTGAGCAGGTCGACGGAGAAGCCGAAGGGGTCGTTGTTGTTCACCCCGTTGCTGGTCAGCAGGTCGTTGATGATCTTCGGGGAGTCCCAGCCGTCGTTGTTGCGGTCGCTGTTGACGTGGTCGGAGATCAGGAAGAGCCCGCCGCCGTTCTGGACGAACTTCATGATCGCGGTCTTCTCGCTCGCGCTGAACCGGATGTTGGGCTCCGGGATCACGAAGGTGTCGAAGTTGGCGAGGTCGAGCGCGGCGCCGGTGCCGTAGCTGATGGTTGAGCCGGCCGGGAGGGTCTTCAGGCTGTACTGGCCGGTCTTCTGGAGGGCGACGCCCCAGGCGGACAGGGCGCCGGTCCAGCTCTTCTCGGTGGTGGGGGCGGCGTTCTGGGCGAGCGGGTCGGGCTGGCTGGTGCTGATGATCCAGTCGGCGTTGCCCGCGGTCTCGGCCTTGCTGTTGTCGAACAGCACCCGGTGCGGGGTCGCGCTGACCGCGGCGGCCTTGGCGGCGGTGGTGGTGGGCGCGGCGGTGGCGGCGGGGGTGGTGAGACCGGCCGCGAGCAGCGCCGCTCCGGCGAGGGCGGCGGCGGTTCGAATACGGATCGTCATGAGCCGTTCCTCCGTGGGGAGTTGAGGGGGCAGCGCTCAGTTTTCGCGCGTAGAACGGGAGTATCCGCGCGTAGAGCGCCCGGTGAAAGTCCCCGGAGGTTAAGAAGCCCTGTACGAGTCGTGACGATCTTCGGGAGGGGGGTGGAGACGAAGGGAGACGAATCCGTAATTGCGCATGACTTGCAACTGCGCGCACCGAGGCGGAAAGATGGCCCAGCTTCGACCGCCCGACCGAAAGGACACGACGATGACCGCCCCCCGATGGCGCGACCGACTCACCCGTGAGGAGTGGATCCGCCTGGCCGGAATGGGCGGCTTCATCCTCGCGCTGCACGTCATCGGCTGGTTCACGCTGCTCGCCCTGGTGGAGCCCGAGCACTACGACGTCGGCGGCCAGGTGTTCGGCGCGGGCATGGGCCTGACCGCCTACACCCTCGGCATGCGGCACGCCTTCGACGCGGACCACATCGCCGCCATCGACAACACCACCCGCAAGCTGATGGGCCAGGGCAAGCGTCCGCTGTCGGTCGGCTTCTGGTTCTCGCTCGGGCACTCCTCGATCGTCTTCGGCCTCTGCGCGCTGCTGGCCTTCGGCATCCGCTCGCTGGCCGGCCAGCTGGAGTCCGACGACTCGACGCTGCACGAGATGACCGGCCTGATCGGCGTCACCGTCTCCGGCACCTTCCTGCTGCTGCTCGGCCTGATCAACCTGGGCGCCTTCAACGGCATCCTCAAGGTCTTCCGCCGGATGCGCCACGGTGACTACGACGAGGCGGAGCTGGAGCGCCAGTTGGAGCGGCGCGGGCTGATGAACCGCATCCTCGGCCGGGTCACCAGGGCCGTCACCAAGCCCTGGCACATGTACCCGGTGGGCCTGCTGTTCGGCCTGGGCTTCGACACCGCCACCGAGGTGTCCCTGCTGGTGCTGGCGGGCGGCGCGGCGGCCTTCTCGCTGCCCTGGTACGCGCTGCTCACCCTGCCGATCCTGTTCGCGGCCGGGATGAGCCTGCTGGACACCATCGACGGCTCGTTCATGAACTTCGCGTACGAGTGGGCCTTCTCCAAGCCGGTCCGCAAGATCTACTACAACCTGACCGTCACCGGGCTGTCGGTGCTGGTCGCGCTGGTGATCGGCTCGATCGAGCTGATCGGTCTGCTCGGCGAGAAGCTGGACATCACCAGCGGCCCGGTCGCCTGGATCGGCGGGCTCGACCTCAACTTCGTCGGCTACGCGATCGTCGGGCTGTTCGTGCTCACCTGGGCCGCGGCGATCGCCTACTGGAAGTTCGGCAACGTCGAGGAGAAGTGGTCGGCCGGGCTGGCCGCCGGTGCCTCCGCCACCACCGCCGCCACCGCCGCGAAGTCCGAGTAGCGCGCGTACCGAACCGAGGGGCCGGTGACCGGGGTCTGGTCACCGGCCCCTCGGGGCTTTCCGGGCCCGGGCCGGCGGGCGGCGGCGGGCGGCGGCGTTACTTCAGCGCCGCGAGCACCGCCTGCGCCATCACCCGCTCGCCGGTCGCGTTCGGGTGGAACGGTACGGCGGGCGAGCCGGGCAGCGCGCCCTCGATCCAGCGGTCGTCCGAGCAGACGTCGTGCCCGAGGGTCGGTGTGGCGGTGTCCACGTAGGTCGCGCCGTTGGCGGCCGCGGTGGACTTCAGGGCGGCGTTCAGCTTGTCCAGCACGCCGTGCATGTACTCGACGTCGCCCGGGGTCACCGGCTGGCGCAGGACGCACTTCGAGCCGTCGGCGGGCAGCACGGACGGGTAGCCGACCAGCAGCACCCT
The DNA here is from genome assembly GCF_055580145.1 of Kitasatospora sp. NPDC032121. Lineage (NCBI taxonomy): Bacteria > Bacillati > Actinomycetota > Actinomycetes > Kitasatosporales > Streptomycetaceae > Kitasatospora > Kitasatospora sp. NPDC032121. The sequence continues at coordinate 497,528 of NZ_JBVILX010000001.1, read as the reverse complement.
GGCGCCCGGCGCCTTGGCGTGGATCCGCCGGAGGGTGTCGGCCAGCTGCGGGACGATGGTGGTGCGGATCCGCTCGGCCAGGTCGTCGGTGCCGTACTGCCAGGACATGCTGCTCCAGTCCCAGTAGCCGTGGTGGTAGACGTCCTTGCAGGGCGTGCCGAGCGGGTTGACGACGGCGCCGGCGATGCAGGTGGCGACCAGTTCGCCGAGGCCGAGGTCGCTGGCCGCGAGGTCGTTGCCGCCGATCCCGAGGGTGACCAGGTCGGTGTCGGCGGTCACCGAGTCCAGCTGGGGGTCGTTGACCCGGATGAAGGCGTCGTACTGGGGCTGGGTCATCGCCTTGATCTTGGCGGCGGAGCAGGTGGCGTCGGTGTACGCGTCGGCCTTGAGGGCGGCGGCGACCAGGTGGCCGTAGTTGCGGTCGGAGCGCAGGCACAGGCCGGCCGACTGGCCCGGCACGCCGGCGCCCGCGGCGTAGGAGTCGCCGAGCGCCACGTAGTGCTTCGGCGCCGGGGTGGCGGCCTGGGCGGCGGTGGAGGTGAGCGCGAGCGCGGCGCCGAGGGCGACGGCGGCGAGTGCGGTGGAATTCCGGAGGTGCCGGGATTTCCGGGCAGGGCGGAGCACGGTTCCTCCTGGGGGGAGAGAAACGACGGGTGGGGGTCGTGCCGAGCCGGGCCGCAGCTACTCGCAGGTAAGTTACTGCCAGGTTTCCCGGGCGTCCATGGTTTGCGCGGAAATTGCCGATATTCCGTCAGACGGCCTCGGACGGCATTTCGCAATTCGCCCGACCGCGGGCCGCGCGGCTGTTGACGGCAATTCCGAAACGCCCCGGAGCGGAATTCGGCCCGACGGTTGTCACCCGCCGGTTGACCGGACCTCGCCGCAGACCGCAGTATCGGGCGCACAGCGACGGCGTGTCCCGGGCGCGCCGCCACCGCGACCCGCGACGGAGGACTGCGCATGGCCCTGGACGCCGACGTCATCGTCATCGGGGCGGGCCTCGCGGGCCTCGCCGCCACCGCCGAACTCGCCGACGCGGGACGGAAGGTGGTCCTGCTCGACCAGGAACCCGCGGCCTCCTTCGGTGGCCAGGCGCACTGGTCCTTCGGCGGCCTCTTCCTGGTCGACTCGCCCGAGCAGCGCCGGATGCGGATACGCGACTCGCACGCCCTCGCCTGGCAGGACTGGCTCGGCACGGCCGGCTTCGACCGGCCCGAGGACGCCTGGCCGCGCCGCTGGGCCGAGGCGTACGTGGACTTCGCGGCGGGCGAGAAGCGCTCCTGGCTGCACGGAATGGGCGTGCGGTTCTTCCCGGTGGTCGGCTGGGCCGAGCGCGGCGGTTTCCTCGCCGACGGGCCCGGCAACTCGGTGCCGCGCTTCCACATCACCTGGGGCACCGGGCCCGGGCTGCTGGCGCCCTTCGTCCGCAGGGTCCGGGCGGCCGCCGCGCGCGGCCTGGTGGACCTGCGCTTCCGGCACCGGGTCACCGGGCTGTCCGCCACCGCGGGCGCCGTCGACACCGTCACCGGCGAGGTGCTGGTGCCGAGCCCGGCGGGCCGGGGCGAGGCCAGCTCGCGCGAGGTCGCCGGGAGCTTCGAACTGCGCGCCCAGGCCGTGGTCGTCACCTCCGGCGGCATCGGCGGCAACCACGACCTGGTCCGCAAGGCCTGGCCGGCCCGGCTCGGCACCCCGCCCGCCAGGCTGCTCTCCGGCGTGCCCGCCCACGTGGACGGACTGATGCTGGAGGTCGCCGGCCGGGCCGGGGCCAGCCTGATCAACGGCGACCGGATGTGGCACTACACCGAGGGCATCGAGAACTGGGACCCGATCTGGGCCCGGCACGGCATCCGCATCCTGCCCGGCCCCTCCTCGCTCTGGCTGGACGCGCGCGGCGAGCGGCTGCCCGTCCCGCTGTTCCCCGGTTTCGACACCCTCGGGACGCTCGAACACATCATGTCCACCGGGTACGAGTACACCTGGTTCGTGCTCAACCAGCGCATCGTCGAGAAGGAGTTCACCCTCTCCGGCTCCGAGCAGAACCCCGACCTGACCGGGAAGTCGGTGCGCGGCGTGCTCGGGCGCGCGCTGCCCGGTGCCCCCGGGCCGGTCCGGGGCCACCTGCGGCACGGGCCGGACTTCGTGGTCGCCGGGAACCTCGCCGACCTCGCCCGGGGCATGAACGCCAGGGCCGGCGAGCCGCTGATCGACCCGGACGGGCTGCGCCGCACCGTCGAGGACCGCGACCGGCAGGTGGTCAACCCCTTCGCCAAGGACCTCCAGGTCACCGCGATCCACGGCGCCCGCCGCCACCTCGGCGACCGGCTCATCCGCACCGCCGCCCCGCACCGCATCCTCGACCCGGCCGCCGCCCCGCTGATCGCCGTCCGGCTGAACATCCTGACCCGCAAGTCGCTGGGCGGACTGGAGACCGACCTGTCCTCCCGGGTGCTGCGGCCGGACGGCGAGGTGCTGCCCGGGGTGTACGCGGCCGGCGAGGCCGCCGGGTTCGGCGGCGGGGGCGTGCACGGGTACCGCTCGCTGGAGGGGACCTTTCTGGGCGGCTGCCTGTTCTCGGGCCGTACGGCGGGACGGGCGGCGGCGCGGGCGGTCGGGTAGCGGGGCGCGAGGAGCGCGGGAGCGCCGGGGCGCGGAAGCGCGGTGCGGGGCGGGCGGGGGAGGGCGAGCGGCCCCGCGACGCGGTGCGCCCCCCGGTCGGGGGCGCACCGGCTGCCGGGCCCTCGGTCAGGCGTTGCGGCCGAGGGTCTGCGAGGGCGAGTGCCCGTACACGCGGCGGTAGTCCGCGCTGAACCGCCCGAGGTGGGTGAAGCCCCAGCGGCAGGCCACCTCGGTCACCGTGCCGGTGGCCCGGCCGTCGGCGATGGCGAGCAGGTCGTGGTGGGCGCGGTCGAGCCGTACGCGCCGCAGGTAGGCCAGCGGCGTGGTGTCCAGGTGGCGCCGGAACCCCTCCCGCAGGGTGCGCAGGCTGACCCGGGCGGCCTGGGCGATGTCGGCCACGGACAGCGCCTCGGCGGCGTGTTCGGCGCAGTAGTCGGTGGCCCGGCGCAGGGCGCTCGGCAGCAGTGCGCAGCCGCGGTCGGCCGTCTCCCGGCCCAGCGAGTGGGGTTGGGCGTCCAGCAAACCCTCGATCAGCAGCTTCTCGAAGTGCTGCAGGCCCAGGCGGGACTGGCGGCCCAGCGCCGAGACGGCGAACTCGCGGAAGGCCCCGGCCAGTTCGAGCCAGCACCGGACGGCCGGGTCGGCCGGGTCGAGGACCGGCGCGAAACGCAGCCGCTCCTGCGGCAGGTCGCCCAGCCGGACGGCGAGCGCCTGCTCCACCGTCTGCCGGGACATCGCCAGGGCCCCGTTCAGGGCCGCGGCGTCCCATTCCATGGTGACCCGGTCGCCCGGCCCGGCCACGGACAGCACGGACGCCAGCTCGGTGCCGTTGGCGACGACCCGGCCGCCCCCGGCGTACGGCAGGATGACGTTGTAGAAGTCCGGCAGCTCCCCCGTCCGCAGGCACACCGGTGCCCCGTACCCGAGGTCGTAGAGCGCCACCGGGCCCTCGTGGAAGGAGCGGAACCGGCCCGGGAGCCGCTGTTCGCCCAGCACCGTCAGTCGGTGCGGGGCCAGGCGCTCGCCCACCACCTGGCGGAGCTCCTCGATGCTGTTCCCCTCGTACAGCGAGACCGGACCGGTCGTGCATCTGGGCGGTGCTGTTTCGGTGACCACGGATTCCCCCTGGGCCGTGAGATCGACGCCGTGGGACCGCAACCCGATCGGACCCCCCGATCCGCCGCCCCCCGGCCTGAACCCCCCGATCTACACCCCGGGAGCGACATTCCGGCGGCGACACTCCGGGAACGGCGTCCCGGTGGCCGACATCTACCGGTCCGTGCCTCCAGGGCCCGCCTCCTGGGTCCTTGCCGGGTCCGCGCAGGCCCGAGGGGCAGGCCCCCGGGCGGCCGTCCGGCGGGACCCGCGGCCGGGGCGCCGGAGGGGTGACGGGTACAGTGCGGAGGCCGGTGCGCAGCGCGCCGCCGACCAGGAGGGGTCAGGAGAACCGATGAGCCGCCGAGACCGCGACGGTGCCCGGGACCGCAAGCGGGGCGCCGGCGCCCCGGTGACCGTCACGGTCTGCCGGGGCTGCTGCTGCGGCACCGAGGCGAAGCACCCCGGGGTGGACCACGCGGGCCAGTACGAGCGGCTGCGGACGGCGGTGGGCTCGGCGGGCCGGGTCCGGGCGGTCACCTGCCTGGACGTGTGCACCCAGTCCAACGTGGTGGTGGTCGGCCCCTCCGCCGAGGGCCGGGCGGCGGGCGGCCGGCCGGTCTGGCTGGGCTTCGTGCTGATGGACGAGATGATCGACGACATCGCCGCCTGGGTGCGCGCGGGCGGTCCGGGCCTGGCCGATCCGCCGGGGCTGCTCGACCTCCAGCTGATCTCGGTCTCCCGGCGGGTGCGCGAGGGCCTGCCCGAGTGAGACGGCGCCCCGGCACTACGGGCTGATCGTCAGATCGTATCCACCAGAGGCGGAGCAGGGCCTGTCCCCGGGTCATCACCACTACCATGACCGGTGGCGTCGGACCGTCCCGGACGGCGCCGAGCCGTCTGCGCGCGAGGGAGGAAGCCGATGACGACGGTCTGCCGCATCTGCGCGGGCACCGGCCGGACCGCCGGGCTCAGCTGCCGGACCTGCCAGGGCACCGGCACCACCGAGGTGGGCGGCGGGGGCGGCAACTGCTTCCTCTGCGACGGCACCGGGGTGTACGTGCGCTACCGGGTGGACGCGACCGGCGCCAAGCACGCGTACCGGGACGAGATCTGCCGCACCTGCGACGGCACCGGCAACCGGGCCGCCACCCAGTGGGACGAGCCCTCCGGCTGACCCCTGGCCGCACTCGCGGGCGGCCCCGCCGTCACCCGACGGACCCCCAAGTCGAGGGGCGGAAGCGGGCCATGATGCGGCGTCGGAACGGTACGGACACGTCCTTTGCCGAATCATGGTCGAACATTGACGTTCGAATGGGAGGTACGCTGCGACCCGTTCACCCGGCGTCCGTGCGTGATCAACGCGCCGCTGGAAGAGTCCCGCGCATGGATATCCCCAACATGGGCGTGCCGGCCAAGCTTGCCGACCGCATGAGCATGGCCGAGCAGCACGAGTACCTGCGGGCCCGCTTCTCCCGCCGCCGGATGCTGCGCGCCGGTGCCGTGACCGTGGGCGCCGTCGCCGTCGGCGGCGCGCTGGGCGGCGGGACGGCCTTCGCCGCCCCGGCCGGCCCGCAGCTGCTGACCGGTGGCACGACCGACGGCATCGACGGGTCGCTGGTCGCGCCGATCGGCCGTCACCTCCAGTTCGGCCCGGAGCCGGACACCCAGTTCCGCATCTCCTGGCAGGTGCCGGCCCCGGTCAAGAAGCCGTTCCTGCGCTTCGGCAAGACCCCGTGGGAACTGAGCCACAAGGTCCAGGCCGAGGTCCGCGCCCTGCACACCCCGGCGCTGACCCCCACCAGCCAGCCGGTGGACCAGTACTACCTGCACGTGGCGCTGGAGGACCTGCGCCCCGACACCACCTACTACTACGGTGTCGGCCACGAGGGCTTCGACCCGGCCTCGCAGCAGCGGATCTCCACCCTGCACACCTTCCGCACCGCGCCCTCCCGCGACCACCGCTGGGGCAAGGTGTACGAGCCGTTCACCTTCACCGCCTTCGGCGACCAGGGCGTCAGCTCGCACGCGGCCGGCAACGACCACATCATCAAGGCCCAGAACCCGGCCTTCCACCTGCACGCCGGCGACATCTGCTACGCCGACCCGGCCGGTTCCGGCACCGACCCGGACAAGTCCGTCTTCAACGCGAAGACCTGGGACGACTTCCTGGTGCAGACCGAGACGGTCGCCGCCGAGATCCCGTGGATGGTCGCGTACGGCAACCACGACATCGAGGCCTGGTACTCGCCGAACGGCTACGGCGGCGAGAACGCCCGCTTCTTCCTGCCGAACAACGGCCCGGACCCGCGCGCCGTCCCCGGTGTCTACACCTTCCGCTACAAGAACGTCGGCGTCGTCTCGCTGGACGCCAACGACGTCTCCTACGAGATCCCGGCCAACCTGGGCATCTCGGCGAACAAGCAGACCAAGTGGCTGGAGCGCACCCTCAACGACCTGCGCAACGACGAGACCATCGACTTCGTCGTGGTCTTCTTCCACCACTGCGCCTTCTCCACTACCGTCGCGCACGCCTCCGACGGCGGTGTCCGCGAGGCCTGGGTGCCGCTGTTCGAGAAGTACCGGGTGGACCTGGTCATCAACGGCCACAACCACATCTACGAGCGCACCGACGCGATCCTCGGCAACAAGGTCTCGAAGCAGGTGCCGAGCGGCGCCACCATCGAGCCGGCCAAGGACGGCGTGGTCTACGTCACCGCGGGTGCGGCCGGCCGCAGCCTGTACAAGTTCGACGTGCCGGACACCTACGAGGGGCACGAGAACCACCAGGACGAGGTCAAGACCTACTTCTGGAGCAAGGGCAGGGTGAAGACCCCCGAGGCCATCCAGTGGTCACGGGTGCGCTACACCGGCTACTCCTTCATCAAGGTCGACGTCACCCCGAAGCACCTGGGCCAGAAGTCGGTCATGAAGGTCACCGCGCTCGCCGAGGACGGCACGCAGATCGACAACTACACGATCCTGCGCGAGGTCGGCGAGGGCTGGGACTCGAACCGGGACGACGACGGCCAGGGCGGCGGCTGGGGCTGGTAGTCCCGTCGGGCCCTGGGGAGCCCCGGCGCCGGAGGTCCGGCGCCGGGGCCCGTGCACGTCAGCGCCGGGGCCCGTACATGATCACGCCGACCCCGGCCAGGCAGATCAGCGCGCCCAGCACGTCGTAGCGGGTCGGCCGGAAGCCGTCCACCGCCACGCCCCACAGCAGCGAGCCGGCCACGAACACCCCGCCGTAGGCGGCCAGCACCCGGCCGAAGTGGCTGTCCGGCTGCAGCGCGGCGACGAAGCCGTACGCGCCGAGCACCACCACGCCGACGCCGGCCAGCCACCACGGCCGCGACTCGCGCACGCTCTGCCAGACCAGCCAGCAACCGCCGATCTCGGCGAGGGCGGCGAGGGCGAACAGGGCGACGGAGCGCAGGACGGTCATGGCCGCCCAGCGTACGTGGTCAGCTCTGGCGGTAGGTGGCCAGGAAGCGGCCGATCCGGTTGATGGCCGTCTCCAGGTCGTCGGCCCGGGGCAGGGTGACGAAGCGGAAGTGGTCCGGGCGGGGCCAGTTGAAGCCGGTGCCCTGGACGACGTGGATCTTCTCGCGCAGCAGCAGGTCCAGCACGAACCGCTCGTCGTCGACGATCCGGTGCACGGCCGGGTCCAGTCGGGCGAAGGCGTACAGCGCGCCCTTGGGCTTGACGCAGCTGACGCCGGGGATCTCGTTGAGCGCCTTGACCGCGATGTCGCGCTGTTCGGTGAGCCGGCCGCCGGGCAGCACCAGGTCGTTGATGGACTGGTGGCCGCCGAGTGCGGCCTGCACGGCGTACTGGGCGGGCACGTTGGGGCACAGCCGCATGCCGGAGAGCATGGTCAGGCCCTCCAGGTAGTCGGTGGCGTGCTGCTTGGGGCCGGAGACCACCAGCCAGCCGCTGCGGAAGCCGGCCACCCGGTAGGCCTTGGAGAGGCCGTTGAAGGTGAGCGTCAGCACGTCGTCGGCCAGCGCGGCCAGGCAGTGGTGTTCGGCGCCGTCGTAGAGGATCTTGTCGTAGATCTCGTCGGCCAGCACCATCAGGTGGTGGCGGCGGGCCAGGTCGAGGATGCCCTCCAGCAGTTCCTTCGGATAGACCGCGCCGGTGGGGTTGTTGGGGTTGATGACGACGATCGCCCTGGTGCGGGCGGTGATCTTGGCGGCGATGTCGTCCAGGTCCGGGTACCACTCGGCCTCTTCGTCGCACAGGTAGTGCACGGCCTTGCCGCCGGCCAGCCGGACCGCGGCCGTCCAGAGCGGGTAGTCGGGCATCGGCACGAGCACCTCGTCGCCGTCGTCCACCAGCGCGGTGACGGCCATCTGGATCAGCTCGGAGACGCCGTTGCCGAGGTAGACGTCGTTGACGGTGACGCCCTGCACGCCGCGCTGCTGGTAGTACTGCACCACCGCGCGACGGGCCGGCAGGATGCCGCGCGAGTCGCTGTAGCCGTGCGCCGCGGGCAGGTTGCGGATGATGTCCTGGATGATCTCCTCGGGCGCCTCGAAGCCGAACGGGGCGGGGTTGCCGGTGTTCAGCCGCAGCACGCTGTGCCCGGCCTCCTCCAGGGCGTTGGCCTGGTCGACCACCGGGCCCCGGATCTCGTAGCACACGTCATTCAGCTTGCTGGACTGCCGAAACTCCATCTGCGGCCTCCCGACCGTCACCACCGCTCCGTTGCTTCAGCTTTGTTCTACCAAGTGTGTACTTGGAAAGTCCAACCTCTTGGCTATGCTGATCCGCATGTCACGCCGAAGCTACGACCAGTACTGCGCCGTCGCCCGCGCCCTGGACGCGGTGGGGGAGCGCTGGAGCCTCCTGATCGTCCGTGAGCTCCTCGGCGGCCCGCGCCGCTACACCGACCTGCACGCCGACCTGCCCGGCGTCTCCACCGACATCCTGGCCGCCCGGCTCAAGCAGTTGGAGGGCGACGGGCTGATCCTCCGCCGCCGGCTGGAACGGCCCGCCAACGCGATGGTCTACGAGCTGACCGGGCGCGGCCGCGAACTGCGACCGGTCGTCGAGGCCCTGGGGGAGTGGGGCCTGGCCGCCCTCGGCGAGCAGCGGCCCACCGACGCCGTCCGGGAGCACTGGTTCACGCCCCGGAAGCAGGAGGAGGCGGCGGTCGCGGCCGGCTGACGGCCGCGCGCCCGGGTGCCGCGGTGGGCAAGGCAGCCCGCCGCGATGGGCGGTGGGGCCCGCCGCGGTGGACGGTGGGGCCCGCTGCGGTGGGCGGTGGGGCCCGCTGCGGTGGGCGGTGGGGCCCGCTGCGGCCGAGGGCGGGCACGCACGTACGATCGTCGGATCGTCGAATCGCCTTGGTCGGCCCAGGAGAGCGGAGGCCAGCCCGTGCCCACCCCCTACCGCAGCTACGTCGCCGTCGGAGACTCCTTCACCGAGGGCATGTGCGACGACCTGTTGCCGAACGGCCACTACCAGGGCTGGGCCGACCGGGTCGCCGCGGCACTGGCCGCCGAGAACGGCACCGGCTTCCGGTACGCCAACCTCGCCGTCCGCGGCAAGCTCATCGGCCAGATCCACGACGAGCAGCTCGCCCCCGCCGCCGCGATGGGCGCCGAGCTGGTCACCCTGGCCGGCGGCCTCAACGACGTGCTGCGCCCCGGCTGCGACATCGCCGCCGTCGAGCGGCAGCTCGGCCGCTGCGCCGCCGAGCTGCGTGCCACCGGTGCCACCGTCGTGCTGTTCACCAGCACCGACCCCACCCGCCGCCTGGCCGGCAGCGCCCGGCTGTTGCCCGCCATCCTGCGGCTGAAGGCCTTCGTCCAGGAGCTGGGCCGGCAGGACGGCTTCGCGGTGGTCGACCTGTTCTCCGCGCCCTGCTTCGACGACCGCCGGCTGTGGGCCGAGGACCGCCTGCACCTGTCGCCGGAGGGCCACCGCCGGGTCGCCGAGGGCGTGCTGGAGGCGCTCGGCCGCCCCGCCGCCTTCGACTGGCGCGCCCCGCTGCCCGCCGCCGCCCCGGCCGGCCGCGCCGAGCGACTGCGCGAGGACGCCCGCTGGCTGGGCACCCACGTCGGCCCGTGGATCGGCCGCCGCCTCACCGGCCGCTCCTCCGGCGACGGCCGCCCGGCGAAGCGGCCGGAGCTGCTGCCGTACGGCTAGGCCCTCCGCCGGGCTCCCGGGGGCGTCGGGTCCAGGACCAGGCTCGCCATCGGGGCGTGTGTGGTCCAGCCGAGCGCCGTGTAGAGCGCCTGTCCCTCCGGGGTGCCGACCAGCACGCCGGTGCGCGCGCCCCGCTCGTACGCGGCGCACTGGAGCGTCCGCATCACCACGGCGCCCAGGCCCCGGCGGCGGTGCTCGGGCGCGGTGGTGATCTGGTCCGGTACGGCCACCGGGCCGGCCAGGCCCGCCTGGCCGCGGGCGGCGAGGTGCCCGTCCTCGGTGCGCACCAGCACCCGCAGGACCCCGCCCCGCTCCCAGGTGGTCACGGTGTACCCGGCCGGGCCACCGGGCCGCTCGGCGGCGAGCGGGACGCTCATCAGGAAGCCCGGTACGTCCATGCGCCACCGCTCGTCCAGCCAGGGGCGCACGGTGTCGTCCTCGGCGAACAGCTTCAGCCAGGTGGTCGGCGCGGTGACGGTCCCGGCGAGCTCGCGGACCTCGGCCTCGGTCGGCTCCGGCAGCACGTGCCGGCCCACCTCGCCGACCGGCGCGCCGACGTCGATGCTCCAGCCCCAGGGCCGGTCCACCGGCTCGGCGGAGCCGCGCGAGACGGCCCAGCCGGAGATCCACATCCGGACCAGCTCCCTGACGTCCGGGTCCCGCATGCCGCCCACCCCCGTGTGTAATGGTCTCGTGTGTAATGGTCTCTAGTGCGCCGCATAACTTACCGGTGCGGAGGGCCGTCCGCCCAGTAGGATTTCCGGGTCCACGGCGCCGCCCGGCGCCCGACTGCTGGAAGGACCCCGGAACGTGCGCGAGACCGAGTCGCCGCAGGACCCCACGGCGGCCGCGCCGACCCCGCTCCGGGCCGACTGCGGCAGCTGCTTCGGCCTCTGCTGCGTCGCCCTGCCGTTCGCCGCCGGCACCGACTTCGCCATGAACAAACTGGCCGGCAGCCCCTGCCACAACCTCCAGGCCGACTTCCGCTGCGGCATCCACACCCGGCTGCGCGACACGGGCTTCCAGGGCTGCACCGTCTACGACTGCTTCGGCGCCGGGCAGCGGGTCTCCCAGGTGACCTTCGGCGGCCGCAGCTGGCGCGAGGAGCCGGACAGCGCCAAGGCGATGTTCGACGTCTTCCCGATCGTGCGGCAGCTGCACGAGCTGCTCCGGTACCTCACCGAGGCGCTCACCTTCGCCCCCGCCCTCCCCGTCCACGACGAACTGCGGCGGGCGCTGGCGGAGACCGACCGGCTGGCCGGCGGCACCCCCGAGGAGATCCTCGCCGTCGACGTCCCGGCCCACCGGCAGCGGGTCAGTGACCTGCTGCTGCGCGCCAGTGAACTGGTCCGCGCCGCCGTCCCGCGCCGCCGCGAGCACCGGGGCGCCGACCTCTTCGGCGCCCGCCTGCGCGGCGCCGACCTCCAGGGCGCCAACCTGCGCGGCGCCCTGCTCGTCGCGGCCGACCTCTCCGGCGCGGACCTGCGCCTCGCCGACCTGGTCGGTGCCGACCTGCGGGACGCCAACCTGGCCGGCGCGGACCTCGGCACGGCCCTTTTCCTCACCCAGGCCCAGCTCGACGCCGCCCGCGGCGACGCCACCACCCGCCTCCCGGACGCCCTCGCCCGGCCCGGCCACTGGCCCGAGACCGCGCCGGCCCCGGCGGCCAAGGGCGGCTCCGGACCCCGCTCCGGCAAGGGCGGCTCCGGACCCGGCTCCGGCAAGGGCGGCGGCCGCCCCGCCCGGGGCAACCGCCGCCGCTGACGCCTGCCGGCGCCGCTACTGGCCCACCCGACCGTCGACGCACTCGCGCAGCAGGTCGGCGTGGCCGCAGTGGCGGGCGTACTCCTCGATCCGGTGCACCTGCAGCTCCCTGATCGAGATCCGCTCCTTGCCGACCCGCTCGCCCAGGTCCTGGTAGTCGGCCAACTCGGCGTCCAGCGCGGCCTGTTCGCGCTCCAGGTCGCGGAACGCGGCGTCCGCCACGGCCTGCTCGCCGACGGCCCCGTCGAAGTCCGCGTCCCGTGGGCCGTACAGCCTGGGCAGCGGCTCGCCGTCGGTGATCCAGTTCCGCCAGTCCCGCTCCACCTCGGCCAGGTGCCGGACCAGCCCGAGCAGCGACATCGTCGACGGCGGCACCGAGCGGCGGGCCAGCTGCTCCGGGGCCAGGCCGTCGCACTTCATCCGCAGGGTCAGCCGGTAGTTCGTCAGAAAGCCCTGGAGCGTGGCGAGTTCGCCGTCGGGGCCGGGTCCTTCGTTGTTGCGGGGGTCGTCGTCCGGGTCGGCCCACATGTCGGGGTGGACGGTCGCCTCGGTCCATCGCGCGGGTTGTTCGCTCATGCCGTGCATCGTCGGCCCCGACCGCCCTCCCCGCCACTGGTTATCGCCCCTGCGGCCAGGCGGGGTGCGGCCAGGCCTGGCGAGGCGCCCGCGCGCTCAGCCGCTCAGCCGGTCAGCAGCCGGGCGCGCAGGGCGTCGGCCTGCGCGCGGTCGATGCCGAGGACGCCGGTCAGGTAGGCCTCGACGGAGCCGTGGCGGTCGGCGAGGTCGGCGAGGGCGAGCCGGATCACGGTCTCGGGGGCGCGCCCGTAGCCGGGCCAGCGCAGCGTGCGGCCCGGGTGGGCGGCGTGCCACTCGGCGACGAAGTGCGCGGTGGCGAGCTCGGTGAGGGCGAAGTCGGCGGCGATGACGTCCTCGTCGACGCCGAGCAGGGTGAGCAGCAGGGCGGCGATCAGCCCGGTGCGGTCCTTGCCGGAGGCGCAGTGGAAGACCACCGGGGCCTCGGCGGCGGTGATCACGTCCAGGGCCTGGCGGATCTCCTTCACCCCGTCCTCGGCGACCTCGGCGAAGCGGTCCGCGAGGTAGCGCCAGGGGTCGAGCTCCGGGTCGATCTCGGCCTGGTCGTACGGGCGGTGCTCGATCGAGAGGTTGTGGTACTCCAGGCCCTCGAACTCGGGCACCCGGCCCTTTGCGGCGATCTCCCAGGGGTAGCGCAGGTCGATCACGGTCCGTACGCCCAGCGCCCGCAGCCGGTCGAGGTCCGCGGGCGAGGTGAGCTTGCCGAGCGAGTCGGAGCGGTAGAGCAGTCCCCACCGGACGGACCGTCCGTCGGAGGCCGGATAGCCGCCCAGGTCGCGGAAGTTGTGCAGGGCGTCGAAGGAGTGGTGGCGCGTCGTCATGCGCGCACTCTAGAAGAAGACCTCAGGCCCCGGCGGGCGGGTAGCCGTGGGCGAGCAGGTCGAAGGCGCGGGTGGCGTCCCCGACGGCCTCGGCGTGCAGGTCGTCGGCGGTGCGGCCGTCCTGGATGCGACGCCAGTTGTGCAGGGCGAGGACCCGCTGGGTGGCGGTGACCTGCGCGGCGAGCAGGGCGGCGGTGAGCTCCCGGGGCCCGGGCAGCCCGGGGTCCTCGCGCAGCGCCGAGGCCAGTGACCGCTCGGCGCGCGCCACGTACTCGCCGACCCGGGCGGCCAGGCTGGGAGTGCCGTAGACCAGGCCGGTGAAGGCGAGTACCGCCGGGTGGTCGTTGAGGCCGGTGACCGGGTCGCGCCGGCCGAGGCCGGCCAGGAAGTCCCGCAGCAGCGCGTCGAGCACCGGCTCGCCGGGCAGCCGGGTGCGGATCACCTCCGCGGACTGCTCCTGGTGGTCGGCGAAGCGGTGGACGACCAGGTCCTCCTTGCTGGGGAAGTAGGAGAACAGCGTCGGCTTGGAGACCTCGGCGGCCGCCGCGACGTCCGCCACCGAAACCCGGTCGAAGCCGTGCTCGAGGAAGAGCGCGATGGCCGCCTCCGAGATGGCCCGCCTGGTCCGCTCCTTCTTCAGCTCCCGCAGTCCGGTCATGCGGCCCAGGCTAGCAGCGGGCATTGACCGGGGCAGGTTTTGGACCCGGTCGCCCGTCGGGTGTGTCCCCGGCGGATACGCCCCGGACCGGCGCCCGCGGCCCGGGCGCCGTCGTTGTCAGTGCCGTCGGGCACGATCGGCCCGTCGGTACTCCTGTGGCACGGACGGAAGCGGAGAGGGCATCGTGGCGATCACGAATCAGCGGGTGGCGGAGCACGCGTTCCTGCGGGGGATGTACCGGGACCCGTACTTCCCCGATCACGTCGTCGACAAGGGCAAGGCGATCCTGGTGCGGCTGTGCGAGCGGATCGAGGCCGAGCGGCCGGCGGACCTGACGGCCCTGTACGTGCTCTCCCACGCCGCGACGGAGGAGTTCAACCTCCTGGAGGCGGAGTTCGAGGCGGCCGGGAGCGAAATCGAGACGGTGGCGCGGGAGGAGATCGCCGAGGACTTCTGGATCGTCGCGACGGCCTACGGCTTCATGGACGTGGACGTGGAGGAGCTGGTCGCGCCCCGTAACTGGTGACCGGCGGGCCGGTTGTCGTAGGGCCCCTACGCGCTGCGGTCGGCGAGCACCTCGCGGACGACGTGGCGGGCGTTGGCGGTCAGTGCCTGGTCGGTGTGGCGGTAGTACGGGATCGTCACCAGGGCGATGGAGAACGCCCAGGCCCGGCCGCGGGCCCACATGGCCTCGTCCGCGCCGAGGGCGGCGCGGAAGGCCGGGCGGGCGGTGGCGGGCAGCAGGTTCCAGGCGGCGATCAGGTCGGCGGTCGGGTCGCCGACGCCCATCAGGGCGAAGTCGAGGACGGCGGAGAGCCGGCCGGTGGGGGCGACCAGCAGGTTGCCGGGGGTGAGGTCGCCGTGCGTCCAGACCGGCGGCCCGGCGTACTCGGGCAGCCGAAGCGCCTTGTCCCACAGGGCGGTTGCGGCCGCCGTGTTGATCGAGCCGGCGAGCTGGGCGATGGCCGCGCGGGTGGCGCCGTCCCGGGAGGCGAGCGGGACGCTGCGCTGGGAGGGCGGGGCGCCGGCCGGGTCGGCGGCGCGCAGCGCGTTGACGAAGCGGGCCAGGTCGCCGGCCAGGTCCCCGGGCGCGGCCAGCGAGTTGACCACCGGGTTGGTGCCGCCCAGCCAGCGCAGCACCGACCACTGCCACGGGTAGCCGGCGGCGGGCTGGCCGACGTCGAGCGGTGCCGGAACGGGCAGCGGCAGCCGTGGCGCCAGCCGGGACAGCCACTGCCGCTCCCGCCGCAGGCCGTCGGCGGCCCAGGCCACCAGCGGCAGCCGGACGGCGAGTTCGGGCCCGAGGCGGAACATCGCGTTGTCCGCGCCGGGGGCGGAGACGGGGGTGATCGGGAGGCGCTCCCACTGGGGGAACTGGGCGGCGATCAGCCGCCGCACCAGGGCCGCGTCGACCACCGGTCCGTCGGGGTGCATCCGGGTGGCAGCGCACATGTCCGGCAGCGTACAGCGCCCGATCGTTTCCGTTCAGCAGGATTCCCGAACTGCGCACGTTCCGAGGCCGGTTCGTCGAGGATCCGCCCGAGCGGGGCCCGCCGGAAGGCGGCCGGCCGAAGCCCCGGCGCCGCCGCCCCGCCGGAGCGCGGCACCGCGCCACGCCCGGCCGCCCCGGGGGCGCCCGGGCGTCGCCGTCGGCACCTGCCAGAATGCAGGGCGTACGGCGCAAGCACTGATGGAGAAGGTGACCGGCTTCGTGACCACGCCAGTCGAACAGGTGGCCCGGCAGGCCCAGCAGGCGATCGAGCGGAAGATCGCCGAGGAACTGGGCGTCCGCGAAGGGCAGGTGAAGGCGGCCGTCGAACTGCTCGACGGCGGCGCGACCGTCCCGTTCGTGGCCCGCTACCGCAAGGAGGTCACCGGCTCCCTGGACGACGCCCAGCTGCGTGCCCTGGAGGAGCGGCTGCGCTACCTGCGCGAGCTGGAGGACCGCCGGGCGGCCGTCCTGGAGTCGATCGAGGCGCAGGGCAAGCTGGACGACGCGCTGCGCGCCCAGGTGCTCGCCGCCGACTCCAAGGCCCGCCTGGAGGACATCTACCTGCCGTTCAAGCCGAAGCGGCGCACCAAGGCGCAGATCGCCCGCGAGGCCGGCCTGGAGCCGCTCGCCGACACCCTGCTCGCCGACCCGTCCCAGGACCCGGCCGTGCTGGCCGCGCAGTACCTGAACGAGTCGGTCGCGGACGGCCCCGCCGCGCTGGAGGGCGCCCGGGCGATCCTGGTCGAGCGCTTCGGTGAGGACGCCGACCTGGTCGGCTCGCTGCGCGAGCGGATGTGGACCCGCGGCCGGCTGGTCGCCAGGGTCCGCGACGGCAAGGAGGGCGACGGCGCCAAGTTCGCCGACTACTTCGACTTCGCCGAGCCGTACACCAAGCTCCCCTCGCACCGCATCCTCGCGATGCTGCGCGGCGAGAAGGAGGAGGTGCTCGACCTCGACTTCTCCCCGTACGACGGCGACACCGAGGGCGACCTGCCCGGCGAGAACGACTACGAGCAGCGGATCGCCGCCCGCTTCGGCATCGCCGACCGCGGCCGCCCGGCCGACAAGTGGCTCGGCGACACCGTCCGCTGGGCCTGGCGCACCCGCATCCTGGTCCGGCTCGGCATCGACCTGCGGTCCCGGCTGCGCGCCGAGGCCGAGGACGAGGCGGTGCGGGTCTTCGCCGCGAACCTGCGCGACCTGCTGCTCGCCGCCCCGGCCGGCACCCGCGCCACCATGGGCCTGGACCCGGGTTTCCGCACCGGGGTGAAGGTCGCCGTGGTGGACGCCACCGGCAAGGTCGTCGCGTACGACACGATCTACCCGCACCAGCCCGCCAACAAGTGGGACGCGGCGCTGGCGACCCTGGCGGCGCTGGCGAAGAAGCACGACGTCGACCTGATCGCGATCGGCAACGGCACCGCCTCCCGGGAGACCGACAAGCTCGCCGAGGACCTGCTGGGGCGCCACCCCGAGCTGAAGCTCACCAAGGCGATGGTCAGCGAGGCCGGCGCCTCGGTCTACTCGGCCTCCGCGTTCGCCTCGCAGGAGCTGCCTGACCTGGACGTGTCGATCCGCGGCGCGGTCTCGATCGCCCGCCGGCTCCAGGACCCGCTGGCCGAACTGGTCAAGATCGACCCCAAGTCGATCGGCGTCGGCCAGTACCAGCACGACCTGAGCGAGGTGAAGCTCTCCCGTTCGCTGGACGCAGTGGTCGAGGACTGCGTCAACGCCGTCGGCGTGGACGTCAACACCGCCTCGGCGCCGCTGCTCACCCGGGTCTCCGGGATCACCGGCACGCTGGCCGACAACATCGTGGCGCACCGCGACGCCAACGGCCCGTTCCGCACCCGCCGGCAGCTCAAGGACGTCTCCCGGCTCGGCCCCAAGGCCTTCGAGCAGTGCGCCGGCTTCCTGCGCATCCCCGGCGGCGAGGACCCGCTGGACGCCTCCAGCGTGCACCCCGAGGCCTACCCGGTGGTGCGCCGCATCCTGGCCGCGACCGGCGGGGAGCTGCGCGAACTGATCGGCAACGGCGAGCGGTTGCGGGCGCTGCGCCCGGCGGACTTCGCCGACGACACCTTCGGCGTCCCGACCGTCACCGACATCCTCGGCGAGCTGGACAAGCCGGGCCGGGACCCGCGCCCGGCCTTCCGCACCGCGACCTTCAAGGAGGGCGTCGACAAGATCGGCGACCTGGAGGTCGGCATGGTGCTGGAGGGCGTGGTCACCAACGTCGCCGCCTTCGGCGCGTTCGTGGACGTGGGCGTCCACCAGGACGGGCTGGTGCACGTCTCGGCGCTGTCGCGGAACTTCGTCAAGGACCCGCGCGAGGTGGTCAAGCCCGGCGACATCGTCAAGGTCCGGGTGCTCTCGGTGGACGTGCCGCGCAAGCGGATCGGGCTGACCCTGCGGCTGGACGACGAGGTCGGGCGCGAGCGCGGCGGGGACCGCGGCGACCGCGGCGAGCGGCAGGCCCGCCCGCCCCGCCAGGAGCGCCGCGGCGGCGGCCAGGGCGGTCAGAGCGGCCAGGGCGGCCAGGGCGGTCGCGGCGGCCAGGACCGGCGCGGTGGCGGCCAGGGCGGGGACCGCGGCGGCTTCGGCGGCGGCGCGCCGGCCAACAGCGCCATGGCGGACGCGCTGCGCCGGGCCGGCCTGGCCGGCGGCG
Organism: Kitasatospora sp. NPDC032121; assembly: GCF_055580145.1. NCBI lineage: Bacteria > Bacillati > Actinomycetota > Actinomycetes > Kitasatosporales > Streptomycetaceae > Kitasatospora > Kitasatospora sp. NPDC032121. The sequence goes on along the minus strand of NZ_JBVILX010000001.1, from coordinate 479,664 downwards.
GCGAGGGCGGCTCGGGCGCTCGCCGCTCCGGGCGGCGCTGAGCCGGGCCCTCGACCGACGACGGCCCGGGGGGGGGGGGGGGGGGGGGGGTGGTATGATAAGCCGTACAGTTGTTTTCCTCTGTCCTTCTCTCC
>NZ_JBVILX010000001.1:203942-479520 GCF_055580145.1 Kitasatospora sp. NPDC032121 | reverse complement strand
GTGTAAGGGGGAGATGGATTTTCCTTCTACCCCCCCCTCCTCTGTGCCCCCCTTCCCCCCCCCCCCCCCCCCCCCCCCCCCCCACCCTTCCCCCCCCCCCCCCCCCCCCCCCCCCCGGGCCGTGGTCGACCGTCCGGACGTTCAGGCCAGGATCTTCTCCTTCGCCTTCTGGTACTCCTCCTCGGAGATCGCGCCCTTCTCCTTCAGCTCCGCCAGTTTCGCCAGGTCGTCGACGTGGCTGCGGCCGCCCTCGGGCCCCGACGCCGCCGCGTCCCGGATGTAGGCCTTGAACGCGGCCTGGTTCTCCTGGGCCTGTTGGATGTCGCGCTTGGTCATCGACTGCCCGCGTGCGATCAGGTACACGAGGACGCCGATCAGGGGCAGGATGATCACCAGGACGAGCCAGCCGGCCTTGCCCCAGCCGCTGAGGTCGTGGCTGCGGAAGATGTCCGTGATGATCTTGAACAGCAGGAAGAACCAGAGCACCCAGAGGAAGAACTCCAGCATCGTCCAGAAGATGTTGAGCACCGGGTAGTCCACGGCCAGTGAGGTGGTGTCCATGGCTGAGTAATACCACCGCAAAACGGACATCTTCACTCGGTGTTCGGCCGTTCAAGTGACCTTCGGCAGCCGTGGGAATAACCGCCCGGGCCGGGGTCTCACCCCCGTGCGGCCCGCCGGCGCAGCTCCACGGCCAGCGCGACCAGCTCGCCCCACCAGGCATCGCGCCCGGTCAGCAGCAGCCGCTCGGCCTCCGCGGGCGGCACCGCGCGGACCTCGACCACCTGCTCGCCGTCCGCCGGGTTGGTCGGCGCGGAGTCCAGCACGACCTCGCCCCATCCCCACAGCCAGGCCTTCTCCGGGTGCGGCTGCCACGGCCGGTACGGCACCGGGTCCTCGGTGCGGCAGCGGTGCGCGCCCAGCCAGCGCGGCTCGCCGAGCAGCCGGGCGCCGGCCTCCTCCGCCAGCTCGCGGGTGAGGCAGGAGGCGATGCTCTCGTCCCGTTCCCGGGTGCCGCCGGGCAGGAACCAGTGGTCCCGGTCGTCCCGGCAGAGCACCACCCGGTCGTCCGCGAAGCCGACCAGGTGGATGTTGGTGACCAGTGCGTCCGGCGGCAGCTCGGTGGAGAACCGGGCGTCGAACCGCCCCCAGCTCCAGTACTGCGGCGCGTGCAACGCCGGGAACAGTGCTGCTAGTTCGGTTGATCTGGCAGAGGCATCGGTGTGGTTCGCGGTGTCGGTCATTCAGTGATCGTAGTGCCGGTCGGGAAACGGCGGGGGACGGTCGGATGGACGAGGGCGATGTCGGAGGTGGAGATGGCGCGCGGGCGGCGCGGGCGCGCCCCCTCGGTCGGTGCGCCGACCCAACTGCCCAGTGAGATCTCGGCGGTGATGCCGGGGCCGAAGCCGGCGATCAGCCCGGTGGTGCCCTCGGGCACGCCGCCGTCGGCGAACAGCCGGGCCAGGGCGTCGAAGACCACGGCGCTGGCGATGTTGCCGCGTTCGGTGAGCGTCGCCCGGCTGAAGCGGAAGGTGGCCGGCTCCAGGTCGAGGAATCGGCACAGGTCGTCCAGGATGCGCGGGCCGCCCGCGTGCACGATGTAGAAGCCGAGCCCCGAGACGTCCCAGCCGTGCTCCACGGCAAGGCCGCGCAGCGCGGGCGCGAGCATCTCCATCGTGCCGGGCACCCGCTTGTCCAGCCGGAAGTGGAAGCCGGTGTCCTTCACCCCGTACGAGATCCAGTCCTCGGTGTGCGGGACGAGGTGCGAGCCGTTGCGCTCGACCTGGACGCCGCGCCCGCCGTTCCCGCGCATCACCACGGCGGCGACCGCGTCCCCGAAGAGGCCGTTGGAGAGCAGCGAGCCGACGCCGAGGTCGGTCGGCTGGTAGCAGAGCGAGCAGAACTCGCAGGCCACGATCAGCACGTTGGCGCCCGGGTAGGCGCGGCAGAAGTCGTGGGCCCGGTTGACGGCGGCGCCGCCGGCCGCGCAGCCGAGCTGGGCGATCGGCACCTGGCGGGTGTCGGAGCGGAAGCCCATGGTGTTGATCAGCCAGGCGGTCATCGACGGCATCATGAAGCCGGTGCAGGACACGTAGACGATCAGGTCGATGTCACCCACCGTCAACTCGCCGTAAGCGAGGGCACGTTCGACCACCTCGGGGACGCGCCGCTTGGCCTCGCGCTCGTACAGCTCGTTGCGAACGGTGAAGCCCGGGTGGATGAGGGTCCGCTCGATCGGCTGGACCAGGTGCCGGGTGAGCACCCCGGTGTTCTCGATCAGCCGCAGTGCCAGGCCGAGTTGCGGGTGCCCGGCGTGCAGGGTGCGGGCCAGGTCGAGGGTCTCGTCGAGGGTGATGACGTGCTCGGGTACGGCGATGGCGGGGCGGCAGAGTGTTGCCATGGGTGCGGGTCTCCCCAGTGCTGCGGGAACGGTGGGTCGAGGGGAGGCGCTACCAGGCCACCGGCAGGGTGCGCGGGAAGCGCCAGATCGAGCCGGAGTCCCAGTCGAGTTCGGCCGGGTCGACGGCCGGCCGCAGCCCGGGGAAGCGGCGCAGCAGGGTGCCGATGGCGACCTGCAGCTCCATCCGGGCCAGGTGCGAGCCGAGGCAGTGGTGCTGGCCGTACCCGAAGGCCATGTGGGTGGGCGCGCCGCGGTCGAGGTCCAGCTCGTCGGGGCGCTCGTAGACCGAAGGGTCCCGGTTGGCGGTGAGGTAGGAGACGTGCACGGCCTCGCCGGCCCGGATCAGCGTGCCGCCCAGCTCGACGTCCTCGGTGGCGACCCGGGCGATGCCGACGCCCTGGCGGAACGGGATGAAGCGCAGCAGCTCCTCCAGGGCGCGGGGCAGCATGTCCGGCTGGGCGCGCAGCTTGGCGAGCTGCTCGGGGTGGGTGAGCAGGGTGTGGACGATGTTGCCGAGCTGGTAGGTGCTGGTGTCGTGGCCGGTGACCAGCAGGACCATCGCCATGACGGTCAGCTCGTCCGGGTCGAGCAGTTCGTCGCCGTCGCGGGCGGTGGCGAGGGCGCTGATCAGGTCCTCGCGGGGGTGGGCCCGGCGTTCGGCGGTGAGCTCGGTGAAGTACGCGCGCAGGGCGGCCTTGGCGGCCTCCTGGCCGTCCCGGCTGCCGGGGCCCATCCGCATCATCGCCACGGCGTGGCCGCGCAGTTCGGCGCGGTCGGCCGTGGGGATGTCCAGCAGTTCGCAGATGGTGGCGAGCGGGAGGCGGCCGGCCAGGAAGTGCATCAGGTCGGCGGGGGCGCCGTGCTCGGTCATCTCGTCGAAGTAGCCGTCGACGGTCCGCTGGGTGGCCGGGCGCATCCGCTCGACCTGGCGGTTGGTGAAGCCCTGGGCGACGAGCCGGCGCAGCCGGTTGTGGGCGGGCGGGTCCATCAGGTTGATCGCCTCGGCCTGGGCGATCGGGGCGGGCGTCATCCGGGGCAGGTCGCGGCCGATGCCCGCGGCGCGGCTGAACCGGCGGTCGGTGGTGACGGTCCTGACGTCCTCGTAGCGGGTGGCCAGCCAGGCCTCGCCCTCGCCGTGCGGCAGTCGGATCCTGGCGACCGGGGCTTCGGTGAGCAGCCGCTTCAGGAGGGGGTCGAACTCCAGGCCGTCGGTGTGGTGGAAGGGGCAGTCCCACACAGGGGGATTGGTGGTCACGGGCCGGTCCAGGTGTGCTCGTCGTGCCGGGGGCGCCCGAGGTGATCGGTCCGGTTCGGGCGTGGACATGCAGATGGTGCCCCATGACCTGGCAAAAAAGGGAGTTCGGTGGAGATTTAACTCCAATGAGTGAGATTCGGTTAATAGTCACGCGAACTGGTGCGCGGTAGGCGTGAATTGACGGTCAGCCGCCGCCCGGCGCGACCAGCCCGGTCTCGTACGCGAGCACCACCGCCTGCGCCCGGTCGCGCAGGTCGAGCTTGGCGAAGATCCGGGCCACATGGGTCTTCACCGTCGACTCGCTGAGCGTCAGTTCGCGTGCCAGCTCGGTGTTGGACAGCCCGCGGCCGAGCAGCGCCAGCACCTCCGCCTCGCGCGGGGTGAGCGGCGCGAGGTCGCGGTGCAGCGGCGGGCCGTCGGTGCCCGGGGCCGGGCGCGGCGCACCGGCCGCGAAGCGCTCGACCAGCCGGCGGGTGATCGAGGGGGCGAGCAGCGCGTCCCCGGTGTCCACCAGCCGTACGGCGGCGGCGAGGTGGGCCGAGGTGACGTCCTTGAGCAGGAAGCCGCTGGCCCCGGCGGACAGCGCGGCGTAGACGTAGTGGTCCAGGTCGAAGGTGGTCAGCATGATCACCCGGCAGCCGGGCACCTGGGCCAGGATGCGCCGGGCGGCCTCCAAGCCGTCCATGCCGGGCATCCGGATGTCCAGCAGCGCGACGTCCGGGCGGTGCAGGACGGCGGCGGCCACCGCCTCGGCGCCGTCGCCGGCCTCGGCGACCACGTCGATGCCGCGCGCGGTGAGGATCATCCGGAAGCCCGTGCGGACCAGCTCCTGGTCGTCCGCGATCACCACCCGCGGGCGGCTCTCCTGCTCCGGCTGCCGACTCCGGCCCGGCTCCTGGCCCTGCGCCGTGTCCACGGCCCCCTGCTCCACGTCCGTGCTCCCCTCCGTCACGGCCGGTCCAGCGGGATGCGGGCACGGACCCGGAAGCCGCCGCCGATCCGGCGCCGGGCGTCCAGGTCCCCGCCGTACACCGCGACGCGCTCGCGCAGGCCGATCAGCCCGCGCCCGGCGCCGTCCGCCGGCCGCGGGGCCGGGCCGGGCGCCCCGGAGAGCACGCTCGGGCCGCTGTTGAGCACCTCCACCCGCAGGTAGTGGTCCGCGTAGCGCACCGTCACCTCCGCCGTCACCCCGTCCCCGTGCTTGAGCGCGTTGGTCAGCGCCTCCTGGATGATCCGGTACGCCGTCACGTCGATGCCGCCGGGCAGCGGCCTCGGCTCACCGGAGATCCGCACCTCGACCGGCAGCCCGGCGAAGGCGAAGCGGTCGATCAGCGGGCTCAGCCGGCTCAGGCTGGGCTGCGGGGCGAAGCCGTCCCCGGCCGGCTCCTCGCCGCCGTCCGCGGCGGGGGCGAGCAGGCCCAGCAGGTGCCGCAGCTCCGTCATGGTGTCCCGCCCGGCGGCCTCGACCGCGGCCATCGCGGCCGCCGCCTCCTGCGGCATGGTGGCCAGCACCTCGCGCGCGGCCCCGGCCTGCACCACCATCAGGCTCACGTTGTGGCTCACGATGTCGTGCAACTCGGCGGCGATCCGGGCCCGTTCGGCGTCCACGGCGGTACGGGCGGCGCGATCCCGCTCCCGTTCCAGCAGCCAGCCTCGCTCGCCGATGGCCGCCCGGTGCAGCCGCCGCGCCCGGGCGAGCGCCACCGCCAGCCAGCCGGCCGCCGTGCCCGCAGCACCGGCCGTCGCGACGGCCGCCCACTCCCACCCCGTTCCCCACACGGCGCCAGCCTCCCAGGTCACACGGTGATCCACATCATCCGGGGGTGCCGCTCCCGTACATCCCCGGTACTACGGCCGCCCATGGTTACACCCGGGGTGGGACGTACGGACGGGAGCGCCGCCCCTACGGTCGTCCACCATGAGCAACGACCACGACGGGACCTCCCGGCCGGACGACGCGCAGGTCGTCGTCGAGCTGTCCGGGGTCCACAAGGAGTTCGGCGACGCCAAGGCGCTCGACGGCCTCGACCTGCGGATCCGCGCCGGCGAGGCGGTCGCCGTGATGGGCCCCTCGGGGTGCGGCAAGTCCACCCTGCTGAACATGGTGGCCGGGCTGGACCGGCCCACCGCCGGCACCGTCCGGGTGCACGGGCAGGACCTCGGGCAGCTGAACGAGCACGGGCTGGCCCTCTTCCGCCGCCGCCACATCGGCATGATCTTCCAGTTCTTCAACCTGATCGACGACCTCCCCGCCCTCGACAACGTCGCCCTGGCCGCCCAGCTGACCGGCACCAGCGCCCGCCAGGCCCGCCGCCGCGCACTGGAGCTGCTGGACGAACTCGGCGTCGCGCACCGCAAGGACGTCTACCCGGCCACGCTCAGCGGCGGCGAACGCCAGCGCGTCGCGGTGGCCAGGGCCCTGATGAACCGCCCGGCCCTGCTGCTCGCGGACGAGCCCACCGGCGCACTGGACAGCCGCTCCGGCGAGCAGGTGATGGACCTGTTGATCGACCTCAACCAGATCGGGCAGACCCTGCTGATCGTCACCCACGACCCCAAGCTGGCCACCCGCTGCGCCGGCCGGCTGGTCGAGGTGGCGGACGGGCGCGTGGCGAACGAGCGGATGCTGGAGGCGTCCGCATGACCGGCGCCGTCTGGCGCGCCTCGCGGGCGGCCGTGAAGCGCCGCCGGGTGCAGACCGTCGTGATCGGCCTGGTCGTCTTCTGCGCCACCACGACCGTGCTGCTCGCCCTCGCGGTGATCAGCGCCGCCCGGGCCCCCTTCGACGCGGCCTTCGGCGAGCAGCGGGGCGCTCACGTCGTCGCGGCCTTCGACCCGGCCGAGGCCCCGGCGGAACAGTTGGCCGCCACCGCCCACCGGCCGGGCGTCGAGGCGGCCGCCGGGCCGTTCGACCAGGCCACGGTGCAGATCCCCACCGACTGGTTCGGCAGCCCGCCCGGGCCGCTGACCCTGGTCGGCCGCACCGACCCGGCCGGGCCGGTGGACCGGGTGGAACTGCTCTCCGGCCGCTGGGCCGCCGCACCCGGCGAGGTGGTCCTCGACTCGCCGTTCGGCGGCGCGTCGGACAGGCTCCTGAACACCCCGATCCCCATCGGCGATGGCCGACAGCTCACCATCGTCGGCTTCGCCACCAGCATGAGCCAGAGCGCCGGCGGCTGGGTCACCCCCGAACAGGCGACCGCACTGCACCCCACCGCCCGCCAGATGCTCTACCGCTTCACCGACGCCGCCGACGAGCAGCGGCTCACCTCCGCCCTGGCCACCGCCACCGAGGGCCTGCCCGGGGACGCGGTCCTCAGCACCCAGTCGTACCTGGTGCTCAAGGACGCCTTCTCGGCGGGCGCCGACTCCTACCTGCCGCTCATGACGGTCTTCGGCGTGCTCGGCCTGGTGGTCTCCGCGCTGATCGTCGGCAACGTGGTGAGCGGCGCGGTGGTCTCCGGCTACCGGCACATCGGCGTGCTGAAGTCGATCGGCTTCACCCCGCGCCAGGTGGTCACCGTCTACCTGACGATGGTCTCGGTGCCCGCGGTCGCCGGGACCGTCCTCGGCACGGCGGCCGGCTGGGTGGCGGCGCACCCGATCCTCCGGGCCGCGTTCTCCGGCATCGTCACCGGCACCGCCGTGATCGAGCCCGCCGGCTGGCTGCCCGCCGCCACCCTGGTCAGCGTCCCGCTGCTGGTCGTCCTCGCCGCCCTGGCCCCGGCCTCGCGCGCCCACCGGCTCCCCGCCGCCCGGGCCATCTCGGCCGGCAGCACGCCGCGCAACGGCCGCGGGCTGAAGGTCCAGCGCCGGCTGAGCGGCACCCGGCTGCCGCGCGCGGTCAGCCTCGGCCTCGGCCAGCCCTTCGCCCGCCCCGCCCGCACCGCGCTGACCATGTCGGCGATCGTGCTCGGCGTGGTCACCGTGACGATGACGACCGGTCTGAGCAGCACCCTGACCCAGTTGGTGGACCACACCGACGGCCACACCCACGTCAACGTCCGGACCGCCCACTTCGCGGACAACAAGGTCGCGCCGAAGCTCACCCCCGCCCAGACCGAGGCGATGCTGCGCGCCGCCCCCGGCGCCGAACGGGTCAGCGCGCGCGGACTGGTCCAGGTCGGGCTGGTCGGCCACAACCAGCCCGCGTTCGCCAACTTCTACGGCGGCGACGACATCGTCAGCTCCAAACGGCTGAACGTCGTGGACGGCCGCCCCGCGACAGGCCCGAACGAGATCGAGGCCGGGCCGTCCTTCCTCCGGCAGCACGGCCTCAAGGTCGGCGACAAACTCACCGTGTCCCTGGACGGGCGGCAACTGCCCGTCACCCTCGTCGGCGAGGAGTCCGAGGGCAACCCCCGGGCCTTCGCCTCCAACGACGCCACCAGGGCCGCGCTCACCGGCGACCCGCACGTGGTCGAGTACGACGTGAAGCTCGCCAAGGGCGCCGACGCCGAGGCCTACCGCAAGGCCGTGACCGACGCCGACCCCAGCCTCTCGGCCTCGGTGTTCGCGCCCGACCTGGCCGGGCCGATCGCCGCGGTCATCGCCTTCACCACGATCTTCACGGTGCTGCTGTCGGTGGTCGCCTCGCTCGGCGTCTTCAACACCCTGCTGCTCACCGTCCGCGAGCGCCGCCGCGACCTCGGCATGCTGAAGTCGATCGGGATGACGCCCCGGCAGGTGGTCGCGATGACGGTCACCTCGGTGGCCTGGCAGGGCTTGGTCAGCGGGATCATCGGCATCCCGGTCGGGGTGGTGGCCCACCGGCTGATCACCGAGAACGTGGTGACGATCGTCTTCCCGGAGGAGATGGTCGACGTCTGGAACGCCCCACTTCTCGCCGGCCTCGCGCTCGCGGGCGTCGCGATCGCCGTCCTCGGCGCCCTCGTCCCGGCCCGCTCGGCGGCCCGGCTGCCGATCGCCGAGGTGCTGCACAACGAGTGAAGCCGCGGGGGTGTGGACCCGTGTGCGGACGGCCGGTCGGACACCCCGACCGGCCGTCCGCGTTGTCCGAGCTTGCGGTATCGTCCGCCGCGCCTGTCATGGCGCTGACGGATGCTCAATCCACGGTGGGACGGCCCCTATCATCGCGCCATGGCCACCGCTGAGCTGATCCGCATCGTCTCCCGCTCCTCACCCATGGCACTGGCCCAGGTCGAGCGGGTCCGCACCGAACTCGCCGCCCTGCACCCGGGCCTGCGCACCGAGGTGGTGCCCGTCACCACCTCGGGCGACCGCTGGACGGGTGATCTCGCCCAACTCGGCGGCAAGGGCGCCTTCACCAAGGAGGTCGACGCCGCACTGCTCGCCGGGGAGGCCGACGTCGCCGTCCACTGCCTCAAGGACGTACCCGCCGACCGCCCGCTGCCGGCCGGCACCGTCTTCGCCGCCTACCTGCGCCGCGACGACATCCGCGACGCCCTCGTCCACCCCGGCGGCCTGCCGCTCGCCGCCCTCCCGCCCGGCACCCGGATCGGCACCTCCTCCGTCCGCAGGGTCGCCCAACTCGCCTCCTCCCACCCGCACCTGGAGTGCGTCCCGATCCGCGGCAACGCCAACAGCCGGCTCGCCAAGCTGGCGGCCGGGGACGTCGACGCCCTGCTGCTCGCCGTCTCCGGCCTGGAGCGGATCGGCGAGCAGGCCCGGATCACCGAGGTGCTCGGCATCGAGGCGATGTGCCCGCCGATCGGCGCCGGCATCCTCGTCCTGCAGTGCCGCGAGGGCGACGAGGCCACCATCGAGGCCGTCACCGGCCTCGGCCACCACGACACCTGGCGCGAGGCGGCGGCCGAGCGGATGTTCCTGCACGCCCTCCAGGGCCACTGCAACAGCCCGATCGCCGGCTACGCCAACGCCGAACGCGACGGCCGCCTGTCCCTGCGCGGCCGGGTCTTCACCCCGGACGGCAAGCAGGTGCTGGATGCCCACGAGTGGGCGGGCGCGCTCAGCCCCGAGGACCTCGGGACGTCGGTGGCCCTGGCGCTCAAGCGGCAGGGGGCGCAGGAGCTGATCTCCTCGATCCCGCACTGACCCGGGGGGAGGGGGCGGTGGGCGGTCGGGGCCGCACCGGCGGTCCCGGCCGCCCCTGGCTTCCCGGCCCCGGGGCGTTGCTTCTTTCTCGGCCCGGCTGCTTCCGCCCCGGCCACTTCGGGCCCCGCCTCCGGTCGCCCCTGGCTTCCCGGCCCCGGGGCGTTGCGTTCTCGGCCCGGCTGCTTCCGCCCCGGCGGCCCCGGGCCCCGCCTCCGGCCGCCCTGAGTCCCGGCACTCCGCCTCAGGTTCCTCGCCCCGGCTCCAAGGGCCGGAGCAGGCGCGACACGCGACCTCACACCGGGGCGGTCGTCGCGGCGGGCGCGCGGTCGCGGGGTGACTGCACGGTGACGGACCGGCATTTCCCCTCGTCCCCGGGAGAACCGGGCGGGCGCGCGGGGCGTCCGTTTGAGGCGTGATCAGTGCGGTGCTCGGCGGGATGCCGATGTTCTGGCCCGGGCTGCTGCTCTCGCTGGTGCCCGCGGCCCTGCTGAACCGGCCGGTGGGGCGGCTGCTGCGGGCCCACTGGGCGGTCGGCTTCGTGCTGCTGCTCGGGCTCGGCGGGGTGGTCGTGGCGATGCTGCTGCCGGACGCCTTCCGGCTCTCGGAGGCCGGCGTCCGGCACTGCGCCGTGGAGGGCGGCCGCCCGCGTTCCCCGTACGAGCTGCTGCACGTGCGGCACATCGAGCTCAAGCTGGCGACCTACGCCCCGGTCGGCTTCGCGGCCGCGCTGGCGGGCACCCGGCGGCGGGCGGTGGTGGCGCTGCTGGGTGCGGCGGCGTTGCCGTTCGCGGTGTCGGCGCTGCACTACGCGCTGCCGGTGATCGGGCGGGCCTGTGACGTGCAGGACGTCTGGGACGGGGTGCAGGGGGTCGTGCTGGGGGCGGCGCTGGGGCTGGTGGCCGGGCCGCTGCTCCGGGCGGTGCGGTCGCGGTCGTGGTCGCGCGCGGCCTGAACCGCGCCCTGGACTACTGGTCGAGGAGCGGGAAGAGCCGGGCGACGGCGGCGACCGGCCGGGCCTCGGCGGGCCGGGCTGCCGGGTCCGTCTCGCGGTCCCGGTAGCGGGCCAGCACCCGGCGGACCTCCGCGCCGACGGCGGCCAGCTCGGCGGGCGTCAGGTAGACGACGGCGCTGAAGGCCTCGTCCTGCTGCCACTCGGCCGGGGCCTCGCCACGCCGGGCGAGCCAGCGCTGGTGGCTCTCGTCCTCCAGGCCGCGCGCCAGTTCTCCGAACTCTCCGTCTCCATCGGGCTGTTGGGTCGTCGGCAGCTGCCACGGCCGGGCCCGCCCGTCGGTGGCCGGGGCCTCCTCGATCAGCCCGTACCGGGCCAGCTGCCGCAGGTGGAAGGAGCAGAGGCCCGAGCTGAGGCCGAGCCGGGCGGCGGCGTCGGTGGAGGTGACGGTGCCGTGCTCGGTGAGCAGTTCCAGCAGCGCGGTGCGGACGGCGTGCTCGGGGAGGGGGCCGGTTCTGACGAGGTCTTCGGTCACTTTGCAAAGTCTGCTACTTTGCAAAGTCGACAGCAAGCCCAGCCCCCCGAAGGAGCGACCGTGTCCCAACCGAGCGAACGCCCGTCCGTCCTGCGGATCACCGAGGTGGGGGAGGAGATCCTGCGCCGCACCTGCCGGACGGCCACCGAGGAGGACTTCGGCAGCGAGCGGCTGGCCCGGCTGATCGACGACATGTTCGCCACCATGTACGTCGCCGACGGCTGCGGCCTCGCCGCCAACCAGGTGGACGTGGACCTGCGCCTGTTCGTCTACGACTGCGTCGACGACGACGGCGTCCGGCACGCCGGCCACGTCCTCAACCCGGTGGTCGAGGAGCAGGAGGCGGGCCGCGCGCTGATCGAGGAGACCGAAGGCTGCCTGTCCGTCCCCGGCGCCCACACCAAGCTCGCCCGCCCGGCCCGCACCGTGGTGCGCGGGGTCGACCAGCACGGCGAGCCCGTCGTCATCGAGGGCGCCGGCTACTTCGCCCGCTGCCTCCAGCACGAGACCGACCACCTGAGCGGCGGGCTCTACATCGACCGGCTCTCCGTCCGCGACCGCAAGCGGATGATGAAGCAGACCGCCGACCGCCGCGAGAAGGTCTTCGCCGAGCGCGCCGCCAGGGCCGCCAAGCTGGTTGAGGCCGACCGCCAGAACGGAGCCGTGCCTCGCTAGGATCGCGCCACGGTCACCTGGCGTCGGTGTGGCCGGAGGGGGGATTGGAGATGCCGGACGGCACATTCGTGGTGTTCTGGTCGGTGCCGCTGCTCCTGGTGGCGCTGCTCTGCTTCGCCGTGCTGCGGGAGCACGGCACGCCCCTCGCCAAGCGGGCCGCCTGGGTGTTCCTCGCCATCGCGGCACCGCCTGCGCTGATCCTGGCGATGTGCGTGGCACTGGTCTTGGCCGGGCTCGTCTTGTCGTTCGTGGCTGGTTGAGCGTGGCTGGTTGAGCGTGGCTGGTTGAGCGGTACTCGCGGAACCAGGGTGAGCCGGTGACCAAGCCCGCGCGCCTCGCCCGCCCGGTCCAGCCCCAACTGCGCTTCCTCCATAGCGGTATGGCCTCCCCGGACCTCCCCGGCGGCATCCTCGCCCGGTACTCCTTCCACCGCCGCCCCCGTGGATCGACTACCGCACCTCTTCGCACGCCTGCCGCCGACCGGCGCGGCATCGCCTGAATCACCTGGACGGGGCACGAGCCCGCGCGGGCAGGCATTCGGTCGGAGACGATCGAACCGTTCCCCAGCCCGGTCGATCCTTCCGCGATCCGCGTTTCCGCCCCGGGCGAGCGGGGCCATCCGGAATGCCGAAGGAGCGCCCCATGGGTCGCTACATCACAGACGTGAACGTCCTCGCCCCCTACGGAGACGAGCCGGCCCGCGTGCCCACCGGCTGGCACAAGCTGGACACCGACCTCAACAGCGGCGTGGGTGGCGACTACCTCTACCTCGTCTACGAGCGGGCCGACGAGGACCAGGGCCACCCGATCACGGACATCCGCATCCTCAAGGGTGACGAGAAGACGCCCGCGGGCTACCAGAAGATCCCGGTGGACCTCAACAAAGGTGCTGCCGACGCGGAATCGGGCAAGCGCCATCCGCTCTTCATGGCTGTGACCCGTCAGGACGGCAAGGGCCGCAAGGCCATCGAGGACCTGGTGATCACGTCCTGGTCCGACGGCGACACGGAGGTTGCCTCGCCGACCGGCTACAGCAGGATCCCCGAGGACCTGAACGGCGGTGTCAGCAAGAAGACCAAGACCGGCATCAGCAGGACCTGTCTCTACCTCGACCGCAAACCCGCCGTCCACTCATGAGGGCTCCCCGCCGGGCGATCCGCGCCGCACTCGTCGCCGTCCTCGCGGCCGGAGTGCCGCCCCTCGCCGCCGCCCCACCCGCCTCGGCGGCGAACTGCCCGACCCTGGACACCGGCTGGCCTGGTACGGGAACAATCGCCAGAAGCTCCAGGACTTCATCGACAAGACCGGCAGCTGCACCCACCCCGACGCCCAGGTCCCCGACGGGAGCAACGAGTACTGGGTCTTCTCCGGTGACCGGTTCGTCCGCATCAACGTGGCGAACGGGGAGGGACATCCGGACACCAAGATCTACGGGCCGGCGCCGCTCAGCGAGTGGACGTGCATCGCCGGCGACTGATCGCGCCGTTCACCACCCGGATAGCCGGCGCCTTGTCGAAACCGGCCGCTCGACCGGGCAATCCGGCCGAGCGGTCCGTGCACCCCATCCACGGAGACGAGATGAGTGACAAGACGGTCCCGACCGACCTGCCGCAGTCCCTGAAGGACGCCATGAAGCGCCAGCCGCCGAAGGGAGGACTCGAAGCGGTCAAGCACGTCGTCCTCCTGATGCAGGAGAACCGTTCCTTCGACCACTACTTCGGCAAGGGCTTCGACGGCGTGCGGGGCTTCGAGGACCGCAACATGGTCCTCCTGCCCGACGGCAAGACGGCGGTCAGGCAACAGCCGGGCTCCAACGGGCCGCAGCGGTGGCCGATCCCCGGCAAGGACACCGACAACGATCTCAATCACAACTGGGAGGGCGGCCACGAGGCCTGGCGCGAGGGTTGGTACGACCGCTGGGTCGCGGCCAAGACGGCAGCCACGATGGGGTACTACGACCAGCCCGAAGTGGTCGGGTTCTACCGGCAGCTGGCCAATGCCTTCACCATCTGCGACGGCTACTACTCGTCCGTGATCGGCGAGACCACCAGCAATCGGAACTACTTCTTCTCCGGATTCGGCGGCTGGGAGCCCACGGGCGTGCGGGTGACCGGTTCCGAGGCCCACGTGCGGGAGAAGACCGGGAGCAAGGAGGCCTACAACTGGACGAGTTACCCGGAACTCCTGGAAGCCAACGGCGTTTCCTGGCAGGTCTACCAGGAGTGGGACAACTTCTACGACAACAACCTGGAATTCCACGAGGAGTTCCGGAGGATCGCCCTCAAGGTTCTGGGGGGTAGTAGCAAACTCAAGAACCGGCACAGCCTGTACAACTTCTACCACCCGACGGACAGCGACAGCTGCCCTCCTGGGCCGGACGACATCAGCCAGGCCGATCTGGACGCCCTGGATGCCGAGGTCAAGAAACTCTCCCTCGCCGAGCGGAGCCTCTTCGAACGCGGGTTGCGCCGCCACAAGCCCGCCAAGAACGGGGGCGGCGTCGACAACATCCGCGGCTTCGTCCAGGCGTTCATGGACGACGTGGAGCACGACAAGCTGCCGCAGGTGTCGTACCTGCTCGCCTCCGCGCGGGATTCGGAGCACCCGGGGAACTCGTCACCGGGGTTCGGCCAGCAGGTCGTCCACCAGGTTCTGGAGGCCATCGCCAGGAAGCCCGAAGTGTGGGACTCCACCGTCGTGTTGATCAGCTACGACGAGAACGGCGGCCTCTTCGACCACGTCCCGCCGCCGGTGCCGCCGTCGCGGTGGGCCGACGAGTTCGTGGAGGGCCTGCCCATCGGATTGGGGACCAGGGTGCCCCTGATCGCGGTGTCGCCGTGGACGGTCGGCGGCTACGTCAACTCCCAGGTATTCGACCACACTTCGCAGGTCCGTTTCCTGGGGAACTGGCTGGGTGTGCACCAGCCGGCCATCAGCCGGTGGCGTCGCACGGTAGCGGGCGACCTCGCCTCGGTCTTCGACTTCGCGCGCACCGCCGCCGTCACGGATCCGTACAAGGGGACCGGGCCCCGCCCGGCGCGGCCGCTGCCCTACCAGCCGGACGCCCACCTGGAGTTCGACGGCGACACGCAGATGTTCATCCTGCGGATGCACAACAGCGGGAAGGACAGCGTGCACTTCACGCTCTACCCGTACGCCGACGAGTACGAGGCCCCTCAGCACTTCGACGTGCTCGGCGCCGACGTTGAGGGCGTCCCCGTCAAGGACGGCGCCTACGACTTCACTCTCGTCGGCCCGAACGGCTTCCGGCGCGAGTTCGCGGGCAGGACCACCGGCGACTCGGCGCTGGTCGACGTCGCCACGACGGTGGACGAGAAGGCTCTGGAGCTGAAGCTCACGGTCACCAACCGAGGCTCTTCACCCGTCAAGGTGAGACTCGCCCGGACCGAGGGCGGGTACGGCAACGCCGGCCCGCAGGAGAAGGAGATTCCCGCGAACGGGCAGCCCATCTCGATGACTTGGGAGGCCAAGGACACCCACGGCTGGTACGACGCGACCCTCACCACCACGGAGAAGGGCTCCACCTATCGGCGCCGCTTCATGGGCCACATCGAGAACGGCAAGGAGAGCGTCAGCGGCTGACACACGCCGGGTCGGACCCGTACAGAGTGGATCTGTCGGGTCAGGGGGCCTCGGTGGTGGCGGCAAAGGTGACGAACGCCTGCCAGGCGGTGGGGGAGAAGGTGAGTTGGGGGCCGCTCTTGTCCTTGGAGTCACGGACGTGGACGGTGCCGGGGGTCTCGGCGACCTCGATGTACTGGGCTTCCTCGTTGGTGCTGTGGCTGCTCTTGAACCACGCCGGCTCGGCCATGCCTACCGCTCTCCCAGAATCGCTTCGATCAGGGCCAGGGACTCCTTCAGCCCCAGGGCCTGGGCCCGGATACTGCTGTACCGTGCGGCCATATTACGGACTTCCACCGGGTCCGTGATCAGACGATTCACGTGCTGCGCCGCGGCGTAGCCGATCTGCGGTCGGTTGGGCGGGGTCCCTGAATCCCGGCATAGCCCCCCGCCGACTCCCCGATGAACCAACAGGAGTGGGAAGTCGACCAGGCCGACTTCCCACTCCTTCTCCTTCGACATCCGAGATTTGTGGGATATCCCCGTGTCGACCGCCGCTGCCAGGATGTGGCGTACGGAGCCGAACACTCCGGCCGGGCTTCGCGGGGGAGCGCCCGGCCGCCGTTTCGAAGGAGGAACCCACACCGATGAAGATCCGTCGACTTGCCGCCACCGCGGCCGCCGCGGCCGTGCTGGCCCCCGTGCTCGTCCTCGCCACCGGCACCCAGGCGAACGCCTACCCCAGGACGCTGTCGAAGACGGAGCAGTGCACGGCGGCGTACAACGTCAACTACTGGGCGGGCGGGGCGGCCTTCGCCCGCACCCAGTGGTACGCCTGCATGGCGGGCTGACCGCCTCCGCGTCCCCCGGCGCCGGCCGGGGGAGCCGAAGGGAGTGGGAAGTCGGCCCGACCGACTTCCCACTCCCTTGGCGTGATGCGATCCGTTGCTTTCACGGACTCACCGTTCCCAGTCCGATTCCTCGAAGGCGTCGGGTTCGGTGACCCAGCCGGCGTTCAGGACGAGCCGTGAGGTGCGGTGGACAGCGAGGAAACCGAAGGGGCGGTCGAATCGGGCGCTGATCCTGCGGGCGCGGTAGCGGTACCGCGGCGGCTGCCCCGCAGCCGCCACGCTCAGCGCGGTGACGCTCGCGGAACGGAAGCCGCGTTCCCCGAACGTGGCGGTGACCGTCTGGGCGGCCGCCCCCACCGCCAGCGGGGCGTTGCTGATGGCGGGGAAGTGCCCTCGGGTTCGGTCCGTCGCCGTCCGGAGGCCGAACAGGCCAGGGTCCTTGAGCAGATCGTGGCGGGCGGTAACGGTGAAGGGCACCGTCTCCACCAGCAGCTCCGGTGTGTCGTCGAGGCTGGGAACGCGCTCGACGGTCAGCCCGGGGCCCGGAGTGCCGTAGGGGAGTCGATCGCCTGGGAGCACCGACCTGCGGTCGTCGAGGGTTCGCACCGCTGCGGGTAGTACCTGCCCCGGCGAGGCGTCCTCGGTTCCCAGGAACAGGTGAACGTCGACTCCTTGGACCCCGAGGACCTGCAGTACGGTGACCGGACCGATCGGGGTCTGCGCGACTCCCACCCGGTCGAGCAGTGCGGTGCTCCGGACCAGGCCGGCCAGGTCCCTGCCCCGCCAGGGGCCCGTCCCCGCCTCCAGGCCGACACGTTCGAACGGGCGGATCCAGTCGGTGCGGACCGTCAGGGCGCCGGCCAGCACCGCCCGGGTCTCCGTGTCGATGTCGACCGGCATCGACGCGATCTGCCCGTCGGTGCAGGCTTTCGCCCAGGCGTCGAGTCGAGCCCGGTCCGAGACCGGGTCGCCGGTGAGGTGTTGGTGGACGCGCTCGGGGAGTTCGGCGAGCCAGTCCGGTTCGAGCGGCAGCTCCTCGTGGGTCCACAGGCCGAGCGCACTCCGCACGCCCGGCATCGCATCGATGGCGGCCAGCACGCCCCGCGCCCCCTCCGCGGCGTGCTCCGCCGGGATGCCGAGGGCGTCGGCGAGTTCACTGCGGGCAGGGCCGGTGGCGCCGTGTGCCAGCAGGGCGAGCAGCGGCCACACCCCGGCGGTGGTGAAGGCCGTGCCGTTTTCCGGCAGCGCGGCAGCCCAGCGCGCGGTCAACGCGTTGACGGCCCGGACGGTGGAACCGCGCGTCATGCCCATCCCATCCCCACCCTTTCGAGGAACACCTGTTCCCGGGAGCGTAGGGCCGAACCGTCCGCGGCGGCCATCGAGTTGATCGTCGCCGGCCGCGGCACCGGTGGTCGCTCAGCCGTCCGTGCTGCGGGGGCTGCGGGGGCCGCGGACGCCGACGACGACGATGAGCAGCGCCGCGAGCGAGAGGCCCGCCGCCGTGAGGAAGGCCGCCCGGTAGCCGCCCGGCACGTCGTCACCGGCCGTGGCGGCGACGGTGGACAGGACCGCGAGGCCGAGTCCGCCGCCGACCTGGAGCGCGGTGTTGAACAGGGCTCCGGCCAGGGCCTGTTCGCCGGTCCCCGCGCCGGACAGCGCGGTGACGTTCGCCGACACGAAGGTCTGCGAGAGGCCGATGATGAGGACGACCAGGAGCGGCAGGATGACGGCCCAGTAGTTCGCCCCGGGGCCGACCAGCGAGAACAGGGCGAGGCCGATCGTGTAGAAGGTCAGGCCGAACAGCATGAGCCGCCGCGCGCCCAGCCGCGGGAGCAGGCGCCCCGCGGCGAGAGGCAGGAGGGTGCCGCCGACGGCCAGCGGCAGGAAGGCCACGCCCGTGGTGAGCGGGCTGAACCCGAGGACGTTCTGCAGTAGGAGTGCGGCGAAGTAGTTCACCCCGACCCAACCCGCGTACATGAGGACGGCGACCGCCAGGGCCGCGGCGAGGTTCGGCCGCTGCCACACCGCCGGCGGGACGAGCGGCTGGTCGGCCCGGCGCTGCCAGAGCGCGAAGCCGGTCAGCAGGGCCACCGCGAGCGCTGCGGCCGCCCAACCGGGACCGTCGGCCACGTTCCCGCCGAGCCGGGTCGAGGCGAAGGAGAGCCCCAGCAGACCGACGGTCACCAGTGCCGCACCGGGGAAGTCGAGGCGTCCGTGGGCACGGTCCTCGGGCGCGTCGGCGGGGATCAGCGCGAGCACGCCCGCGATCAGCGCGACCACCACCAGGACGTTCACGGCGAACATCGACCGCCACCCGATCGACCCCGCCAGCGCGCCACCCACGACCAGCCCGAACGCGAGGCCCACACCGCCCATGGCGCCGAACGCTCCGAGCGCCCGCGACCGCCCCGGTTCCGTACGCCACAGGGCGCCGAGCAGCCCGAGCGCGGCCGAGACGGTCACCGCCGCACCGGCGCCCTGGACCGCGCGGGCCGCCACGGCGAGCAGCAGCGAGTGGGAGGCCCACACCACCGCGGACGCGGCGGCGAACACCGCCATTCCGCACAGCAGCGCCCGGCGCCGCCCGTACAGGTCGGCGGCTCGCCCGGCCACCATCAGGAAGCCGGCGAACATCAGGGAGTAGGCCGAGACCACCCAGGAGAGCTGCCCTGGGGAGGCGTTCAAGTCCCGCGCCATCTCCGGCAACGCCATGTTGACCGACGAGAGGTTCATGATGTCGAGGGCCTGGGCGGTGCACAGAACGGCCAGTACCGCCCCGGAGCCACCGGAGCCACCGGAGCCACCGGAGTCTTGAGATGCCGCCCGGCGGGCGGAGGTGTCCAGAGATTGCGATGTCGTCACGCATCCAGTCTCTGGAGTACGGCTCGGGCCGGGAAGTATGCACAACGAAGTGCCATACTTCCCAAATGGATAGTGTCACCTCGTCGCGGAACGTCGCCAAGGCCGCCGCCCACGGCACCCAGGGGCAGCTGGAGCAGGGCTGCACGACCCGCCGGGTCTTCGACCTGGTCGCCGACAAGTGGATGCTGTCGATCCTCTGCGTGCTGTCCGAGGGGACCGCCCGCTACAGCGCACTGCAGCGGGCAGTCGTCGGGATCACCCCCAAGGTCCTCACCCAGCACCTCCGTTCGCTGGAGGGCAACGGGCTGCTGACCCGCACCGTCTTCCCGGTCGTCCCGCCGCACGTCGAGTACGAACTCACCGACCTGGGACGATCCCTCAGGCAGGCGCTGCAACCCCTCCTGGCCTGGGGCGAGTCCCACCTCGACGAGATCGAGCAGGCCCGGAGCGCCGGCTGAAGCCCGCAGCGTCGCGGCCGCCGGGACTGATCCTTCCGCCTGACCTTCCGTGCCCTCGTCTCCCGTGGCGGCGTTAAGCCGCTGACGATCGCTCGAAGTGCGAACGCGAAGTGCGAAGGAGACCGCCGTGGAACGACGCCGAATCCGCAACGCCGTCCTGAGCGGCGCGTGCAGCGCGGCGGCGGCCGTCGGCGTGCTCGTGCCGGCTCAGCCCGTCCAGGCGCAGCCCGGCCAGGCCGTCGAGAGCTACCCCCGCCCCGCGCTTCCCCTCGTGACGGACCAGGTCTTCGAGGACGAGGCCCTCCAGGCGCACAACCAGTACCGCGCCAAGCACAACTCCCCGCCGCTCACGCTCGATCCCGAACTCGTCGAGGCCGCCAAGCAGCGCGCCACCCGGCTGAGCACCGGGCACCGGCTCGACCTGGTGCACGAGGGGAGGGTCAAGGGCGCGGGGGAGAACGACTGGTGGGGCTGGGACGGCCCCCTCGAACTGGGCGTCGAGGCGACCCCGGCGCGTACCGCGGTGGACGCCTGGTACAAGCAGGGCGGCGACTACAAGTTCGACAAGCCCGGCTACGACCAGAACCCGGGCACGGGCCTGTTCACCCAGTTGGTCTGGAAGGCCACGACCCGCATCGGCTGCGCCCGCGCCGCGGGGGAGGGGACGGGCGAGACCGAGGACCGCCTGGAGACGTACATCGTGTGCCTGTACAAGGCGCCGGGCAACGTCGGCGACCCGGCCTCCTACCAGCAGAACGTGCTGCCTCCGGTGGGCGGTTGACCGCCCTTGGGAGTGGACATGTCCGCGAACGACATCATCTTCGACGAGAGCGGCCGCCGTGCGGTCCTCTCCGGTGTGAACGCCGCCCTGTCCGACGCGGTCAAGGGATGGCCCTGGCTTCGGAGGCCTCAACATGGCCGTCGAGAAGTCGTACGGCGACCCCGCCGTCACCCGTGACGGGGTGACCGTGGCCCAGGAGGTGGAGATCCGGGCCCGGTTCGAGGCGCTGGGCACTCGGACGATGCGGGAGGCGGCCACCCCGTCACGGTCCAACTGGCCGACGGCGGCCGAGCAGACCGTCGTGCGCGTGGTCAGGGCGGGGACGGGCGACTACGGCTACGACGCCGCGACCGGGGAGTGCGGCGAGCTGGTCGAGCGGGACGTCACCGACCCGGCGAAGGCGGTGCGCAGGGCCCTGGAGTCGGCGGCCGCTGCGGCCCGCAGGCTCCTGACCGTCGAGCCCGGTGGCGCGACGGGCCGGGCGTGATCTCTGTGCCCGGGCGGTGTGGGGCCGGTTGCGACGGTCGGGCCGTCTGCTTCGCCTGGGCTTGGGCCTGGGCTTGGGGCTGGGCCTGGGCCTGAGACTGGGCTTGGGCTTGGGCCTGGGCTTGGTCCGCTACGCGGGCCCGCAACTCCCGTAGGTCGCCAGGGGTGTTCACGGCGCACCAGAAGCCGTCGGTGCGGTAGCCGGCCAGCTGCCCCAGCCGTACGAGGTGCGGCAGCGTCGTGTCCGCGTGGTCCCCTTCGTCCGGGAGGAGGGGGACCACGCCGGGCGCGAAGACGTACACGCCGCCGTTGACCGTGCAGGTCGGCGGGGGCGGCGCGGTGAGTTCGGCGACCCTCCCCGCGGCGTCGCAGACCACCATGCCGTGGGGCAGCCGGGGCGGGACCAGGGCGACCGTGGCCAGCGCCCCGCTCCGCACGTGGTGAGCGGCCAGCGCGGTGAGCGGGAACTCGGCCCAGATGTCGCCGTAGACGGCGAACCACGGCTCCCGCGGCGCCGGAAGCATGCGGGCGGCGAGCTTCAGCCCGCCGCCCCGGCCCAGCGGGAGGTCCTCCACGACCACGGTGGTGCGGACCGGCAGGGCCGCCGTGCGCACGTAGTCGGTGATCACCTGTGAGCGGTAGCCCGCCGAGACGACCACCGTCTCCACACCCGCGGCGGCGAACCGGTCGATCTGGTGGCGCAGCAGCGGTGCGCCGTTCACCTCGACCATCGGCTTGGGGCACAGGTCCGTGTACGGGGCGAGCCGGCCGCCGCGTCCGCCGGCGAGGATCACGGCCTGGCGGATCGGGGTCGAGGGCGGAGCCTCCGGCGAACACATTCCCGACCTCCCGGGAGCGACGGCGACACGGGCGGCCCCGACGCGGCGTGGACGGGCACCGTGGACAGCTACCTGACTCGCTCACCGTGGAATCCCCGCCCCGGCACTTTGGCCGGAGCGGGGATTCCACGGTGAGCGGATCAGCTGAGCGGATCAGTTGAGGGGATCAGCGGGCGCCTGGCGCACGCACGGGGCTGCCCCCACGCCGTTGGCGTCCATCAGCGACGGCAGGCCCACACTGCCCAGCGCCTGGAAGCCCTGCGGCGGCACCGGGTGGTAGAACGCGCCGGCGCGGTGCGACCGCTTGCCCTTCGTGTCGAACCCCAGGCGGAAGCTGGTCGTGAACGCGATCTCCAGATCGCCCAGACGCAGAGCGGCAGGGGGCATGCGAGGTCTCCGATCGCTCGGCTGAATGCGTTGCGCACGTACCGTACTCGGGGGGTCGTGCCCCGCCGCCGACTGTTGGGACAGCGGGTCGTCGAACGTTCGGGGTTGATCAACTCTGCTTTCCTTCAGTGCCCTTGTGGGGTCTGATCGGTGGTGATCCTGATCGTGTCTGTTCTGCCCGGCCCGCGCCGCGCCTCCGGGTCGACCCTGACGGGAGATCAGGGAATCGCGACGTCCCGTCCCTGATGCCCCGGGTGGACGGTCGCGGAAGACTCGTCGCCGGGGCCGGGAACCGCCGGCCCGGCGACGATCAGTCTGGAGCCGGCCGCACATGAAGACGCAGGTGAGCACGCAGATGGGCACGCACGTGAACGGGAACGTGAACTCGCGTAAGAACCGCAGCCGTTGGGTCGTCCTGGCCGCTGCCGGAGCCCTGGCGACGGCGCTGACGGTCGGGGCGGGCGCGCCCGCCTTCGCCGCCGGGCCCACTGCCGTCCCCTCCTCGGCCTCCGCCGCCTCCCCTTCCGCTTCCGTACCGCCGCTGGACCGGGCGGCGATCCGTGCCGCCCTCGCCCAACGGCCCGCCGCCGACGTCTCCGCCGCGTTCGTGCGGGTCACCGGTTCCGCGGGGAGGTTCGAGGGCACCTCGGCGGAGGCCGGGATGTCCGTGGACCCGCGGGGCAGGTTCCGGATCGGGTCGATCTCGAAGATCTTCACGGTCACCGTCGTCCTCCAACTCGCCGCCGAGGGACGGATCGACCTCGACGGCAGCGTCCGGCAGTACCTCCCGGACTTCCCCTACGAGGCGGTCACGGTCGGGCAGTTGCTCAACCACACCAGTGGACTGCCCGCCGGCGACGGCAAGGCCTGGGGCGACGGCACCACCGGCTGGTTCGCCGACCACCGGCTCGACTCGGCCACCCCCGAGGAGGTCGTCGCCACGATGAAGGGCCAGGCGCTGGGCTTCGACCCCGGCACCGCCCAGCAGTACAACGGCATGAACACCTTCGTCGCCGGACTGGTCGTCGAGAAGGTCACCGGCCACCGCTACGCCGACGAGCTGCGCGACCGGATCATCCGCCCGCTCGGCCTGCGCGACACCGACCTCCCGGACGCCGACGACCCGCAGCTGCGGCACCCCGCGACCCACCCGTACCTGACCGTCCCCGACGCCGACGCCGACGGCGGCTCGCGCCGGGCGGACGTGACCGAGCAGAGCCCGTGGCCCTGGGCGGAGGGCGGCATGATCTCCAGCGCCCCCGACCTGGAGCGCTTCATGACCGCCCTGTTCCGGGGACGCCTCCTCCCGCCGGCCCAGCAGGAGAAGCTGTTCACCGTCCCGGACGTGCCCGTCGCCCCGCACAGCAGCCACTGCGGGGGTGGCACCGCGTGCATGAGCATGGGGCTCGAACGCCTCGCGTCCGACGGCATCGTGGTCTGGGGCAAGACGGGCTCCCGGCCCGGCTCCACCAGCGGCGTCTTCGCCACCCGGGACCTCGCCCGTACGGTCGTGTACTCGACCGACCCGACCGCGCTGAAGGGCGCCGAGACCCCGTACGTCATCGGGCTGGTGAAGGCCGCCTTCAGCCTGGACTCCATCGGCTGACGCCCCGGCTCCACCGCTGTGCTGACGGCGGGCTGGCTCGCGCGGGGGAGGGGGACGGGCCTCGGGGCGGACGCGGGGCGGGGGTGGTGTCCGGGACGGTGGACACATGCTGAAGAACATCCCGGTGGGTGACACCGAACGCCCCGTGCCCCGGTGGGCCCTGCGGCTCGCCAAGGCCCTCCCGTTCGTCGTACTGCCGCACTGCCTGTGGCGGCTGCCGTTCGCGTTCGACTTCCGGATGGGGACGGTCGACCCGACCGCCCCGGCCTACGTCTGGTGGTGCACGCCGTACGTGATCGGCCTGAGCGTGGTCACCGAGGCGCTGACGATCCTGACCCTGGGGCTGGTCAGCGGCTGGGGCGAGGTCTTCCCGCGCTGGGTGCCCGTGCTGCGCGGCCGCCGAGTGCCACCACTCGCGGCACTCGCCCCGGCCGTGCTCGGCGGCCTGACCCTGGTGGCCCTCTTCGACGGCATGCCCCTCGCCTGGCTGGGCGTGTTCAAGGAAGTCGGCTACAGCAACGCCTGGTGGATGGCCCTCGGCCGGATCTGCACCTCGACGGCGATGCTCTGGGGCCCCATCACCCTCGCCCTCGCCTGCTCCTACTACCGCCGCCGCCACGCGAGCCCGCCCCTCGCCACCGCAGCCTAGGAAGTCGGCCCGCCCGACTTCCTGCGCAGGGGTGTCGCGCCGCCCGGCTTCGAGTCTCTGCGTCGGGCTTGTGATGCCGTCCTGGACCGTTCACCTGCCCGGTGGCCTGTCGTCTCGCGGCCCGCTGCGCGAGAAGTCGGCTGGGTCGACTTCCTGCGCGTGGTGGTGCTTTGTTCTGGGGGTTTCGATGGCCGACCCGCGCTTCGGGTTGCGTGGGAGGTCGGTGGGGCTGACTCTGCGGCTCGGGCGGTGCTTGGCGGTCGGTTGCGTGAGAAGTCGAATGGGCCGACTTCTCACGCAGATCGCGCAGAGGTTTCCGGCGGCGAGGGTGCACACACGTAGGAAGTCGGAGGGGGCGACTTTCTGTGCAGGCTGGCGCTGGGTGGTCCGCTGCGTGCGTGGGGAGTCGGCCAGGCCGACTTCCCCCCCCAAAAAGGGGGGGGGGAAGGGGGGGGGGAGGGAGCGGGGGGGGGTGCTTTGTTGGGGGGGTGGGTGTGGGTTGTTCCGTGGTGGGGGGGGGAGGTCGCCAGGGCCGCCCCCCCACGCAACAGGGGGCGTGGTCAGTGGGTGGCGTAGTACTCGGCGAGGGTGAAGAAAGCTTTCTTCGGGTCCCAGGGGACGCCGGGGTAGGTGGTGCCCGGGCGGTCCTCGTAGGTCTTGGTGATGCCGTAGCTGGCGAGGTCGAGGTCGTCGCGGGGGTCGCCGTTCGGGCGGTGGACATGGTCGTAGAGGGCGAGGGTGAAGACGAAGGTGGCGTCGATGCCGCCGGTGTCGAAGGCTTCCAGCAGTTCGCGCAGATGGGCGGCCTGTGCGGCCTCGTCGCGCTGGTAGGTGCCGTCGAGGCGGACCGGTCCGTTGTCGTCGTACTCGACGACGTCCAGGCCGAGTGCGCCGCGGTCGCCGGCACCGCGGTAGGTGGCGGAGCCGAACTCGGTGACGGCGACCGGCTTGCCCTGGGCCGTGAGGTCGCGGACGCCGTCGGCGAAGCGGTCGGCGGTCTCGGCGGAGCGGTACAGGTCCAGTGAGACCAGGTCGAAGGGCTCCCAGTCCACCCGCTCCAGCGGCACCGAGGCGTACGTGACCCGCCCGCCGAAGCGCTCGCGTACCGCGGTCACCGCCCGGTCGAGGAACGCGTTGACCCGGCCGCTGACCGCGCCGAGGTGCTCGCGCACCTGCTCGGGCCGCGCGAGCAGGGCGATCCGCTCGCCGGTGTCGGCGCCGGGTAGGAAGCCCGGGTTCATCAGGCTGAGCTCGGCGCCCGCCACGAACACCACCTCGGCCCCGCCCCGCCGCAGCCGTTCCGCGCGCTCGGCGCAGTCGGCGAACAGCTCCAGCATCTCCTCCGCGGTGAGTTCCAGAGGGTACGGGGAGTACCAGACCTCCAGGCCGAGCGCGGCGGCCCGCCGGGCGGCGAGCTCGATCCGGTCGGCGTCGCCGCCCATGATGCGGACCGCGTTGCAGTGCAGCTCGTCCCGGATGATCCGCAGTTCGCGTTCCACCACCTCGGGGTCGAACCGGGCCCGGGAGTGCGTCCCGTTCCTGATGAATCCGGTGTCGTAGCTGATTCCCTTGGTACGCACGCTTTCCTGCCTTCCGGCGAGAGGAAATTTACGGTACGCCCAGTACCGTAGTTGCCTGGGGTCGCCGACGGCAAGAAGGATGGGGGCGGTCTACGGAGAGGGCGGCGGCATGGCCGGGCAGACGCGGCGGCGCGGGGCGGCGCTGGAGGAGGCGATCCTGCGGGCGGCGGTGGAGGAGCTCGCCGACGCCGGGTTCGCCGGGCTGACCATGGACAAGGTCGCAGCCCGCGCCGGCACCAACAAGAACGCCATCTACCGCCGCTGGCCCAACCGGCTGGCGCTCGGCCTCGCCGCGTACAAGCAGCTCGCGAAGGCGGCCCCGGTCCCGGACGCCGGTGAACTGCGCGGCGACGTGCTGGAGTTGCTGCGCCAGGCGAACCGCCACTGGAGTTCCCCGCTGGGTGCCGTGCTGCGCGAGCTGCTGGCCGCGGCCGGCGGTGCGACGGAGTTCCTGGCGCAGCTGCAGGACCAGTCCGGCGACGCCGCGGCCGCGCCCTGGCTCACCGTCCTGGGCCGTGCGGTCGCCCGCGGCGAGGCGGCTCCCGAGGCGCTGCACCCCCGCGTGGCGACGGTGGCGGTGGTGCTGCTGCGCAACGAGTTCGTGGTGCGCGGGGTGCCGACCGTGCCGGACGACGTCCTGGTGGAGATCGTGGACGAGGTGTACCTGCCGCTGGTGCGCGGACGGGCGCAGGGCTAGCGAGCCGCGTTCCACCGGCCGCCGGGCACGCTCCCCGCGCCGGGCCGTTGTCACAGGTCACCCGTAGGGTTCGACCGTGAACGTTCCCGAGGTCATCCCGATCAAGCACGAGCCCGACCACCGCACCGGCACCATCGGCCGCTGGCAGGGCGGCCAGTTCCTCGCCTCGGCCCTCTGTCTCGGTGTCGGCCGGTACTGCGCCGTCCTGCACCGCTTCGACGCCGCCGGTCGGCACCTCGACTCGCAGATACGCTCCACCGACGCGGCGCCGGAGGCCGAGCGGCTGCTGGCGGAGTGGCTCGACGCCCTGCCGGGCCGGGAGTACGGGGACATCGCGATCGCCCCGTTCGCCGTGCACGTCGACGGCGAGCTGTTCGGCCTGGTCCGCGAGGACTATGAGGAGGACGAGGTGGACGAGGATGCCGGCGAGGACGAGCGGGTCCACTTCGAGCTGTACCCGGACGGCCTCGGCTTCGACGCCCCCTGGTGCGGCTGCTACGACACCTGAGCCGTCCCGGCCGCCCGTCGCCGCGGGCGCGTCACCACGGTGCCACCCGGTAGTCCTTGAGGAACACCCCCGACACCGGGTTCCCGGCCTCGCCGCGGACGATCGGGTCGTAGACCCGGGCCGCGCCGTCCACGATGTCCAGCGGGGTGCGGAACCCCTGGGCGGTGAGGTGGGCCTTCTTCGGGGCCGGGTTCTCGTCGGTGATCCAGCCGGTGTCGACGGCGCACATGTGCACGCCCCGGGTGGCGAGTTCGGCGGCGCTGGTGCGGGTGAGCATGTTGAGCGCGGCCTTCGCCATGTTGGTGTGCGGGTGCCGGGCGGTCTTGTTGCGGACGGCGAACCGGCCCTCCACCGCCGTGACGTTGACGATATAGCGGGCGGGGTGCGGCGAGGCCAGCAGCAGGGGGAGCAGTCGGTCGCAGAGCAGGGCCGGGGCCAGCGCGTTGACCAGCTGGGTCTCCAGTACCTCCGCCGGATCGAGCGAACCGAGCGTGGCGGACCAGGAGTTGGCGGGCGCGAGGTCGGGCAGCAGCCCGGCCTCGTCGGTGATGTCCAGCAACGACCCGGCGCCCGAGGGTAGTTGGGCGAGACCGGTGACCGGCCGGAAGCCGGGCGCGTGGTCGATCGCCCGGCGGTCGGCGGCGGGCAGGGCGTCCTGCTCGCCCGCGGCCAGCAGCGCGTACGACTCCGGCGGACGGCGCAGGGTCTGTGCGGCGTTGTTGACCAGGATGTCGAGCGGGCGCCCCTCGGCGCGCAACCGCTCGGTCAGGCCGATGACCTGGCGCGGGTCGCGGAGGTCGATGCCGACGACGCTGAGCCGGTCCCACCACTGCCCGCTGCCCTCCGCGACGCGGAAGCGGCGGACGGTGTCCTGCGGGAAGCGGCTGGTGACGATCAGCTCGGCACCGTCCCGCAGCATCATCAGGGCGAGCTGGAAGCCGATCTTCACCCGCCCGCCGGTGAGCAGCGCCCGGCGCCCGCGCAGGTCGGTGCCCAGGGCCCGGCGGGCGGTGTTGTCGGTCGCGCAGTCGGGGCAGAGCATGTGGTAGAAGCCGTCGACCCGGCGGTAGGACTGCTTGCAGACGTAGCACTTGCGCGGCACCAGCAGCTCGCCGACCGGCCCGTTCGCGGGCGTCAGCGGCGCGTCCTCGCGGCGGGTCCGGCTGCCGGTCGCGGTGGTGGCGAGCAGGTCGGCGTCGGCCTGCCGCCGGGCCTGCCGGGCCTCCTGGCGGCGGCGCTTGCGGCTCTCCATCACGAACGAGCTGAGCTGTCGCTCGGCGTGCAACCGGGTGCGGTCGTGGGCGGGGAGTGCCCGCAGCCGGCCGAGGGTGCGGCCGAAGGCGGCGAGTTCCTCGGCGGTGACGTCGCCGGTGCGGGCGGCGTCGCCCGCCGGATGGATGGTGATCAGTTGGTCGTGGTCGTCCCGGACCGTCATGTCCGCCCCCTCGTGCCGTACAGGTGGGAGGGACTGTAATGGACGGTCCGGGACGATGAGATGCCAATT
This sequence comes from Kitasatospora sp. NPDC032121, assembly GCF_055580145.1. Lineage (NCBI taxonomy): Bacteria > Bacillati > Actinomycetota > Actinomycetes > Kitasatosporales > Streptomycetaceae > Kitasatospora > Kitasatospora sp. NPDC032121. Next base: position 450,879 of record NZ_JBVILX010000001.1, on the reverse strand, counting down.
TCCGCCGGTGGGTGACGCCAGGTGGTGATCTCAGGTGGTGGCCTCAGGTGGCGATCTCAGCTGGTGGCCTCAGGTGGTGACGTGAGGCCGTGGCACGGGGTGGTGATGTGCGGCCGGCGGTGGCCCGTGGGCTCAGCCCGCGTACTGGCCGAGGATCTTCGCGAACTCGTACGGCTGCTGCGGAATGTTGGTGCACGTGGACAGCGAGCCCCCGGTGCAGGCGTTGGCGTCCCGGGTGGCGTCCCAGAAGGAGAGCATCCCGATGTGGTTCTGCCGGGCGAAGGCCACCAACTGCTGGGCGTCGGCCTGGTTGTAGATCTGGTGGTCGTCGTTCTCGCCGATCATCGGGGTGACGCCGACCATCGCCCACAGCTGGGCGTCGGTCTTCGCCGGGTGGAGCGCCTTGAGCTGGCCGAACAGCGACTGCGCGGCCTGCACGGCGGCGTTGCCGTAGTCGGTCCCGTTGCGGTAGTAGTCCATCGCCATGATGTTGACCAGGTCGACGGCCACCCCGGCGTCCCGGGCGGACTTGACGATGGCGACACCCTCGGCGGTCAGGCCCTCGGGCAGGACGGGCAGGGTGAAGGAGATCCTGAGGCCCGGGTGGGCCTGCTGCAGCTTGGCGAGCGCGGCGGAGCGGCGCTCGTTGGCGGCGGTGTCGGCGATGGCCGCGCCCTCGATGTCGAAGTCGACGTAGCGCAGGCCGTAGGCGTTCACCACGGCGTCGTACTCGGCGAACAGCGAGTCCACCGTGGTGCAGGCGGCGGCGAGTTCGGTGCCGGCCGCGCCGCCGAAGGAGACCTTGACGTCCCCGCCGGCCGCGCGCAGCGCGTCCACCTGGTCCTTGGCCCAGGCGGTGCGCGGGTCGTAGGCGTTGAACCAGCTGGCCTTGCAGCCGACGCCGGTGACGAAGCCCATCGTGTAGCCCTTGAGGCCGCCGGCCTTGGCCATGTCGGGCATCGAGGGGGTGGGCCAGGCGCCCATGTCGATGTACGGGGCGACCGGGAGTGCGACGTTCGGCGCCGGGGTGGTCGGGCCGCCGGTGGGCGTGCCGGTCGGGGTTCCGGTCGGGGTGCCGGTCGGGCTCGGCGGGGTCGAACTCGGCGGCGGGGTGGACGGGTTGCCGCCGCCGGGGCCGGTCAGGACGACGTCATCGGCGAGGTAGCCGCCCTGCCCGTACCAGCCGTGCAGGTAGACGGTGACGCTGGTGGTGGCCGGTCCGGTGGCGAAACTGGTGGACAGCTGCTGCCAGTTGGCTCCGCCCGCGGTCCAGGTGGCCGGGTCGGTGACGCCGCTGCCGGTGGCGCCGAGGTAGACGTACTGGCCCTGCACCCAGGCGCTGAGGGTGTACTTGGTGTTGGGCTGGACGCTGACGGTCTGGCCGCACTGCGCGGTGTCGCCGGCGCTCACCGCCCCCTTGAGGGCGTACGTCCCGCTGTGCGCACCGGAGTTGACCACGCTGCCGGTGCCGGCGGAGCAGCTCCAGGGGCCGAGCGCGCCGCTCTCCAGGCCGCCGTTGGCGAGCAGGTTCCCGTCGGCGGCGCCGGCGTTCCCGGCGAGGGCGGCCAGACCTGCGGCGGCGAGCGCGGTGGCGGCGGCGAGGCTCAGCAGGGTGGTCCGGCGGGCGGGGCGGCGGTGCGTGGGGGCGTGCTGGGGCGCGCTGGGCATGGGGGTGCCTCTCGGGACGTGGTGGCCGCCCGCGCCGCGAGGGGGGAGACACGGGGCGGGCGGCGGCCTGGGGGTGGTCCGGTGCGTGGGGAGCGCGGTGCTGAGCATCAAACTGGACTAGACCAGCTGTGCACGTCAAGCACTTCCCGGGCCCGGACGCCTCACCGAGGGCAGGTTTTAGGAACGGTTAAGACGGTGGTCGGTCGGCGGCCGGCCGGTCATTCGCAGCAGGACTTGCACTCCTTGACCTGGACGTTGTCGATCACCGGCCCGTACGCGCCGGCCACGGTGCTGGTGAAGCCCAGGGTGGTGGTGGGGTTCTGTGCGACGAAGGTGAACTGCCGCCCCACGTAGCCCATCGCGGAGGTCGTCCGGCCGGTGGTGTCGAAGCTGAACGCCTGGAAGTCCTGGCCGTCGATCCGGGCCGCCCCGGTCCGCATCGGGGTGCCGCCCGCCGGGTTGCCGGCCAGCGCGTACGTCACCGTGTAGGTGGTGCCGGGCACGGTGGCGAAGGTCTGGGCGATGGCGCCGTTGGTGCTTCCGTTGAGGTCGATGGACTGGTCGCCCTCGGCGGCCTGCCAGAAGCCGGCGCCGATCAGGTCGACGTTGCCCGCGGTGACCCGCCAGGGGCCGATGGCCTGGTTGGCGGCCACGGTGACGAAGGCGTTCGCCGGGGCCTTGGGGTACTCGAAGCCGCCGCCGTCGAAGCGGCCGGCCGCGCGGTGCCCGCCGTCGGCCTGCGCCGGGGCGGTGAGCACGGTGGCGGTGGCCGCGAGCAGGGCGACGACGGTGATACGCGTGCGCGAGAGCGACATGGGTTCCCCAACTTCCCTGGTGGCCGACCGCGTTGGTCGGCCGTGGTCAGAGCGTCGACCGCTGCGGCCGGCCCTGCCAAGTCGGGACCGGTGGCGCCCGGTGGTGCGGGGGGTTCGTGGGCGGGCTCTCGCGCGCCGGTTTGCCGGGTGGCCGCCGGTGATGGCCGGGTGGAAGGTGTGGGGGCGAACAACGAGGGTTGACGGCCGGGGGCTTCGTGCCCGGTGGTGAAACCGGAGGCGCGCGCCCTGCGCACACCCCTACGGTGGGCCGATGACCATACGAACCGGCTTCGACGCCCCCCGGATCTCGCCCCGGTGGTCGGTCCGCCGCCGGTGGTCTGCGGGGGAGCGGACCACCTGGAACGGCTGCGGCGGCTCGTTCCGGCGATGGCAGGGATCTGCGCCGCGTCCGAGGTCCCCTTCGTCGACGTCACCGAGGCCCTGGCGGCCGATCAGGTCTGGACGGCCGAGGCGGAGGCCGGGGACGGCGCGCACCCGGGATCGGGCGGGTACGGACGGCTTGCGGAGCTGGTCCTGGCGGGCGGCTTCCGGGAGTGGATCGGAACGGGATCGAACTCGACCGGTTTCGAACGGGCTTGACCTCGAGTGCGCTCCAAGGTGAATGCTGAGGGCGTTGATCACGCACCACCAAGCGAACACCCGCGGCGACCACCACGGACGCCGCGGAACCCACGATGGGAGCACCGTCATGCGCAACGCCTCGTTCGGTACCAGCGGCCCCGAGATCGGCGTCATCGGTCTCGGCTGCATGGGCATGACCTGGGCCTACGACATGCAGAACCGGGACGACGAGAACTCGGTCCGGGTGATCCGGCAGGCGCTGGATCTCGGCGTCGGCCTGATCGACACCGCCGACATGTACGGCCCGTACACCAACGAGGAGGTGGTCGGTGCCGCGCTGGCCGGCCCGTACCGGGAGCGCGCCTTCCTGGCCACCAAGGTGGGCATCGTGCCGGGCGGCTCGGGCCCGCACGAGCGCAACGGCCGCCCCGAGCACGTGCGCCGCTCGATCGACGAGAGCCTGCGCCGGCTGGGCACCGACCACGTCGACCTCTACCAGCTGCACCGGGTCGACCCGGACGTCCCGATCGAGGAGACCTGGGGCGCGTTCGCCGAGGTCGTCGCGGCGGGCAAGGCGCGCAGCATCGGGCTCTCCGAGGCGACGGTCGAGGAGATCAAGCGGGCGCAGTCCGTGCACCCGGTGGCCTCGGTGCAGTCCGAGCTGTCCCTGTGGACCCGGGACGTGCTGGCCGACGTGCTGCCGTACACCGAGTCACAGGGCATCGCCTTCCTGCCGTTCTCCCCGCTCGGCCGCGGCTTCCTGACCGGCGGCATCACGTCCTTCGACGAGCTGCCCGAGGGCGACTTCCGGCGCCGGCTGCCGCGCTTCCAGCAGGACGCGCTGAAGGCCAACCTGGAGCTGGTCGGGAGGGTCCGGACGGTCGCCGAACGGATCGGCGCCACCCCCGCGCAGGTCGCGCTGGCCTGGGTGCTGGCGCAGGGCCGGTACGTCTTCCCGATCCCGGGCACCAGGACGCCGCGCTACCTGGAGGACAACGTGGGCGCGGCCTCGGTCGAGCTCTCGGCGGCGGACCTGGCCGAACTGGACGCGCTGCCGGCCGCGACCGGCGGGCGCTACTGACGGTGCCGTCGACGCCCGGGTGCCACGGACGGGCTGCTACTGGCGGTGCCGTCGACGCCCGGCGGGTGCCACTGGCGGGCGGCTACTGGCGGTGCCGTCGACGCCCCGACGGCGGCCGGTCAGCGCTCCATCACCCACACCAGCTGTCGTCCGGTCTCGCCCGGAGCCCGGACGGCGGCCTCGGCGATCCGGTCCAGCCGGTAGCCGAGCTTGCGCGGGACGGCCGCGCTGGCGCCGTTCGCCTGGTCGCAGCGGATCTCCACCCGGGTGATCCCGGGCAGCGCCAGTGCGGCCTCGGTCAGCGCCCCGGCCGCGGCGGTGGCGATGCCGCGGCCGACGTGCCGGGCGGCGACCCAGTAGCCGATCTCCAGCCCGCCCGGGCCGATCCGCCCGTGCAGGCCGAGGGCGCCGATCACACCGCCGGGTTCGGCGTCCAGGCCGGCCAGGTACATGAAGTCGGTGCCGGCCTCCCAGGCGGCCGCGCCGGCCCTGGTCAGTTCGGCGGTCTGCGCCCGGGAGGGGGCCTCGGCCGCCCACTCCATCCACGGCCGCAGGTGCTCCAGGTTGGCGCGGACGGCCCGGTTCAGCGCCGCCGCGTGGGTGCTGCGGCGCCGCCGCAGCCAGAGGCCGCCGGGCAGCCGCAGCTGTTCCGGCGGCCGCCCGGCGGTCGCCTCCACGACCGGTGGAGCGAGGCCACAGGACCGTGACTGTGCTTGGCTCATGACGGCGATTATCGCCTTGGCCAGGACCTGTCAGCACCCGGATTGCCTCCGGCGGCGGGCGCGTCCGGCCGCGAGCCGGCGCCGACCGGCCCGGCCGCGCCCGGTCGCACCCCGGCGGTCAGAGCCGGACCATCACCTCGTCCAGCTCCTTGCGCCGCAGGTCCGGCACGCGCGCCCCCTCGGCCGGGTAACCGACCGGGATCACGTACGCCGCGCGTTCCTCCGCCGGGCGGTCGCACACCTCGTTGAGGAACTTCATCGGGCTCGGGGTGTGGGTCAGCGTGGCCAGTCCGGCCTGGTGCAGCGTGGCCAGCAGCAGACCGACCGCGATCCCCACCGACTCCTTGGTGTAGTACGGACGCGGCGAGTCGGGGCCCTTGTGCACCTCGAACACCACGATCACGGCCGGCGCGTCCTCCAGGAACGGCTTGTGCCAGTCGGTGCCGATCGGGGCGAGCGCGGCCAGCCACTCCTCCGACGCCCGGTGGTGGTAGAACTCGCGCTCCTCGGCCTCGGCCGCCTCGCGCAGCCGCCGCTTGCGCTCCGGGTCGGTGATCACCACGAACCGCCAGGGCTGGACGTGTGCGCCGCTGGGCGCGGTGCTCGCGGTCCGGACCGCCCACTCGACCACCCCGTCCGGGATCGGGCGGGTGGAGTAGTCGCGGACGGTCCGGCGCTGGGCCATCACCTCGTGGAAGGACCTGCTGCGGGCCTCGGCCTCGTGGGCGGGCACCGTCATGGGGATGAGCGGGACGGTCGGGTGGGACGTTCCCGCCACGGCGCTGTCTGTGCTGTCAACCATGGCGGACAGCACAGCACATGACGGCCCCGCCGGGAAGAGGTACAGACCGAGAGGTAGAGACCAATCGCCGGTCAAGCGCCGACTCGGAGGCCGGCACCGACTCGGAGGCCGGCACCGACCCGGAGGCCGGCACCGACCCGGAGGCCGGCACCGCCCCTGCCGCCGCTGCCCGGCTCAGTGCTCGTGCACCCGCCCGTCCCGGACCTCGATCCGCCGGTTCACCGACACCGTGTCCAGCATCCGCCGGTCGTGGGTGACCAGCAGCAGGGTGCCGGTGTACGAGCCGAGCGCCGACTCCAACTGCTCGATCGCGGGCAGGTCCAGGTGGTTGGTGGGCTCGTCCAGCACCAGCAGGTTCACCCCGCGGGCCTGCAGCAGCGCCAGCGCGGCCCGGGTGCGCTCGCCGGGGGAGAGGGTGTCGGCCGGGCGCAGCACGTGCACCGCCTTGAGGCCGAACTTGGCCAGCAGGGTGCGCACGTCCTCCGGCGAGAGCTCCGGCACGGCGGCCGCGAAGGCCTCCAGCAGCGGCTCCCCGCCGAGGAACAGCCCGCGCGCCTGGTCCACCTCGCCGACCACCACGCCGGAGCCCAGCGAGGCGCTGCCGGCGTCGAGTTCGAGCCGGCCCAGCAGGGCGGCCAGCAGCGTGGACTTGCCCGCGCCGTTGGCGCCGGTGATGGCGACCCGGTCGGCCCAGTCGATCTGCAGGTCCACCGGACCGAAGGCGAAGTCGCCGCGTCGGGCGCTCGCCCCGCGCAGGGTGGCGACCACCGAGCCGGAGCGCGGCGCGGTGGCGATCTCCATCCGCAGCTCCCACTCCTTGCGCGGCTCCTCGACCACGTCCAGCCGCTCGATCATCCGCTGGGTCTGCCGGGCCTTGGCGGCCTGCTTCTCGGTGGACTCGGTGCGCATCGCGCGGCCGATCTTGTCGTTGTCGGAGGACTTGCGGCGGGCGTTGCGCACGCCGTTCTCCATCCAGCCGCGCTGCATCCGCGCCCGGGCCTCCAGCCCGGCCTTGGTGTCGGCGTACTCCTCGTACTCCTCGCGGGCGTGCCGGCGGGCCACCGCGCGCTCCTCCAGGTACGCCTCGTAACCGCCGCCGTACAGGTTGACCTGCTGCTGGTGCAGGTCCAGCTCCAGCACCTTGGTCACGGTGCGGGCCAGGAACTCGCGGTCGTGGCTGATCAGCACGGTGCCCGCGCGCAGGCCCTTGACGAAGGACTCCAGCCGCTCCAGGCCGTCCAGGTCGAGGTCGTTGGTGGGCTCGTCGAGCAGGAAGACGTCGTAGCGGGAGAGCAGCAGCGAGGCGAGGCCGGCCCGGGCGGCCTGGCCGCCGGACAGGGCGGTCATCGGCAGGTCCAGCGAGACCTTCAGCCCGAGCGAGTCGGCGACCTCCTCGGCGCGCTCCTCCAGGTCGGCGCCGCCGAGGTCCAGCCAGCGCTCCAGGCCGGCGGCGTACGCGTCGTCGGCGCCCGCCCGGCCCTCGACCAGGCCCTCGGTGGCCTCGTCCAGCGCGGCCTGCGCGGCCGCCACGCCGGTGCGGCGGGCCAGGAAGTCGCGCACCGACTCGCCCTCGCGGCGCTCCGGCTCCTGCGGCAGGTGGCCGACGTTGGCGCCCGCCGGGCTCAGCCGCAGCGACCCGCCCTCGGGGGTGTCCAGGCCGGCCAGCAGGCGCAGCAGGGTCGACTTGCCGGCGCCGTTCACGCCGACCAGGCCGATCACGTCGCCGGGGGCGATGACCAGGTCCAGGCCGGAGAAGAGGGTGCGTTCGCCGTGGCCGGCGCTGAGGTCCTTGACTACGAGTGTCGCGCTCATGATGGGGCCGATTGTAGGAGGAGCGGGGCGCGCGGCCGAAAAGGCGGAGGCCGCGGCTGTCCTGCCGCGGCCCCCGCCCCCTGATCAGTCGGGCCTGATCAGTCGGGCCTGATCACTCGGCCCTGATCACTCGATGCCGATCACTCGATGCCGATCACTCCGGGCCGGTCACTCCGGGCCGGTCACCTGGTGCTGATCACTTGGCCTTCTTCGAGAAGTACTCGAACATGTGCTGGGCCACGTCCTCCAGGTACGGACCGGCCTCGTAGGTGTTCGCGCCGTTGCCGATGGAGGTGTCGCTGACCAGGGCGGGCTTGCCGTCCTTGGTCGCGTACCAGCCGCCGCCGCTGCTGCCGCCGGTCATGTTGCAGCCGATCAGCAGCATCGCCGGGCGGCTCGGGTCGCCGGTCTTCTTGGACGGCTTGCCGCCGTCGCAGTGCTCCAGCTCCACGCCGTCGAAGGGCTTGCCCTCCGGGAAGCCGTAGTTGCTGACGGCACCGACCTGGTCACGCGGGGCGTTGAACCAGAGCGGGACGGAACCGCCGACGGTCTCCTCCAGCGACTTGCCGCCCGGGTTGGGGTTGGCGACCTTGATGATCCCGAAGTCGTACTGGCTCCAGGGGCCGCCCTTCTCCGGGTCGGCCTCGGCGGCCCACTGCGGCGAGACCATGCCGGAGGTGGCGGTCCACTCGCCGTACGGCTCGGCGTCCTCCAGCTTGGCCTGCTTGTTGCCGTTGCTCAGCACGCCGTTGCTGTTGAAGGCCGGGGCGAAGGTGATGTCGGTGTAGTACTTGTTGCCCTTGCCGCCGTGCAGGCAGTGGCTGGCGGTCCACACCAGGTTGCTCTTGCCCGGGTTGGCCGGGTCGGAGACGACGGTGCCGGAGCAGACGTAGTCCTCGTTGCCGTCCTTGAAGAAGATCTTGCCGTTGACGTGCATGTTCTTCGGGAACGGGTGCGCCACGGGCTTGGCCGGGACGACGGCGGGCAGCTGGTCGGCGCCGCCGGGCTGGGCCGCGGTGGGCTGCGTGGTGGGCGCGGCGGCGGTGGGCGCGCCGGTGGCCGGGGCGGCGCCGGTGGGCTGTGCGGGCGGCTGGGTCGCGTCCGGCGCGGGCTGCGGCAGCGGCTTCGGCTTGGCCTCCAGCAGCTTCTGCAGCGTCCAGTAACCCTTGACCGCCGGGGTGATCACGTTGGCCTGGGCCCACTTGTCCCAGTCCTCCAGCTTCCAGGTCTTGAGCTCCTCGAGCGTCGGAAGCTTGATCGGAGCCGCCCCCGGGGTGCCCGCGGCGCTGGCCCCGGCGGTGGGAGCCGCGGTCGCGGGCGGGTCGACGTTGTCCGGCCCGCAGGCGGTGGCGACCACCATGGTCAGCGCGGCGACGGAGGCGCCCAGGACGGCACGGCTCGGCCGGGATATCGGTGACATGCGTTCAAATCCCCCTGTTGACTACTACCGCCATGCGGCCCGTTCCCCGGGCGCGGCCCCACTCGGCCGCAGGCATGGCAGGTGAGGAGTCTGCCATGCGTCCGGCGGCCTCTCGGCACCTGCCCCGGACCGGGACGCGGCCGTCACCGGATCGGCACGGGATCGGCACCGGGCCTCCGTGGGGCCTCCGTGGGTCGTCCGTCGGGGCGCCGTCGGGGCCTCAGTGGGCCTTCGCCGTGGCGCCGCCGGGGCCTTCGCCGTGGCGCGCCGCCGGGGCCTCCGCCGGATAAATCGGTTGCACGCCTGGTGCGGGCTGCCTAGCGTGGTCCGGGTCATCAGCCAGACAAGGAGAAGGCCGTTGCTCTACTGAGGTCCCGGGACACCGCCCCGCCGCGCAGGCCCTGCTGCCGTTGCGCGGTGCGCGAGTGTGCGACCTCAGTCACGGCCCGTGGCGCTCCCCTGCGTGACGCCACCCCTTCGTTTCCTCCGGCCGTCCCCGGTTCCGCACCCGCGGTGTCTCCCCGTGTTGCTCACCACCCCTTCGGCAACCACCCCGGGAGGCCTGTATGGCACACCAACCCACCACCACCGCCGTCCTCTGCACCGAGCTCTCGTTCGAGTGGCCCGACGGCAAGCCCGTCCTGGACGGCTTCCACCTCGCCGTCGGCCCCGGTCGCACCGGCCTGATCGGGCTCAACGGCGCGGGCAAGTCCACCCTGCTGCGGCTGATCGCCGGCGACCTCACCCCCACCGGCGGCACCGTCCGGGTGGGCGGCGAACTCGGCTACCTGCCCCAGGGGCTGACGCTCGACACCACCCTGAGGGTGGACGAGGCACTCGGCATCCGCGCCACCCGCGAGGCCCTGCACGCCATCGAGTCCGGCGACACCGACCAGCGCCACTTCGACGCGATCGGTGACGACTGGGACGTCGAGGAGCGCGCCCGCGCCACCCTCGACCGGCTCGGCCTGCACCGCCTCGGCCTCGACCGCACCACCGGCGAACTCTCCGGCGGCGAGGCGGTGTTGCTGCGGCTGGCCGCCCTGCTGATGGCCCGCCCCGACGTCCTGCTGCTCGACGAGCCCACCAACAACCTCGACCGGGCCGCCCGCGAGCGGCTCTACGAGACGGTGGCCGGCTGGAACGGCGTGATGCTGATCGTCAGCCACGACCGCGAGCTGCTCCGGCACGTCGACCAGATCGCCGACCTCAGGGACGGCGAAGTCACCTGGTACGGAGGAAACTTCGAGGACTACGAACGCACCCTCGCGGCCCAGCAGGAGACGGCCGAGCGGCAGCTGCGCAACGCCGAGGCCGACGTCCAGCGCCAGAAACGGGACTTGGCCGAAGCCCGGGTCCGGCTGGACCGCAGCGCCGCCTACGGCAAGAAGCGCTCGGTCACCCGCAACGACCCGCACATCTTCGCCGGGATGCTCAAGCGCAAGGGCCAGGAGACGGCCGGCCGTCTCCAGGGCATGCACACCGAGCGCCTGGAGGAGGCCAAGGCCCGGCTCAGCGTGGCCGAGGAGGCGGTGCGGGACGACGCCGAGATCAGGATCGACCTGCCCCGCACCGCCGTCCCGGCCGGGCGCACCGTGCTCACCCTGGACAAGGTCCGGCTGCCCTACGGCACCACCGCCGCCCTCGACCTGCGCGGGCCCGAGCGGATCGCCCTGGTCGGCCGCAACGGCGCCGGCAAGACCACCCTGCTGCGCACCATCGCGGGCGAACTCGCCCCGCTGGCAGGGGAGGTCATCACCCCGGTGCCGCTGCGGCACCTCCCGCAGCGGCTCGACCTGCTGGACGACGAGAGCTCCGTGGTGGAGAACGTCAAGCGGTTCGCCCCCGCCGCCGGGGACAACGCGGTCCGCGCCCGGCTCGCCCGCTTCCTGTTCCGCGGTGCCAGGGCCGACCAGCCCGCCGCCACCCTCTCCGGAGGCGAGCGCTTCCGCGCGACGCTGGCCGCCCTGCTGCTGGCCGACCCGCCGCCGCAGCTGCTGCTGCTCGACGAGCCGACCAACAACCTGGACCTCGCCAGCGTCCGCCAGCTCACCCAGGCACTGGCCGCGTACCAGGGCGCGCTGATCGTGGCCAGCCACGACCTGCCGTTCCTGCGCGGCCTGGGGCTCACCCGGTGGCTGGAGCTGGACGGCGAACTGCGGGCGGTGGCGCCGATGTAGCGAGTGTGGCCGAGGTGGCGGCTACCGCTGCCGGTCCTCCTCGCCCTGGGAGTCCTGGGTGCCCTGGGAATCCCGGGTGCCCTGGGTGCCCTGGATGCCCTGGGAATCCCGGGTGTTCCGGGCGTCCTCGGTGAGCATCCGGCGGGCCGTGCTCAGGGCCGAGTCCCTGAGCACGGCCAGCTCGTCGGGGGTGAACACCGGGGTGTGGACGTTCGGCGGGATGCCCGGTCCGTCGAAGGTGCTGCCGTTCCGGGTGAGGTACTTCTCGTTCGGCAGGCCGACCATCAGATCCGGCGAGAGCGTCTTGAGCATCACGTCGGAGAAGACGCCCTGGGTGTTCTCGCCGACGCGGAGCACCTTCGGGGAGCGGCCCATCATGGCCTGGGTGAAGGTCTCCGCGGCGCTGGTGGAGATCGAGGAGGTGAGGACCGCCACAGGCCCGGTGAAGTGCCTGCCCGCCGAGGGCCGTACGGTGATCGGCTCGGGCCGGGTGAACCTCGTCGGGTCGGCCGGGTCGTTGCGCGCCACCTTCCGGTAGGCGACGTAGGGACGATCGGTGAGTCGGGCGGCGATGTGCAGCCCGAGCGCGTCCGAGCCGCCGCCGTTCAGCCGTACGTCGACGACCAGGCCGGTGAGGCGGTCCGGCCCGGCCAGCAGGGCGTCCAGCGCCCGGTCCAGTTCGGCGAGCTGGTTCCGGTGGCCGCCCTCGGCGTACCTGCCGAAGCTGCTCACCCGGAAGTAGCCGATGCCGTCGGGGAGCCGGCCCACGCCGAGCTGACCGTCGGCGAAGAGCTGCTCCGGGCCGGTGAGCTGGGCGGCCGAGGCCTGTCGGGCCCGGGCGGTCAGTTCCTCGCTCTCCTCCGTCGTCCCGGGCCGCTGTCCGCCGAAGACCGACCTCGGGTGCCCGTCGACCACCCGGGCCAGTCCGGTGTGGGCGTCGCCGAGCGGGCGGAGCATGTCCACGAAGAGGTCCTGCAGCTGGTCGACTGTCGTCGTCGGGGTGATCGTGCGCCGCTTCTCGTCCCGGACGGCGTGCCAGTCGATGCCCTTGGCGGCGAAGAAGGGGTAGTTCTCCTCGAAGTTCTCCCAGAACCGGTCGAAGACCGCCAGCGGGTCGTTCGGAGCCGGCGAGGCGCACAGCGGCGGCAGGGCGTCCAGACGGTCGAGCGACTTGCTGCCGACCCCGCTCTCCTCGCGTTCGACGGCCCGGTTGCGGTCCTTGGGGGTGAGTGTCAGGGCGTTGTCGCCCATCTCGTAGCGGATGGTGCCGTCCGGCCCGGGCGCGGCCGTCTGAGTCCCGGTGATCCACCCGGGCACGCAGCTGTGTGCCGTCACGTCGTACGTGGTGAGCCGGCTCCCGGAGACCGCGAACAGCAGACCGTAGCCCTCCATTCGCCAGACCCCCTCCAGCGGGTTCGCCCGCCCTCCCTGGGCGGTCTCTCCCTGGGCCGCCCCTCCCTGGGCCGCGGCCGCCCCCGGCGCCGCCAGTCCCACGGCCGCCGCGAGCGCCACCGCCGCGGCCGCCGTCCTGCTGATGTTCCTGCGTGTCATCTCCGGCCTCCGCCGAACCCCGGTCTCCCCCGCGGAACCCCTCCGCCACCGCTCGCCGCCGACGCTACGGTCGGCCCCGTCGCCCGGTCGTCATCCCGGGTGGCGCACCCGCTTCCTCCTCCGGGTCCATCCGCACCGGCTGGAATGGTCCCTGGTGCTCTCGACAACCACCGTTTTGACTGCGGGTGAAAATCCGCCGTCCACGGCCCCAACTGCCCCTGGCTCCAGTACCATCGGCGACATGCCTGCGCTCAACATCGAGTACACGGAGCACGAGCTCGCCGCGATCCGCGAGGCCGCCGCCGCGGACGGCAAGACGGTGAAGGCGTACGTCCACGACCTGAGCGTGCGGGAGCAGCAGCGGAGGGTCTTCGTGGACCACGCGGTGGCGTTCTGGAAGGCGCACCGGGCCGAGTTCGACGCCGCGTTCCCCGAGGACGCGCCCGCGGCGTGAGCGGCCGTGCGGCGGCGGTGCGAGCGGCGGCCACTGTGGCTACGGCGGGCGCGAGCGCTGCTGGTGCTGGTGGTGGTGCGGCCGGTGCGGCCGGTGCGGGCGTGACACGGTGAGGGGCGGGGGAGCGGCGCTGCTCCACGTCGACCTGCGCTGGCTCCTCGACGTCCAGGAACTGGCCTCCCCGGAGGACCTCAGCGTGCGGGACTACTCGGCGCTCCAGGCCGCCGTCGCCCGGCACCGGGTGAACACCGCCCAGCTCGGCCACCACGCGGACCCGGCCTGGTGCGCGGCCACCCTGATGCACACCATCGTGCTGTTGCGCCCGCTGCCGGTGCGCAACAACCTGTACGCCTGCATGACGACGGCCGCGTACATGCACGCAGCCGGGGAGGGGATCGACTCGCCCTACGGGGCGTTGGTGGAGCTGGCCCGCGACATAGCGGAGGGCCGGGCGGACGTGTACGCGGCGGCCGACCGGATCCGAGCCTGGCGGATCTGAGGCCGGCCGGCCGTGGCGTCATCGTCAGTCCGAGGCCGTGCCCGATCCCGCGCCCGAGGCCGTGCCCGATCCCGTGCCCGAGGCCGTGCCCGATCCCGTGCCTGATCCCGTGCCCGGTCCCGCGGCCTGCGGCGCCGGCCGCAGCCTGCCCGCGATCCGTGTCCCGAGCCGGTCCAGCCCGACGACGAGCGCGGCGAGCACCACGAACTCGACGGTCAGCAGGGCGATCTGGCCCCAGACGTAGCCGTAGCCCTTGGTGGTCGGGTCGAAGAAGAAGTAGGGGTACGGCAGCGGGTAGTCGTCGAACAGTGCGTTGCGGGTGAGGACGATCGCCGCGTAGCCGAGCGGGAAGGCCAGCCAGAGCGGTATGTCCTTCCAGGCCGCGGCGTTGCGCGGCCTGAGCACCAGCCAGTCGACGATCACCATCACCGGCGTCACGTAGTGCAGGAAGAACGACGACCAGTGCGCCAGCCTGTCCGGCCCGCTGACCAGCCCGGGCAGCGGGTTGGCGCCGTGTTCGAGCAGGATGTGCGAGACCAGCCCGGTGATCAGGATGTACAGCGTGGCGGCGCCGCGCAGCCGGGGCGCGGGCGCGTCCACGGTGTCGCGCTTGAGCATCCAGTACACCGCGCCGACGAAGTAGCCGAACACGATCACGTTGCTCTGCACGGTGAAGTACACCAGCGGCGCGGTTCCGAGGATCAGGCCGAGGCCCGCCGAGAGCACGATGCCCATGCGCCACCACAGCGCGGGCCGGGTCCGGACTGTCATGCGGCCACCAGTTCGTTTCAGGCGATACGGGAGGTATCGGGCGTCAAGGGGGAAGGCTGCACTCTACTCGCTGGGGCCGAACGGGTGGAATCCGTGTTCGATCCGCTCCGGCCCCGGGCTCCCCTTCCGGAAACCGATGAAGCGTCAGTTCGGCTTGTCAGCCGGGCAGTACGAAGCCCGACTCGTACGCAGCGATGACGGCCTGGGTGCGGTCCCGCGCGCCCAGCTTGGCCAGCACGCTGCCGACGTGCGTCTTCACCGTCTCCTGGCTCACCACCAGCTGCCGCGCGATCTCGCCGTTGTTGAGCCCGGTGGCCATCAGTCGCAGCACCTGACCCTCCCGCTCGGTCAGCCGCCCGATCGGGCCCCGGTCCGCAGTCCCGGCCTCCCGGCGCCGGTCCGCGCCGTGGCGCAGCGCGAGGTCGCGGACGGCCGCCGGGAACAGCAGCGAGTCGCCGCGCGCGACCAGTCGCACGGCCTGCACCATCTCCTCCGCCCGGGCCCGCTTCAGCAGGAACCCGGCGGCGCCCGCGCGCAGCGCGTCGTACACGTGGTCGTCGTGCTCGAAGGTGGTGACCACCAGGATGCGCGGCGGCGGGGCCATCCCGCTGACCAGCTGCTCGGTGGCCCGGATGCCGTCGATACCGGGCATCCGGACGTCCATCAGCACCACGTCCGGGCGCAGTTCGCGCACCAGCGGGACGACCTCGGCGCCGTCCGCGGCCTCGCCGACCACGGTGAGGTCCGGCTCGCTCTCGATCACCACCCGCAGGCCCAGGCGGACCAGCCGCTCGTCGTCCGCGATCACCACCCGGATGCTGTCGACACCCCGCTCCGCGCCGCTGTCCATGCCCTCGTTCACGTCGTCCCTCCCACCGGCAGCCAGACGGCCAGCCGCCACGTCGTTCCGTCCGCGCCCGGCCCCGCCGTGCTGCCGCCGTGCAGTGCCACCGCCCGCTCCGCGATCCCGCGCAGCCCGCGTCCGCCGCCGGGGCGGCTCGGTCGGGCGGGGCCGAGCGGGTTGGTCAGTTCGATCTCCAGCCGGCCGCCCGTCAGCGCGACCCGCAGTCCGGCCGGGGCGGGTCCGGCGTGGCGCAGCACGTTGGTCAGGCCCTCCTGCACGATCCGGTACGCCTCGCGGGAGACCGCCTCGGGCAGGCCGGCCAGTCCGGGCGCCAGCTCGGCGTCCACCGCCACCCCGGCGCGGCCGAGTTGGCGCAGCAGGTCGTCCAGCCCGGCGAGGGTGGGCCCGGCCGGTTCGGCGGCCCGCGGGTCCTCCTCGCGCAACAGCCCGAGCACGGTGTCGAGTTCGGCGACGGCCGCCCGGGCGGTCTCCTCGATCGCCGCGAGCGCCTCGGCGGCGAAGTCCGGGTTGCTGCGCAACACCCGGGCGGCGGCCGAGGCCTGGATGCCGACGGCACTGAGCGCGTGCCCGACCGAGTCGTGCAACTCGCGGGCCAGCCGGTTGCGCTGGGCGAGCACCGTGGCCCGGCGCTCGGCGGCGGCCACCCGCTCCTCCGGGGTCGGGCCGAGCAGGGCGGGCGCCCAGCGGGCGAGCAGCGCGCCGCAGACGGCGTTGGTGCCGATGATCAGCAGCAGCAGGCCGAGGCCGAGGGCGGGGCCGCTGGCCAGCCAGGTGGGGAAGTGCCGCTGCCACATCCGGACGAACTCCTCCGTCCCCGAGAAGCCGCAGACCAGCACCACCGCGAAGGGGGTGCCGGCCAGCGTCATCCCGGCGACCACCCCGCCGAACAGCAGGTGCAGCACGTACCAGAGCGCGGTGCGCCGGCGGGCGGCCCAGGAGCGGGCCGGTCCGGCGGCCAGCTCCTCCTGGTGGGGCACCGAGCACAGCGCCCGCGCGGCCGCGCCCTCCAGCCCCCGCACCATCGGCACCAGCGCGGTGACGGCGGCCATCGGTAGCGAGGTGGCCAACGACAGGACGTACAGGAGCAGTTGGCGGGCGGGTGACTGGTTCGGGTCGAGTGCGCCGAACAGCACCACCGACAGCATCCAGTACGGCATCAGCAGCGCGCCGCCCAGCACCAGGTGCACCCAGCGCAGCCGGGCCCGCCGCCCCAGCGCGGCTCCCGCCGCATGCCGCAGCCGGTCGCCCACGCGCGCCGCACGCCGCAGCCCGTCGCCCACCCCCGTGATCACCCGCGCGACTCTACGGCAGTGGCGCGTCGGCGGGCGCCCAGTTCGGTCAGCGCCATCGCCCCGACCGCCAGGACCAGCACCGCGGCCACCACCTGGGCGGCCTGCACCAGGGGCATCAGCCCGGGCACGGCCATCCGCAGCTCGGTCACCCGGGTCGTCGTCGCCCCGAAGGCCACCACCTGCCAGGCACCCCAGCCGAACAGCGAGCCGGCCGCCGTCCAGACCACCAGCAGCGGCCCGAGCAGCCGGCGCCCCGGACGGAACCGGAAGACCAGGACCAGCAGCGCCGCCATCGCGGCCACCGCCATCGCCGCGCAGACCCCGTCCATCACCGCCACGCCCCGGTTCCGCTCCTCCACCATGACCTGCGGCAGTCCGGCGCTGCCCCCGAGCGCCCAGTAGGCCCGGCTCGCCGCGACGCCCGCGGCGAGCAGTGCGGCGACGCAGGCGAGGGAACGTTGCACGGGCAGCGTGGGGGAATCGGGCAGGTCGCCGATCCGCTCCCGCAGCAGCCCGGCCCAGCGCCGGCGGGCGTACAGCGCGAAGGCGGTGAGCAGGGCGAGGCCCTGGACGGCGAAGCCGCCGTACACGACGAGGAAGACCCAGTCGCCGACGCCCTTGTCGTCCGGGTCGGCGCGCTCCGGCCCGAGCACCAGCAGGCTCAGCAGGTACAGCGGCAGCGCGACCAGGATGGTGCCGAGCAGCCCGGTCGCCACCCACATCGGGAACGCCACCAGCCCGGCCGGCGCCCGCCGCCCCCACGGGCGGACGAACGCCAGCGCCAGTGCCACGGCGATCGCGTCCATGCCGAAGGTCAGCAGGTTCACCAGCCACAGCCGGTCCATCCCACCGGGGTCGTCCGATCCCACCGGATGCCCGGTCAGCCAGAGCAGCTTCAGCGTCAGGTACGGCCCGGTCGCCGCCACCGCCGTCCAGGCCGCCCCGGCCCGCAACACGTGCTCGTTGATCCTCATGCCCCCACGGTCCCGCCGGGGCGCACCCCGGGGCCTCCGCCGGGGGCGCGATCCCCCTCCCCCTGGCGGGGGATCTCCGGCCCGGGACCGCGCCGTGGGCCGACCTCCGGCCGTGCTGCGGGCCGGCCTCAAGCCGGGCGGCAGGCCATTCTCGGGCCGTGCGGCGGACCGACCTCAGGCCATGCGGTGGATCAACCGGTCCTCCTCGTCGGTCCGGCCGTCCGGGTCGGCGACCAGCCCGAGCCGCCCGGCGAGCCGGCGCGAGGGCAGGTTGTCGGCGCGGATCAGGGCGATCACCGGGATGCCGGGGTGGCGCGGCAGCGCCTCGGCCATCGCCGCCCGGGCCGCCTCCGCCGCGTACCCCAGGCCCCAGGCGGACGGCCGGAACCGGTAGTAGAGGTTGAACACCCGCTCCCCGTCCAGGGTGTGCAGGTACAGCCCGGCGAACCCGATGACCGTCCCCGGATCCTCCCGGGTGGCGACGGCGCAGTACCCCACCCCGTCCCGCACCCAGTCGGCGACGAACCCGTCCAGCATCTCCTGTGCCTGGGCGATCTCCCGCTGCGGCCCGTTCGGGTTGTACCGGTTGGTCTCCGGATCCCCGTGGATCGCGAACACCGCCTCCACGTCGCCCTCCTGCGGCCGCGTCAGCACCAGCCGCTCGGAGACGGTGACGATCGTCCGGGAGGTGTGGTCGGTCAGGTCGGTGGTGGTCATGGTGCTTCCCCGTGTCTCGCGTAATAGGTCTCCCGCAAGATAGACCATTACTCTGACACTCGCCCGTCGATTTCCGCCGCTAGAGGATCGGCTCGCAGCCGATCGCCTTGCCCCCGGCGGTGAGGAACTGGCGGACCAGGTCCTTCTGGTCGGGGAAGAGGAAGGGCTTCTCGAGGCCCGAGGTGATCCCACCGGTGACGGTGAAGAAGACGTCCTTGCCCTGGCACGTGGTGACGAGCGTTCCGCCGGCCACCCACTGGGCCCGCCCCAGATCGGACGTGCTCGCGCCGTTCTTCCGGACCAGGGCGGTGGTCCGTGGCTCGGTCGTGATCGCGAACTCCTGCACCCGGCTGTCGTACTGCGAGTCCCCGCCGATCCGACACGACCAGATCGGGGCGGTGGCGGTGGTGACCTGCTGCGGCATGCGCCACTGGGCCTCGGGGTTCCTGGTGGGTGCGAACCCGGGCAGTCCGCAGAGGTTGCTCCAGTCCGGGTCCGTCACGGCGCCCTTCGCCGACAGTTCCTTCGGCGCCGCAAGGGCCCGGTCGGCACAGCCGCGTGCCTTGGCGACCCTGTTGGCGAAGGCCACGGCCAAGCGGGCCCTGGCCTCGTCGTGGCCTGGCTGGTCGGCGCGCACCTCGGCGCGCACGCCCTTCTCACACCCCTCGGGGAGCACGGCCCAAGCGACACCCGGAGTCACCGAACCGGCCGAGTCACCGGAGAACAGCCGGGCATCCGACGCGGCCAACACTCCCGGTCCGTCATCGGTGTTGAGGGCGATGGTGAACCGCACGAGCTTCTCGGAGGTCGTGAACACACCGGAGCTGACCGTGGCCGTGCAACTGTTCCCGGTGTGGTCCTCCGTCGCCGAGTAGCTGCCCTTGCTCTCACGGATCCGCCCGGACCCCAGCAGGTCGTGCACCTGGTCCGCCGTGGCCACCCCGTCGCACACGGCGTCCGGCCCACCGAGGTTCGTCAGCCGGTACGACACGAACCCCAAGGCCCCGACGAGGACGAGGCAGAACGCCACCAGCCCCGTCGCCAACCGCATCCGCAGCGCCCGCGTGGTGAACCCCCGTCGGTAGAGCGCGGCGTCCAGCCGCCCCGCCGCGCTCCGCCGGCTGTCCTGGCCGTCCGGGTCGTTCTGTTCCATGGCGTGTCCCCCTTCGCTCGTCGTTCGTCCGGCTAGAGGATCGGCTCGCAGCCGATCGCCTTGCCCCCGGCGGTGAGGAACTGCTGCCAGGTGGAGTCGCCGGCCGGTCCGGAGCTCCAGGCGCCGTTGAGTTCCATCCGGAAGGTGGTCGGCCGGCCCTGGCAAGTCGCCGTCATCTCGCCGGGCCGCACCCAGCGGGCCCGGCCGATCCCCGGTTCGTCCTTCGGGGTTGCCGGGGCCAGGAGCCGGGGCTCGGTGCCGATGGTGAAGGTGATCGGGGACCTCGGACTCGCGTCCGAGTGGATGAGACAGGTCCACAGCGGGTCGGTCGCGGTGGTCACGGTCTCCCGGAGGGCCGCGCCGCCGAGGCTGGCGGGCGCGGTGAGCCCGGGCAGGCCGCAGACGGCGTTGCGGTCGAGGTCGTGGTCCTTCCCGGCAGCGGAGAGTTGGTGCGGCGCGGGCATGGACGACGTACCGCACCCCTGTTGTGACGCGACGCGGCCGGCCGTCGACACGGCGAGTGCGGCGAGCTTCTCGGCCCCGGGCCGGTTGTCGCGGTCCGCCCTGACGGTGATCCGCTGCCCGCTGTCGCACGCCTCGGGAAGCAGCGCCCAGGCCCGGTGGTCGAAGCCCGCGCCGGACGCTCCACCGTTGGCCGAAGCGGCGAACAGCCGGGCCTCCGCGTCATTCGCGACGACGGAGAGATCGCCGTTCTTGCGCAGTTCAACGGTGACGGACCGCTCGTTGCCGAAGACCCCGGAACTCACCTTCGCCATGCAGAAGGCTGATCCGCTGTGCAGGTACCCGTTGCCGAACGCCTGATCGCTGACCTTGCCCGGCCCGAGCGCGTCGTTCAGCAGATCCGCGCTCACGGCGCCCTCGCACACACTGTTGGGACCGAAGGCGTTGGTCAGGTTGTCCACCAGGAACACCCCGGCCCCGGCCACGACCGCCGTCACCGCCACCACGGCGACCGTCGCCCGCACCCGCAGCGGCCAGGTGGTGAACCCCCGTCGGCTGAGTGCCGTGTCCAGACGCCCGCCGACGGCGCTCCCGTCGCCGGGCTGATCGGCGGTGTGCTGTGTCTTCTTCATCTCAGCGCCCTCCGAGTGCGTTGCGGTACGTCTGGTTGACGCCTGTCCCGTAGCTTTCGGACACGTCGTGCAGCAGCTTCTGGGGCACACCGGCGGTCGAGTTGATCTCCGCCTGGGTGAGACCGGCCAGTCCGGCCTTCTCGACGATCATCGTCTTCAGCTGGTTCTCTCCGGAGTTGAACATCTTGGACAGGTCCGCCTGCGTCTGCTGGTCCTGCTCGCTGTTGAGCCCGTTCGCCCACTCCGAGGTACCGACGTCGACCATGCGCTGGACGAAGTCGCCCACGACCGGTACGGGAGTCAGGGGCGTGCCGATGAGGTGGTAGTTCATCTTCGCCTGCCAGTTGTTCTGGAACACGACGTCGTCGTGGTGACGGGTCATGACGTCCGACTGTGCGCCGCTGAGCGCCCCCAGGACCTGGCCGGCCTCCCGTACGTAGCCTTCGATGCCGGGGCCGGGGTGCCCGGTGCCGTCCGGCCTGAACGCCTCGGCGGGGTAGGCGTCGAGTCGCCGGGCGATCTCCTGGCTCTCGGCGTAGTGGATGGCCTTGAACGCCTCCGGGTCGTCGGACACACCTCGGATGACCCGGATGAGGCGGTCCCGGTCGATGGCCAGCCCGCTGGTCTCGGAGTGCCCGTTGACCTCCTTGCCGATGATCTCGTACGTGTCGGCCGCGTAGTCGGCGATCATGTTGCCGAACGGCCGGCGCAGTCCGACGGGGAGTTCGGTCACATGGCCGGCGGAGTCGCCGCCGAAGTGGCTGATCGTGTCGGACATGATGCGCGCCATCGCCGCATCGTGCGGGCGGACCGGCGGCTGGTTGCCGTGCGGATCGCGGCCGGTGGTGGCGGCCTCCAGGGCATCGCCGAACGCACCGCGGGAGGTGTCCCGCGCGAGCGTGTCCAGCTGGTTGTGTTCGTAGCCCTGGTTGGGCCACTGGCGGTCCTTCAACAGGTAGGCAAGGTTCTTGTTGGCCGCGGGGTCGAGGAACTCCTTCGACGCCTCGGGGTGGCGGCTCATGGTCTGCATGAGGTCTCGCATCGGATCGCCCTGGTGGCCGGAGATGTTGCTCCAGTCCGGGCCCCACAGGTCTTCGCCCTTGAGTTTGCTGCCGCGCTCGTAGTCGACCAGGTCGGTGCCGACCTTGGTCAGGAAGCCCTTGTCGAAGCTGCCCTTCGCGTTGAGCAGTGCCGTCAGCGCCGGGTAGTTGTCGTTGTAACCCGCCGCAGATGCCCCGGGGCGACGGGCGGCGGCCAGCAGGCCGTCCTCCCAGGCCTTGCCCATTCCGCCGTCGCGGGTGGCGGTGGCCAGTGCGACGGACAGGCTGCCGTAGACCTCCTGGTAGCCCTTGGCGTTGTGGTTGCCGTGCGCGAGGCCGTCGTAGACCTTGCTGTACTCCAGCAGGGCGTCCGGACCTGTCTTGCCGCCGTAGTTGAGGCCGTTGAGCAGGGTGGTGGAGAAGTCTTTCTTGTCCGCGTTGGCGGCCATGAGCGCCTGCAGCTGCTTGAGCTGGTCGTCGGAGAGGCTGCCGGCCTTGGACATCAGGTCCTTGGCCCGGTTGGCGTCGGCGACCGGGCCGGCGCCGTACGGGGCGGCGTTGAAGGCGGTGGTGCTGGTTCCTATGTCGCCCTGGAGGGCCGCCGTGGCCCGCTGGTCGGCGGCGGTGGCCTTCGCGACGGCCTTGCCGAGCCGGTCCGACAGTGCCTGGGCGTTGGCCCGGATCGTGCGCTCGGCCTCGGGGTCGTTCCTCTCCTCCTTCGGGACGGTCCAGTTGACCGTCCCGTCGGCGGTGACGCTGAGGGTGGTGTCGCCCTGCGCGTCGTGCAGCGCCGCGTCGAGGTCGCGGCGGGCGGCGGCGAAGTCCTCGGCGGCGGTCTTCATGATCGAAGCCAAGGCGGTGGCGACGGCCGAGGCCTGTTTGAAGTCGCTGTCGACGCCCTGGAGGGCCTTGGTCGCCTCGTCGGCGGCCGTGCCCTTCCAGCCGGCGCGCTGCGCGGTGCTGGTGAGGTCCTTGGTGACCCGGCCGTCCAGGGAGGTGAGGGCCTTGGCGACGCCGGACCACGCCTCGGCGGCGTCGTTGATCGCGGCGAAGTCGGCCTCGTGCAGTTCCTTGAAGGACACCATCTGTCTGTTTCCCTCCTGCTACTGGCCGGCGCGGAGACTGGCGGCGGTGCTGGACTCGTTGGCGTGGTAGTTCTGCTGGGTCTTGTCGAGGTTCCCGGCGATGGTGCCGAGCTTGTCGTGCAGCGTCTTGCACTGCTGCATCCACCGCTCGGTGCTGCCGGTCAGGGCGCCGCCGAAGGAGAAGCCGCGGATCTTGGTCGACGCGGTGCTCGCGTACTCGGTGAGGCTGTGCGCGCCAGGGCCCGCCTTGCCGTTGGCGTTGTCGAGGTCGGTGGCTATCTGACGGGCCATTCCGGCCGAGGCGGCGAGCTCGTACGGGGTGTCGAGCTGGGTGGTCCCCGAACCGGGGGAGGACGCGGCCGGGCCTCCGGCGCTCGCCAGGACGAGCCCGGCGTACGAAGGCGTCGCGGTGGTGCTCGCCATCGGAGTCGGCGGCGGTGCGACCGGCCCCGTGACGAACCCTTGGTTGCTCATGTACGGATCCTCCCCATTCGATGAAGCAGCCGCTCCCCTGCGGCAGTGAAGACCGTACAGGGACCCGCTGTCAGTACACCGACCCACCCTCCGTGGTGCCGGGCGCGCGGAGAGTGGTCGCGCTGAGTGGGGCTGTGTCAAGGGGGAATTGGCGGCCCGGCGCGAGGGCGGAGGTCTTGTTACCGGCGGGTCGCTTGCCTATCATCCCGAGTGTTACAGCTTTACTGTCAAACCCGTCGGAAGGGTTCAGCAGCCAGTGGGTGACGCGAGCAGGACGCCGGAGGCCGGGGGGCCGTTGGCGGGTGTGCGGGTGGTGGAGCTCGCCGGGATCGGGCCGGGGCCGTTCGCGGCCATGCTGTTGGGGGACCTCGGGGCGGACGTGGTGCGGGTGGACCGGCCGGAGCCCTCGCCCCTCGGCACGGACCCGGCGTACGACCTCAGCAACCGGAACAAGCGCTCGGTGCTGATCGACCTGAAGTCCCCTGAGGGCCCCGCGCGGGTGCTGGACCTGGTCGAGCGGGCGGACCTGCTGATCGAGGGCTACCGGCCGGGCGTCGCGGAACGGCTCGGGGTCGGGCCCGAGGCGTGCCTGGCGCGCAACCCCGCGCTGGTGTACGGGCGGATGACCGGCTGGGGGCAGCACGGCCCCCGGGCGGCGACCGCCGGGCACGACCTCGGGTACGCGGCGGTCGCCGGGGTGCTCGGGATGGTGGCGGCGCCGGGCGGGGCCGAGGAGCCCCCCGGCATCCCGGCCAACCTGCTGGGCGACTACGCCGGCGGCTCGCTGTACCTGGTCGTCGGCCTGCTCGCCGGACTGCACCACGCCCGGGCCACCGGCGCCGGCCAGGTGGTCGACGCGGCGATCGTGGACGGCGCGGCGCACCTCGGCAGCATGCTGTGGGGTCTGCTCGCGGCCGGCCACTGGCAGGACCGCCGGGGCGTCAACCTGCTGGACGGCGGCGCGCCGTTCTACGCGGTCTACCGGGCGGCGGACGGCGGCCACCTGGCCGTCGGCGCGCTGGAGCCGCGCTTCTACGCGGAGTTCGCCCGGCTGCTGGAGCTGGGACCGGACGCGCCCGGCCAGTACGAGCTCGCCCGCTGGCCCGAACTGCGGGCCCTGATCGCCGCGCGCTTCGCCACCCGGACCAGGGCCGAGTGGGAGGCCGTCTTCGCGGGCTCCGACGCCTGCGTGGAACCTGTGCTGACGATGCGTCAGGCATCCGTGGACGCCCACCTGTCGGCGCGCGGGACGTACGTCGAGGTGGACGGCGTCACCCAGCCGGCCCCGGCCCCGCGCTTCTCCGCCACCCCGGGTGCCCTGCGCCGCCCGCCGGCCCGGCCGGGTGCGGACACCGCCGAGGTGGCCCGGGACTGGGGCGTCCCCTCTCTCGACGTCAGTACCCCATCCCCCAACGCTTCGGCAGAGCAAGGAGAGTAGCGTTGCAGCGCGAGATCTTCACCGAGCAGCACGACGACTTCCGGGCCACCGTGCGGGCCTTCCTGGCCAAGGAGGTGCTGCCGCACTACGACCGCTGGGAGAAGGCCGGCATCGTCGACCGCTCCGCCTGGCTCGCGGCCGGCCGCCAGGGCCTGCTCGGCCTCGCCGTGCCCGAGGAGTACGGCGGTGGCGGCACCCCGGACTTCCGCTACGCCGCGGTGCTGGCCGAGGAGTTCGCCCGGGCCGGTGCCTCGGGCCTGGCCATCGGCCTGCACAACGACATCATCGGCCCGTACCTCACCTCGCTCGCCACCGAGGAGCAGAAGCGCCGCTGGCTGCCCGGCTTCTGCTCGGGCGAGCTGATCACCGCGATCGCGATGACCGAGCCCGGCACCGGCTCCGACCTCCAGGGCATCCGCACCCAGGCCGTCGACCGGGGCGACCACTACCTGCTCAACGGCGCCAAGACCTTCATCTCCAACGGCATCCTCGCCGACCTGGTGATCGTGGTCGCCCGCACCACCCCCGAGGGCGGCGCGCACGGGCTGAGCCTGCTGGCCGTCGAGCGCGGCACGCCCGGCTTGGAGCGCGGCCGCAACCTCGACAAGATCGGCCAGAAGGCCCAGGACACCGCCGAGTTGTTCTTCGAGGACGTCCGGGTGCCGAAGGAGAACCTGATCGGCGAGCTCAACGGCGGCTTCGTCCACCTGATGCAGAACCTCGCCCAGGAGCGGCTCACCATCGCAGCCGCGGCGATCGCCGGCGCCGAGTACCTGGTCGAGATCACCACCGACTACGTCAAACAGCGCGAGGCCTTCGGCCGTCCGCTCGCCAAGCTCCAGCACGTCCGCTTCGAGATCGCCGAACTGGCCACCGAGTGCGCCGTCACCCGTGCCTTCGTGGACCGCTGTATCACCGAGCACAACCGCTACGCGCTCACCCCGGCGGACGCCTCGATGGCCAAGTGGTGGGCCACCGAGCTGCAGAAACGCACCGCCGACCGCTGCCTCCAACTGCACGGCGGCTACGGCTACATGAGTGAGTTCCCGGTCGCCCGGGCGTTCACCGACGGCCGCATCCAGACCATCTACGGCGGCACCACCGAGATCATGAAGGAGATCGTCGGGCGTTCCATCCTCGGCTGAGACCCCTCCGTCGATCGGGTGGCCCCGCCGGCCCTTGCCCCGCCAGCCCGTTACCCTCCAAGCCCGTTACCCCGCAAGCCCGCTACCCCTCAAGCTCACCGCACCGCAGACCACAGACCCACTGCCCCGAAGAACCCGCTGAAAGGCGTTCCCACCGTGACCACCGAAGCGTACGTCTACGACGCGATCCGCACCCCGCGCGGCCGGGGCAAGGCCTCCGGCTCGCTGCACGGCACCAAGCCGATCGACCTCGTCGTCGGACTGATCCACGAACTGCGCAACCGCTACCCCGGGTTGGACCCGGCCGCGATCGACGACATCGTGCTCGGCGTGGTCAGCCCGGTCGGCGACCAGGGCTCCGACATCGCCCGGATCGCCGCCATCGCGGCCGGCCTGCCCGACACCGTCGCCGGCGTCCAGGAGAACCGCTTCTGCGCCTCCGGCCTGGAAGCCGTCAACCTGGCCGCCGCCAAGGTCCGTTCCGGCTGGGAGGACCTCGTCCTGGCCGGCGGCGTGGAGTCGATGTCCCGGGTGAAGATGGCCTCCGACGGCGGCGCCTGGTTCGCCGACCCGATGACCGCGTACGAGACCAACTTCGCCCCGCAGGGCATCGGCGCCGACCTCATCGCCACCATCGAGGGCTTCTCCCGCACCGACGTGGACGCCTTCGCCGCGGAGTCCCAGGCCCGCGCCGCCAAGGCCCAGGCGGACGGCCTGTTCGACCGCTCGGTCGTCCCGGTGCGCGACCGCAACGGCCTGGTCGTGCTGGAGCGCGACGAGTTCATCCGCCCCGGCACCACCGTCGAGACCCTGGCCGGCCTCAAGCCCTCGTTCGCCGCCATCGGTGAGGCCGGCGGCTTCGACGCCGTCGCCCTCCAGAAGTACCACTGGGTCGAGGCCATCGACCACGTCCACCACGCGGGCAACTCCTCCGGCATCGTGGACGGAGCCGCGCTGGTGGCGATCGGCAACCGCGAGGTCGGCGAGCGGTACGGGCTGCGCCCGCGCGCCCGGATCGTCTCCGCCGCCGTCTCCGGCTCCGAGCCGACCATCATGCTCACCGGCCCCGCCCCGGCCACCCACAAGGCCCTCGCCAAGGCCGGTCTCACCGCCGCCGACATCGACCTGGTCGAGATCAACGAGGCCTTCGCCGCCGTCGCGCTCCGCTTCATCCGCGAACTCGGCTTCCGCCACGACCAGGTGAACGTCAACGGCGGAGCGATCGCGCTCGGCCACCCGCTCGGCGCCACCGGGGCGATGCTGCTCGGCACCGTGATCGACGAACTGGAGCGGCGCGACCTGCGCTACGGCCTGATCACCCTCTGCGTGGGCGGCGGCATGGGCATCGCCACCATCGTCGAGCGCATCTGACTCCCTCCCCGCAGATCTGGAGACCGTGAACCCATGAGCGACACCACCACCATCCGCTGGGAGCAGGACCAGGACGGCGTGGTCACCCTCGTCCTCGACGACCCCACCCAGTCCGTCAACACCATGAACGAGGCCTTCGTCGTCGACTTCGAGGCCGTCGTCGAGCGGCTGGCGGCCCGGGCCTCCCAGGAGGCCTCCCCGGACGCGCTGCGCGGCGTGGTGATCACCTCCGGCAAGAAGACCTTCTTCGCCGGGGGAGACCTGCGGATGCTCTCCGCCGCCCGCCCCGAGGACGCCGAGGCCGTCTTCGAGAAGTCCATGCGGATCAAGCGTTCGCTGCGCAGGCTGGAGACCCTCGGCAAGCCGGTCGTCGCCGCTGTCAACGGCAGCGCGCTCGGCGGCGGCCTGGAGATCGCGCTCGCCTGCCACCACCGGATCGCGCTCGACACCCCCGCCAGCCGGATCGGCCTGCCCGAGGTCACCCTCGGCCTGCTGCCGGGCGGTGGCGGTGTGGTCCGTACGGTCCGGCTGTTCGGCATCACCGACGCCCTGCTGAAGTTCCTCGTCCAGGGCCGCCAGTACCGTCCGGCGCAGGCGCTGTCGCACGGACTGGTACACGAACTGGTCGACACCCCCGAGGAGTTGGCCGCCCGCGCGAAGGCCTGGATCGAGGCCAACCCGAACGCCGTCCAGCCCTGGGACGTCAAGGGCTACAAGATCCCCGGCGGCACCCCGGCCACCCCGGCCTTCGCCGCCAACCTGCCCGCCTTCCCGGCCAACCTGCGCAAGCAGCTCAACGGCGCTCCCTACCCGGCCCCGCGCAACGTCCTCGCCGCCGCCGTGGAGAGCGCCCAGGTGGACGTCGACACCGCGATGGTCATCGAGGCCCGCTACTTCACCGAGCTGGCCTGCGGGCAGACCAGCGCGAACATGATCCAGGCGCTGTTCTTCGACATGCAGGCGGTCAACTCCGGCGCCGGGCGGCCGAAGGGCGTCGAGAAGCGACTGGTCCGCAAGGTCGCGGTGCTCGGCGCCGGGATGATGGGCGCGGGCATCGCCTACGCCTGCGCCAAGGCCGGCATCGAGGTCGTGCTCAAGGACGTGAGCCTGGAGGCCGCCGAGCGCGGAAAGGCCTACTCCGAGGGGCTGCTGAACAAGGCCGTCGGCCGCGGGCGCTCCACCGAGGCCAAGCGCGACGAACTGCTGGCCCGGATCACCCCCACCGCCGAGGCCGCCGACCTGGCCGGCTGCGACGCGGTCATCGAGGCCGTCTTCGAGAACACCGAGCTCAAGCACAAGGTGTTCCAGGAGATCGAGGGCGTCGTCCGCCCCGACGCGCTGCTCTGCTCCAACACCTCCACCCTGCCGATCGGCCTGCTCGCCGAAGGCGTCGAGCGCCAGAGCGACTTCATCGGCCTGCACTTCTTCTCGCCGGTCGACAAGATGCGGCTGGTCGAGATCATCCGCGGGCCGCAGACCGGCGACGAGGCGCTGGCCCGCGCCTTCGACCTGGTCCGGCAGATCGACAAGACCCCGATCGTGGTCAACGACTCCCGCGGCTTCTTCACCTCGCGGGTGATCGGCCAGTTCCTCAACGAGGGCGTCGCCATGGTCGGCGAGGGCGTCCACCCGGCCAGCATCGAGCAGGCCGCCGCCCAGGCCGGCTACCCCGCCAAGGTGCTCTCCCTGATGGACGAGCTCACCCTCACCCTGCCGCGCAAGATCCGCGACGAGCACCGGCGTTCGGTGGAGGCCGCCGGCGGCACCTGGACGCCGCACCCGGCGGACGCCGTGGTCGACCGGATGGTCGACGAGTTCGGCCGCCCGGGGCGCAGCGGCGGCGCGGGCTTCTACGAGTACGGCGAGGACGGCAAGCGCGGGCGGCTCTGGCCGGGGCTGCTGGAGCACTTCGGCGGTTCTTCCGACGGTTCTGTCGTTGGTTCTGAGGTCGGTTCTGCCGCTGAGGTTCCGTTCGAGGACCTCAAGGAGCGGATGCTGTTCAGCGAGGCGCTGGACTCGGTGCGCTGCCTGGAGGAGGGCGTGCTGACCTCCGTCGCCGATGCCAACGTCGGCTCGATCCTCGGCATCGGGTTCCCGGCCTGGACGGGTGGCGTCTTCCAGTACATCAACGGGTACGAGGGCGGACCGGCCGGCTTCGCGGCCCGCGCCCGCGAACTCGCCGCCGCGTACGGCGAGCGGTTCGCGCCGCCGGCGCTGCTGGAGCGGGTCGCGGCCGAGGGCCGGACCTTCACGGACTGAGCCGCGCTCCCGGCTGGGGCCGGTGAGGCCGCAGGCGCCGTGCGACGCGCGGCGCCTGCGGCCTGCGGTCCGGTCTGTGGTCTGGTCTGGTCTGGTCTGGTCTGCGGTCTGGTCTGCGGCCCGCGGTCACCGGTGTGCGGTCTGTGATGTGCGGTCCGGTGTCCGGGGTCCACGGTCCGCGGTCCGCGGTCCGCGACCTCACCGGGCTTCCGCTACCGCTCCGGGCGGCCCGGCTCCTGGCTCAACTCCTCGTCCAGTTCGTCCCGCAGGGACCGCTGGAAGGCCGTGACCAGGGCCTGCGCCACCATCGGCTGGATGTGGTCCGTCAGTGCCCGCATCCGGGCCAGCTCCTCCGGCGCGGGCTCGCTCTCCCGGTACGGCTTCCACACCGTCTCGCGGAACAGCCGGTGCAACTCCCGTGCCGTCGCCCGACTGTGCTCCAACACCACCGCCCGGGCGGCCAGCAGCGTCTCCAAGGGGATGGGCACGTCCAGGATCCGCACGCCCAGCGGCAGCAGCCCGGGATCCACCCGGAACACCTCCGGATCCGCCGTCCGCTCCAGCGCCCCCATCGCGGCGAGCCGTTCGACCTGCTCCTCCGTCAGCCCCCGCCCGGCCCGCCGCTCCAGCTGCGCCCTGGTGGCCTCCTCCGGGGTCTCCGGCGTCCAGGACGCCACCAGCGCACGGTGGATCGCCAGGTCCAGCGGCGTGCTGTCCTCCGGCAGCCGCGCCAGGTACCGCTCGATCGCGGCCAGCGTCAGCCCCTGCCGCTGCAACTCCTCGATCAGCTCCAGCCGGTCCAGGTGCGCCGCCCCGTACAGCCCCACCCGCCGCGGCCCCAACTCCGGTGGCGGCAGCAGGCCCTTCGTTCCGTAGAACCGCACCGTCCGCACCGTCACCCCGGCCCGGGCCGCCAGCTCGTCCACCGTCAGCCGCGGTCCGGCCCCCGCCCCGCCGTGTTCCCCCATCTGCCGCCTCCCGCGCTGGCACACTCCTGCTGTGACAGCAGCAGTGTGACAGTGCCGTCCCGGCCGGTCCACCGATGGGGGAGGGGTGGTGGGCGGTGGGCGTGGGCGGGCGGCGGTGCATGGTAGGCGTAGGCGTAGGCGTAGGCGTGCGCGTTGCGCGTGGGCGTGCGGCCAGGGGTGAGGCGTACGGGTGCGGATACGCCGACGCCCCTGCCCTCCGCCGGGGCCGGCTTCCGGCGGAGGGCGGAGGGCGGGGCGTCGGGTGGAGGCGCCGGGCGGGGTCAGGCGAGGGCGGCGTGGTGGCGGCGGGTGACCTCGGGGTGGGCCCGGGTGTAGCCCTTCCACTCGTTGAGGCCGAAGTCGGCGAAGAGCGGGTTGTCCGGGTCCTCGGTGGCACCGGGGGCGTGGTGGGCGTGCGGGAAGTCCAGCGGCTCGATGTGGGCATCGAGGCGGGGGTTGTAGAAGAACGGCACGGAGAAGCGCTCGCGGGCTCCGGGTGGGCTCACCACGCGGTGGCTGGTGGCCTTGAGGTAACCGTCCGTGGCCACCTCCAGCAGCTCGCCGAGGTTGACGACGAAGGCACCGTCGAGGGGCGGGACATCGAGGAAGGTGCCGTCCGCGCGCTCGACCTGGAGGCCGCCGACGGTGTCCTGTAGCAGCAGCGTGATGAAGCCGTAGTCCTTGTGGGAGCCGACGCCCTGGCCGGCGCCGTCCGGGGCGGTGCCGGGGTAGCGGACCAGCTTGAGACGCAGGTGGGGGTGGCCCGCGAAGGCCTCGTCGTAGAAGTCGGGGCGGGCGCCGATCGCCGTGAGGAGTTCGTGCAGCAGACGGCGGGCGACCTCCCCGAGGTGCTCGATCCAGCCGAGTGCGGCGGTGCGCAGCTCGGGGAGCGCCTCGGGCCACTGGTTGGGCCCCTCCAGCCACCAGTACGGGGGCTCGCCGTCGCTGGGGACGTGCGGGGGCAGCTCGGCGCCGATGTCCAGCTGGTCGCGCCAGTCCTGGCTGCCGCCGGTGCGCTCGTCGCCGGTGCGGGTGTAGCCCCGGTAGTGGGGGGAGTTGAGGTTGCTCACGGCGAGCCGGTCGGCCTCGGGGAGCGCGAAGAAGGCGCGCATGGCCCGGGTGAGCGCGGTCGTCTCCTCCGGGGTGACGCCGTGACCGACGAGCTGGAAGAAGCCGACGCCGGTGGCCGCGGTGCGGAGCTCGTCGTGCAGGCGGCGGCGGTCGTCCGGGCTGCCGTCGGCGAGCGAGAGGTCGATCACCGGGAGGGCGTCCGCCGGGGAGTTCGCCGGGGAGTTCGTCGGGGCGTCTGCAGGGGCGTCCGCCGGAGTGGAGCCGGTAGCGGTCTCGGATATGGGCGTGTACTGCTGCGTCATGTGTGACATCCGCTGGGTCTCGTCCCGGCTGGTCCCGGTGGTCGACCGGGGACGGCCGGAGCTGCGCCTGGTGCGGCGGGTGCTCCGGGGGCCGGGAGGTGGCGGCGGCCGGGCAGGGGCCGCCGGTGAGGGTGGGTGGCGCGAGGTTCAGCCGGAGCGTCGACAGGACATGGTCGTCACGCGGAGCAGGTCCACGTGGCGGCGGCGAACAAGGATGAGCACCTCACCAGCGTAATTGACCCGTTCTGCGGCGGGCGAGCCCCCTGCAGCGGAGGGCCACTCGCCACTTGTCGGTGATCTATCAAGTTGTGGGTGGTGGGGCGACGGTGCCGGAGTGCGGCCGATTGTGGCTCCCTTCGGATGGCGGACCCCGTCGGGTGGCAGGCTCCTTCGGGTAGCGGACCCCTTCGGATGGACGATCCCTTGGCGGCTCCCTTCAGGAGTTGTTGAGGTAGGCCAGGACGGCGAGGACCCGGCGGTTGTCGTCGTCGGAGGGCTGGAGGTCGAGCCGGACGAAGATCGACGCGGTGTGCTTGGCGACGGCTCGCTCGGTGATCACCAGCTGCTGGGCGATCGCCGCGTTGGACCGCCCCTCCGCCATCAGCGCCAGCACCTGCCGCTCGCGCGGGGAGAGGGTGGAGACCGGGCCGGCCGAGGAGTTGTGGGTGAGCAGCCTGGTGATCACCTCCGGATCCATCGCGGTGCCGCCCTGGGCGACCCGTCGTACGGCGTCGATGAACTGGGTGCCGTCCATCACCCGGTCCTTGAGCAGGTAGCCGATCCCGCCGGTGCTGCCGGCCAGCAACTCGCGGGCGTACAGCTGCTCCACGAACTGCGACAGCACCAGGACGGGCAGGCCCGGGTGAGCCCTGCGGGCCGCCAGCGCGGCCCGCAGCCCCTCGTCCGTGAAGCCCGGCGGCAGCCGGACGTCCACCACGGCGATGTCGGGCCGGTCCGCGGCCACCGCGGCGAGCAGTTGCTCGCCGTCCTCCACCGCCGCGGTGACCTTCATGCCGTTGGCCTCCAGCAGCCGGGTCAGGCCGTCCCGGAGGAGGAAGAGGTCTTCGGCGATGACAACGCGCACGGGATCTCCAGGTTCACGATGGTCGGTCCGCCGGACGGGCTGCTGATCGCGAGCACCCCGTCGAAGGCGGCCAGGCGGCGTTCGGTTCCGCTGAGGCCGGTTCCCCGGGACGGCTCGGCGCCGCCGCGCCCGTCGTCGGTGACCGATATCCGCAGCAGCCCGTCACTGTGCCCTATCTCGATCCATACGTGCGAGGCCCCGGCGTGCTTGACCACGTTGGCCAGCAGCTCCGTCACCGCGAAGTAGGCGGCCGACTCCACCGGGGCCGGCGCCCGGCCGGACAGGCTTCCGGTGAAGCTGACCGGCAGCGGCAGGTCCAGCGCCGTCGCCTGCACCGCGTCGGCCAGGCCGCGGTCGGCGAGCACCGGGGGATGGATGCCGCGGACCAGGTCCCGCAGCTCGCCCAGCGCCTTCACCGAGGACAGCCGGGCCTCGGCCAGCAGCGGCCCGAGGGCGTCCGGGTCGTGCTTCAGCTGCTCGGCCACCGTCAGCAGCATGCCCAGCGCCACCAGCCGGGCCTGCGCCCCGTCGTGCAGGTCCCGCTCGATCCGGCGCAGCTCGGCCGCTCCGGCGTCGATGGTGTCCGCCCTGGTCCGTGCGAGATGGCTGACCTGGCGGGCGAGCTCGACCTGCCGGGACGGCCCGAGCAGGGCCCGGGCGGCCTTCTCGTGGACCCTCAGGACCGGTGGGGCAGCCCACAGGGCGGCCAGCGGGGAGATGGTCAGGCCCATCGAGTAGACGACGCCCAGGGCGAAGAACCGTTCGTTCCGGCCGAAGACCTCCAGGGCGATCGGCGCCAGCAGGACGATCACGGCGACGAGCAGCACGGTGGTGCCGGTGAGCAGCGTCCAGGCGAAGTCCCGCCACGTCGCCGGGTCGGTGAGCCAGCCGCCGGCCCGCAGCCGCTGCCAGGGCCCGGCCCCGGCCGGACCGCGGTACGGCACCGGGATCGGCCGCCCGCTCCACTTCCCGACCGTCCGCCTGCTCTCCGTCGCGATCCAGCGGGCGCCGAACAGCCCGAGCACCACCAGCGAGGGCGCCATCCAGAGCGAGCCGGCCCGGCCGCCGGGGGCGGCACCGCCGTAGAGGTGCGCCGCCATCAGCGCTATCGCCCCCGGGGCGAACAGCGCGGCGCCGAGCGCCCGGCCGCCGCCCCCGGTGGCCCAGCACAGCGCCCAGAGGGCGACCGGTGCCATCGGCACCGCCAGGATCAGCGGCCCGCCCGGGTGGAAGTCCCGGGGCTCGTCCGGACCGAACAGTGCGGTGGCCAGCAGGACCGGCCCCGCCAGCAGCGCGAGGAGGCCCGTCACGGCCAGCGTCACCGCGTACCAGGCACGCACCCCGTCCGCGCAGGCCCGGCCGACCCGCATGGCCGCCCCGTTCAGCACTCCCGCGTTCATGACGCGCCCCCTTTTCCTTCCGAGACCCCCGTCCGGAGGCCTCGAGGCCACGGCTCCGGAGCCCCCCGTGGGCCCCGGTTCCGATCTTTCGCTGGGTCAGTCTGCCCGGCCGGAGCCTCCGGTGCTCTAGGCCTGAACACCCAGTTCGGGGTGTATCTGGATACACCCCGAGGAGGCCGTCCAGACGGCTGTCGGCACCCGCCGCCGATTCGTAGCGTGATGTTCCGTCAGCCGGCCCGGGATTCCCGGTGCCGGATCTCGAACCGTGGAGGGCCCGTGAACGCGCCGATCATCCGGATCCGCGGCGTCAGCAAGACGTACGACCGATCCGACGCCGCCCGCCCCGCCCTGGCCGGGCTCGACCTGGAGGTCAGGGCCGGCGAGGCGCTGGCCGTGCTCGGCCGATCGGGCAGCGGCAAGTCCACCCTGCTGAACCTGATCGCCGGCCTCGACCGCCCGAGCGAGGGCGAGGTGGAGGTGGACGGCGTGGCCGTGCACCGGCTCGGCGAGGCCGCGCTGGCCGAGTACCGGCGGGCGCGGATCGGCATGGTGTTCCAGTTCTTCAACCTGCTGGACGACCTGAACGCGGAGGACAACGTGATGCTCCCGGCCCAGCTGGCCGGGATGCGGCGGGAGCAGGCCCGGGCCCGGGCCGGGGAGCTGCTGGAGCGGCTGGGGGTGGCCAGGCACGCCAAGGCCTTCCCCGGCCGGCTCTCCGGCGGCGAGCGCCAACGGGTCGCGGTGGCCCGGGCGCTGATGAACCGCCCGCCGCTGCTGCTGGCCGACGAGCCCACCGGGGCGCTGGACACGGCCTCGGCCACCGACGTCCGCGACCTGCTTCGCGGTCTCAACGCGGACGGCCAGACGATCCTGCTGGTCACCCATGACACCGCGCTCGCCGAGGACTGCGCCGACCGGACGATCGAACTGCTCGACGGCCGGCTGGTCAGGGACACGGCCGCCCTGCCGGTACCGGGCGGTGGCCGATGAGCGCGCTCGGCAAGGTGGTGCGCGCCGGGGTCGGCCGTCGGCGGGTGCAGACCCTGGTCATGGTGCTCACCACGATGATGTCCGTGACGGCGTGCATCCTCGCGCTGGGGCTGCTGGTCGCCGCCCGGGGCCCGTACCAGCGCTCCTTCGCCGACCAGCACGGTGCCCACCTCAACGTGCTGTACGACCAGGCCAGGGCGAGCCCGGCCCAGCTCGCCGCGGCGGCCCGCGCGCCGGGCGTGACGGCCTCGGCCGGCCCCTACCAGGCGGTCACCGTCCAGCCGCGCTCCGGCCCAGGCACCAGGATCCCGCCGGCCGGGAGCCCACTGCCGCCGACGACGCTGGTCGGCCGCGGCGAGAAGGGCGCGCTGGACGATCTGCGGATCACCGAGGGCCGCTGGGTCGCAGGCCCCGGGGAGGTGGTGTTCCTGGACGGGCACTCCCCGCTGGCGGTCGGCGACACCATGGAGTTCCCAGGCCTTCCCGGGCACCCGACGCTCAAGGTCGTCGGCCTGGCGGCCTCGGTCTCCTGGAGCGCGGACGGCTGGGTCGCCCCCGAGCAGGTGCCCGGGCTGACGGCGCCCGGCACCACGCCCGCCGCCCAGTACCTCTACCGCTTCGCCCACGCCGACAGCGACGCCGAGGTGGAGGTCGACCGCGCCGCGCTCGCCGGCGCCGTCCCGGCCGGGGCGCTCGCCAAGGCCACCTCCTACCGGCCCGTCCAGGAGGAGGCGAACCGGACGGCCTCGACGTTCGTCCCGTTCGTCACGGCCTTCGGGGCGCTCGGGCTGGCCATGTCGGTGCTGATCATCGGTGTCGTGGTCAGCGGCGCCGTCGGCGCCGCCACCCGGCGGATCGGCATCCTCAAGTCCCTGGGCTTCACCCCGGCCCAGGTGGTGCGCGCCTACGTCGGCCAAGCGCTGATCCCCGCCGGAGTCGGCACGGCGCTCGGGGTGCTCCTCGGCAACCTGCTGTCCGTACCGGTCCTCGGGCTGGCCCACAAGGCCCTGCGCGGCGGACTGCTCGGCATCCCGGTCTGGGTGGACGTCGTGGTCGCGGGGGTGGCGCTGGGGGCCGTGGCGGGCACCGCGCTGGTGCCGGCGCTGCGGGCCGGGCGGCTTCGGACGGTGGAGGCGCTCGCGGTCGGCCGGACGGCGCCGGGCGCCAAGCGGGCGGCCGTCCGCGGCGCGGCCGACGGGGCCGGGGCGGCCGGCCCGCTGTCCCGGGCGCAGGACCTGATCGGCCGACTTCCGGTGCCACGGGCCCTCAGCCTCGGACTGGCCTCCCCGCTCAACCGGCCGGGCCGTTCGGCGACCACGGGTGCCGCCGTGGTGCTCGGCACGGTCGGGGTCACCCTCTGCGTGGGCCTGACGCTCTCGCTGGGCTCCCTCCAGGACGGCCTGATGGCCGGCCGCGCGGGCAAGGTGGTGGTCCAGGCCCCGATCGAGGGCTCCGCGCCGTTGGCCGACCACGTGGACGAGGCGGCCGTGGCCAAGGCCATCGACTCCCGCCTGGGCACCCGAGCCTGGTACAGCAGCGCCCCGACCCCGGTCGCCCTGGCCGGCAACACCGGGCGCTCCGAGGTGGTCGCGCTCAGCGGAGACGCTTCCTGGAGCGGCTTCCAACTGATCTCCGGCCGTTGGTTCCAGGGGCCCGGCGAGGTCGTGGTGGCCGCCGCGTACCTGCGGGCCAACCAGGCGAAGGTCGGTGACACCGTCACCCTCACCGACCACGGACGCAGCACCCCGGCGAAGATCACCGGTGAGGTCCTGGCCACCAACGACCTGGTGTTCACGGACCGGTCCACACTGGTGCCGCTCGGCGGCGCGATCCACGCCGAGGCGCTCACCTTCCACATCGACCTCACCCCGGGCACCGACGCACAGGCCTACGCCGACGGGCTGGACCAGGTCGTGAAGCCCCTGGGCCTGGGCGCCGACCCCGGCGGGGAGCACCTCAACATCGTGGTGCTGGCGATGAACACCCTGGCGGGCACGCTCACACTGCTGCTCTCCGTGGTGGCGGGGCTCGGAGTGCTGAACACCGTGCTGCTGGACACCAGGGAACGGGTGCACGACCTCGGGGTGCTCAAGGCACTCGGGATGTCACCCCGGCAGACCGTCGGCATGGTGCTCACCTCGGTCTGCGCCAGCGGGCTGGCGGCCGGGCTGATCGGGGTCCCGCTCGGCATCCTGGTGCACCACCAGGTGATGCCCGCGATGGCCCGAGCCGCCGGAATCGGTGTGCCGGGCGCCGACCTCGCCGTGTTCGCCCCCTCGGTGGCGGGGCCGCTGATACTCGGCGGCCTGGTGCTGGCCCTGCTCGGAGCCGTCCTCCCGGCCACCTGGGCGGCCCGCACCAGGACGGTCACGGCGCTGCGGACGGAGTGACGGCGGGGGAGAGAGGAGAGGACACGCCCTGCGCCCGGCTTCTGCCGGGGAGCCCGGGGGAGCCCCCCATAAGGTTCCCCGGCAGAGCCGGACCGGACCGAGCTGGACTGGGCCGAGTCAGACTGGGCCGAGTCAGGCCGGGCCGAGCCAAGCGGGATCGGACAGAGCCGATCCCGCCCGAGCCGGACGGGCAGCCCAGCGCGACCAAGGGTCGCGCGTCGGCCCGGCCGCCCGACCAGGCCCGGCCGCCCGACCAGGCTCGACTCAGGACAGCCGAGTCGCCGCGTACGCCTCCATGGCGGCGCGCTGGTACGCGGCCAGGCCCGGGGCGATGGCCTCGTACGCGGCACTCCACTGCTCGTTCTCGGTGCAGGAACGAGCGATCGCCAGGTACTCCTCGGTCGGGACGGACCGGATGGCGTGCAGCAGCTGGTACTCCTCGTCGATCGTGCTCTGCACGGGCTCGGCGTCGGCCGGGTGGCCGGCCGCCATCAGCTCCGCCAGGTGGATCATGCGGGCGGTCCGCTCGCGCTGTCCGGCCTCGATCTCGGCCGGGGTCATCGCGGCCGTCGCGCGCCGGGCCGCCTCGGCGTGCTCGGGGAAGTCCCGCAGGCTCGCGTCGACGTCGTCGGGCTGGATGCCCTCGAAGAGGTTCTCGGGGCGGTTGATGGTCATGGGCGTGCCGTCCTTCCGGGCGCGTTCCAGGTCGGCGATCGTGCGGGAAACGGTGGCGGCCAGGGCGTCGAGCCGGTCGCGTTCGGCGACCAGTCGCCGACGGTGGCCCCGCAGGGCCTCCAACTCGTCCACCTGATCGCCCAGGATCCGGGCGATCTCGGTCAGCCCCACGCCCAGCGCCCGCAGTACCAGGATCTGTTGCAGCTGGAGCAACTGCCGTTCCTCGTAGTAGCGGTGGCCGTTGGAGCCGATCCAGGCCGGGGGTAGGAGCCCGATCTCGTCGTAGTGCCGCAGTGTTCGGGCCGTCACTCCGGACATCCGGGCCACTTCGGCGATGGGCCAGGCCATGGTCCGCCTCCCTCGTCTCCACGTCCCACGTTCGCGTGGACCGGGGCCGGTTCTCCGGCCCTGGTCACGACAGTAGAAGCTGCCGCTGCGGCAGCTTCAAGCCCGAGGGCGCCCCGCCGCCAGCGCGCCGGCTACGCCTCGCCGAACCAGTCCAGGGACTGTCCGTGCGGCCCGGTGAAGGCGACCGGCCGTTCGTCCAGGGCGAGCACGAACAGACCGGAGCCGGCCGGTGCCGGGCGGGGAAGGCGTCGGGCGACGGTCGGCAGTACCGAGACCGCCTCATTGGAGATCCAGTGCCCGGAAAGCCCGCGCATCGTCGCCGCGAACTCCTCCCGCCCCTCCGGCGGCAGGTACGCGAGCACCGCGCTGTGGAACACCACCGGAGTCGCCCCCGCCGGGGCCTGCGCCACCAACTCCCGTACCGTCGCGTTGAGATCGCCGCGCACCAGCAACGGCGGTTCGGACCGGGCGACCCGGACGGCGCCGCGCAGCCGGTCCAACCGGTGGGTCTGCTCGGGCCAGACCAGCGATTCCAGCCAGCGCATGTCCTCCTCGGCCCGCACGTCCAGCGGATCGAGGTCGATCCCGGCCCGCCAGACCACCTCGGGCAGCCGCTCCCGCAGGGAGCCGGGGAACGGCACCGGCCCGGTCACCGCGCAGTCCAGCGTCACCGGGCTCGCCGCCGCGCCGAACTCAGCGCCGAACTCGGCGACGGTGGCGCCGGCGCCAAGCCCGACTCCCTCCCCCTCCCCGGCCAGGAACCGGTACCGGTACCGGTCCGGGTACAGGCAGAGTCCCGCCGAGGCGCCCACCTCGATCAGGGCGAGCGGTTGCGGCAGCGCGGCCAGCAGCGGCAGCAGGGTGGCGCAACGGCCCGCCTCGTTGGTCTGCGTCCGCCGCTCCAGCACCGTCGCCGAGACCTCGGCCCAGTGCTCCGCCACCCAGCGGCGGAAGGCCGGCCAGCCGTCCGTCACCGGCCCGCCCAGGTGCCGTACCGCGCCGAACAGCAGGTTCGGCTGCCGCTTCGCGGCCGGAAGCCCGTCGAGCAGCGCACACAACTGCCCGTCCCCGGAGACGCGTTCGGCCAGCTCCTGGTAGACCGGCGAGTTGCCGCGCGCCTCCCGCTCCGCGAACGCCCGGTAGAGGTCCCCCGTACCGCTGCGCATCCCCCACACGTCCTTCCGACGCCTTCTCGAGTGATCGAATCGGCCCAGACTACGCCCGGTCCGACGCGCCGCCCTCCGCCCGGAACCGATCCAGAACCGACCCGGAACCGGCCCGGAACCGGCCCAAGGCCGCGTCGCCGGAAGGCCACGCCGACCGACCCGCTCAGCCGAGCAGACCGCCCATGTGCCCGTCCTCGGCGAGCAGCCGCCACGAGCAGCCGGGCGAGGCGAACGCCTCGGGGTCGACGGCCTCCACCAGCCCGTCCACCACCGCGCTCAGCAGCGCCTGCGGATCGAAAACCGCCCAGGTCTGCCGGGCCCGGCCGTACTCCCAGCGGTCCCACTCGGCGCGCAGCCGCTCGTACGTCCAGAGGGAGTAGAGCAGGGCGGTGAGGTCACGGTTCAGGTAGGCCTCGGGGTGGCCGTCGTCGTACCAGTCCGGCAGCTCCAGTCGGCCGGTGGCGCCGTCCAGGGCGATCGTCAGATCGGTCGGCCAGTCCCCGAGGGCGAGGAACTCCCGTTGGTACGGGCGCTCCTCCTCACCGTCGAAGTACTCGGGATACGCCTCGCCCATGGTGACCAGCGGCTCCTCGCACACCCCGAACATCGCTCCGCCCAGCGGCAGGCCGACCTCGGTCAGCAGCCGTCGGGTCGGCCCGTGCACCAGGGCGGCGGGCAGTTCCTCGGGTCGGAAGAGGTGTACCCGGCCGGGGCCGCCGTCCTGGTCAGTCAGCGCCGCCAGCTCCGCCACCAGCTCCGGGGCCACCTCGTACGCGGGGCCGCCCGGGCCGCCCGGCAGCGCACCCCAGCTCAACGCCCGCACCAGCAGCGCGGTGCCCCAGTGCGGGGGTGGGGCGGAGCCGTCGCCGAACAGCCCGGGGTCGATCTCCCGCATCCGTCGCTCGGTCTCCGTCAGCACCTCGGCCACCACGGTCGGGCCGCGCCGCCCGTCCAGTGCCTCCGGGCGCCGGGCCGCCTCGGCCACCGCGTCCACCTCGCGCACCAGACCCGCCAGCGCGGCGACGCCGGAGGCCAGCAGGTCCCGTCGTGGGCCGCCGTTGTCCAGGAACACCTCACCGGTCACCCCGTCCAGCAGCACCAGGCTGCCGCCGGCGGCGAACGGTGTGGAGTACGCCGTCTCCCCGAGGACGAACAGGCGCTCCGCCTCCGCGGGGACCGCCGTCGGCTCCCCGTCCCCGAGCACCTCGAAGTCCAGGAACGCCCCGGTCTCCGGCAGCCCCTCCCGCGCCAGGAACTCCCGACTCCCCGCGTGCACAACCCCAGCCGGAAGCTCCACCACCCGCTGACACCCCACGTGCCCCACCTCTCCCGGCCCACCCCGTGACCCCCAGACCCTAGCGGCCCGCCCCGACAGCACCCGGGCACTCGCCGAGCGGGGCAGCCGGTGGGAGCCGACCGGTTGCTGCGGCGCCGGGCCCTTGCGGCGGCTCAGACCCTCCTCGCCTCACTCCCGCCGAACCCCGGCTCACCCCCCGCTGAACCCCGGCTCACCCTCGCCGAACCCCCGCCCCCCTTCCTCCTCAGCCGAGGCGGCCGGCCTCCCGGGCGGCCTGCTCCACGCGGTCGTGGTGGGCCCGCCACCAGTCGGCGTCGCCGGGGGCGGTGTTGGCGCCGTCGGAGCGCTGGCCGGTGGCGCCGTCCACGAGTTCGCGGACCAGGTCGGCGTGGCCGACGTGACGGTGGGTCTCGGCGATCATGTGGACGAGCACCCGGTGGAGGGTCTGCTCGTGGCGGGCACCGAACGGCACCTTGCCGACGGCGTCCAGCGGCAGGGCCTCGATGGTGGCGTCGGAGTGGGCCCAGACCCGTCGGTAGCGCCCGACGATCTCCTCGGTGCTCTCGTCCGCCCGCGCCCACATGTCGCCGTTGGGCTCGGTCTGTCCGGTGATCCACACGGGGGCCGGTTCGGGGAAGGGGCGGCCGAAGGTGTCGCCGAAGTACAGCGCCTCGGCGCC
Organism: Kitasatospora sp. NPDC032121; assembly: GCF_055580145.1. Lineage (NCBI taxonomy): Bacteria > Bacillati > Actinomycetota > Actinomycetes > Kitasatosporales > Streptomycetaceae > Kitasatospora > Kitasatospora sp. NPDC032121. Next base: position 409,245 of record NZ_JBVILX010000001.1, on the reverse strand, counting down.
GGTGACGTGCTTGACCAGGCCCAGCAGGTTGGTCCCGGTGGGGGTGAGCGGGCGGCGCAGGTCGTACTCGGAGAGGCCTTCGAGCTTCCAGAGCAGGGCGTCGCGGGCATCCTGGATGTAGATCCGGAGATCGTTCTTGTCGTCGGTCGAAGTCATGGGACCAGTCTGTTGGCCGCAGGATGCCTGTCCATCGGGTTTCCCGTCCCGGCCGGCCACCGCCGTCCCGCCCGGTCCCGGCCGGCCACGGCCGTCCCGCCCGGTCCCGGCCGGCTGGGACCGAGCGTCAACACGTGCCATGATCAAGGCCGTTCACCGAACGTCAGGCCCCTTCGAAGGAGCGGCGATGACCGACGAGGCCTGGTCCTGGGACGAGACGCTGTTCGCCGGAACGGCCGCCCACTACACCCGCGGCAGGCTCCCGTACGCCCCCGGACTGGCGGAGGCGTTGGGCGAGGAACTGGGGCTCGACGGGCGGGGACGGCTGCTCGACGTGGGGTGCGGGCCGGGCACGCTGGCGTTGGGCCTGGCGCACCTGTTCGGTGAGGTCGTCGGGGTGGACCCGGACGCCGGGATGATCGCCGAGGCGCGCCGGGCGGGCGCGGCGGAGCCCAAGGCCACCTGGGTGCGGGCCCGGGCCGAGGAACTGCCGTCGGGGCTCGGCACCTTCACCCTGGCGGTCTTCGGCCAGTCCTTCCACTGGATGGACCGCGACCTGGTGGCGGCGACCGTACGGCGCATGCTGCGGCCCGGCGGCGCCCTGGCGCACATCTCGGACCTGAAGGGCGAACCGCGTCCCACCGAGGGGCTGCCGCACCCGCCGGTCCCGTACGCCGCGATCGGGGAGCTGGTCCGGCGCTACCTCGGCCCGGTCCGCCGCGCCGGGCAGGGGCTGCTGCCGCACGGCACGCCGGGCGACGAGGCCGCCGTCCTCGCCCGGGCGGGCTTCACCGGTCCGCGGCGGATCGTCGTCCCGGGCGGGCGGCCGCTGGAGCGCACGGCCGACGACGCGGTCGCGGGCGTCTTCGCGCTCTCCTCCTCGGCCCCGCACCTGTTCGCCGAGCGCCGTCCGGCCTTCGAGTCGGACCTCCGTCGACTCCTCGCCCTGACCTCGCCGTCGGGGCTCTTCTCGGAGCGGCAGCCGAGCAGCGAGGTGTTCGTCTGGCGCACGGCGGACGGGCGTTGACGATCAGGGAGGCGCGGACGGGCCCTGCCGGTCAGCGGACCACGTCGAAGACCTGCTTCTGGAGGCCGTTCCCGTACACCTGGTGCTCGACCAGCTTCAGCTTCTGGGCGTCCTTGTCCGTCGTGCTGAACATGCGCTTGCCGGCGCCGAGCAGCAGCGGGAAGACGAGCAGGTGGTAGCGGTCGATCAGGCCGGCGTCGGAGAGGGCGCGGTTCAGGGCGGCGCTGCCGTGGAGGATGATCGGGCCGCCCTCGGTCTCCTTCAGCGCGGCGACCTCGTCGAGCGAGCGCAGGATGGTGGTCTCGCCCCAGTTCGACACCAGGTCGTCCTCGGTGAGGGTGGTGGAGACGACGTACTTCGGCAGCGTCTTGTAGCGGGCGAACTCCGCCATGTCCGGCCACACCGGGCTGAACGCCTGGTAGCTGACCCGGCCGAGCAGCATCGCGGTGGCCTCCTCCTGTTCCCGCCCCTTGATCTCGAACGCCTCGGGGAGGAACTCGATGTCCTTGAAGGTCCAGCCGGAGTTCCGGTAGCCGGGTTCGCCGCCGGGGCCCTCGACCACGCCGTCGAGCGAGATGAAGGCGGTGCTGATCAGGGTGCGCATGAGTTGGTTCCTCGGTTCTTTTGCGGGGTCTGGGGCTGGGTCTGGGTAGGGATCGGGTCTGTCGGCCCGAAGGCCCGAAGGCCAGAGGGCCCGAAGGCCAGAAGGCCCGAAGGGGCAGGTCAGGCGAGGGCCTCGGCCAGCCACTGCTGCCAGGCGGCCTCGGCCTCGGCCCCGTCCGGAACCGGGCCGAAGAGGTGGTGGAACAGCAGCACCAGGCCGGAGCCGTGGTGGAAGGTGTAGAGCCCGTCGGCGGTGCGGACCTCGACGCGTTCGTCGTCCGCCCAGACCACTTCGCCGTCCAGCGGCGGCAGGCCCGCCGGTTCCCCGTGGACCCGCGTGCCCGTGGTGACCGGGAGCGGCAGCGACAGGGCGCGGGCGAGGAGGGCCCGGACCTCCGGTTCCGGCCGCCCGGCCGACGGCGCGGCGGCGAAGACGGGGACGGCGGTGCGTCCGGGGAAGTGGGTGAGGTACTCGCGGAGCGTGTGGAGGTGGAAGGGCCAGCCACGGCGCAGCGCGTCGTACTCGTCCTGCCAGTCGTCGCCGAGCAGGCCGCTGTGGACGACGCGGAGGACGGTGGCGCCGCCGTCCCGGCCCTCGATCAGGTACTCGAAGGCCATGAACCGGCCGTCCTCGCCGGTGGCCGTACGGGTGGCCAGGCGCCTGCCGGGCTCGTAGGCGGTGACGACCGCCTCCTCGCGGTGGCCCCCGGTCTCCATGACGGCGGTGCCGCCCTCGCGCGGGTCCAGCTCGTTGCGGCCCATGAACCAGGAGTCGATCCCCGGTCCGGTGGCGATCGCCTCCCAGACCTGTTCCGGGCTCGCCGGCAGGGAGGTCTCCAGCTCGATCTCGAACGGGTGGGTCATCGCGGGTCCTCCTGGTTCGGTGTGCTCCCGGCCTCGCCCGCCGCAGCGGCGACGTCCCCGGCCGCCACCTCGGCCCCGGCCGGTTCCGTCCCCGCTCCGGCCTTGGCCTCGGCCTCGGTCTCGGGTGGTGCGGCGGGGATCTGGTGGAGCCCGACGACCACCCGGTGGTTGCGGCCCCCGGGCGCGGACTCGTCGTGGTAGCGGCTGACGAGGGTGGCCACGGACTGGGCCAGCTCCTCGGCGAAGGCGGCCCGGTCGGCGGCGGAGGCGAACCGCACCTGCGCGTCGATGCCGAAGCTGGCGACCCGCCGGCGGGCCCGGGAGGCTCCGGTCAGCAGGGCCCCGACCTCCTGCACCAGCCGGGAGCCGAGCGCCAGCAGCCAGCGGGCGGAGAGCTGGTCGGGGGAGCGGGCGGGGTCCGGGCTCACGGCGGCCAGGACGCTGGGGGAGATCACGTAGGAGGCCGCGGTGGCGCGGTACACCCGTTCGGTGACGTTGCCCTTGCGGCGCTCCTCGGCGAGTTCGACGAGGCCGTGCCGCTCCAGTTCCTTCAGGTGGTAGTTGACCTTCTGCCGGGGCAGTCCCAGCCGGGCGGCCAGCATGGCGGCCGAGGCGGGCTCGGTCAGGGCGGCGAGGAGGCGTGACCGCATCGGGTCCAGCGAGGCCTCGGCCGCGGCGGGTTCTTCGATCACGGCGACTTCCAGCACCGTTCCAGCTTCCAGCCGACAAAAAAATTCGTCAAGGAAAAAACACTTGTCGGTAGTCCGGTCGGGCGAGCGACGTCACCCGCCCGACGCCGTCACCCGCCCGACGTCACCCGTCCGGCGCCGTCACCCGACGGCGCAACGGCGCCGACGTACCTCCGGACCCGTCCTCCCGGTGCTCGCCCTCGCCTTGGCCGGCGACGGTCAGCCTGCACTGGCCGTCCTCGCAGGAACGCTGGAGGCGGCCCCGCGAGATCGTCTGCATCAGGCCGATCGTCCAGCAGGTCGGGCAGCCGCGCAGGGCGAGCAGGCCGACCGGCAGGAGGCCCAGGGCGACCGGCCCGACCACCGGGATGAGAGCGACCGAGCCGACCAGTGCGCCGAAACCCACCACGCCGCGCACGACGTGCTCGGGCAGGGACCTGCTCGCGAAGTCGGGGCCGTCGGGTCCGGCATCGGACCCGGGCTTCGTCCCACCCTTCGTCTTGCCTGCCGTTCCAGTCATCGCTGCCTCCATCCGGATTCAGGTGGTGGCCCGCAGGGCCTGTTGGACCGCCGTACGGGCCCGGTGCAGGCGCGACTTCATCGCCGCCGTGCTGAGGCCCAGTGCGTCGGCGACCGCGCGGCCGCTGTGGCCCTGGATGTCCCGCATGATCAGCACGCGGCGCTGGTCCGGGGGCAGGGCGGCGACCGCGGCCGCCACCGTGCCCGCCTCCAGGCTCTGCAGGGCCTGCTCCTCGGCCGAGGGGGCGGGGGTGTCCTGCCGCAACGGCACGCTGCGGTCCCGCAGGTGGGCGCGTGCGCGTCGGAGGCACTCGTTGCGGACGATGCGGAACATCCACGACGCCAGGGCGCCGGAGGCCCGCAGCATCCCGATCTTGCGGTACAGGATGATCAGGGCCTCCTGCGCCGCGTCCTCCGCGTCCTCCGGGGTGGCGCAGAGGGAATGGGCGAACCGCTGCACGTTGGGGTGCGAGCCCGACACCAGCGCGGCGATCGAGTCGACGTCGCCCCCCTGCGCGGCCGCGATCAGCTGTGCGCCGGGCCAGGTCGATTCAGCCACGTCCGGCTCGCCTGCGCTTCACGACCACCATGCAGGTGCAGAGCAGCACCAGGGCGACGGCGATGCCGATTCCGATGATCATCACTACCTCCGGATCCCGTGCCGGACGTTCGTCGGCACGTCTATAAGAGGTGCGCGCCTCCTCGAAGGATTCGGCGGTGCGGCGGAAAAGTCGCCCGCGTTCCCGGTGGATCGCCGTCGGCCGTGCCCGGCGCCGGGCCCGGGTCCAAGCCCACCGGCCTACGGCCGGGCCTCGGCGGGGCCGGTTGCGGAGAGTGACAGGTGGGGTGACCTGGGCGGACTTGAATCTTTGCGAACGAATGTTCGATCCTGGGGTTGTGCCCGTTTTCGAATCTGTTTTCGAATCCACCGCCGAGCAGCCCGCACGCCCCGTGCTCCGCCCGGTGGCGTCCCCGGCTGCAGTGCCGGGGAAGCCGGGGGAGCAGGGGGAGCGAGAGGAGCGGGGGACGCCGGGTGCCTGGCAGACGGCGGCGGTGGGATCCCGGGGGCTGGTGCCGGTGCCGTCCGCGCTGCGGGAGGTGCTGCCCGACGCCGGGCTGCGCCGGGGGACGGCGGTGTCGGTGGCGGGCGGGGACACCGGGCTGCTGCTGGCGCTGGCCGCCGGGGTGAAGGAGACCGAGGGCGGCTGGGCCGCGGCGGTCGGACTGCCGGACCTGGGGTTGGCCGCCGCCGAGGGGTACGGGCTGGACCTGCGACGGCTGCTGGTCGTGGACGACCCGGGGGCGCACTGGGCCGAGGTGGTCTCGGTGCTGGCCGGCGCGGTCGAGCTGATCATGCTGCGCCCGGACGGGCCGGTGCCGCCGAAGCTGGCCGCCCGGCTGGCGGCGGTGCTGCGGCGCAGCGGCTGCGTGCTGCTGGTCGCCGGACCGTGGCCGGGCGCGGCACTGCGGCTGGGGGTGCGCTCGGGGCGCTGGTTCGGGCTGGGCGACGGCCACGGGCAGCTCGTCGGCCGACAGGTGGAGGTGGTGGCCGAGGGCCGCGGCTCGGCGGTGCACGGCCGGACGGCCCGGCTCTGGCTGCCGGACGAGTACGGCGCGGTGCGCCCGCTCCAGGAACAGCCACAACCGGCGGCAGGTTCGGCGATCCCGGCGATCCCGGCGGCGGAGCCGTTGGCCCCCCGCGTGGCGGCGGTGGTCTGAGATGGCGGACGACAGAACCCCCCGGGTGCTGGTGGTCTGGTGCCCGGACTGGCCGGTGGTGGCCCTCACCGGCGACGACCCGGTCGCGGTGACCGAGGGCGGGCGGATCCTCGCCTGTTCGGCGGGCGCCCGGGAGGCCGGGGTGCGGCAGGGGCAGCGGCTCAAGCTGGCTCAACGGCTCTGCCCGTCGCTGGAACTGCGTGACCGCGACCCGGAGGCGGAGACCCGCCGCTTCGAGCCGGTGGTCGCGGCGGTGGAGGCGTTCACGCCCCGGGTGGAGGTGATCCGCCCGGGCCTGTGTGCGATCCCGGTGAAGGGCCCGGGCCGCTACTTCGGCGGTGAGGAGGCGCTGGCCGCCAAGGTCGGCAGAGCGGTGGCGGACGCCCTCGGGCAGCCGCTCGTCCCGGACGCCGTTCCGGGTGCGGTGGCCGTCCCGGTTGCGGCGCCCGTCGAGGCCCGACCCATCGGAGCCCGACCCGTCGGAGCCCGACCCGTCGAAGCCCGATCCGTCGAGGCCCGGTCGGCAACCGCCCCGCAGGCCCAGGTCGGCGTCGCCGACGGCCTGTTCGCCGCCGTGCTCGCCGCCCGGGCCGGGGTGCTGGTCCCGGCCGGCCGGACGGCGGAGTTCCTCGCCCCGTACCCGGTGAGCGCGCTGGGTGACGAGGCGCTGGCCGAGTTGCTCGGGCGGCTCGGCCTGCCCACCGTCGGGGCCTTCGCCGCACTGCCGGCCGAGTCGGTAGCGGACCGCTTCGGTCCCTCCGGGACGGTCGCGCACCGGCTGGCCCGAGGCTTGCAGCCGCGCCCGCTGCTGCCGCGCGAGGAGGAGCCGGACCTCGCCGTCGAGCAGCGCTTCGACCCGCCGGAGCTGCTGGCCGAGCCGCTGGTGTTCGTCGCCCGCACGCTGGCCGAGCAACTGCACCAGCGGCTCGCCGGGGCCGGGCTGACCTGCCGCCGGGTGGCCGTCGAGGTGGCCTGCGCGGACGGCCGGACGGCCTCCCGGTTGTGGCGGCACGAGGGCCGGCTGTCCGCGACGGCGCTGGCCGAGCGGGTCCGCTGGCAGCTCCAGGCCTGGCAGGGCGCGGGCACCTTCGCGGGCACCTCCGAGGGCGCCTCCGCGAGCAACGACCAGAGCAGCGACCCGAGCAGCGACCCGAGCAGTGACCCGAGCGGCGCCCGGGGCAGCGGTCCGAGCGGCGCCCCGGACGGCCAGGCCGGCTTCACCCTGCTCCGGCTGGCCCCCGACGGCCTCTCCCCTGACCAGGGCCGCCAGCTCGCGCTGTGGGGCCAGGCCGTCGCGGACGACCGGGTGGAGCGCGCGGTCGCCAGGGTGCAGGCGGTGCTCGGGCACGCCGGGCTGCGCCGGATCGAGCCGGCCGGCGGGCGGGGCCCGGGAGAGCAGGTGGTCAAGGTGCCGTGGGGTGAGCCGTACGAGGCGGCGGTGCCGGCCGACGCGCCCTGGCCGGGGCGGCTGCCGGAGGTGTGGCCCGCCGTGGTGCTGCGGGAGCCGGCGTCGGTGCGGGTGCTGGACGGGGCCGGGCGGCCGGTCACGGTGGACGGCCGGGCGGGGGTGTCGGCCCGGCCGGCCCTGGTCGTGGTCCGGGGCCGGGAGGAGCGGGTGGACGGCTGGACCGGGCCATGGCCGGCGGTCGAGTACTGGTGGGACCAGTCGCTGGCCCGGCGCCGGGCGCGGTTCCAGGTCGTGGTGGGCGGTGGCCGGGCGCTGCTGCTCACCGTGGAGGGGGGTGCCTGGTACCTGGAGGCCGGCTACGACTAGCGGCTCCGGAACCCAGTGGGAGGGGGGAGCAGGACGAGCACGAGAACGACGAAGGCGACCCCGATGGGCTTCACCAGCCACCCCACCGTTCCCTGGAGCGAGCTGCACCGCAGACTGACCGGTGCCGCGCCGGACCGTACGGTCGTCCCGCTGCGCCGCACCCGTCCCGTTCCCGAGGAGCCCCCGACCCCGGGACCCGGAGCCGGCCCCGGCCCCGGCCCCGGCCCCGAACTCGGCCCCGAACCCGAACCCGGCCCCGAACCCTGGGCCGAGCTGCACGTCCACTCCGCCTTCAGCTTCCTGGACGGCGCCAGCGACCCGGAGGACCTGGTCGCGGAGGCGGTCCGGCTGGGCGTGGAGACCCTCGCGATCACCGACCACGACGGCCTGTACGGCGCCGTCCGGCTCGCCGAGGCGGCCCGGGGCACGGGCCTGGCCACCGCATTCGGCGCGGAACTGACGATCCGTCACGAAAGGTCGACGGAACACCTGTTGGTCCTCGCCCGTGACCCGGCCGGCTACCGCCGCCTCTCCGCCGCGATCGCCGCCGCCCAGCTGGCCGGCGGCGTCAAGGGCAACCCGGTGTACGACCTCGAGGCGCTCGCCGGGGCGCACGACGGTCACTGGGCGGTGCTCACCGGCTGCCGCCTCGGCCGGGTCCCTGCCGCGCTGGCCGACCCGCCCGCCGCACTGGCAGACCCGCCCGCCGCGCTGGCCGACCCGCTCGCCGCGCCGGCCGACCCGCTCGCCGACCCGGGCACCCGCCCGAGCGCCCACCGGAACGCCACCCCACCCGCCACCCGGAGCGAGGCCGAGCACCGACTCCGCACCCTCACCGAGGCGTTCGGCCGCGAGAACGTCCACGTCGAGCTGATCGACCAGTGGCTGCCCGGCGACGACCGGCGCAACGACGCCCTCGCCGCCCTCGCGGCGAAGGCGGGTCTCCCCGTCGTCGCCTCCACCAACGCCCACCACGCCGGCCCCGCCCAGGGCCGACTCGCGCAGAGCCTCGCCGCACTGCACGGGCGCCGTACCCTCCAGGACGCGGTCGGCTGGACCCGGGCGGCCGGCACCGCGCACCTGCGCTCGGGCCGCGAGATGGCCGGCCGGCTGGCCCGCTTCCCCGGGGTGCAGCGGGCCACCGTCGAACTCGGCCGGGCCTGCGCCTTCGACTTCGCCCGGCTGGACCCGGAGCTGCCCGGCTTCCCCGTCCCCGCGGGCGAGACCGAGATCAGCCACCTGCGGGCCCTGGTCGCGGCCGGCGGCCCGGCCCGGTTCGGCCCCGGCAACGCCGCCGCCCGCCGCCAGCTCGCCAAGGAACTGGACGTGATCGAGGACCTCGACCTGGCCGGCTACTTCCTGATCGTGCACGACATCGTGGACTTCTGCCGGAGCCGGGACATCTGGTGCCAGGGCCGCGGCTCGGCCGCCAACTCGGCGGTCTGCTACGCCCTCGGGATCACCGCCGTCGACCCGATCCACTACAAGCTGCTGTTCGAACGCTTCCTCTCCACCGCCCGGGACGGGCCGCCCGACATCGACCTGGACATCGAGAACCGCCGCCGCGAGGAGGTCATCCAGTACGTCTACGGCCGCTACGGGCGCGAGCACGCCGCCCAGGTCGCCAACGTGATCACCTACCGGCCCCGGCTGGCGATCCGCGACGCCGCCCGGGTGCTCGGCTACCCGCAGGGGCAGGTGGACGCGTTCAGCCGGCAGACCGACTTCCGCTCCGCCCCCGGCGCGGACGCCGTCATCCCCGCCGACGTGCTCCAGCTCGCCACCCAGCTCCACGGCCTGCCCCGCCACCTGGGCATCCACTCGGGCGGCATGGTGCTCACCCGGGAGCCGATCGGCGAGATCTGCCCCACCGAGTGGGCCCGGATGCCCGGGCGCTCCGTGCTCCAGTGGGACAAGGAGTCCACCGCCGGCGCCGGGCTGGTGAAGATCGACCTGCTCGGCCTCGGCATGCTCGCGGCCCTGCACGACGCCTGCGACCTGGTCGCGGAGCACCACGGCCTGCGCTACGACCTGGCCACCATCCCGGACGACGACAAGGGCGTGTACGCGATGCTGCGCCGGGCCGACACCGTCGGGGTGTTCCAGGTCGAGTCCAGGGCGCAGATGGCGACCCTGCCCCGGCTCAAGCCGGACCACTTCTACGACCTGGTGGTCGAGGTCGCGCTGATCCGGCCCGGCCCGATCCAGGGCGGATCCGTCCACCCGTACCTGCGCCGCCGCGCCGGGGCCGAGCCGCCCGGCTGCCCGCACCCGCTGATGGAGAACGCGCTCGGCAAGACCCTGGGGGTGCCGCTGTTCCAGGAGCAGATGATGCAACTCGCCATCGACTGCGCCGGGTTCACCCCCGCGGAGGCCGACCGGCTGCGCCAGGCGATGGGCGCCAAGCGCTCGCACGAGCGGGTCGCCCGGCTGCGCGAGCGGCTGCTGGGCGGGATGGCCGAGCGCGGTATCCCGCCCGAGGTGGCCGAGGACGTCTACGGCAAGATCGAGGCCTTCTCCAACTACGGCTTCCCGGAGAGCCACGCGATCAGTTTCGCCTACCTGGTGTACGCCAGCGCCTGGCTCAAGTACCACTTCCCGGCGGCCTTCACCTGCGCCCTGCTGGCCAACCAGCCGATGGGCTTCTACTCGCCGCTCAGCCTGGTCGCGGACGTCCGGCGGCACGGCGTGCGGGTGCGCGGGGTGGACGTCAACGCCAGCGGGGCGCGGCCCTCCCTGGAGCCCTACCGGGGGCCGACCCCCAAGCCGCCGCTGACCGCAGGGCGCCCGCAGCCGGCGATCCGGCTCGGCCTGGAGACGGTGCGCGGCATCGGCACCCCGCAGGCCGAGGCGATCGTGGCCGGGCAGCCGTACGCCGACCTGGAGGACTTCGCCCGCCGCACCGGTCTGCCGGGGCCCGTCCTGGAGGCGCTGGCGACGGCCGGGGCCTTCGACTGCTTCGGGCTGACGCGACGTCAGGCACTGTGGGCGGCAGGAGCGTTCGCCGGGATCTCGGCCGAGCTGATCCCCGGCACCACCCCCGGCACCGAGGCGCCGGAGCTGCCCGGCATGAGCCCGGTCGAGGAGACCATCGCCGACCTGTGGGCCACCGGCACCTCCGCCACCAGCCATCCGCTCCAGCACCTGCGCGCCCAGCTGGAGCGCGGCGGAGCCCTCTCCGCCGACCGGCTCCCGGACGTGCCGCCGGGGACGGCCGTGGTGGTCGGTGGCCTGGTCACCCACCGGCAGCGGCCGCCGACGGCCGGCGGGGTGCTCTTCCTCAGCCTGGAGGACGAGACCGGACTGATCAACGTGATCTGCAACCGTCCGGTCTGGGAGTCCCAGCGCCGCACCGCCCTGGACCGGGCCGGGCTGCTGGTCCACGGGCACATCGAGCGCGACCGGGGCGCCACCAACCTGATCGCCACCCGGCTCACCCCACTGCGGATCGGCCTGTGAGCGACTCCCCGTTCCGGGGGACGAGCCGCTCGGCGAGGCCGAACGGCGGGCAGGCGCCGTCCGTGCGGCGGGCCGGGGCGGGCGGGCGTCGTCCGTGCGGCGGGAAGGTGCCGTCCGTGCGGCGGGCGGGCGTCGTCCGTGCGGTGCGTCAGACCGGGTAGCCGATCTCCGCGAGGTCCTCGGCGAGCTCCTCCAGGTCGGTGTCCGGGTTGAGTGCCGCCACCACGGCCGGCGTGAGCGGGCGCAGCGCCAGGACGTGCCCGATCGCGGCCGGGTCCAGCTCGTGCTCCGGCTCGAAGTACTCCTCGGCCCACGCCAGGTAGGCCTCCGCGGAACCGTCCAGCAGCAGCTCGAAGAGGCCCTCCGCGCCCCGCTCGGCGGCCGCGCCGCGCCAGGCGGCGTCCTGCGGCGCGCGCCAGAAGCAGACCGTCACGACCGGCCCGTCCTCGTCCTGGAAGGCGGGCTCCTCGGCGAAGCGGCGGAACTCCTCGGGGACGGCCACGAGCAGCTCCGGACTGTTCGCGGCCCCGCGGCCGAATCCCCGCCCGTAGACGCCGGCGGGGGAGAACACCATGAACCAGTCGGACCCCTCGCCGTCGCGCATCGAGGCCATCTCCTCGCCCTCGCCCCAGGCGGAGTCGAAGGAGTAGTACCGCGCCGCCCAGTCGTCCGGGCAGATGATCGCGTCGAGCATGGCCAGCGCGCGGCAGCGGTCGCGCAGGTCGGGGATGGCGGGCAGGCGGCTGAGCAGGTCGTTCATGCCCGCCATTCAACCCCGGTAGTCCGACAACGAATCCCCGGGGGTCCGACAACGAATCCCCCGGGCCCGGTGCGTGTCCCCTCGCGGCCCCGCGCCCTACGCCCTACGTCCTGCGTCCAGGCGCCCGCCCTACGCCCCGGGCGGGCGACCCTTGCCCGGCGCCCCGGCGAAGGCCTGGGCGATCGGGAGCCAGGCGCTCGCGACCGGCCCGGTGGCGGTGAGGGTGAGGTCGTCCCGGTGGCGGCGCTGGGTCACCAGCAGGCAGAAGTCCAGGGCCGGCCCGGCCACCACGTCCTGCGCCCCGGCCGGGCCGATGGACCAGGTGCCGCCGTCGGGCGCGGCCAGTTCGAGCCGGACCGGGCGCTCGGGCGCGGGCAGCCCGTGCAGGGTGAAGGCGAAGCCCAGGGTGCGCAGCCCCAGGTGGGCGATGTGCCGCAGCCGGTCGGTGGGCTCGCGGGTGGCGCCGAGCGCGTCCGCGACGTCCTGGCCGTGCGCCCAGGTCTCCATCAGCCGCGCGGTCGCCATCGAGGCGGGCTTCATCGGCGGGCCGAACCAGGGCAGCCGGACGTCGGCCGGGGCCGCGCCGAGCGCGGCCAGCACCTCCGCCCGCCCGGCCCGCCAGCGGGCGAGCAGCGCCGCGGGCTCGGCGGCCGCTCCGGCTCGGGCGCCCTCCTCGACCGGGTCGGCGCCGGCCGCCGACAGCTCGGCGAACCGCCCGCCGAGCGAGGCGCCGAAGCCCTCCGGATCGCGCGCGGCCAGCGCCGTCCAGTCGTCCGTCCAGGCCAGGTGGGCGATCTGGTGGGCCACCGTCCAGCCCTCGGCGGGCGTCGGGCGGGCCCAGCCCTCGGCCGGCAGTCCTGCGACCAGGTCGTCCAGCACCGCGCTCTCGGTTCGCAGGTCCGCCAACAGCCCGCCCAGGACGTCGTCCGGGGCCTTCGGCTCGGTCATCGGTTCCCCTTCCGGTCAAGGCGGTTGCTGCCGGTGGCCACCACCCGCTTCCGCCGGTGGTCACCATCCGCTTCCGCCGGTGTTCACCACCCGCTTCCGCCGGTGTTCACCACCCGCTTCGGCCAGTGGCCAACACCCGCTTCCGCCGGTGTTCACTACCCGCCGGTAGCGTCCGGGCGCACCCTACGCCCGGGCAGCCGCCGGCGTCCGCGACTCCACGAAACACGCATGTCAGGACTCTCGCCACCGGCCCCACCGCGTGTGACAATTCCGCGATGACCAGGGCTGCGGACCCCCACCTTGCGCAACCCCTCGACGACGTTGCGCAACCCGACGATCCCCAACTCGCCGCGCGCGCCGCCGAGCTGGTGCGCGACGCCGTGCTCGGCGACCTCGCCCGCCGGGTGGTGGCGGAGTGCGGCGTCGACGTCGGCCTGGTCGGCGTGCCCGAGTCGCTGCCCGGCAGTCGCCCTGACGCCGAGGGCATGGTGCTGCGGCACTGGGCCGGCACCCGGGCCGACCTGCTGCACGACATACCCGTCCCGGCCGGACTCGGCCTCGGCGGCCGGGCGCTCGCCGAGCGCGCACCCACCTGGGTGCCCGACTACCGTGCGGCGACGACCATTTCGCACCACTACGACGCGGCCGTGGCCGCCGACGACCTGTACGCGATGCTCACCGTCCCGCTGATGGACGGCGGCACCGTGCACGGCGTGGTGTACGCCTCGCTGCGCACCGTCGTCCCGTTCGGGGACGTGCGGATCTCCGCGGTCGGCACGCTGGCGAAGGCTGCGGCCCGGGCGCTCGCCGGGGCCGCGGCCTGGAACCGCGAGCGGCCCCGGAAGGCCTCCGCCGTACCGCCGTTGACCCCGCGCGAGCACGAGGTGCTGCGCTGGGCGGCGACCGGCCGGACCAACCCGGAGATCGCCGCCCGGCTGGGCCTGACCTGCAACACGGTGACGGGCTACCTCAAGTCCGCGATGCACAAGCTCGGGGTCCGCAATCGGACCGAACTCGCCCTCGCGGCGCGGGAGTCGGGGCTCGTCAGTTGACCTGGCGGTCCCGCCCGGACCAGTACGGCTCGCGCAGCCGGAACTTCTGCAGCTTCCCGGTGGCGGTGCGCGGCAGGGAGTCCCGGAACTCCACCGTGGTGGGCGACTTGTAGCCCGCCAGCCGCTGCTTGCAGTGCGCGATCAACTCGGCCTCGGTGACTGCCTCGTGGCCCTCCCGGAGCACCACCAGCGCCTTCACCGTCTCGCCCCACTTCTCGTGCGGCACCCCGATCACCGCCGTCTCGGCGACCGCCGGGTGGTCGTACAGGCAGTCCTCCACCTCGATCGAGGAGACGTTCTCCCCGCCGCTGATGATGACGTCCTTCTTGCGGTCCGAGATGGTCAGCAGGCCGTCCGTGAGGGTGCCGCCGTCGCCGGTGTGGAACCAGCCGTCGCGCAGCGCCTCGGCGCTCGCCTCGGGCTGCTGCCAGTAGCCGTCCAGCACGGTGTTGGAGCGCACCAGCACCTCGCCGGAGGGATCCACCCGCAGCCGGGTGCCGAGCGCCGGGGCGCCCGCCCGCACCAGCTTCTCGGCCCGCTCGGCGGCCGGGAGCGCGTCCCACTCGGCCCGCGAGCGGTTGACCGTGACCACCGGGGAGGTCTCGGTCAGGCCGTAGAGCTGCATGAACTCCCAGCCCAGCTGCTCCTCGACCTGCTGGATCACCGAGGTCGGCGGCGGGGCGCCGGCCACGATCATCCGCACCCGGTCCCGGCCGGGCACCGGGCCGTCCCAGTCGGCGGCGGCGTCCAGCACCATCTGGACCACGGCGGGCGCGCCGGACAGGAAGGTCACCCCGTGCCGCTCGACCCGGCGCAGGATCTCCGCGCCGTCCACCTTGCGCAGCACGATGTGCTGCGCGCCCAGGCCGGTGAGCGAGAACGGCAGGCCCCAGCCGTTGGCGTGGAACATCGGCAGGGTGTGCAGGTAGACGTCCCGGTCGCCGGCGCCGTAGTGCAGGGCCATCACCGTCGCGTTCAACCAGATGTTGCGGTGGGTGAGCTGGACGCCCTTGGGGCGGGCGGTGGTTCCGCTCGTGTAGTTGATGGTGGCGGTGTCGTTCTCGTCCACCGCGTAGCGCCGCGGGGTGCCGTCGAAGTCGTACAGCACGGCGTCGCTGTCCGCGCCGAGCACGAACTTGTGCTTGGCCACCACCCCGCTCAGCGAGTCCGCGACCTCGGGGTCGACCAGCAGCACGGAGGCGCCGCTCTGCTCGACGATGTACGACACCTCCTCGGCCTTCAGCCGGAAGTTCACCGGCACCAGCACCCGGCCGTACCCGCTCACCCCGAAGAAGGAGGTCAGCAGCCGGGCCGAGTTGTGCGAGACGATCGCGACCCGCTCGCCCGGCCTGACGCCGAGCCGGTCCAGTCCGGCGGCCTGGGCCCGGGCCAGCTCGGCGACCCTGCGGTAGCTCAGCTCGCCCCAGGATTCGGCCGGCTGCACCGGCTCGTCGACGATGCCGACCCGGTCGCCGTAGACCAGCTCGGCCCGGTCGAGGAAGTCCATCACGGAGAGTGGAATCTGCATGGGGCCCACTGTCCTCCCCGGCCCGCGCCCTGCACACCCCCGATCGGGGGTGTCACCCGTCCGTGGGTACCGCGCCCGTGCCCGCGGTTGTGCCCGTGCCCGTGCCCGCCTCGCCGGCACGTCCCTGTCCAGGCAGTCAAGCATTGGCCGCAGGTCCTCCAGGGGAGCCCGACCCTCCGCTTGTTGCGCCCGGCGCGGACAGCGGGCCGCAGTGCCTGCGTCCGCGCCCGCCGACTGCTAGGAAGGCCGCAACGCACGGTCCACTCACGGGGAGCACATCATGAACGACCACCGGCCCGACCCTTCGCTGGGGCTGGGAGGGCCTCAAGTGACCGCCACCGCGGCCATTTCGGCCGACGGCCTGGTGCTGCGGCCCTTCGAGGACGCCGACGCGCCCGCCCTGGTCGAGGCCTACCGCGACGAGACCCTGCGCCGCTTCACCCGCACCCCGGTGAACGACGCCGAGCAGGCCGCGCACTGGCTGCGGCTCCAGTACGAGGGCCGGGCGGCCGGCACCCGGTACTCCTTCGCCGTCCTGGACGCCGGCGAGCTGGTCGGCAACGTCGTGCTCAAGCGCGGCACCCCGGGCGGGGAGAGGGCCGAGGTGGGGTACTGGACGGCCGGCCCGGCCCGCGGCCGGGGGGTGGCGCCGCGCGCGGTGGAGGCCCTCACCGCCTGGGCCTTCGCCACCTTCGCCGTCGACGGCCTGCGCCGGATCGACCTGCTGCACGAGGGCGACAACCACGCCTCCTGCCGGGTCGCGGAGAAGAGCGGCTACGCCTTTACGGAGATCGTCCCGGCCTTCCCGCCGTACCCGCTGGACGGCCACCGGCACTCCCGGAATTGGTTGGACGGATCCGCTCGGCGCACTTCAGAGTAGGCGCATGGCTTCTCTGGTACGACATGTGACGATCGACTGCGCCGACCCGTACGCCCTGGCCGGCTTCTGGGTCGAGGCGCTGGAGGGCACCCTGGGCGCGGACGACAACCCCGGTGACGAGATGGCCGTGGTGGAGTCCGCCGGCGCCTCGCTGCTCTTCATCCGGGTGCCCGAGGGCAAGTCGGTGAAGAACCGGGTCCACCTCGACCTCCAGCCGCAGGACCGCGGCCGGGACGAGGAGGTGGAGCGCCTGGTGGCCCTGGGCGCCACCGTCCTGGAGGACCACCGCCGGCCGGACGGCAAGGGGTGGGTCACCCTGTCCGACCCGGAGGGCAACGAATTGTGCGTCGAGCGCAGCCGGGCCGAGCGGGTCGCCACCGGCGACGCCTGACCCGCCTGGCCTGGCGGCCGGATCAGTCCGGCCACTCGCCCCTGGCCGCCCGCCAGGTCCACGAGGACCTGCGCGGGCGGCCGTTCAGTTCCCCCCGCCCGGTGCACCAGAGCAGGACCGCTGCCGGGTGGGCGGCCGGCTCCCGCGGTGCGTGCGGGAAGAGCCGGTCGAGCGCGAAGCGGCACAGGTCGGCGGGAGGCTGCCAGGGCAGGCCGAGGCCGCTGGTGATGTCGTGGGTGTGCAGCAGTGTCTCGGCGACGCCTATCGCGGCGAAGCCGAGCGGCTCGCAGGGCCCGTGGTGGTAGGCGCGCAGCTCGGGTGGGGCGGCGTCCAGGGCGGTGGCGAGGAGGTGTCCCGCGGCAGTGACCACGGCGAGCACCTGGGCCGGGTCGGCCTCGGGCCGGACGGTGAGGTCCAGCGGCAGGTAGCGGTCCCTGGGCCGGGCGGCGAGCTGGCCGGCGTAGGCGAGCAGGTCATGGGCGATGTGGGCGGCGGTGTCGCGGCAGCTCCACTCCAGGGGCCCGGCGGGCACGCCCCAGTCGCGGTCCCCGGTGTGCGGGGCGAGGACTGCGAGCGAGGCGTCCAGGGCGGTTCGTACGGCGTCGCCGCTGCGCATGATCGTTCCTTCGGCTTCGACTTCGGCTCGACTTCGACGGAGCGTCACACGATAGGTCCAGCGCCCGGGCCCGCGCCGGGAGTTCGTACGATGCGCCGCGGCAACCGGGCGGCTCAGCCCAGCTGGATCGAGCGCTTGGCCAGGCCCATCCAGAACCCGTCGATGACGCTGCGCTGGCTGTCCAGGTCGGCCTCGCCGGCGCCGAGGGTGACGAACAGCGGGGCGAAGTGCTCGGTGCGCGGGTGGGCCAGGCGCCCGGCCGGGGCCTTGTGCTCGAAGTCGAGCAGCGCGTCCAGGTCCTGGGCCGCCAGGGCGCGCCGGCCCCAGTCGTCGAACTCGGCCATCACCGAGGTGACCCGTCCGTCCCTGCTGAGCGCCCGCAGGTTGTGGGTGAAGAAGCCGCTGCCGACGATCAGTACGCCCTCGTCGCGCAGCGGGGCGAGCTTGCGGCCGATCTCCATCAGCCGCTGCGGGTCGAGGGTGGGCAGCGAGACCTGGAGCACCGGGACGTCGGCGTCCGGGTACATCTCCACCAGCGGGACGTACGCGCCGTGGTCGAGTCCGCGGTCGGGGATGTCCTGGACGGGCGTGCCGGGGGCGCGCAACAGCTTGCGCACGCGCTCGGCGAGCTCCGGTGCGCCGGGGGCGGCGTACTGGACCCGGTAGTAGTGCTCGGGGAAGCCCCAGAAGTCGTAGACCAGCGGGACGGTGGTGACGGCGCCGAGGGCGAGCGGGGCCTCCTCCCAGTGGGCGGAGACCATCAGGACGGCCTTGGGCCGGGGCAGGTCGGCGGACCAGGCGGCCAGCTCGCCCGGCCAGATCGGGTCGTCGGCCAGCGGCGGGGCGCCGTGCGACAGGTACAGGGCGGGCATGCGCTCGGGGGCCGCGGTGCTCATGGCGTCCTCCTCGGGACCGTTTCGACCGGGGGGCGGGTCTGGCAGTTCGGGTCAACAGGTAGTTCAAATTTGAACGTCTACTCCGATCGACGGTACACCTTCGTTCGAATTTGAACAACAGGAGTAGGCTTCACCCCATGTCCTCACTGAACGAACCCCGCTGGCTGGACCGGGACGAGGCGGCCGCCTGGCGGGGCTTCGTCACCGCGAGCAACCTGCTGAACCGGCGGCTGGAACGCCAGCTCAAGGAGGACTCCGGCCTCTCCCACCAGCAGTACGAGATCCTGGTGCACCTGTCCGCCGCCCCCGGCGACTCGCTGCGGATGACCGAACTCGCCGACAAGCTGGTCACCTCCAAGAGTGGGCTGACCTACCAGGTCACCCAGCTGGAGCGGGCGGGCCTGGTCGCCCGCCGCTCCTGCCCCAGCGACGTGCGCGGCGTCATCGCCGAACTCACCGACCAGGGCCGGGAGATGCTGCGCCAGGCCGCACCCGGGCACGTCGCCCTGGTGCGCGAGCTGCTGATCGACGTGCTCACCCGTGAGCAGCTCGCGGTGCTCGCCGAGGGCCTCGGCGCGGTCAGCGCGCGGCTGCGGCTGGAGGAGGACTCCTAACCGGAGTCGGAGTCGGAGTCGGGGGAGCCCTCCCGACCGGAGCCGGCGGAGGGCTCCCGCCCCTCGCCACCCCGCCCCTCGCCACCCCGCCCCCCGCCGAGCGCCGCCGCCCGCTCCAGCAGCAGCTCCCGCTCCCGCTCGTTGCGGGTCAGCCCCGCCGCCCGCTCGAACTCCTCCCGGGCCTCCGCCGCCCGCCCCAGCCGGGCCAGCAGGTCGCCCCGCACGCTCGGCAGCAGGTGGTAGCCGCGCAGCGCCGGCTCCGCCGCCAGCCCGTCCACCAGCTCCAGCGCCGCGGCCGGGCCCCGCGCCATCGAGACCGCCACCGCCCGGTTCAGCGCCACCACCGGGGACGGCGACAGCACCAGCAGCCGCTCGTATAGTGCGGCGATCGTCCCCCAGTCGGTGTCCGCGTAGCGCCGCGCCCGGGCGTGGCAGGCGGCGATCGCGGCCTGCACCGAGTACGGCCCGGTGCCCGCCTGCTCCAGGGCGTCGAAGCCGCGCCGGATCAGCAGCCCGTCCCAGCGGGCCCGGTTCTGCTCGGCGAGCAGAACCGGCCGCCCGTCCGGCCCGGTCCGGGCGATCGTGCGCGAGGCCTGGAACTCCAGCAGTGCGGCCAGCCCGTGCACCTCCGGCTCGGCCGGCATCAGCACGGCCAGCACCCGGGCCAGCCGCAGCGCGTCCTCGCACAGTCGGGGGCGGAGCAGGTCGTCCCCCGCGGTCGCCGAGTAGCCCTCGTTGAAGATCAGGTAGATGACCTCCAGCACCGAGGAGAGCCGCCGCGTCCGGTCCTCCCCGTACGGCACCTCGAACGGCACGCCCGCCTTCGCCAGCGCCCGCTTCGCCCGGACGATCCGCTGCGCCACCGTCGGCTCGGGCACCAGGAAGGCGCGGGCGATCTCCGGGGTGGCCAGCCCGCCGAGCAGCCGGAGGGTGAGCGCGATCCGCGCGTCCGCGGACAGCACCGGGTGGCAGGCGGTGAAGATCAGCCGCAGCAGGTCGTCGTCGATGTCGTCCGGGGCGGCCGGCTCCGGGGGCGGCACCTCCTCCGCGGACCGCCCCACCTCGGCGAGCTTGCGGGCGTAGACCTCCCGGCGGCGCACCAGGTCGATCGCCCGGTGCTTGGCGGTGGCCGTCAGCCAGGCGCCCGGGTTGTCCGGTACGCCCTCCCGGGGCCACCGCTCAAGCGCGGCCACCAGCGCGTCCTGCGCCAGCTCCTCGGCGATGCCGACGTCCCGGACGATCCGGGCGACCCTGGCGATGATCCGCGCGGACTCGATCCGGAACACCGTCTCGACAGCCGCCGTCGTGGTCCTGCGGGTAACAGCCCTCTCCGTCACGGCCACCCATCAGAGCAGCCGGTGCGGAGGGAGGCAAGCGTCGACGCAGGTGCTACTTCGGCGGCTCCGGCATCTCGTCGATCTGCCGGACCTCGGCCTCCACCGGCCAGTGCGCGGGGTGGCTCTGGAGGAACCGCCGGGTCCACTCCAGGGCCTCGGCGTGGTCCTTGCACTGGAAGATGGCGTAGCCGCCGACGACCTCCTTGGTCTCGGTGAACGGCCCGTCGGTGCAGCTGACCTTCCCGTCGCTCCAGGTCAGCCGGGTGCCCTGGGAGGTCGGGGTGAGGCCGGCGGTCTCCAGCATCACACCGGCCCTGGTGATCTCTTCGAACAGTGCTCTCATCCGCTGCTCGAAGCCCGGGTCCGGCTCCCAGCCGCCGCGGGCGTTCTCGTCGATGCGGATCAGCGTCATGAAGCGCGGCATGGTGACTCCTCGGTCGAGCGGGCGGGGCCTCTCCCCGCCTCTCACTCCTGCGTCGAACGGGCCGGCGCCGGATCGACACCGCCGTGGGGAAATCCTTCCGGCTCCTCCCCGTTCGCGCTCGGGAGACGGGCCGCGGGCCGGGCCGCGCGACGGGCTGCGGGACGGGCAGCGAGGCGGGCCGGGAAGGGGTGCCCCGCTGTGCCGTCCGGGCGGTCCGTGGTCGAATGGCCTGCACGTGCGAGCGGTGGAGGGGAGACACGGATGCTTGTGGACATTCTGGGTGCGGTCGTCGAGATCCTGGGGGCGACGGTCGGCGAGCCGAAGGCGGAGGAGCGCAAGGAGCGCGACGCCTTCGCCGAGGGGCGGGTGGTGTTCTTCGAGGGCTGCGTCACCGGTGCCCGGCCCTACTGCCGCCCGACGGCGGAGTTCCTGCAGGCCTCGGTCGGCGCGCTCGCGATCTCGCCGCTCCGTGCGGCCACCGTGCGGGCCCGCTACCTGCCGAGCGACCTCGTGCTGGTCGAGGTCCGGAAGCGGCGCGACGGCGACCCGAAGACCGTCGAGAAGAACTGGACCGTGTTCGAGTGCCTGGACGGGCAGGACGTGGTCCTGATCGGCTGCGCCTCGGGCAACGCGGGCTACGTCCGCCGGGCACTGCAGTTCGAGGGCGCCTGACCGCAGAATCCAGCCGAGCAGGTGGTTCTCCATCGCAAGTGCGGAGAAACAGTTCCTTTGGCCTGGCAGCTGCGAATGCCTGCCTGTCGCCTCGGGTAGTCCTCCTCGCGGGCCACAGTGCCGTGGCCCGCGAGGAGGGAGCACCCATGACCCCGGCGAGACCCACCGTCCGACTCCACGGCCACCTCGACCGCCCCGCCGAACTCACGGTCGCGCAGCTGCGCGCCCTCCCCGCCCGTCGGGTCGAGGTCGGCTTCGACTGCCTGGCCGCGGGCGAGCGGCACCACGGCTACGAGGGCCCGCGCCTGCTGGACGTGCTGCGCGCCGCCCGGCCCCGGATCGACTTCTCCGGCCGCAAGCAGCGGCTGCGCTTCCTGCTCTCCGTGGCCGGCGCCGACGGTCACCGGGCGGTGGTCTCCTGGGCCGAGATCGACCCGGACTTCGGCGACCAGGAGATCCTGCTCGCCACCAGCATGGACGGCGCCCCGCTGGACGCCACCGGCCCGCAGCTCGTCGTCCCCGACGACCACTGCGGCGCCCGCTACGTCAACGCCGTCACCGCCGTCTGGCTCGGCCCACTCGGCGACCCGCACCCTTCCGTCTGACGCCCGCCCCTCCGTCTGACGCCCGCCCTGCGGGCCTGCCTCCCCGCTCCGCGGCCGCCCGTCGGAAGGGGCCGGACGGTGGTCCGAAAACACTCGCCGGAGCCGGGTTTCCATGCCAACATGCCCCATATGGGGACGATTCTGCACGGCACCTTGGTCACGCTCCGCCCTGCCACCGGCGACGACATCCCGGCACTGGCGGCCATCCGCGGCACGCCCGAGGTGTTCGCCCGCTGGCGGGGCGGCGACGACCTGCTCGCCGAGGTCGCCAACGACCTGGAGTCGCCCGGCACCGAGACCTTCGCGATCGACCTCGGCGGCAAGGTGGTCGGCGCCATCCAGTGGTACGCCAACAACGACGACGAGTACCGGCACGCCGGGATGGACCTCTACCTCGACCCGACGGTGCACGGCCTGGGCCTGGGCACCGACGCCGTGCGGGCGATGGCCCGGCACCTGGTGCACGACCACCACTACCACCGGCTGGTGATCGACCCGGCCGCGGACAACCTCGCCGCGATCCGCTGCTACGCCAAGGTCGGCTTCCGCACCGTCGGCACCATGCGCCAGTACGAGCGCGGCCCGGACGGCACCTGGCACGACAACCTGCTGATGGACCTGCTCGCGGACGAGCTGATCGAAGGCTGAGCCGCCCCCATCGGGCCCGGGCGTCAGCCCCGGGCGCCAGCCCCGTGCCGACCCGGGCGCCAGCCCCGTGCCGACCCGGGCGTCAGCCCCATGCCGACCCGGGCGTCAGCCCCATGCCGACCCGGGCGTCAGTCCCGCGCCTCCGCCGGCGGGCAGCCGCAGGAGCGCCGGACCACCAGCCGGGCCGGGAAGGTGCGGGCACCCAGGGCGCGGCGCTCCGGCCCGCCGAGGACGAGTTCCAGCGCGGCGCGGGCCATCTCGTCCTGCGCCGTGGTGACGGTGGTCAGCGCCGGCCCGGCGATCACCGCCTCGGCGATGTCGTCGAAGCCGGCCACCGCGAGGTCCTCCGGCACCCGGATGCCGAGGTCGTCGGCGGCCCGCAGCAGGCCGATCGCCTGGTCGTCCGTCGCGCAGAACACGGCGGACGGCCGGTCGGGCCGGGCGAGCAGGGTGAGCGCCTCGGCGTGCGCCCGGACCCGGTCGAACGGCGCCGGGGTGAGCCGTCCCTCGGTGGGCAGCCCGGCATCCCGCAGCGCGGCGACCCAGCCGGCCGTCCGCCCGGTGACCGGGTCGTGCGGGCTGAGTGCGAGGGTGCCGCCGAAGCAGTGCACCTCGGCGTGCCCGTGCCCGAGCAGATGGCGGACCACCTCGCGGGCGCCGCCCTCGTCGTCCGCGACCACGGCGACGCCGTCGGGGCTCTCCGCCCGGTGGTGCAGCAGCACCACGGGGGTGCCGTCGGCCACGTCGAAGCCGGTCAGCCCGGAGGTGGCCGGGTCCTGCGTGACCAGGATCAGGCCGTCGACCTGCATCCCGAGGAAGGCGCGGATGTAGTGCGCCTCGCGCTCGTCGGCGTAGTCGGAGTTGCCGATCAGCAGCAGCCGGCCGTGCTCGGCGGCGGCCTGCTCGACGGCGTGCGCGAGCCCGGCGAAGAACGGCTGGCGGGCGTCCGGGACGACCATCCCGAGCAGGTCGGTCCGCCGCCGGGCCATCGCCTGGGCGACCCGGTTCGGCCGGTAGCCGAGCTCCTCGACGGCGGCGAGCACCCGCGCCCGGGTCGCCGGCGCCACCGGCCGCGGCCCGTCGTTGATCACATAGCTCACGACCGCCGTGGACGTCCCCGCCACCCGCGCCACATCGTCCCGCGTCACCCTCGCCATGACCGTTGAGCCTACACAGCCCCTCCGACCAGCCCGTTTTGCCGAGCCTCGGGTCGGGATCCCCGTGCGGGTGCCAGGCCGGGCACCCCGGCCACCCCGACGGGTGCCCCGCGGTTGCGCCCCGGCCGTGGCCGCCCGGAGGGTGGCGGGACGGGTGCCTCCCGGGAGGCCACCACCGCCGACCGTGGGAGCAGGCCGATGAGCGCGCCGCCGCACCGGCGGGCCGTCCGGAGCACCCGCCCGGCGGCCCGGCCGCGGGTCCGCATCCACGCCAGGACGCGGGCCGCGCGGCTCGCGCCGCCGGCGCCCAGGGCGGCGCCCTGGCGCCCGTACGCGGTGCTGGCGGCGATCCTGCTGTTCTGCGCGGCCGGGCTGCTGCTCTACCTCGACGAGCGCTCCAGCCGCGGCCACGCCCAGGTGGTGGGCACCGCGCCGGGGCCGGACGTCCTGGAGGTCGACGTGACGCTCCAGCGGGTGGACGCGGCCGCGCAGACGCTCACCGCCAAGGTGCTGCTCCAGCCGCACGGCGCGCTGGAGCAGGCGGACAGCCCGCTGGTCCCGGCGGGCGAGGTGGTGCTGGAGACCACCTCCCTGGAGCAGACCACGCTCAGGTACCCGGCCGGCCAGCAGATCGGCTCCGGCGTGGTCTCCTTCAACCTCTTCGACGGGCGGCTCTCGGACTATCCGTTCGACCACTACAGCGCGTTCATCGGCTTCCGGGCCACCGTCGGCGGACGGCCCGTTCCGGTGGTGATCGGCCTGACGGAGGCCGACCCCTTCTTCGTCTTCCGGCAGACCGAGCAGGTGAGCGAGGACGCCGGCGTCCTGGTGACCGAGCGGATCAGCCGTTCGCGCAGCACCTTCATCCTGGCCTGGTTCATGATGGCCGCGATGTGGGCCCTGGCACTGTCCGTGCTGGTGGCGGCCTGGCTGATCGTCCGGCAGCGGCGCGGGATCGTCTGGCCCGCCCTCGGCTGGATGGCGGCCACGCTGTTCGCCCTGGTCGGCATGCGCAACGCCGCGCCCGGCAACCCGCCGATCGGCTCGCTGCTGGACTACGCGGCGTTCTTCTGGGCGGAGCTGCTGGTGGCCGTCGGCCTGACGATGGTGGTGGTGCGCGGCGCCCGGATCGAGGGCGGGCACCGGGCAGGTAGGTCCCGGGGCGGGCCTCAGTAGGCGTAGTCGGCCGTGACGTCCGCCGACAGGCTGAGGGCGCGTTCGGCGCGGGGGCCGCGCAGGGCCAGCAGGGTCTGGGCGAGGGCGTCCACGGCGGCCAGGTGGGCGAGCCGGCTGGCGGTCGTCTCCAGGCCGAAGACCAGGTCCTGCCCGCCCGCCACCAGGGCTAGGGTGGCCGTCTCGGTCAGCGGTGAGCGGGCGTAGCTGGTGAGCGCCAGCACGTCGGCCCCGGCCTCGCGGGCCAACCGGGCGGCGTCCACCACGTTGCGGGTGGCGCCGGTGTGGCTGACGGCCAGGCAGGCGGTGCCCGGGCCGAGCCCGGCGGCGGCCAGCTGGGCGGTGACCGGGTCGGCGGGGGCGTCCACCAGCAGGCCGAGCGCGCGCAGCCGGTACGCGAGGTCCAGCACCACGGCGCCGGACAGCCCGGCGCCGAGCAGCACCACCCGGCTCGCGCCGTCCAGCAGTTCGGCGGCGGCGCGCAGGTCGGCCGCGGAGAGGGTGGCGGTGAGGCCGTCGAGGGCGGCCCGGGCGGCGCTCAGGGTCTCGGCGAGCGCCCGGGCCGCCGGGTCTCCCTCGTCGGCGGGCGCGGGCGCGGCGGCGGGGGCCTGCCGGGCGGCGGCGAGCTTCAGCTCCTGGTAGCCGCGGAAGCCCAGCCGCTGGCAGGCCCGGACCACCGAGGAGGGGGCGGTGCCGGCCAGCGTCGCGACGTCGCTGACGCTCAGGTGCACCAGGTCGGCGCCCCGGTCGAGCACCACCTGGGCGACGCGGGCCTCGGTGCCGCGCAGTTCGCCGAGCCGGGCCCGGATCTGCGCCGCCAGCCGGGATTCCAGGGGCGTGAAAAATTCGGAACGCGTTTCCATGGATCCAGGCTATCGTGGAACCAGGTTCCAGGCTCGTCGATTCCGGTGGGCCGTTCGAGGGAGGTCCGTGATGTCCGGAGGCGTCCCGGCGGTGCCGGTGGCCGTGCTCGCGGCGGCCGTGCTGCACGCCGTCTGGAACGGGCTGGCGCACCGGATCCCGGACAAGCTGGTCGGCTTCACGCTGATCAACCTCACCTACACGGCCTGCGCGCTCGTCCTGGTGGTGCTCAACCCCCTGCCGGCGGCGGGTGCCTGGCCGTACCTGCTGGCCTCGGTCGCGGTCCAGGTGACGTCCACGGTGCTCCTGCTGCGGGCCTACCAGTTGGGGGACTTCGGCCAGATGTACCCGATCGCCCGGGGCAGCGCACCGCTGCTGGTGGCGCTGATATCGGCCACCGTGCTCGGTCAGCGGCCGGGCGCGGGCGAGCTGGCGGGGGTGCTGGTGATCTCCTGCGGCCTGATCGGCCTGGCCTTCGCCCGGGGGATACCGGGGCGGGCGCAGCTGCCCGCACTCGGGGCCGCCGCCGGGACGGGCGTGATGATCGCCGTGTACACCGTGCTGGACGGCAGCGGCGTGCGCGAGTCCGGGACGGTCGGCGGCTACGTGGCCTGGCTGTTCCTGCTCCAGGGGCCGGTGCTGGCACTGCTGGTCCGGGTCCGGCGAGGTCCGGCGCTGCTGGCCGGGGCGGGCCGGGCGGTGCCGCTGGGCGTCCTCGGCGGGGTGCTCTCGCTGACGGCGTACGGGCTGGTGGTGTGGGCGCAGTCCCGGGGAGACCTCGCGACGATCGCGGCGCTGCGCGAGACCAGCATCGTGATCGCCGCGCTGATCGCCACCGTGGTGTTCCGCGAGCGCCTCGGCCGGCTGCGGCTGGCGGCGGCGTTCACCGTGCTGGGCGGGATAGCCGTCCTGGAACTCGCCCGGCCCTGACGCGGGCGTGCGGGCGGGCCCCGGGCGGCGGGCTCCGGGCGATGGTCGGAGTCCGGGGGCCGTTACCGGGCGGTGTCGGCGTCCGGTACGACGACCGTCAGGGAGGTCTCCTGCAGCAGGAAGCCCAGCGACTCGTAGAGCCGGCGGGCCGGATTGCCCTCGGACACCACCAGGGTCACGTCGGCGAGCCCGCGCGCGGCGGCGTCCCCGATGGCGCGGCGCAGCAGGTCGGCGCCGAGGCCGCGGTAGCCGCGCTCCGGGTGGCGGAAGACGTCGGCGACCCAGGGCCGGCCGTCGCGGTCGGTGAGGGTCAGCCCGGCGACGACGCGGTCCTCGGCGTCCACCGCGAGCAGGCTGGAGGGCAGCACCGGGCCGATGGTCTTCCCGGCCAGCAGCGGGCCGAGCCGCTCGGCGAGCACCTGGGCCCGCTCGCCCGGGTAGTGGTCGACGTGCCCGGCGGGGAAGGCGGCCCGCCAGGCCTCGTACAGCTCCTCGGGTGCGCGGTCGCAGGGCACCGGCCGCAGGCCCTCGCGCAGCGGCGTCCCCGCCCAGTCGGCGGGCGGGGGATCGGCGCGCAGGTCACGGCGGAGGGTGTGGGCGTGCCGCAGCACCCGCGCGCCCTGCGCCGCCAGCTCCCGGCCGAGCCCGGGAGGGCCGGAGACCACCCAGCCGGGCAGCTCGGCCCGGATGAACCCGGCGGCGTCCGCCGACTCGTCCAGGACCTCCAGCAGGTCGGCCCAGGGCCGTCCCTCCCGCTCGTCCAGCTGGTACCGCAGCACCGGCTCGCCGTCGGCACCCCGCCTGACCACCCAGTCCTCGGCCATGGCCCACCCCACATTCGCACGGTCGTTCGTCGGCGGCCCATGCTCACCGAAGCCCCGCCGTCCGGCAACCGGTTATTTCCGGCCGCCGCCTCGGGCCGCCGCGACACACCGCCGCCTCGGGCCGCCACCTCCGGCCGCCGCGACACACCGCCGCTTCGGCCCGTCGCGGCGGACGGCCTCGGGCCACTCGGACCCCTCAGATCACTCAGGCCACCACCGCGGCCCGGAGGCAGAGCACGTCCGGCAGGTGGGAGAGCAGCAGCGACCAGCTCTCGCCCTCGTCCCGGCTGCCGTACACGTCGCCGGTCCGGTTGCCGAAGTAGATGCCCGCCGGGTCGGCGTCGTCGGTGCGCAGGGCGTCGCGCAGCACGATGCCGTAGTGGTCCTCGCCGGGCAGGCCCTGGGCGAGCTGTTCCCAGCTGGTGCCGCCGTCGGTGGTGCGGAAGACCCGGCAGCGGCGGCCGGGCGGGATGCGGTCGTCCGAGCCGCCGAGCGGGAAGAGGTAGGCGGTGTCGGCCCGGCGCGGGTGGGCGGCCACGGCGAAGCCGAACTCGGCGGGCAGCCCGTCCACGATCGAGTGCCAGCTGTCGCCCCAGTCGTCGCTGCGGTAGACGCCGCCGTGGTTCTGGAGGTAGAGCCGGTCCGGGTGGACGGGGTCCGGGGCGATCTTGTGCACGCACTGGCCGAACTCGGGGTACTGGCGCTCCTCCGGGAAGAACTCGGCGCGCAGGCCGGTGTTGGAGGGCTGCCAGCTGTCGCCGCCGTCCTTGCTGCGGTAGACGCCGCCGCTGGAGACGGCGACCAGCAGCCGCTGCGGGTCGCGCGGGTCGGTCAGGATGGTGTGCAGGCCCTGGCCGCCGTACCCGGCGCCCCACTGCGGCCGCTGCGGGTGGTTCCAGAGCTGTTCGACCAGTGCGAAGGTCTCGCCGCCGTCGGTGGAGCGGAACAGCGCGGCCGGCTCGGTGCCCGCGTAGACGACGCCGGGGGCCTCCGTTCCGGCGGGCTGGAGCTGCCAGACCCGGGTGAGCGAGGCGCCGGTGGACTCCGGGAAGCGGATGGCCGGCTGCGGCGGCTCGGACCAGCTGGCGCCGAGGTCGTCGGAGCGCCAGACCGACGGGCCCCAGTGACTGCTGTCGGCCCCGACCAGCAGTCTGGTCCGGCCGTCGCGCCGGTCGATGGAAACGGAGTAGATCGCGTTCATCGGGAAGTGCGGCCCGCTGAACTCCCACGTCAGCCGGTCGCGGCTGCGGCCGAGAAAGAGGCCCTTCTCGGTTCCGACGGCCAACAGCACCTCGGTCATGCCTCACACCACCTGGTCACGAGTACGCCCCCGGACGGCCCCCAAGTGCCAGTGTCCCGCCGTCCCCCGGTGGCCACACCTCGCCGCGCCGGTCACCCGGGAGACCGACGGGAAACACCGGCCGTCCGAGAGGCTCGTCCAGGGCTCGTTCGGGAGGCTCCCGCGCGGGCTCCCTCGGGCGCTCGTCCAGGGGCTCGTTCGGGGCGCTCGGGGCGCTCGTTCGGGGGCGCGCGCCGCTACCCCCGGCAGTCCTCCAGCAGCCGCAGCCAGACCTCGCTGATCGTCGGGTACGAGGGCACCGCGTGCCAGAGCCGGTGGATCGGCACCTCACCGACCACCGCGACGGTCGCCGAGTGCAGCAGCTCCGCCACCCCGGCGCCGACCAGGCAGGCGCCGACGATCACCTCGCGGTCCAGGTCGAAGACCACCCGGGCCCGGCCGCGGTAGCCGTCGCCGTAGAGCGAGGCCCCGGCGACGGAGCCGATCTCGTGGTCGACGGTCTTCACCCGCAGCCCCGCCGCCTCGGCGGCGGCCGCGGTCAGGCCGACGGCGGCGACCTCGGGCTGGGTGAACACCACCTGGGGAGCGCCCGCGAGGTCCGCGGACGCCGCGTGCGCGCCCCAGCGCGAGGTGTCCAGGGGGCGCCCCTGGGCACGGGCGCCGATCGCCGCGCCGGTGATCCGGGCCTGGTACTTGCCCTGGTGGGTGAGCAGCGCCCGGTGGTTGACGTCCCCGGCGGCGTAGAGCCACTCGCCGTCCACCCCGAGCACCGTGCAGCTGTCGTCCACCTCCAGCCAGTCGCCCGGCTTCAGACCGACCTGCTCCAGCCCGATGTCGGCGGTGCGCGGGGCCCGACCGGTCGCGTACAGCACCTCGTCGGCGGTCAGCGTCCCGCCCCCGCCGAGGGTGAGGGTCACCGGCCCGGAGCCGTCCGCCCGCTCCAGCGCGGTGACCTCGGTGCCGAAACGCACGTCCACCCCGGCGGCCCGCAGGCCGTCCGCGACCAGCTCGCCCGCGAACGGCTCCATCCGCGGCAGCAGCGCGTCACCGCGCACCAGCAGCACCACCTCGGAGCCGAGCGCCCGCCAGGCGGCGGCCATCTCCACCCCGACCACCCCGCCGCCGACCACGGCCAGACGCCCGGGGACGGTCTGCGAGCCGGTGGCCTCCCGGTTGGTCCACGGGTGGGCCTCGGCGAGCCCCGGCACGTGCGCGGGCAGCACCGGGCGGCTGCCGGTGCACACCACGACGGCGTGCCGGGCGGTGAGCACCCGCTCGCCGCCGTCCTCGGCCTCCACCGTCACCGTCCGCGGCCCGGCCAGTCGGCCGTGGCCGCGGACCAGCTCGATGCCGGTGTCCCGCAGCCAGCTCACCTGGCCGTCGTCCTTCCAGTCGGAGGCGAAGGAGTTGCGCCGGGCCAGCACCGCGGCCGGATCCAGCCGCCGGTCGCCGACCGCCTCCCGGGAGCCGGCCACCGCGCGGGCGTCGGCCAGCGCGGCCACCGGCCGCAGCAGCGCCTTGCTGGGCATGCACGCCCAGTACGAGCACTCGCCGCCGACCAGCTCGGCCTCCACGATCACGGTGCGCAGCCCGGCGGCGACGGTCCGGTCGGCCACGTTCTCGCCGGTCGGGCCGGCCCCCAGGACGATGACGTCGTACTCCTCGGCGGTGCTGGTCATGCCCTGTCCTCCGTCGTCTCGATGGCCACCCCGGCCCGTCGCGCGGGGGTGACGGCCGTGTGCTCACAGGTGTCGAGCGACCGGCCGCGCCGGCCGCCGTGCCGGTCGCCGGTCGGGGCGACCGCACCGGGGAGCGTGCCGCGGCCGCCTCCGGTTCCGTACCCGAGCCTGACCCGGGCCGCGCGCCGCGGCCACTCGTCGTGCCCGTCGCGTGCCGTCGGGGTGAGCGGAGCGGCCGGCCCCGGGCCGCCACCCGGCCGGAACTCCGGCACGGTGTCCGGCGGTTCGGTACGGCTGGGCTGCTCGCGCACGGGTGCTCGCTCTTCGCTCGGGTACGGCGTGGGCCCCATCCTGCCCGTCCGCGCGCGGTTGCGCGACGGACGGACACGCCGAGGGCGCCGTGGGGCACGCCGTTGGGCGCGGACGGGACAGTCCGGAGCCCCGGGGCGGACGAACCGGCGGGGACGGGCCGCCACGGATCACCACGGGCTGGCACGGACCACTACGGACCACTACGGACCGGCCCGGACCGGTACGGGCCGGCACGGGGCAGGCGGGCTCGGATCAGAGCGCGGCGAGCTCCGCCAGCACCGCCGCCGTGTCGGCCGGGCGGGAGAACATCGGCCAGTGCCCGGTGGGCAGTTCGCGCAGCTCCCAGTTCGGCCCGGACATCCCGGCGAAGAACGGGTGCCCGGCGGCGATCAGCTCGTGCACCTGGGCGAGCGGGAAGGAGCAGGAGACCAGCGCCTGCGGCAGCGCGGCCCCGGCGCCGGTCAGCCGCAACCGGTCCCGGAAGGCCCCGGCCGGGTGCGGGGTGGAGCGGGCGCGGATGCGCGCCAGGGCGGCCTCGTCCAGTCCGACCACGCTCGTGCCCTGCTCGGACAGGTACTCCCAGGAGGGCATCGGGAGTCGGCCGTCGACCACCGAGGCCTCGGCCGTCCGCTGGTAGTCGGGCTGCCAGAGGTCGTACACCGAAGTGCCGTCGGCCAGCGGGCCGCTGTCCAGGTAGACCACCCGGCGGATCCGCTCAGGCATCCGGTCCGCGACCCCGCCCACCGGGGCGGCGGCGCCGCTGTGCGCGACCAGCACGACGTCCGACAGGTCCTCCCGGATCAGCAGCGCGGCGAGGTCGGCGACGTGGTCCTCCAGTCCGAACTCGCCGTCCTCGGTGGCGCGTTCGCCCACTCCGGGCAGGCTGACGGCGTACACGCGGTGCCCGGCCGCACGCAGCGGCGCGGCCACCTCGTCCCAGGCCCAGGCGCCGATCCAGAATCCGGGGACCAGTACGAACGTGCTCATGGTGGATCACTCCTTCGTCGGTGGGATGTCCGGGGGAGGCGTCGACGGGCCGCGGGAGGGCCCGCTGGGCGCGGCGGGGCGCGGGAGGGCGTCGCCGCGGTGGGGCCTCCTCCACCGCCGACTCTAGGATCGGATCAGGACAGAAGTCGCCCGGATTTCCTCCGGGTCGGGCCGGAGGCCGAGCCCGGACGGCCCGAAGGCGGCCCGGACGCGGCCCGGAGGCGGCCCGAAGACGGCGTGGAGACAGGAAGGAACGCACGGTGGAGCACCCGGTCAGCCGCGTCCTCGCCCTGCTGGAACTGCTCCAGGACCGCCCCGGTCTGACCGGCGCCGAACTGGCCGCCCGGCTCGACGTGGACGAGCGCACCGTCCGCCGCTACGCCGCCCGGCTGGCCGAACTGGGCATCCCCGTCCAGGCCGACCGCGGCCGCTACGGCGGCTACCGGCTGCGCCCCGGCTACCGGCTGCCGCCGCTGATGCTCAACCCGGACGAGGCCGCCTCCGTCGTCCTCGGCCTGCTGGCCGGCCGCAGCTCGGGACTGTCGGTGGGGGAGGGGGCCACCGAGACCGCCCTCGCCAAGATCCAGCGGGTGCTGCCGCCGCCGCTGCGCGAACGCGTCGCCGCCGTCGAGGAGACCCTCGGCCTCACCGCCGTCCCCGCGACCGGCCCCGGCCCGGCCGCCGCCGCGCTCTTCACCCTGGCCGAGGCGGCCCGCCGCCGACGCCGGGTGCGGCTCGCCTACCGGGACCGCGAGGACCGCCCCAGCGAGCGCGAGTTCGACCCGTACGGACTGGTCTTCCACTCCGGGCGCTGGTACACCACCGGGCTCGACCACCGCAGCGGCGAGCCGCGCACCTTCCGGCTGGACCGGATCACCCGGGTCGAGCAGGGCGAGGCCGGGTTCGAGCCGCCGGAGGACTTCGACCCGGTCCAGCGGGTCGTGGAGTCACTGGCCGGGGCGCCCTGGCGGCACCGGGTGGAGGTGGAGCTGGAGACCACCCTCGCCGAGGCCCGCCGCCGGCTGCCGCCCGCCGTCGGCACGCTCACCGAACTCGCCGGGGACCGGGTGCTGCTGCGGGCCCGGGCCCAGAACCTGGACGGCGTCGCCGTGCTGCTGGCCGGCCTGGGGTGGCCGTTCACCGTCCGGGAGCCAGCCGCGCTGCGCGCCGAGGTGCGGGCGCTCGCGGCCCGGCTCACCGCCTGGGGCGCCGAGCCGACCTGAGCCGCCGCGGCCGTCCCGGAAGCCGCCGCCGTCCCGGAAGCCGCCGCGGCCAGCCCGGAAGCCGCGGCCGGGCACGGCGAAGGCACGGTGAGGACACGGCGAGGGCCCGGGGAGACGACGCTCCCCGGGCCCTCGGACATTCGGATCAGGCCTGGCCGCCGGCCGCCTGCTCCTGGGCGACCTTGCGCTTCACCTCGGCCATGTCCAGGTTGCGGGCCTGACCGATCAGGTCCTCGAACACCGCCTCCGGCAGCGCTCCGGGCTGCGAGAAGACGAGCACGCCCTCGCGGATGATCGCCAGCGTCGGGATCGACTGGATCTCGAACGCGGCGGCCAGCTCCTGCTGCGCCTCGGTGTCCACCTTGGCGAAGACGAGGTCCGGGTGGCGCTCGGCCGCCTTCTCGTACACCGGGGCGAACTGGCGGCACGGCCCGCACCACCCGGCCCAGAAGTCGATGAAGACGAAGTCCTTGCCCTCCGGGCCCGGGACGATGTCGTCGAAGTTCTCCTTGGTCAGCTCGACCGTGCTGCTCATCTCGCGATTCCTTCCCTTCCGGAGGGTGGCGATCCAGGCCCGTTCAGGCCATGTGCCCGCCACAACGGTCCCGGTCCCCGGGGTATTCCGGGAGGCGAATCCGGGCCGTCCCGGCGCCGGCCGTCCCGCCGGCCGTCCCGCCGGGCGGCTACGGGGCCGGGGACGGCACCGTCCGCACCACCGGCGGCGCGGCGCTCCAGCCCGGGGACATCGACCACTTCGAGGTCCGGGTCCAGGACGGCGGTGCGCTACCGGTCGCCGTCCCGGCGCACCGCGCCTGCCTTCCAGTCGACCGTGTACGACTCCAGCCGCTCCACCCGGGCCGTCCCCCGGACACCGGGCCAGTGCGGGTTCGGCTCGCCGGTGCCGGTCATGTGCTCCCGCTGCCAGGTCCGGCTCCAGCCGACCCGCAGCGCCGGCTCGAAGCTGTGCCACCGCCCGCAGCCGCAGGGCGTCAGCACCCAGGCGCAGCAACGGCACAGCCCGGCGTGGCCGTGGCCGGTCGACACGGACACCGCCGGGCCCTCCTCGCCACAGGCCGGGCAGCCCGGCAGCACGACGCCGTCCAGCAGTGCGTTCTGCCGCTGGACGTAGTCGGGCAGCCGCAACGGCGGATGCAGGAACGGGTCGTGCTGCCAGGCCGCGTCCGGCGAGTTCCGCCAGGGCCGGTTCCACCAGGGCGTGTCCGCCGGCTGCCGCCGCCCGGCCCGCTTCTCCGCCCGGCGCCGCTCCGCGTACTCCTCGGCCCGGGCCCGCCACAGCTCGCGTGCCTCGTGCAGCTCGTCCACGGCGCGGACCAGCGACTCCGGGTCGGCCTCCAGGAATCGCGGCATCCGGGCGCTGACGGTGAGGTGGTGGTACGTCGCCCGCAGGCCGTACGGGGCGAAGAGGGTCAGGCAGGTGCGCAGCGCGCTGTGCCGCCGGTACGGCGGGAGCGAGGCGTCGTGCACCAGGGCCCGGCGGGTGTGGAAGCTGGTCATGACGGTGTCTCCAGGTCCAGGTCCAGGGCGCGGGCGAGCGCGCCGGTGACGGCGGCGGCGTACCCGGGTACCTGCCGCTCGGCCCAGCCCGCCGCGAGCGCGAGGAACGCGCGCAGGTCCCGCTCGGCCCCGGCGAGCAGCCCGCGCAGCTCGTCCACCGGCAGCTCGATCACCGGGCCCCCGCCGCCCTCGGCGTCCTGGGTCAGCCGGACGACCCGGCCGACACACTCGGCCCGGGCGTCGGGGTCGTGGCCGAACCACGCGGTGCCGGGGCCGTCCGTGACGTCCAGCCACTCGCGCCAGTCCTCCAGGCCGTTGCAGCAGCCCGGCTCGAACACGGCGCCGGTCGCGGAGTCCGTCACCACCAGGCCACCGGGAGCGTACGGGTGCGGCTCGGTCAGCAGCCCGTGCAGGAACGCGCCCAGCGGATCCGCCGGCCGGGCGACGCGCTCCCCGGCCTGCTCGGGATCGGGCTCGACGTCGTTGCGGTCGGCCAGCAGCCACACCGCCGCACCCACCTCCGCCGACGTCATCCGCCCGCTCAACGTGAGGTCCCCGTGCCGCCCGGGCGTGCCCGTCGGCCACAGCGTGAAGCCCTCGGGGGAGAAGAACGTCAGCACCGGTCGCATCGACATCATCCGCCGATCATCCCGAACGGAACCCCACCCCGACCAGCGCTTTTACGCCCCGCCCCACCCCAACCATCCGCTCACCCACCGCCCCCGGCCGCCCGCTGCCGCGGTTCCGTCCGACCGGCCGCCACCGTCGCTCAACCGGCGGCCTGTGCCGCGATCCGGGTCAGTACGCGGCCGCAGTGGCGGGCGAAGGCGCGCTGGGTGAGCGGCAGCAGCGGGCCTGCGAGGCGCGCGTACCAGGCGACGGGTCGGCTGAAGGCGGTGACGGAGAACCTGACCGTGCCGTCCGGTGCCAGTTCGACCAGGAAGGTCTCCTCGCCCCGGGCCAGGTGTCCGGCCCTGGTGCCGTAGGTGAAGCCGTACCGGTCCGGGCCGTCGACGGTGGCCAGGACGCGGTTGGGGGCACTGGCGCGCAACGGGCCGAGGCCGAGGCCGCAGCGTACGGCGACGCCGGGGGCGGCCCGGTCGGCCGCCGCGTCGATCAGGACGCCCGCGAGCCGGTGCATCCGCCAGTCGAGCAGGGCGGCGCCGGCGGCTTCCAGGGCGGGGCGGCCGTGGCCGATGAGCGCGCTGTGCCGCAGGTGGTTGTAGCCGGCGGGCAGTTCGCCGGTGCGGCTGGCGCCCTGTTCGGGATAGCTGTAGTCGTTCATCGGGCGGTCTCCGTCGAGGCGGTCAATGGTCCGGCGGTGGTCCGCCGGGCGGCGATCCGGCGCCAGGCGAGCAGGGCGCAGAGCGCGAAGCCGAGCGCGTTGCCGACGCCGTGGGTGGCGGCCATCCAGGTCAGGGTGGGGTGGGGGAGTCCGGCGGCCCGGCCGAGTGCCCACCACAGGGCGAGCAGCATGGTGAGCGCGAGGACGGCCGAGGATGCGGCGAGCAGCCGGGCGGTGACCGGATCGCCGCCGTGGGGCCGGAGCTCGCGCCAGGTGACCAGGCCGACCAGCCACATGCCGGTGGTCAGGACGGCGGCCCCGGCGAACTGCCACCAGTCGCCGAGGAAGTACCCGGCCAGCACCAGCAGGGTGCCCGCCGGGACGCTGAGCGCCGCGCAGCGGGCCGCGGCCGAGCCCGGACGGGCGGCGCGGCAGACCAGTCCGGCGACCAGGGCGGCGGTGAACCCGGCGTAGTGGAAGTGCGGGACGGTGAGCGCCAGGATGTGCGGTTCGAAGCCGAACAACGGGTAGCCGGAGCGTTCGGCGAGCAGGGCGGGCCCGGCGACCGAGGGCGCGGCGAGCGCGGTGAGCACCGCGACCTCGGCGGGTGCGAGCGACCGGGTGCGGGCCAGCCGCAGCGGCGCGTGCAGGGCGACGGCCAGGGTGCCGAGCGCGTAGAGCGCGGCGAAGCCGGTGGCGAGGCCGCCGCGGGGCAGCCAGAGCGAGAGCGCGCCTGGTACCGCGGCGAGCGGCCACAGCCGGCGGACCCGGGCGAGGCCGGGCTCGTCGACCAGGGCGAGGCCGAGCGGGACGACGGCGCCCATGCCGAGCAGGATCAGCAGGTCGACCAGTTCCGTGGTGCCCTTCCCCATCGTGGGCACACCCCCTTGAACGCGTTCAAATAGCTTTCGCCGCCGACTCTACGCGCCGGACTTGAACGTGTTCAACTCGCCCCCGGGATGTCGCCCGACCGGCTGGCCTGGTGTTCACGATGGGTGCGGCGCACCCTGGAGGAGTAACCGATGGAGGTGATCCGCCATGAAGACTCTGGTCGGTTGGCACATCGAGATGGAGTTCCGCGAAGAGGGGCCGCGGACCAGCGCGGCCGCGATGCTGCGGCTCAGCGACGGGAGCGAACTGCGCGCCCACGGCTACAGCAGCCGCCACCCCTCCGATCCGGAACAGCTGAGAGTCGGGGAGGAGATCGCGGGGGCCCGCGCGCTCAACGAGCTCGCCTCGCAACTGCTCACCAAGGCCCACAGCGAGATCCAGGAGGTCAGCCCGGTCCCGACCCACCCGCTGTCCTGACCTCTCCCGCGGCTTCCCGGCTGCTGTCGCGAACGGCTGCTGTCGCCAACGGCCGCCGCCGTGAACCTCCGCCGCCGTGAACGGCCCCGGAAGCGGTGGCCCCGGGCGCAGCGGCCCCGGAAGCGCCGAGTGCCGGGGCCGCCTTCCCGGGGCCCCGGCACTCAACAGCGTTCGCCAGTCCGTCAGTTGACGCAGTAGGTGGCCGGCGGCTGCCACTCCGGGCCGACCAGTCGCTGTTCCAGTTCGTTCAGCGTGATCCGGATGCCGACCGTCCCGGCCAATCCCACCCGCAGCCGGCTGCGGGCCAGCGCGATCAGCGCCGACAGGCCGTACTTGTTGATCAGCGAGGTGCGGTAGCGCGCGGTGTCGTCGGCGTCGCAGAGCCGCGCCCGGGCCGGGACCGGGCGGCCGGTGGGGCGCCCGTGGGCGTCGCAGGGGCCGATCAGCACCCGGGGGTGGCGGCGGATCCGTTCGGCCTCGCCGGAGTGGGCCGGCGTCCAGACCCCGAGGGCCGTGCCGTCCGGCACCACCCAGAGCTGCGAGTCCATCCGGCTTCCGTCCTCGCCGAAGGTGGTGAGCAGGAGGTACCTGCTGTCGGCGAGCCGGTCGGTTCGGTGGTGCACCTGTCCTCCCTGTGCCGTCGGGGGCGCGGGTCAGTGTCCGTGGCCCTCGCTGATCTCGCGGTACTCCTCGGCGGTGGGCTTGGGGATCCGGCCGCCCTCACCGTAGAAGCCGCGGGAGAGCCGGGTCCGGGTGCGGGTGAGCACCCCCGCCGGGCGGGCCACTCCATTCTCGTCCACCGCGGCGGGCAGGACGAGGGGGCGGGGCTGTTCGTGCGCCGTGAGCCGGTGCAGTTCCCGCTGTGGGAGCGGGGCGTGCACTTCGGTGAACTCGCCGTGCGGCAGGCGCTTGATGACGCCGGTCTCGCGCCCGTGCAGCACCTTGTCGCGGTCCCGCCGCTGGAGGCCGAGGCACCAGCGCTTGGTGACGACGAAGACCACGACGGGGACGACGAAGAAGCCGACCCGGGCGGCGTACGTGATGGTGTTGAGCGACAGGTGCAGGTGGGTGGCGATGAGGTCGTTGCCGCCGGCCATCAGCGCCACCAGGTAGACGCTGATCCAGGCGGCGCCGAGGGCGGTGCGGACGGGTGCGTTGCGCGGCCGGTCGAGCAGGTGGTGTTCCCGGTCGTCGTCGGTCAGCCGGCTCTCCACGAAGGGGTACACCGCGATGGCGCCCAGGACGAGGGGGAACAGCGCGAACGGGATGAGCACGCCGAGGTTGAGGGTGTGTCCCCACAGCCCGATCTCCCAGCCGGGCATGATCCGGATCAGCCCCTCGGCGAACCCCATGTACCAGTCCGGTTGGGCGTCGGTGGAGACCTGGTCCGGACGGTACGGGCCGTACGCCCAGATCGGGTTGACGGTCGCGATCGCCGACACCAGCGCGACGATGCCGAAGACCAGGAAGAAGAACCCGCCGGCCTTGGCCGTGTAGACCGGCATCAGCGGCATGCCGACGACGTTCTTCTCGGTCCTGCCGGGGCCCGCCCACTGGGTGTGCTTGTGGTAGAAGACCAGGATCAGGTGCGCCACCAGCAGGCCGAGCATGATGCCCGGGATCAGCAGCACGTGGATGGTGAAGAACCGCGGCACGATGTCGTGGCCGGGGAACTCCCCGCCGAACAGGAACATCTGGATGTACGTGCCGACCAACGGGACGGCGAGGATCGAGCCCTCGATGAACCGGATGCCGGTGCCGGAGAGCAGGTCGTCGGGCAGCGAGTAGCCGAAGAAGCCGTCCAGCATGCCGAGGAAGAGCAGCAGGAAGCCGAAGACCCAGTTGATCTCGCGCGGCTTGCGGAACGCGCCGGTGAAGAACACCCGCATCATGTGGACGAACATGGCGGCGACGAAGACGATCGCGGCCCAGTGGTGGATCTGCCGGATCAGCAGCCCGCCGCGCACCTCGAAGCTGATGTCCACCGTGGAGGCGTAGGCCTCCGACATCGGGACGCCCTTGAGTGGCACGTAGGAGCTGGCGTAGACCACCTCGCCCATGCTGGGCTTGAAGAACAGCGTCAGCCAGACGCCGGTCAGGATGATGATCAGGAAGGTGTAGAGGCAGATCTCGCCCAGCATGAAGGACCAGTGGTCCGGGAAGATCTTCCGCAGGTTCGCCCTGGCCAGGGAGTAGATCCCCAGCCGGCCGTCCGCCCAGTCGGCGGCCCGCTGCCCCCGCCCAGGGCTCTGATTCCGGGTCATGTGTACGCACCTCGGTCCGAAGGAAACGGGGAGAGGTCCCCGATTCTCACTGGGAGCCACCATAATCGGGGAGAGATCCCCACTTCTACCCGGGGGTGCCTCCTTCCTCTCTCCGCTCCCTCTCTCCGCCCCGGCAACGGCGAGCTTTCTCCCCTCCGGAAAGGTCCTTCGGAAACGCCCTCCGGAAACGCCCTCCGGAAACGTCCTCCGGAAACGGCGAGCGGCCCGCCGGTGTCGTGGAAGACACCCGGCGGGCCGCGTACGCACCCGAGTCGACCCCGGAGCCCGTCGTCAGGGACGGGCCCCCGGCGTCAGTGCACCAGCACCGGCACCTCGTTCTCCTTCGCCGAGCCCGCGCCCGTGCCCGAGCCCGCCGCGGCACCCGGCCGGCCGGCGTTGACGAAGGTGAAGGCGACGGCGGCGGCCGCCACCAGGATCCCGAAGGACACCCAGATCGCGGTGGAGAAGCCGTGCACCATGCTCTGGAACTGCAGCACCTTGGCGGCCTCCGGCGAGGCGACCGCGCCGGAGGCGTGCGAGGCCAGCCAGGTGGTGGTCGCGCTGGCCGCGATGGTGTTCAGCAGCGCGGTGCCGATGGCGCCGCCGACCTGCTGCGAGGTGTTGACCATCGCCGAGGCCACACCCGCGTCGCGCGGCTGGACGCCGTGCGTGGCCAGGCTCATCGCCGGCATGAACGCGGTGCCCATGCCGAGGCCCATCAGGACCAGGCCGGGCAGGATCACCGCCGGGTAGGAGGTGTCCAGGCCGATGTGGGTCAGCAGGAACATGCCGACCGAGGCGACCAGGAAGCCGGGCGCCATCAGGTAGCGGGCCGGGATCCGGGTCATCAGCCGGGCGCCGATCTGGGTCGAGCCGGTGATCATGCCCGCCACCATCGGCAGGAAGGCCACGCCGGTCAGCACCGGGCTGTAACCGAGCACGATCTGCAGGTAGTAGGTCAGGAAGAGGAACAGGCCGAACATGCCGATCACGGCCATGCCCAGCGACAGGTACACCCCGCCGCGGTTGCGGTCGAGGACCACGCGCAGCGGCAGCAGCGGGGCCTTGACCTGGCGCTCCACCAGCACGAAGGCGGTCAGCAGCACGGCGGCCGCGACGAACAGGCCCACGGTGCTGCCGGCCGACCAGCCGTCGGACTCGGCGCGGGTGAAGGCGTAGACCAGCGAGACCAGGCCCGCGGTCACCAGCAGCACGCCGGGGACGTCCAGCTTGTTGCGGTTACGGCCCTCGGCGGGCTCGCGGATCACCAGCACGGCGCCCGCGGCGGCCACGATGGCGAACGGGATGTTGACGAAGAAGGTCCAGCGCCAGTTCATGTACTCGGTGAGCAGGCCGCCGAGGATCAGACCGATGGCGCCGCCGCCACCGGCGATCGCGCCGTAGATGCCGAAGGCCTTGGCGCGCTCCCTGGCCTCGGTGAAGGTCACCGCGAGCAGCGACAGCGCGGCCGGCGCGAGCAGCGCGCCGAACACGCCCTGGAGCGCGCGGGCGCCGAGCAGCATCGCCGTGTTGGCCGCGGCGCCGCCGAGCGCGGAGGCCAGGGCGAAGCCGGTCAGGCCGACGATGAAGGTCCGCTTGCGGCCCCAGAGGTCCGCGATCCGGCCGCCGAACAGCAGCAGGCCGCCGAAGGCCAGCGCGTAGGCGGTGATCACCCACTGGCGGTTGCCGTCGGAGATGCCCAGGTCGTGCTGCGCGGACGGCAGGGCGATGTTCACGATGGTCGCGTCGAGGACGACCATCAGCTGGGCGAGGCCGATGAATATCAGCGCCTTCCAGCGCCGGGGATCGGGCAGCGTCGCCGGTCGG
Organism: Kitasatospora sp. NPDC032121; assembly: GCF_055580145.1. Classification (NCBI taxonomy): domain Bacteria; kingdom Bacillati; phylum Actinomycetota; class Actinomycetes; order Kitasatosporales; family Streptomycetaceae; genus Kitasatospora; species Kitasatospora sp. NPDC032121. The sequence goes on along the minus strand of NZ_JBVILX010000001.1, from coordinate 368,419 downwards.
GCGTCGGTTTGAGGCATGGGGGTACTCACTTCACGGTGCGGGTGCCGTACGGGAACGGCACGTTGCCGTACGGGAAGGGGTGCGGTGGGAGAGGGTGCCGGGGCGCGCGGCAGGGCGCGGCCGGGCGGTCGGTGCCGGCGGTCGGTACTGGTGGTCGGTGCTGGTGGTCGGTCAGTTCTCGGGCTGGAAGTCCTCGAAGGTCGCGGCCCGGCCGGGCAGGACCGAGGCGGCCGGCGCGCGCAGGCCGTCCAGGAAGATCTGCAGGTGCCGGTGGACGAACTCGCCGTGGAGGCGGCAGGCGGTGTTCGGCAGCGGGCGGGTCAGCTGGCTCAGCGCGATGAACAGGTCACCGTTCTCGACGTCCGGCCGCAGCTCGCCCGCCACCCGGGCGCGCTCCATCAGCCCGCCCACGGCGGCCTGCAGGCGCTTGCGGATGTCGGCCAGCTCCGGGTCGTACGGGTCGACGTGGTTGCTGAACAGGGCGCAGAGGCCGCCGACCTTCTCCTCGACGGACGCGTGCGCGAACCGCTGGAGGGCGTCGAACGGGCCGTCGCCGTCAGGGGCGTCCGCCTCCGCCATCGCCGTCTCGGCGAGGGCCAGGACGCGGTTCTTGACGAGCACCGCCACCTCGTGGATCAGCGCCACCCGGTCCGGGAAGTTCCGGTACAGCGTGGCGTTGCCGACTCCCGCCCGCTTCGCGATCTCGTCCAGTGCCGCATCGGCACCGTGCTCGACGAACGCGTCCCGGGCCGCCAGCACGATCCGCTCCCGGTTCCGGCTCGCGTCCGCACGCAACTTCGGCGTGCGCGCGCTCCCCGCGGGACGGGCCGACTCGGCGGTGGTGGTCACGACGACTGCTCCTGATCAAGGTACCGGGGAACTTCTCCCCGTTTCTGCCAACGTACTCCGAAACGGGGAATCCGTCCCCGGAATTTCCTCCGGCACTGTGACCTGCATCACGTTTGAATCGCGCCACCCTGCGCCGAGGCCGGGGTTCCGATCTGCCTCCTGATCGACCGGGACTCCGCCGAGGTCATCGTCCACAGCGAGCCCGACGGCGGCCGCTACGACACCGTCCAGACCCTCCCCTTCGGCAGGACCGTCCGCCTCCCCGACCCCGTGGGCATCTCCCTGGAGGCCGAAGCCCTCAAGAACCGGGTGCGCTGATCCCGGGCATGGCTTCCCCGGGGCGGTGCCGGTGGCGGCCTAGGCTGTGGGCGTCCCGGGCGGCCGGTGGGTCGTCGGAGCCGGGAGGGGCCCGGCGGTCGGGTGGGCGGAGGAGGTTCGCGATGGGCAGCGGTGAGAAGGTCGCCAGGGTGCGCTGTGTGGTGGCCGTGCCGTGCTGGGTGAGCCTGACGGCCCGGAGCCTGGAGGACGCCGAGGAGTTCTACGGGCCGTTGCTGGGCTGGGAGTTCGAGCCCGGGCCGGACCGCTTCGGGCCGTACGTGCACGCGGTGGTCGGCGGGGAGGCGGTGGCCGGGCTGGGGGTCGGCGGCGCCGGGGCGATCCCGCTCGCGTGGACCAGCTACTTCGGGACGGAGAGCGCCGACGCCGCCGCCGACGCGGTGCGTGAACGCGGCGCGACGTTGGCGGTCGGGCCGCTGGCCTTCGACGCCGGACGGGTGGCCTTCGCGGCGGACCCGGCGGGTGCGGTGTTCGGTATCTGGGAGGGCCCGCTGGGCCGGGCCCGGAAGCTGGACCTGTTCGGTGCGCCGGTCTGGATCGAGCTGCGCACCCCGGACCCGTTCGCGGCGGCGCTGTTCTACGGCGAGGTGTTCCGCTGGGACGGCCGCGACCCGGAGCGCTTCGACGTCCGCTGGGAGCACGACCGGGTGGTGCTGCGGGCCGAGGGGCACAGCGTCGCCGCGCTGGCCAAGGAGCAGGCGGGCGGCCCGGCCGGGATGCCGCCGCACTGGGAGGTGTCCTTCGCCGTCCCGGACACCGACCGGGCGCTGGCCCGGGCCGTGGAGCTGGGCGGAGGGGTGATCGGGCCGGCCTTCGACTCCCCGTACGGGCGGGTGGCCCGGCTGCGGGACCGCGAGGGCGCGCGGTTCGCGGTGATCGGCCCCAAGGACTGATCGGCCTCAAGGACCGGCCGGGCCGGAGAACCGGCCGGGCCGGAGAACCGACCGGACCGGAGAACCGACCGGGCCGGAGCGCTCAGGGCGCGTCCAGCTCGGCCCGCTCCGCCCGCAGTCGGTCGCCCAGCGCGGTGCGGGCCGCGGTGGGCAGGGCCTTGCGGGCGGCGGGGAAGAGCTGCTTCTCCTCGCCGCGCAGGTGGCGCCGCAGGGTTTCGGCGAGGCCGCGCAGCAGGGTGTCGAAGGTCGGGTCGTCCGGTTCGAGGCCCTGGAGGTCGGCGAGGTACTGCCCGATCGCCAGGTGGTCGTGGATGCTGCGGAAGACCAGTTCCCCGCCGTCGGGCACGTCGTGCTGCACCACCGGGAAGAGGTGTTCCTCCTCGGCGGCGCAGTGGGTGAACAGCAGGTCGGTCAGCCGGGCCAGCAGCTCGCCGCGCCCGGGGTCGCCGACCGGTGCGGCCTCGATCCGGTCGAGCAGCTCGGTGACCGCCCGGTGGTCGGCGGTGAACTCGCCGAGGATGTCAGGCCTGCGGCTCATGGCTCGCCCGCCTCTCGCACGGAAGACTTCCCCCCGCCGCCTTCCAGTATCCGGCGCCGGGCCGCCCGCCCGGAGACGTCCCCGGTCACCCTCCGTCCCCGTCTCCGGTCCGGAGAGGTGTCCGCTCACCCGCCGGCGCCCCGGTCATCCTCCGTCCCGCCGCCCCGTGAGGGCGAGCAGCCGGGTCTGCGGGCCGGCGTCCTCGGGCACCGGCAGCGGCGGGTCGAAGAGCCCGCTGCCGGAGAGGTCCCCGTATCCGGCGAACTCGCCGAGCGCGAACTCGACGAGCTCGTCCGGGAGCCGGGTGAGCCGCCCGATGCCCTCGGCGAGGTCCCAGGAGTGGATCACCAGGTCGGTGGTGAGCTGGTCCAGGTAGTACTGCCCCGAGGTGTCGCCGAAGGAGAGGTGGACGGTCAGCTCGGTGGCGCCCGGGACGGCCCAGGTCTCTCTGGCGGCCTCGGCGGCCTCGGTCCAGGAGGTGAGCGGGTCGTCGCCGAGCACGTCGCCGTCGAAGCGTCCGCCGACCTCGCCGATGGTGGCGCCCATCAGCAGCTCGGGCACCCAGAGCTGCTCGCAGGTGAGGTGGTTGACCAGGTCGCGGACGGACCAGTCGCTGCAGGGGGTGGGGGAGTCCCACTGGCCGGGGGCGGTCAGCCGGACGCGTTCGCCGAAGGCGTCCAGCGCCTCGGGGTAGGGGGTGCCGGTCCGGGCTCCCCGTCGGTGCTGCCTGTGCTGGGCCATGCCTCCACCCTCCCTGGCCCGGACGGGCGCCGCGAGTCGTCGACGGGACGTCAGTTGTTCAAATTCGAACTTCGAGGTACGGTCGAACGAGCGGCGGTTCAAATTTGAACAATGGCGCCGGGGTGACGACCCCGCCTGCCGCACCACCACACTCCGTAGCCGCGTCCGGCCGTGCCGGACGACGACCGCACCCCGATCGACACCGATGGAGACGCGCATGCCGAGCAGCAGCCCGAGCACGACCGCCGCCACCACTGCCGCCACCACTGCCGTCAGCCCGGCCCGGGACACCGCCGGGCCCGCGACGACCTCCCCGCACGCCTACGACGCCGGACTCCTGCTCCTGCGCCTCGCCCTCGGCCTGACCATGGCCGCGCACGGCAGCCAGAAGCTGTTCGGCTGGTTCGGCGGCGGTGGCATCGACGGCACCGGTCAGTTCTTCACCATGAGCGGCTACCCGGCCGGCCACGCCATGGCCGTGGTGGCCGGCCTCACCGAGACGCTGGGCGGACTCGCCCTCGCCGTCGGCCTGTTGACCCCGCTGGCCGGTGCCGCGATCGTCGGCACGATGGTCAACGCGCTGGCCGTCACCTGGGGTGGCGGCTTCTTCGCCCCGAAGGGCAGCGAGTACGAGCTGCTGCTGACGGCCACCGCGGCCGCGCTCGCCCTGACCGGCCCCGGCCGCTACGCGGTGGACCGCTTCCTTCCGGTGCTGCGGGCGCACCGCCTGGTGTACGGCGCGGCCGCCGTCGTGGTCGGCCTGGTGACGGCGGGCGTGATCCTGCTGCTGCGCAAGTAGCCGACCGTTCCCGGTACGGAAAGGGCATGGTGACGACCCGTCGCCATGCCCTTTCCGTCATTTCGGATGAGTAGACCTCGGGTAAAGGCCTTCACAATGTTGTGTGATGTGTGCAATGGTACATGTCACATCCCCACTTCCTTGACGGAACCGCCCCACGCGGTGCCGCCGAGGACGGTCCTCGCTCCACCGCAGGCCGCGCCCCAACTCGCGGCCGTCGACGGCCCGGAGGCCCCCACGTGAATGGCCAACGCTTACTGCGAGTCCCGCAGTTCGCAAGACTGTTGACGTTCGTCCTGTCCCTGTTCCTGGCGATCGGCCTGTTCGCCCCGCAGTCCCAGGCCGCGCCCACCAGCCCCGCCCCCGGCGGGGCGACCCCCACCGGCGTGCCCGCCGGCACGGCGCCCGCCCACCTGGCGCCGCCGCCCGCGATCGGCGACAGCCGTACCGACACCGACCCGGCCAAGCCGGACGGCCGCAAGCGGCTCAGCCCGGAGGACCTGGTACCCCAGTCGCCGACGGCCCCGCTCACCGGCCTGCCCACGGCCGAGCAGCCGCAGGTCAAGGCCCTCGGCCTCGGTGCGGCGGCCGAAACTCCCTGCAACGTCGGCGACTTCACCGGCAGGACCGGCAGCGCGCTGGTCCAGCAGATCAAGTCCGTCGACCTCCAGTGCGTCAACTCGCTGTTCAAGATCGGCCGCAGCGACGCCGCCAACGCCTTCCGTGAGTCGCAGATGACCACCGTGGCGAACGCGGTGCGCGACGCCGCGAACAGCTACCAGGGCAACAACAGCGCGTCGATCTCGCAGCTGATGCTCTACCTGCAGGCCGGCTACTACGTGCACTTCTACAACCCCGACGTGGTGGGCCCCTACGGCAACGGCCTGAAGGACGCCTCCCGCGCCGCGCTGGACGCCTTCTTCGCCGGCCCCCGTACGCGGGACATCACGGCGGACAACGCCGGCCCGCTGGCCCGGGCGGTCACGCTGATCGACAGCATCAAGGACAGCGCCCGCTACCTGCCGGTCGCCAAGCGCCTGCTGACCGACTACGACAGCGCCACCTGGAACCCGACCGGCATGGTCTACGCGGTGACCCCGGTGCTCACCCAGCTCTTCGCCGGGCACCGGCAGGCCGACTTCCTCCCGGCCGTCAAGGCCGACCCGACCGTGCTGGACGCCCTGTACACCTTCATCTCCCGCAACCAGGGCCTGCACGGCGGCGCCTACGGCCGGATGGTCTACGAGGCGACCAACGAGCTCACCCGCTTCATGCAGTACCCGGAGCTGCTGCCCAGGCTGCGCCCGTACGCGCGGACCCTGGCCCAGCAGTCCGCCCCGAGCGGCCCCACCATGTACCAGCGCGGCTCGGTGGCGCTCGCCGTGAACTGGTGGGACAAGGCCGACTGCTCGTACTACGGCACCTGTGAGGACCCGGCGAAGTTCAAGGCCGCCAACCTGACGGTGAAGCACACCTGCAGCCCGAGCATCAACATCCTGGCCCAGGCGCTGGACGCGACCCAGCTGGCCGCCGCCTGCGCCAGCCTGAACGGCCAGGACGCGTTCTTCCACGCGGTGGCCAAGGACAGCGGCCCGGTCAAGGACGACAACAACGGCACGATCGAGGTCGTGGTCTTCCACTCCTCGCTCGACTACCAGGTGCTCGCCGCGGTCATCTACGACATCAACACCAACAACGGCGGGATGTACCTGGAGGGCGACCCGGCGACGGTCGGCAACCAGCCGCGCTTCCTGTGCTACGAGGCCGAGTGGGCCCGCCCGTCCTTCGAGATCTGGAACCTCAACCACGAGTACACCCACTACCTCGACGGTCGGTTCAACGTGTACGGCGACTACGACGCCGGCCAGGTCCAGCCGATCGACTGGTGGGTGGAGGGCTTCGCGGAGTTCGTCTCCTACTCCTACCGCAAGGTCAACAACGACGGCGCCATCGCGGTGGCCCCGCGGCACACGTACAAGCTGAGCGAGCTGTTCGACACCGTCTACGCCAAGAGCGACCAGGACCGGGTCTACCGCTGGGGCTACCTGGCCGTGCGCTACATGCTGGAGCAGCACCGCTCCGACATGGACGCGGTGCTCGCCAAGTACCGCGCCGGTGACTGGGACGGTGCCCGCACCATCCTGAAGACCACCATCGGCACCCGCTACGACGCCGACTTCGACGGCTGGCTGACCAGGTGCGCCGCCGGCGCCTGCGCCACCGGCACCCCGGGCCAGCCGCAGCTGCCGGAGTGCACCGGCGCCGACACCCGGCAGCTGGACGCCAACTGCGTGCGCAGCAACGTCGCGGCCACCACCGGCAACTACGCGCACTTCTACGTCATGGTGCCCGCCGGCACCAAGCAGCTGAAGGTCACCAGCAAGGGCGGCACCGGCAACGGCGACCTCTACTACAACCCGGGCAGCTGGGCGTACGCCAACTCCTACGTCACCCGCTCGGCCGGCCCGGACAACTCCGAGACGCTGACCGTCACGGACCCGCCGGCCGGCTACGTCTTCTTCAGCCTCTACGCCCAGCAGGGCTTCAGCGGGGTGAGCGTCACGAGCGAATTCTGAGCCGGCAACGGCAGACCGGACAGGTGACCGCCCCGGGCGGAGCGCTACGGCGCCCCGCCCGGGGCGGCCCATTTGACGGACCGTCATCACCGGTCCTTCCTGAATTCCCCGCAAACCGTGCACAACGCCCCGGGTTCCCAAGGCCATGTGAGATGTGCCATGGTACATGTCACATCCCCCACCGCGCCCGACGGAGCCGCCCCCACGCGGCGCCGTCGCCAACGGTCCTCGACCACCCCATCGACCGCGCCCCAACTCGCGGTCGACGACGGCCCGGAGGCCCCCACGTGAGTCCTTCACGGCTGCTGCGAATCCCGCAGCCGGCACGATTGATGACGCTCCTCCTGTCCCTGTTCATGGCGATCGGCCTGTTCGCCCCGCAGTCCCAGGCCGCCCCCGCCACCCCCGTCCCGAGCGGAAAGCCCGCGCCCGTCCCCGCCGGGCCGGCCCCGCAGCCCGCCACCGGATCCGCCGAACGAGCCGACAGCGGGCAGCAGTTGGCCTCGGTCGACCAGCGCGCCCCGCTTCCGGTCGACACCCGGCCGGCCGAGGTCCGGCCGGCCGCCAAGGCCCTCAGCCTCGGCGTGGCGGCCCAACAGGCCTGTACCATCGGCGACTTCACCGGCCGGACCGGCAGTGACCTGGTCCAGCACATCAAGGCCGCCGACATCCAGTGCATCAACAGCCTCTTCCAGCTCACCGGCGGCGACGCGCGCGGCGCGTTCCGCGAGGAGCAGATGAGCACGGTGGCCTACGCGCTGCGCGACGCGGCGGCCGCCTACCCCGGCGACAACAGCACCTCCGTCGAGCAGCTGGTGCTCTACCTGCGCGCCGGCTACTTCGTGCAGTGGTACCACAAGCAGGACGTCGGCGAGTACGGCGCCGGCCTCAAGACCGCGATCCAGTCCGGGCTGGACGCCTTCTTCAACAGCGCGCACTCGCGCGACGTCGTGGCGGGCAACGCGCCCATCCTGGGCGAGGCCGTCACCCTGATCGACAGTGCGCAGGAGAACATCCGCTACCTGCCGGTCGTCAAGCGGCTGCTGGGCGACTACAAGGCCGACACCTGGAACCCGGCCGGCATGGCGTGGGCCGTCAACCCGGTGTTCACCGTGCTCTTCCGCGGCCACCAGGTGCCCGGCTTCGACGCGGCCGTCGAGGCGGACCCGAGCGTGCTCGACACGCTCTCCGACTTCGCGACCCGCAACAACGCCCTGCTCGGCGACACCTACGGCGTGCTGGTCTACAACGCGACCAAGGAGCTGACCCGCTTCCTGAAGGACACGGCCCTCCAGGCCAAGGTCCGCCCGCTCGCCAAGGGGCTGGTCGCCGCGTCGGAGCCCAAGGGCCGCACCGTCTACCAGTGGGCCGCGGTCGCCGAGGCCGTCGACTACTACGACAGCGGCAACTGCTCGTACTACGGCACCTGCAACAAGGCCGACCAGCTCAAGGCCGGCGTGCTCACCGTGACGTCCACCTGCAGCCCGAGCATCAAGCTGATCGCCCAGGCGCTGGACGCCACCCAGCTGGCCACCGCCTGCACCAGCCTGACCGGCCAGGACGCGTTCTTCCACGCGGTGGCCAAGGACAGCGGCCCGGTCAAGGACGACAACAACGGCACGATCGAGGTCGTGGTCTTCCACTCCTCGCTCGACTACCAGGTGCTCGCCGCCGCGATCTACGGCATCGACACCAACAACGGCGGGATGTACCTCGAGGGTGACCCGGCCAAGGCCGGCAACCAGCCGCGCTTCCTGTGCTACGAGGCCGAGTGGGCCCGCCCGTCCTTCGAGATCTGGAACCTCAACCACGAGTACACCCACTACCTCGACGGCCGGTTCGACATGTACGGCGACTTCAACGCCGGCATGACCACCCCGACCATCTGGTGGGTGGAGGGCTTCGCCGAGTACGTCTCCTACTCCTACCGCAAGGTCAACAACGACGGTGCCATCGCGGCGGCCGGCCGGCACACGTACAAGCTGAGCGACCTCTTCGACACCGCCTACGGCGACCAGGACCGGGTCTACCGCTGGGGCTACCTGGCCGTGCGCTACATGCTGGAGCAGCACCGCTCCGACATGGACGCGGTGCTCGCCAAGTACCGCGCCGGTGACTGGGACGGTGCCCGCACCATCCTGAAGACCACCATCGGCACCCGCTACGACGCCGACTTCGACGGCTGGCTGACCAGGTGCGCCGCCGGCGCCTGCGCCACCGGCACCCCGGGCCAGCCGCAGCTGCCGGAGTGCACCGGCGCCGACACCCGGCAGCTGGACGCCAACTGCGTGCGCAGCAACGTCGCGGCCACCACCGGCAACTACGCGCACTTCTACGTCATGGTGCCCGCCGGCACCAAGCAGCTGAAGATCACCACCAGCGGGGGCACCGGCAACGGCGACCTCTACTACAACCCGGCCGGCTGGGCCTACACCGACGCGAACACCGCGCGGTCGACCAACCCGGACAACTCCGAGACGCTGACCGTCACGGACCCGCCGGCCGGCTACGTCTTCTTCAGCCTCTACGCCCAGCAGGGCTTCAGCGGGGTGAGCGTCACGAGCGAATTCTGAGCCGGCAACGGCAACTGGACAGGTGACCGCCCCGGGCGGAGCGCTACGGCGCCCCGCCCGGGGCGGGTCCGTGTCCCGACCCGGTGGCTACGCACCGACCCGCACCAGCGCCAGAGTGATGTTGTCCGGCCCGCCGGCCTCGATGGCCGCCTTCCACAGCTCGAACGCCGCCTTGCCGTCCGAGCGGTCCGCCCCCTCGGAGGACCGCGCCAGCAGCGCGGCCAGCTCCTCGTCGGGCACCGGGTCGGTCAGGCCGTCGCTGCACACCAGGTACCGGTCCCCGGCGGTCAGCCGCGCGGCCCGGACGTGCGGTTCGACGTAGGTGAGACCGAGCGAGCCGCCCAGGGTCTGGGTGACCGCCGAGGTGGTGCGCCGTCCGGGCGGCAGCGGGGGGCTGTCGTCCACGCTCACCCGGCGCAGCCCGTCCCCGGAGATCCGGTAGACCCGGCTGTCGCCGACGTTGAAGGCCAGCGCCTGCCCGGGCAGCAGCACCAGCCCGGCGACGGTGGTGCCCATCGCGGCGAGCCCCGGCTCTTCGGCGGCGGCCGCGTAGACGGCCCGGTTGCAGGCCTGGAGCTCCTCGCGGACGGCCTCCTCGTCGTCCAGCGCGCCCCCGTCGGCGGCGAGCCGGCGGGCGACCAGGGCGCTGGCCACCTCGCCGCCCGGGTGGCCGCCCAGGCCGTCGGCGACGGCGACCACACAGGGCGGGCCGAGCGGGAAGAGCAGGGTCTGCGGGTTGGTGGTCACGGTGGCGCAGAGCGTCCACGGCCCGACCGTGAGGCTGTCCTCGTTGTGCTCCCGCACCAGGCCCTCGTGGCTCAGCGCGCTCACCGCGATGTACGGACCCATCGTCCGCCGTCCTTCCGGAGGGATCCCCGTCTTCCATTGTCGGCGGGAGTCGGCTTTCGGCGGGAGTCGGGGGAGCCGGGGGAGTCGGCGGGAATAGCTGCGCGCACCCCGGTGCTAAGGTGGTTGAAAGTTTTACTACCTGGGATGTGGTGATCAGCATGCAGTTCGGAATCTTCTCCGTCGGCGACGTGACGACCGACCCCACCACCGGCCGCACCCCGACGGAGCACGAGCGGATCAAGGCGATGGTGGCCATCGCCCGCAAGGCCGAGGAGGTCGGCCTGGACGTCTTCGCGACCGGCGAGCACCACAACCCGCCGTTCGTCCCGTCCTCCCCGACCACCATGCTCGGCTACATCGCCGCGCAGACCGACCGCATCATCCTCTCCACCTCGACCACGCTGATCACCACCAACGACCCGGTGAAGATCGCCGAGGACTTCGCGATGCTCCAGCACCTGGCCGAGGGCAGGGTGGACGTCATGATGGGCCGCGGCAACACCGGCCCGGTCTACCCGTGGTTCGGCCAGGACATCCGCCAGGGCATCCCGCTCGCGATCGAGAACTACGCGTTGCTGCACCAGCTGTGGCGCGAGGACGTGGTGGACTGGCAGGGCCGCTTCCGCAGCCCGCTGCAGGGCTTCACCTCCACCCCGCGCCCGCTGGACGACGTCGCGCCGTTCGTCTGGCACGGCTCGATCCGCAGCCCCGAGATCGCCGAGCAGGCCGCCTACTACGGTGACGGCTTCTTCGCGAACAACATCTTCTGGCCCAAGGAGCACTTCCAGAAGCTGATCAACCTCTACCGCGAGCGCTACGCCCACTACGGTCACGGCACGCCCGAGCAGGCGGTCGTCGGCCTCGGCGGGCAGGTGTTCATGCGGAAGAACTCCCAGGACGCGGTGCGCGAGTTCCGTCCGTACTTCGACAACGCGCCGGTGTACGGCCACGGGCCCTCGCTGGAGGAGTTCACCGAGCAGACCCCGCTGACCGTGGGCAGCCCGCAAGAGGTCATCGAGAAGACCCTGACCTTCCGCGAGACCTTCGGCGACTACCAGCGCCAGCTGTTCCTGATGGACCACGCCGGCCTGCCGCTGAAGACCGTGCTCGAGCAGCTGGACCTGCTCGGCGAGGAGGTCGTGCCGGTGCTGCGGGAGGAGTTCGCCAAGGGCCGCCCGGCCGGGGTGCCGGACGGGCCGACCCACGCCGCGCTGGTCGCGGCCCGGGACGCGCAGGAGAACGAGAAGACGGAGGTGGCCAAGTGACCGCGTTCAAGCTGGTGGTGGTGAGTGCCGGACTGAGCAAGCCGTCCTCGACGCGGCTGCTGGCCGACCGGCTCACCGACTCGACCGTGCGCCGACTCGCTCAGGAGGGGCGCGAGGTGGACGTCACCGTGGTCGAACTGCGGGACCTGGCGGTGGAGATCGCCAACAACTTCGTCACCGGTTTCCCCGGCGCCGGGCTGCGCGCGGCGATCGAGGCGGTGACGGAGTCGGACGCCCTGATCGCGGTGACGCCGATCTTCACCGCTTCGTACAGCGGTCTGTTCAAGTCCTTCTTCGACGTGATCGACAACGACGCGCTCACCGGCAAGCCGGTGCTGATCGCCGCCACCGGTGGCACGCCCCGGCACTCGCTCGCCCTGGAGCACGCCGTCCGCCCGCTGTTCAGCTACCTGCGCGCGGTGGTGCTACCGACCTCCGTCTTCGCGGCCACCGACGACTGGGGCGCGGCGGGGGACGGGCTCACCGACGGCCTGCCGCGGCGGATCGACCGGGCGGCCGGCGAGCTGGCGGCCCTGCTGGCCGGGCGCGGCCCGGCGGCGCCGGACCTGCCCCAGCAGGTGGTGCCGTTCGCCGAGCAGCTGGCGGCGCTGCGGGTGTGAACCCGGGCCGGAGGGTCGAACAAGGGCCGAACGAGGGGCGATCGAGGGCCGAATGAGGGGCGGGCGTGCGAGGAAACGCGCCCGCCTCTCGGCGTACCCGCCCCTCGGCGCGCCCGTTCGGGCAGCGCGGCACGCCCGCGCGGGAAGCACCCTCCCGGGCCGCCGACCGCGCCGAAATGTCCGCTCCGGGGTGTAATCGTACGGACGATCAGGCCCGGAGACCGGAGTCCGTCCATGCCGCTCGCGCCACCCCCGCCCACCCCGCAGTCCGTGCTCTCCCCGCTGACCGACGCGGCCGTCTTCCTGGTCCTCACCGTCCCGCCCGGCGGTGAGCAGGCCGTCCGCGAGCTGCTGCCCGACCTCGCCGGTCTGCGCCGTTCGGTCGGCTTCCGGGCGCCCGAGGGCGGCCTCACCTGCGTCACCGGCATCGGCTCCGAGCTCTGGGACCGCCTCTTCGCCGGCCCCCGCCCGGCCCTGCTGCACCCCTTCCAGGAGGTGGCCGGCCCCCGCCACCGCGCCCCGGCCACCTCCGGCGACCTGCTGCTGCACCTGCGGGCCGCCCGGATGGATCTCTGCTTCGAACTGGCCGGGCAGCTCGTCGACCGGCTCGCCGGGGCGGCCGCCGTGGCCGATTCCGTCCAGGGCTTCCGCTACTTCGACGACCGGGACCTGCTCGGCTTCGTCGACGGCACCGAGAACCCGGAGGGCGGGGCCGCGGTGAGCGCCGCGCTGGTCGGCGAGGAGGACCGGGACTTCGCCGGCGGCAGCTACGTCATGGTCCAGAAGTACCTGCACGACCTGGACAAGTGGAACGCGCTGAGCGTCGAGGAGCAGGAGGGGGCGGTCGGCCGCACCAAGCTCACCGACATCGAGCTGGCCGACGACGTCAAGCCCGCCGACTCGCACGTGGCGCTCACCGTGATCACCGGGCCGGACGGCGAGGAGCGGAAGATCGTCCGCTTCAACATGGCCTTCGGGTCGTTCGACCGGGGCGGCGAGTTCGGCACCTACTTCATCGGTTACGCGGCCGACCCCGGGGTGACCGAGGAGATGCTGCGCAACATGTTCGTCGGCAACCCGCCCGGCACCACCGACCGGCTGCTCGACTTCTCCACGGCCGTCACCGGCGGGCTGTTCTTCGTCCCGACCGCCGACTTCCTCGACTCCCCGCCGCCGGCCCCGCCGGCCGAGCCTGCCGACGCTCCGGCCCCCGACGCCCCGGCCCCCGCCCCCTCGTCGGGGGACGGCTCGCTCGGCATCGGCAGCCTCAAGCAGACCGGCAGCCTCAAGCAGACCACCTGAACAGGACCGCGCCCATGAACAACCTCCACCGGGACCTCGCCCCGATCTCCGCCGCCGCGTGGGAGGAGATCGAGGAGGAGGCCCGCCAGACCTTCAAGCTCCACATCGCCGGCCGCCGGGTGGTCGACCTCAGCGGCCCCGACGGCGCCACCCTCGCCGCCGTCGGCACCGGTCACCTGACCGCCGTCGACCCCCCGACGGACGGCATCGAGGCCCGCGCCCGCGCCGTCCAGCCGGTGGTCGAGCTGCGCGTCCCCTTCACCGTCCGCCGCGACGCCGTGGACGACGTCGAACGCGGCTCCCGGGACTCCGACTGGCAGCCGGTCAAGGACGCGGCGCGCAAGCTCGCCCTGGCCGAGGACCGCGCCGTCTTCGAGGGCTACCGAGCCGCCGGCATCGACGGCATCCGTGCCGCCTCCACCAACCCGCCGGTCCAACTCCCCGACGACGTCCGCGAATACCCGGAGGCCGTCAGCCGCGCCCTGACCGCCCTGCGCCTCGCCGGGGTCGGCGGCCCCTACTCGCTCCTGCTCGGCGCGGCCGCCTTCACCGCCGTCAACGAGACCAGCGACCACGGCTACCCGGTCCACAACCACATCGCCCGCCTCCTGGACGGCGACATCATCTGGGCCCCGGCCATCGAGGGCGCCTACCTGCTCTCCGCCCGCGGCGGGGACTTCGAGCTCTTCCTCGGCCAGGACGCCTCGGTGGGCTACCTCTCCCACGACGCCGAGACGATCGGCCTCTACCTCCAGGAATCGATGACGTTCCGCGTCCACACCGGAGAGGCCGCCGTCGTCCTGCGAGGCTAGCCGGGTCCGTGCCGCCGGCCGCCCCCGGGAGGCCCCGGAAGGGTACTGAGTTCCTTTACGAGGGGTACTGAGTGCCGTATCCTCTCCGTGGAGCCTCTGACGCCAGTCGACGGGAGTCGACCCCGGTCTGCCGGTCCAGGTGGCGCTTGCGGTGCGCGGGTCGCGCCCGGGCCGGCTTGGCACTCAGTACCCTCGGCATGCCTGAGGCCATTGGATCCAGTGCATCCGTGCACCCGTGACAGGAGAACCGCTCATGAGCTTGAGGATCGTTGTCTGCGTGAAGTACGTGCCGGACGCGACGGGTGACCGTCGTTTCGCGGACGACCACACCACGGACCGGGAGGGTGTGGACGGCCTCCTGTCGGAGCTGGACGAGTACGGCGTGGAGCAGGCGCTGCGGATCGCGGAGGCGAACGAGGGCGCCGAGGTGACGGTGCTGACGGTGGGGCCGGACGACGCGAAGGACGCGCTGCGCAAGGCGCTGTCGATGGGTGCGGACAAGGCCGTGCACGTGAACGACGACGACATCCACGGTACGGATGTGATCGGGACGTCGGCGGTGCTGGCGAAGGCGCTGGAGAAGACCGGGTTCGACCTGGTGATCGGTGGCATGGCGTCGACGGACGGCACGATGGGTGTGCTGCCGGCGCTGCTGGCGGAGCGTCTGGGTGTGCCGCAGGTGACGCTGCTGTCGGAGGTGTCGGTCGAGGGCGGTGTGGTGAGGGGCCGTCGTGACGGGGACGCGGCGACGGAGCTGGTGGAGGCTTCGCTGCCGGCGGTGGTCTCGGTGACGGACCAGTCGGGTGAGGCCCGGTACCCGTCGTTCAAGGGGATCATGGCGGCGAAGAAGAAGCCGGTGCAGTCGCTGGACCTGGACGACCTGGGCATCGAGGCGGACGAGGTCGGCCTGGCGGGTTCGTGGACGGCCGTGGAGTCGGTGGCGGCGCGTCCGGCGCGTACCGCGGGCACGGTAGTCAAGGACGAGGGCGAGGGCGGCAAGGCGCTCGCCGGCTTCCTCGCCGACCAGAAGTTCATCTGAGCCGCCCCCACCCCCCGACCCAGCGAAACACGGAGACATTGAGCAATGGCTGAGATTCTCGTCCTGGTGGACCACGCCGACGGTGCGGTCCGCAAGCCGGCCCTGGAGCTGCTGACCCTGGCCCGCCGCATCGGTGAGCCGTCCGCCGTCGTCCTCGGTGCCGGTGCGGCCGCGGCCGACATCGCGGCGAAGGCCGGCGAGTTCGGCGCGGTGAAGGTGTACGTCGCCGACGGCGCCGAGTTCGCGGACCAGCTGGTCGTCCCGAAGGTGGACGCCCTGGCCCAGATCGCCAAGGCCAACGACGTCGCCGCCGTGCTGGTGACGTCCTCGGGTGAGGGCAAGGAGGTCGCCGCGCGCGTCGCGCTGCGGATCGGCTCCGGCATCATCACCGACGCCGTCGACCTGCGCGCCGGCGACCAGGGCCCGATCGCCACCCAGTCGGTGTTCGCCGCCTCGTACACCGTCGACTCCCGGGTGAGCAAGGGCGCGCCGGTCATCACCGTCAAGCCGAACGCCGTCGCCCCGGAGGCCGCCCCGGCCGCCGGCGCGGTGGAGAACGTGGCCGTGGAGTTCACCGGCAACGCCGCCAGGGTCACCTCGCGCACCCCGCGGGTGTCCTCCGGCCGTCCCGAGCTGACCGAGGCCGCGATCGTGGTCTCCGGCGGCCGCGGCGTCGGTGCCGCCGAGGGCTTCGGCGTGGTCGAGGAGCTCGCCGACGTGCTCGGCGCGGCCGTCGGTGCCTCGCGCGCCGCCGTGGACGCCGGCTGGTACCCGCACAGCAGCCAGGTCGGCCAGACCGGCAAGCAGGTCTCCCCGCAGCTGTACGTGGCCAACGGCATCTCGGGCGCCATCCAGCACCGGGCCGGCATGCAGACCTCGAAGACCATCGTGGCCGTCAACAAGGACCCCGAGGCCCCGATCTTCGAGCTGGCCGACTACGGCGTGGTCGGCGACCTCTTCGAGGTGCTGCCGCAGCTCACCGCCGAGGTGAAGGCCCGCAAGGCCTGATCCCGCAACGACGACGACGGAGGGCGTGGCACCGAGGGGTACTCGGTGCCACGCCCTCCGTCGTCTCCCGGCGGTTTCCCGGCGCGCCGCCCGGCCCGACCGGTCGGTGGCGCGGTCCGCGACCGGGCCCGTGACGCACCCCGCGGCGAGCCCGCGGCTCACTCCGCGACGAAGGCCGCGAGGTGCTGGGTGAAGCCGCCCTGGGCCGGCGGCAGCGGGCGCGGTTCGGTGTCCGGCGGCGACGGCGGCTCCTCCATCGGCAGCAGCCGCAGCTCCGGCTGTTCGGAGTCGGGGGAGGAGAGCAGCCGCACCCGGGTGCCGACCGGGACGGTGCTGCGCATCCCGTCCACGATGCACCAGACGTCGAAGCCCTCCGCCATCCGGATCAGCGACTTCTGACGCACCAGCGGCGTCCGGGCCTGCTCGACCGCGCAGCGCCGCACCACGCCCGTGCCCTCGCTGGGCTCCAGCCTGAGGTCGGTGGAGCCGCAGGTGGGGCAGAGCAGCCGTTGGAAGGTCGGGTTGTTGCACCACGTGCAGCGCTGGAAGTACAGCGTCGTGCTCCGGGTGTCGGCATCGATGGCTGGGTGGACCACGCTGTCATCTCCCTGCGCTCGGACGGGCTCGTTCGGCGGAAGTACGGCGAAAGTACGCCGGAAGTTCGGCACGAAAAGGATAGGGAACTCAGTACCGCCAAGGGAAGGCACTGAGTTCCCTTTTTGCCGCGCGCATGCATAATGAAGGGTACTGAGTACCGTCGTGAAACAGGAGTGGCGATCATGAGCCAGGAGTTCGATCTCTTCCGGATCTCCGAGGAGCACGAGATGCTCCGTGAGGCGGTGCGTTCGCTGGCCGAGGCGAAGATCGCTCCGTTCGCGGCGGAGGTGGACGAGCAGGGGCGGTTCCCGCAGGAGGCGTTGGACGCGTTGCAGGGCAATGACCTGCACGCGGTGCACGTGCCGGAGGAGTACGGCGGTGCGGGGGCGGACGCGCTGGCGACGGTGATCGTGATCGAGGAGGTGGCGCGGGTGTGTGCGTCGTCCTCGTTGATCCCGGCGGTGAACAAGCTGGGGTCGCTGCCGGTGCAGCTGTCGGGTTCGGAGGAGCTGAAGGCGCGGTACCTGGGGGCGCTGGCGCGTGGTGAGGGGATGTTCTCGTACTGCCTGTCGGAGCCGGAGGCGGGTTCGGACGCGGCGGGGATGAAGACCCGGGCGGTGCGGGACGGGGACTTCTGGGTGTTGAACGGTGTGAAGCGGTGGATCACCAACGCGGGTGTGTCCGAGTTCTACACGGTGATGGCGGTGACGGATCCTTCGATGCGCTCGAAGGGGATCTCGGCGTTCGTGGTGGAGAAGGGCGACGAGGGGGTGTCGTTCGGTGCGCCGGAGAAGAAGCTGGGGATCAAGGGGTCGCCGACGCGTGAGGTGTACTTCGACAATGTGCGGATTCCGGCGGATCGGATGATCGGTGCGGAGGGGACGGGTTTCCAGACGGCGATGCGCACGCTGGACCACACCCGGGTGACGATCGCGGCGCAGGCGGTGGGGATCGCGCAGGGGGCGTTGGACTACGCGAAGGGGTATGTGAAGGAGCGCCGGCAGTTCGGGAAGGCGATCGCGGAGTTCCAGGGTGTGCAGTTCATGTTGGCGGACATGGCGATGAAGCTGGAGGCGGCGCGTCAGATGACGTATGTCGCGGCGGCGAAGTCGCAGCGTGGGGACGCGGATCTGACGTTCTTCGGTGCGGCGGCGAAGTGCTACGCGTCGGACGCGGCGATGGAGATCGCGACGGACGCGGTGCAGTTGCTGGGTGGGTACGGGTACACCCGGGACTACCCGGTGGAGCGGATGATGCGGGACGCGAAGATCACGCAGATCTACGAGGGGACCAACCAGGTCCAGCGGATCGTGATGGCCCGCAACCTCCCGTAACCCGCGCCGACACCCCCCGACGGCCGGGCCGGTCAGCCGCCCGGCCGTCGGGGGCCGACGCATCCTCCCGATGCTAAGTTCCGGTGAATGAGCGAGAAGGAAGAGCAGGACCAGCCCATGAACGACGGGCCCTCGAAGCCGGCGATGCGCGAGGCGCTGGTGGCCGCGGCCTTCGAGCTCTTCCTGGAGCGCGGCTTCGAACAGACGACCGTCGACGACATCGTGTCGCTGGCCGGCGTCGGCCGGCGCTCCTTCTTCCGCTACTTCCCGGCCAAGGAGGACGTGGTCTTCCCCGACCACGAGCGCAGCCTCGCCGAGATGACGGAGTTCCTGGAGTCCGGCACCGGCGAGGAGGACCCGGTCAGGCACGCCTGCGACGCCGCCCGCCTGGTCCTGCGGATGTACGCCGAACAGCCCTCCTTCTCCGTCCAGCGCTACCGGCTGACCCGCAAGGTGCCCGGCCTGCGGGCGTACGAGCTGTCCGTGGTCTGGCGCTACGAGCACACCCTCGCCGCGTACCTGCGCGGCCGCTTCGCCGACCGCCCGGACGGCCCGCTGCGGGCGGACGTGATCGCCGCCGCCGTCGTCGCCGCGCACAACCACGCCCTGCGCACCTGGCTGCGCTCGGGCGGGGAGAGCGACTGGGTGGCCGAGGTGGACGCGGCGATGGCCTTCGTCACCGGCACCTGGGGCGACCGCCCGGCCGAGGGCGCCGCCGAGGGCGAGTCCGACGACGTCGTGGTCCTGGTCGCCAGCCGCCGGGCGCCGCTGTGGCGGATGGTCCAGGGCATCGAGAGCGCGCTGGGCGCCGACGCCCGCCAGGTCTGACCCCACCCGGGCCGCCGCCCTCGCCCCCACCCGTCCGTCACCCCCGCCCTCACCCGCCCGGAGCAGCCGGGTCCGCCGCGGCCCCGCTGACGGCCCGTGCGCCGTGCGGGGCTCCCGGCTCCGGGCGAGACTCGGTCGCAGGACGCGGTCTCCCGGGCAGCGGGCGGCCCGGGAGCGCGAGGGAGCGGCGATGCCGACGACGTCCCGGCAGCCTGACGGCGGTCCGACCCTGCACGAGGTGCTGCTGCACCGGGGCTACCTCCGCCTGCTGCTGGTCTCCGGGCTGGTCGGCGTCCCGGTCTCGCTGGCCGCGTTCGGCTTCGTCAGCCTGGAGCACGAACTCCAGCACTGGGTCTGGGAGAGCCTGCCGACGGCGGCCGGCTACGGGCGCGCCCCCTGGTGGTGGCCGCTGCCCGCACTGCTGCTGGCCGGCCTGCTGCTCGCCCCGATCGTGACCCGGCTGCCCGGGCGCGGCGGCCACGTCCCGGTGGACGGGCTCGGCGGCCCGCCCACCCCGCCGGTCGCCGTCCCCGGTGTGGTGCTGGCCGCGCTCGCCGGCCTGCCGCTCGGCGTGGTGCTCGGCCCGGAGGCGCCGCTGATGGCGCTCGGCGGCGGGCTCGCCCTGCTCACCGTCCGGTCCGCCAGGCGGGCCGAACATCAGCAGCTGTTCGCGGTGTTGGGCACGGCGGGTGCGGCGGCGGCGATCTCCACCATCTTCGGCAGCCCGCTGGTGGCCGCCGTGATGCTGATCGAGGCGGCCGGGCTGGGCGGCCCGCAGCTGATCGCGCTGATCCTGCCCAGCCTGCTGGCCAGCGGGGTGGGTGCGTTGATCTTCACCGGCTTCGGCCACTGGACCGGCCTGGCGATCGGCGCACTGTCGCTGCCGCACGTGCCGAAGAGCGGGGTGCCGGACGCGGCGGACTTCCTCTGGGGCGTCCCGCTGGCCGTCGCGATCGCCCTGTTCTGCGTGGTCGGCCAGAACGTCGGCCACCGGGTGAAGGCCCTCACCACGACCGGCACCGCCCGGCAGACCGCCGTGCGCACCGTGCTGTGCGCGGTCGCGGTCGGAGGCTGCCTCGCCGCGTACGCCCTGCTCACCGGGCGCTCCCCGGAGGAGGCCGCGCTCTCCGGACAGGCCACCCTGGCCGCGCTCGCCGCCGACCCGGCCGCCTGGTCGATCGCCGCGCTGCTCGCCCTCGTGCTCTGCAAGGGGCTGGGCTGGTCGATCGCCCTCGGAAGCCTGCGCGGAGGCCCGATCTTCCCGGCGCTCCTGCTCGGGGCGGCCCTCGGCACGGCCTGCGCACCGCTGCCCGGCTTCGGCGCCGCGCCGGCCCTGGCCGTCGGCCTGGCGGCCTCCGCCGCTGCCGTCACCGGCCTGCCCGTCACCAGCACCGTCCTCGCCGAGGCCCTGCTCGGCGGAGAGGCGGCGAACTCGATGCCGCTGCTGATCGTGTCCACGGTGGCGGCCTTCATCACCGCGGAGTGGCTGCGCGGGCGGCCGAGGCAGCAGACCGACCCGGCCGGCCGAACGGAGGCGGTGGAAGTCGGCTGACGCCCGGCCCCCGCCCCCGGCCCTGGCCCCGGCCGTCCACGTCCGAGCCGGAGCGGAGAGCGGCGAGGGTGTGCTCCAGCCGACTGATCCTCAGAAATGGGCATACGAACTGTATTTCCGCTGGTAGGAGCGGTGATTCTGACGGAACGTTAGGGCCGTACGGGTTCCGGCGTCGGTTGCGGCGGGATGCGGGGCGTGGCTCTCTGAAGTCGCGGGGGTGCGGAACGCCACCGTCGCCCTGGAACCCCGAAACTCCGTGGAGGAGATCTGCATGCGTGCTTTCAAGCGTGTCCTGGCCGTCAGCGCCCTCACCGTCCCGCTGGTGATCGGTTGCGCCGGCCTGGCCTCGGCCCAGGAGGGCCTGGACGCGTCCTTCGGCAAGGGCCAGTTCATCGCCAACGAGAACGGTGCCGGCGTCGCCAGCACCCAGTCCTCCGTCAACCCCGACGGGCTCTCGCACGCAGACTTCTGGATCTGGGCCGACGAGACCGGCGTCTACGGTTCCTTCACGGGCGCGGGCGCCACCTGGAACCAGCAGTGACCTGACCTGCGGATCCCCCTCGGAGTCCCCGCGGACTCCGAGGGGGATCCTCCTGTTCGCGGAGGGACACGGGGGAACGCGGAGAAAGCCGGAGCCGAAAAGCAGAAAGGCCCCAGATCAACTGGGGCCTTTCGTCGGTGTCCGAGGGGGGACTTGAACCCCCACGCCCGATAAAGGGCACTAGCACCTCAAGCTAGCGCGTCTGCCATTCCGCCACCCGGACCGGGTGTCGTCCTCGCGGCTTCCGATCTCTCGTCCGTCGCGCTGACAGATGTAACTGTAGCAAAGATCGGCTTGGGGTCCCAAAACGGTTCCCGGAGGACCGGCGGGGCCGGTGGCGGGGGCAAGGGGAGGCGTGTGGCGGGGGCGTGACCAGGGGGTTTCGGGAGCGTGCGGGGGGTGGATCGGGATCGGGGGCTGGGGGAGGATGGGCGGACGTGCTCGTACGGCCCGGGTGCGGATCCCGGGGGTGGCGCGCTGGTGCGTCGGTGCGGGCCCAAGACGAGGAGTGACCGTGAGTGAGCGGAGCGAGTCGGCGGCGCCGAAGGTGACGGCTGAGTCGGAGGTCGCCGAGATCTGTCGCGATCTGATCCGGATCGACACCAGCAACTACGGGGACGGTTCCGGGCCGGGCGAGCGGAAGGCCGCCGAGTACGTGGCCGAACAGCTCGCCGAGTTCGGGCTGGAGCCGAAGATCTTCGAGTCGGCCAAGGGGCGGGCCTCCACCGTGGTCCGGATCGAGGGCGAGGACCGCTCCCGCCCGGGCCTGCTGATCCACGGCCACACCGACGTGGTGCCGGCCAATGCCGCGGACTGGACGTACGACCCGTTCGGCGGCGAGATCGCGGACGGCTGCGTCTGGGGGCGCGGCGCGGTCGACATGAAGGACATGGACGCGATGACCCTGGCGGTCATCCGCGACCGGCTGCGCACCGGGCGCAAGCCCCCGCGCGACATCGTGCTGGCCTTCCTCGCCGACGAGGAGGCCGGCGGCACCTACGGGGCGCGCTTCCTGGTGGACAAGCACCCGGGGCTGTTCGAGGGCGTGACCGAGGCGATCGGCGAGGTCGGCGGCTTCTCCTTCACCGTCAACGACCAGGTCCGCCTCTACCTGGTGGAGACGGCCGAGAAGGGCATGCACTGGATGCGCCTGACGGTCGAGGGCCGGGCCGGCCACGGCTCGATGGAGAACGACGACAACGCGATCACCGAGCTGTGCGAGGCGGTCGCCCGGCTCGGTCGGCACCAGTTCCCGCTGCGGATCACCAAGACCGTCCGGGCCTTCCTGGACGAGCTGTCGGACGCGCTCGGGGTCGAGCTGGACCCGGAGAACATGGACGAGACGCTGCGCGTGCTCGGCGGCATCGCCAAGATGATCGGCACCACGCTGCGCAACACCGCCCAGCCGACCATGCTCGGCGCGGGCTACAAGGTGAACGTGATCCCCGGTCAGGCCACCGCGCACGTGGACGGGCGCTTCCTGCCCGGCTACGAGGAGGAGTTCCTGGCCGAGCTGGACAGCGTGCTCGGCCCGCGCGTGAAGCGCGAGAGCCTGCACTCGGACAAGGCGATCGAGACCGGCTTCGACGGTGCGCTCGTCGAGGCGATGCAGACCGCGCTGCGCGCCGAGGACCCGATCGCCCGCGCGGTGCCGTACTGCCTGTCCGGCGGGACGGACGCCAAGTCCTTCCAGGACCTGGGCATCCGCTGCTTCGGCTTCGCGCCGCTCCAGTTGCCGCCGGAGCTGGACTTCGCCGGGATGTTCCACGGGGTGGACGAGCGGGTGCCGGTGGACGGCCTGAAGTTCGGTGCCCGGGTGCTGGACCGTTTCATCGACGCCTGCTGAGCGCGTGCCGGATGTCCTGCTGAGGGCGCTGCCAGAGGCCTGATCAGGCGACTGGGTCGGCCCGTTCCCGGAGCTTCGGGAGCGGGCCGACCGCATTGTCCGAGCTGATGATTGTGGGATGGGAAACAGAAGATCGACAGAAGCGATTCTGCAGGGAATTCCAGGCTGATCATTTGTGCGAGACCTCACCGCTGCGAGTGAATGGGAGATCCGTTCCGTACCCCGTTTGCCGCAGCGTCGTTCATCCCTGTGCAGCCCGCCGAACGGGTTGCGTTGTCCATACAGGAGGAATGATGAAGGTCAAGAAGATCGCCGCTGTCACCGCCGCCACCGGTGGCCTGGTGCTCGCCGCCGCCGGTGTCGCGTCGGCTCACGCCGGCGCCGAGGGTGTGGCCGCCGGTTCCCCGGGTGTCCTCTCCGGCAACCAGATCCAGGTCCCGGTGCACGTCCCGGTCAACGTCTGCGGCAACACCATCAGCGTCATCGGCGTGCTGAACCCGGCGTTCGGCAACTACTGCGCCAACGTCTGAGTCGACCTCCGGGCCGGCGGGGCCTGTTGAGCCGATTCGACCCGGCCCCCGGGCGGCGGACGCGCCGCACCGGGGGCGTTCGCGTCCCCGGCGGATACACGGGGTCCGACACAATCGCTCGATCGGGTGAAGCCGATTCGTTCGACTCAACCTCCCCGTTGGCCCCTCGTTAACTCGTGTGCAGTCGAAGCCCTTGCGTGATTTACGGACCTACCGAAATTCCGACTTTTTTGAAGGTTCATGTCAAGGTCGACACGTCGTCTCGAAATGTCAGGGGAAAACATGAGGAATGTAGCCAAGAAGGGGATCCTCACGGCCGTGGCCACCGGCAGTGTGCTGGCCTCGACCGCCGGCTACGCCTACGCGGGGGGAACCGAGGCGCAGGGGGTGGCCGCCGGTTCGGCGGGCGTCGTCTCGGGCAACTCGGTGCAGGTGCCGATCGAGGTGCCGATCAACGCCTGCGGCAACACGCTCGACGTGGTCGGCCTGCTGAACCCGTCCTTCGGCAACCGCTGCGCCAACGTCAACGGCGGCGGGGGCCACCAGGCGTCCAAGCCCTCCCAGGGCGGCCAGCCCGGCGGCTCGGGCGCCACCGGCGGCGGCCAGGCCGGCAGCGGCACCGGCGGTTCTGGGACCACCGGGATTCCGGGTACCAGCGGGATTCCCGGCACCGCCGGGATCCCGGGCACCAGCGGCATTCCGGGCACGAGTGGGATCCCCGGCACCACCGGAGTCCCCGGCACCACGGGCATCCCGGGTACCGCCAGCATTCCGGACGCCGCCACGGTGCCGGGTGCGAGCGCCTCCGGTGTCGCCGCCAACTCGCCGGGCGTGCTCTCCGGCAACAGCGTCCAGGCGCCGGTCGACGTCCCGGTCAACGTCTGCGGCAACTCGGCGAACGTGGCCGGTGTCGGCAACCCGGCCTTCGGCAACGAGTGCGCCAACGTCGAGCAGGCCGTCCCGGTCACCCCGGCCCCGCCGGCCGAGGGCTGCGCCGAGACCTGCCCGACCCCGCCGCAGGTCTCCGCCGAGGAGGTGCCGAACGTCGCGCGCACCGGCGCTCCGGACACCGCCGCCGAGACCGCCGTCGCGGCGCCCGCCGCGGCTCCGGCCGCTCAGCTGGCCTCCACCGGCGCCGGGAACGTCGAGCTGCTCGGGGCCGCCGGTCTCGCGCTGCTGCTCGGCGGCGGCGTGCTCTACCGCCGGGCCCGCGCCGGCGCCCGCTGACGCGCTCGGTCGGGGCGGGGCCCGTCCTCAGGCTCGCCCGCGGGGCGAGCCTGAGGACGGGCCCCGTGGCGTTCGCCTAGCCAGGGCCGCGTGCACCGGCCGTGGGAACGGCGCACCCGCGGCCGCCGGGCGAACGGGCGGCCGCGGGTGCGTGAAAGCCCGGTGTGGGTTCCGCCAGGGGCGCGGTGCCCCGCCCGTCACCAGCTCCGGACCTGCCGGATGATCCGCCGCTTCAGCCGGACGGTCCGGCTGCCGTCGGGGAACAGCCTGAGCCGGTCGAGCTCCCAGTGCCCGTACTCGGCGTGCTCGGTGAGCAGTTGGCGCGCCGCGTTGCGCGTGGTGCCGCGCGGCATGCGCAGGGACTGGTACTCGTACTCCGGCTGCCGGACCGGCTTCCGTGGGATCAAGACGCTCCTCCTGGGGATCACCTGAAGGGCAAGCCTACGGGCTGCCCCGGACGGGCGGCCCGGGTGTTTCCGGCCGTCCTCCCACGGGGGAGCGGCGGCCCGAGGGGGTGCCACCCGGGCCCGTCGACTGACAGTGCATCAGTCCCGTTGCCGCTGTGGAGGGGATACCCCGATCCCGGCGCGCGAAGCGGCACCCGGACGGCCCCGGCGGGCCCGCTGCGCGCCCTCCGCGCCCGCTTCGCGCCGGTGCCACGCGAGAACGAAAGGGCATGGATCGGACATCAGGGGGGAAGTTGCGGTGAAATCGCGGGTGTAGATGACAACCGCTGTGCGTACCGGCGTCGCGGGGAGATAGCGTCTGCACCATGTCTGATGCCGCGCAGCCCACCATTGCCGAGGTACGCGCCGCCGCTGAGGCGGTCAAGGCCGCCATCGACCGTCATCTGGAAGCGGTGTCAAGCCCCAACGCAGCCGATGATCCCGCCGTTTCCGCCGCCTACGAGCAGCTCGCGACGGCGGCCATCGCCTACGACCAGCTCCTGTACGAGGCCTACGACGAGGTCACGCCCTTCGAGATCCCGGGGGACGAGGGCCCCGGCGGGTACCACGGCCCCGAACAGCCCGAGGCGATCAGCGTGTTGATCCGCCGTGACTACCACGTCGTCGATCCCGAGCGGCTGCGTGCCCAGGCCGAGCGGCTGGACGAGTCGCTGACCCCGGGCGGGGCCGGTGCGGGCGGGGTGAACGCCGCGATCGGCGTGCTGTTCGGCGAGTACGAGCCCGACGAGATCGCCGCCCGCAGCGAGGAGTTCGGCCTGGAGGAGGCCGACTCGACGCTCTGGGTCGCGGCCGCCGAGCCGACCGAGCCCGGCGAGTGGCTGCCGGAACCCTTCGAGCACGCCGATCCGCAGCTGCTGATCTGCCGGTTCGACGTGAGCGAGGTCTACGACGACGAGGACCCGGACGACTGACACCGTCCGGAAGACGGCCGACGGGCGGGCCCGGGATCACCGGGGCCCGCCCGTCGTGCGTTCGCGCCTCAGTACTCCGAGGCCGCGGTGTTCTCGGCGAGGACCGCCCGCAGCCGGGTGGTGCGCGGCTGCGCCTGGCGCTCGGCGACGGCCTGGGCGAGCGCCGGGCCCGCCGCGTGCACCACGGACAGGTGCCGCTCGCCGCGGCCGAAGGCGGTGTAGACCCACTGCCGGGTCAGGGCGGGGGCGGCGTCCTCCGGAAGCACCACCACCGCGCCCGGCCAGCGCCGGCCGAGGGCCTGGTGGACGGTCAGCGCCCAGCCGTGCCGCAGCCGGGCGGCCTCGGCGGGCGGCACCGTCCGGCGCGAGCCGTCGGCGTACTCCAGGTGCAGACCGGTGGCGTCGCCGTCCAGCACCCGGGCCGGGCGGGTGACGCCGGGGGTGGGGGAGTCGACCACCCGGTCGCCCGGGTCGAAGCCGCCGAACCGGCCGGGGCCGGGGTTGAGCCTGGCCTTGGCGGCGGCGTTCAGCGCGCGGGTGCCGGCCGGGCCGCCGTGGCCCGGGGTGAGCAGCACCACCTGCTCGACCGGGATGCCCAGCGCGCGCGGGATGGAGTCGGTGAGCAGCTGGACGGCCCGGTGGACGGCCTCGCCGGCGTCCTTGGCGGTCAGGATGACCACCTCCTTGTCCGGCGCCTCGACCGGCTGGAGCTCGCCGATGCCGACACCGGAGACCAACTCGCCGATCGGGCCGAAGTCCGGGGTGCGGGAGGCGACCGCCGGGCAGGCCTTGGCGGCCAGCAGGTCGGCGAAGAACCGGCCGGGGCCGGCCGACCAGAGCTGGCCCGGGTCGCCGCTGAGCACCAGCCGGGTGCCGTCGGCCAGCGACTCCAGGACGGTGGCGGCCAGTTCGACGTCCAGCAGCGGGGCGTCCAGCACGACCAGCAGGTCGAGGGCGAGCGTGCCGTCCGGGGCGCGGCCGGGGCCGGCGGCGCCGGAGAGCAGGTCGGCGAGGGTGACCACGGGGGCCCCACCGCCGGCGCCCGGGCCGGCGAGTGCGGCGAGCGAGTCCCGGCCCTGGTCGGTCCAGGTGGCGGCCCAGGCCCGCAGCCCGAGGCCGCGGGCGGCGGTGACCAGAGCGGCCGGCTCGGCGCGGGCCGCCTCGCCGCCGGTGTGCAGCACCAGGGCGTGCTCGGCGACGGCCTTGACCAGGGCGGTCGCGGAGGAGGACGGCGCGGCCTCGGCGGCGGCCGCCCAGGCGCTCGGGCCGGGGTCGACGCGGGGCTGCTCGGCGGATTCCTCGACGGGGGCGGCCGCTTCGCCGGCCCCGGCCCCGGTCTCGGCTCCGGCTCCGGCCTTGTCCTCGGCCCCGGTCTCGTCGGGGACCTCGGCCTCCTCGGAGTCCTCGGCCTCCTGCGGGTCCTCGCCCGGTACGAAGGTGGCCATCAGCTGGAGCAGCTTCTCGGCGAGGCTGTCCTCGGCCATCGCCAGCCCCTCCAGCGCGAGCAGCGTGCGGGTCGGCGCCTCGTCCTCGTCGCCGCCCGCCGCGTGCGCCTCGGCGCCGGTCAGCTCCTCCTGGAAGGGCAGCACCCGCCCGTCCGCGACGGCGGCCTGGATCGCGGTGGCCGGGTCGGGCATCCGGAGCCGGGTGAGCCCGGCCGCGACCTCGGGCAGTTCCAGGGCCGAGTGCCCGCGCAGCGCCGCCTGCTCCAGCAGCCACGGCACCAGCGCCCGGGCGCGGCGCTCGTCGCCCGGGGCGGCATCGGGGCCGAGCAGCTTCTGGGCGAAGCCGTCCGCGTGCTCGGGTCGGACGCCGGGCAGGCCCAGCACCGCCCACGGGTCGTCGCGCAGCCGCTCGGGGGCCTCCTCGCCGAGCGCGGCCACGGCGGCGGCCGCCAGCTCGGCCGGGGCGCCGCCGGCGGCCAGCACCTCGGCGGTGGCGCGCAGCGCGTCGCCGTGCTGCCGCTCGGGCACCGCGGCGGCGGGGGCGGCGGCCGGGGCGGCCGCCGTAGGAGCCTGCGGTCCGGATGCGGCGGGCTCCGCCCCCGCGGGCCCCGAGGCCTGCGGCCCCGACGCCTGCGGCGCGGGGATCCGCGCGGCAGGGGCCGCGGCCCCGGGCCCCTGGGCGGCGATCTCCCGCATCCGCCGTGCCAGCTCGGCGACCTTCGCGGCCTTCTCCTCCGGGGTCAGCTGGGCCCCTTCGGTCACCTCCGGAGCGCCGTTCCCCGTGTCAGTCATCGTCGTCCGCTCCAAAGGTCACTCCACTGCAGGTTCTGCTCGACAACCCGGGCCGGGGTCACAGCTCGGTCCACCCCTGGTCCGGGTAGTGGTGCACCGGCGACGAGATGTCGTCCAGCGCGCCACGGATCTCATCCGGAAGCGTAAGCGTCTCCACCGACAGCGCTGCCTGCAGCTGGGCCACCGTCCGGGCCCCGACCAGGGCGCTCGCCACCCCGGGCCGGTCCCGGACCCAGGCCAGCGCGACCTCCAGCGGGGTGCTGGCGAGCCCGTCGGCGGCGGTGGCGAGGGCGTCCACGATCCGCCGCGAGCGCTCTCCGAGGTAGGGCTGGACGAACCCGGTCAGGTACGGCGAGGCGCCGCGCGAGTCCTGCGGGATGCCGTGCCGGTACTTGCCGGTGAGCACCCCGCGCCCGAGCGGCGAGCCGGCGAGCACCCCGACCCCGGCGTCCAGCGCGGCGGGCAGGGCCTCCCGCTCGATGCCGCGCTGGAGCAGCGAGTACTCCAGCTGCGCCCCGGCCAGCGGCACCCGTCCGTGGTGGGCGTGCTGCCAGGTGGCGGCCTTGGCGAGCTGCCAGCCGCTGAAGTCGCAGACCCCGACGTAGCGGGCGCGCCCGGAGGAGACGGCGATGTCGAGGGCGCTGAGCGTCTCCTCGACCGGGGTGGCCGGGTCGAAGGAGTGCACCTGCCACAGGTCGACGTGGTCGGTGCCGAGCCGGCGCAGCGAGGCGTCCAGGGCGGCGAGCAGGTGGCCGCGCGAGCCGTCGAAGCGGCGGGCGGACTCGGGGGCGCTGCCGGCCTTGGTGGCGATGACGAGTTCGGAGCGCGGGATCAGGTTGTCGGTGAGCCGGGAGATCAGGTACTCGGCGCCGCCGTCCGCGTACACGTCGGCGGTGTCGACCAGGTTGCCGCCGGCGTCGACGAACTCCTTGAGCTGCTCCGCGGCCTCCTGCTCGTCGGTGTCCCGGCCCCAGGTCATGGTGCCGAGGCCGAGCCGGGAGACCTGCAGGCCGGTACGGCCGAGGTGACGCTTTTCCATCGGACGGGCCCTTCACTGGCCGGTGGCCCCGCGAGCCCCGGCAGCCGTGTAAACGCGCAGGTGGGCAGAGTGCTCCCCACCCCGGCTGAGCGTAGCGGCCGGTGCCAGGACAGGGGTGCAGACCCGCAGAACGATCACTGCGGCACGAACCCGTGCGACTGTGACCCAGACCACCCCTACCCGTCAGTAGCATGTCCGGCGCGGGCGCGGTTACCCTCGCCACAACCCCAACCCACTGGAAGGTGCGGCAGATGCGACTCGGGATCAACCTCGGCTACTGGGGACTCGGCATGGACGCCGACAACATCGCCGTGGCCCAGGAGGCGGACCGGCTCGGCTACTCCGTCTGCTGGGCGGCGGAGGCGTACGGCTCGGACGCCGCGACGGTGCTCAGCTTCGTCGCCGCGAAGACCGAGCGGATCGACGTGGGCTCGGCCATCTTCCAGATCCCGGCGCGTACCCCGGCGATGACCGCGATGACCGCCGCCACCCTGGACACCCTGTCCGGCGGCCGGTTCCGGCTCGGCCTCGGCGTCTCCGGCCCGCAGGTGTCCGAGGGCTGGTACGGCGTGAAGTTCGACAAGCCGCTCGCCCGCACCCGCGAGTACGTGGAGATCATCCGCAAGGCGATGTCCCGCGAGCGCCTGGTGCACGAGGGCGCCAACTGGACGCTGCCGCTGCCCGGCGGCCCCGGCAAGCCGATCAAGCTCACCGTGCACCCGGTGCGCGAGCACATCCCGCTGTACATCGCCGCGATCGGTCCGAAGAACCTGGAGCTGACCGGTGAGATCGCCGACGGCTGGCTCGGCATCTTCTTCTCGCCCGAGCACTCCGCGCTCTCGCTCGACCCGCTGACGGCGGGCCGCGCCAAGGCCGGGAAGACGCTGGAGGGCTTCGACCTCTGCCCGACGGTGAACCTCGCCGTCGGCGAGGACATCAAGGCCGGGGTCGACGGCCTGCGTTCCTACGCCGCGCTCTACATCGGCGGCATGGGCAGCAAGGAGAAGAACTTCTACAACCAGCTCGCCCGGCGGATGGGCTACGAGCAGGCCGCCGACGAGGTCCAGGAGAAGTACCTGGCCAGGGACTACGCGGGCGCCGCGGCCGCCGTCCCGCACGACCTGATCGACGCCACCTCGCTGATCGGCGACACCGCCCGGATCGCCGACCGGATGCAGGCCTACGCCGACGCCGGCGTCACCACGCTCACCCTGGCCCCGTCCGGCTTCACCCTGGACGAGCGGATCCGGGCGCTGCGCACCGGCGTCGAGGCGCTGGAGCGGGCCGGCCTGGCCTGACCGGCCCGACCGGTCGGGCCCGGTGGCCGGCGGTCGAGCGGCACTACAGCCAGTCGTGCCGCTTGAACACCCGGTGCAGCACCAGGCAGACCACCAGCATCAGCACCAGCACCGCCGGGTACCCCCAGACCTGGTGCAGCTCGGGCATGTGCTCGAAGTTCATCCCGTAGATGCCCGCGATCATCGTCGGTACGGCGGCCAGCGCCGCCCAGGCCGAGATCTTCCGCATGTCGTTGTTCTGCTGGACGCTGACCTGCGCCAGGTTGGCGTTCAGGATGTCGGACAGCAGCCGGTCCATGCCCTCCATCTGGTCGTTCACCCGGGCCACGTGGTCGGCGACGTCCCGCAGGTAGGGCGCGGTCTCGGGGCGGACGAAGCGGGCGCCGCGCTCCAGGGCCAGCATCGGCTCCACCAGCGGGCCGACGGCCCGGCGCGCGGACATCACCTGGCGCTTGTAGCCGTAGATCCGGCCGGCGGTGTCGCTGCCGACCCGGCCGGGGGAGAAGATGTCCGCCTCCAGCTCGTCCAGGTCGGACTGGAGCGCGGACGCCACGTCCACGTAGCCGTCCACGATGGTGTCGCAGACCTGGTGCAGCACCGAGCTGGGCCCGTAGCGCAGTTGCCCGGGGTCCTGTTCCAGGGCGGCCCGCAGGCCGCTGAGCGGGCTGTCCTCGCCGTGCCGGACGGTCATCACGAAGTCCGGCCCGAGGAAGACCATCACCTCGCCGACCGTGACGACGTGCCCGCCGGGGTGGTAGCCGAGGGTCTTCAGGGCGACGAACAGCGAGCCCTGGTAGGCCTCCACCTTGGGGCGCTGGTGGGCGCTGACGGCGTCCTCGACGGCCAGCGGGTGCAGCGTGAACTCCTTGCCGACGCGGCCGAGTTCCTCGGTGGTGGGCTCGAACAGGCCTATCCAGACGAAGCCGCCCGGACCGGCCGCGCGGGCGGCGGCGAGCGCGCCGGCGGGATCCTCGGGGGCCTCGATCCGGCGGCCGTCGTGGTAGGCGGCGCAGTGGACGATCATGGGGGCCATTGTCACCCGGGCGGGGCCGTCCGGCACGGATCCGGGGCAACCAGGGCCCGCGTCTTGGATCCTTGCCTGATCCGACGAAATCCGAGAGACAGGCCCGAGGCCCACCGGGCGGGACGTCCGGAAGGGAGAGCGGGGCCCACCGCGGGGCCCGGAGGCCGTAGGCTGACCCCATGCCCACGCTGCTGCTCGTCCGTCACGGCCGCTCCACCGCGAACACCGCCGGAATCCTGGCCGGTTGGACGCCCGGCGTGGACCTCGACGACACCGGTCGGGCGCAGGCCGCCGCGCTCGCCGGCCGGCTCGCCGGCATCCCGCTGGTGCAGGCGGTCAGCAGCCCGTTGGAGCGCTGCCGGCAGACGCTGGAGCCGCTGCTGGCGGTCCGCCCCGAGCTGGGCCCGCCGACCGAGGACGAGCGGCTGGGGGAGTGCCACTACGGCGACTGGACCGGCCGGCCGCTGGCCGAGCTGGCCAAGGAGCCGCTCTGGCGCACGGTGCAGGACCACGCCGCGGCGGCCGCCTTCCCCGGCGGGGAGTCGCTGCGCGCGCTGAGCCACCGCACGGTGGACGCGGTGCGCGAGTGGAACCGGAAGATCGCCGCCGAGCACGGCGAGGACGCGGTCTGGGTCGCCTGCTCGCACGGGGACGTGATCAAGGCCGTGGTGGCCGACGCGCTCGGGCTGCACCTGGACCACTTCCAGCGGATCAGCGTCGAACCCTGTTCGGTCACCGCGATCCGCTACACCCCCCAACGGCCCTTCGTACTGAGGATGGGCGACACCGGCGACCTCGCCTCGCTCGCCCCCAGGTCCCACCCGGCCGAGGCCACCCCGGCCGGTGACGCGGTGGTCGGCGGCACCGTCTGAGCCGCGCCGCCGACGGGTCGCCCGGGGAGGCACCGTCCGGGCGGCACCGTCCGCTTCCCCGGGTGCCACCCCGCCCGCGGCCGTCGGCTCGGCTCCCCGGCCGGAGCCCGAAGGTCGTAGGGTGACTGATGAGTCCATCCGGCCGCGATCCCGCCCCCTGTGGAACCGCGCCGACCGACACGATCCGGAGCGAGAGCGTGCCCCGTCAGGTCTTCTTCTACGACCAGCCCGAGCGGTTCGTGGCCGGCACCGTCGGCCAGCCCGGTGCCCGGGCGTTCTACCTCCAGGCCAGCGCCCGGGGCCGGATCACCAGCGTGCTGCTGGAGAAGACCCAGGTCGCCGCGCTCGCCGAGCGCATCGAGGAGGTCCTGGACGAGGCGCTGCGGCGCAGCGGCGGCGACGCCGCCATCCCGGCCGCCGCCCCGAAGGACCTGCTCGACACCGCCCCGCTGGACCTCCCGCTGGAGCAGGAGTTCCGGGTCGGCACCATGGCCCTGGCCTGGGACAGCATGGACGCCTGCCTGGTGGTCGAGGCGCAGGCGCTGGTCGAGGAGGACGACGAGGAGGCCGCCGAGGCGGTCTTCACCGACGACGAGAACGGCCCGGACATGCTGCGGGTGCGGCTGTCCGGCGCGATGGCCAGGGTCTTCGCCAAGCGCGCGCTGGACCTGGTCGCGGCCGGCCGCAAGCCCTGCCCGTTCTGCAACCTTCCGCTCGACCCGGAGGGCCACCTGTGCCCGCGCGCGAACGGCTACCGGCGCTGAACACCGACACCCCGCCGCAGGCCGACCCGGCGACCGCCGCCGCGCTGGCCGCCGACGTGCCCACCGCCCTCGCGCTGCTGCGCCAGGGCGAGCTGACCGTGCACGGCCGGCTCACCGACGCCTCCAACGCCGCGCTGTACTGCACGGTGGCGCACGGCTCGCTGAGCGCGCAGGCCGTCTACAAGCCGGTGGCCGGCGAGCGACCACTGTGGGACTTCCCCGACGGCACGCTGGCCGGGCGCGAGGTCGCCGCGTACGAGCTGTCGGCCGCGACCGGCTGGGCGCTGATCCCGCCCACCGTGCTGCGCGAGGGCCCGCACGGGGCCGGCATGGTGCAGCTGTGGGTCGAGCCGGACCCCGGGGCCGATCCGCTGCTGGCGCTGCAGGACCCGCGTGGCCCGGAGGCGGGCTGGCTGCCGATCGTCCGGGCCGAGGTCGAGGGCGGGCGGACGGCCCTGCTGGTGCACCACGACGACCGGCGGCTGCGCCGGCTCGCCGTCCTGGACGCGGTGCTCAACAACGCCGACCGCAAGGGCGGCCACCTGATCCCGGCCGCCGACGGCCGGGTGTACGGGATCGACCACGGCGTCACCTTCAACACCGAGGACAAGCTGCGCACCCTGCTCTGGGGTTGGGCCGGGGACCCGCTGCCCGTCGAGGCGCTGGAGGTGCTGGCCCGGCTGGCCGAGCAGTTGGACGGTGCGCTCGCGGAGCGGCTCGCCCCGCACCTGACGGCGGCCGAACTGGACGCCACCCGGGCCCGGGTGGCCGGATTGCGCGGCTCCGGCCGGCACCCGCTGCCGCCGGAGGACTGGCCCGCGATCCCCTGGCCGCCGGTGTAGCGAGTGCGGCCGGTGTAGCCGGTGCGGCCGGGGCGCCTGCGGGCCCGCCCCGGCCGCACCGGTCCGGTCCGTGGTCGCGGCCCGCGCGGGCATTTTGCTCCCGACCGCCCTGACCCACCACTGGTCTGGACCGGTTCTCGAAAACGGCGACAGATGGTCTGGACCTGTCCCCGGAACAGGTCGCACACTGCTCCGATGGATGTGCGACGGACCACCCCCACCCCCCGAACCACGACGGACCTGCCGTTGCACCGGTTACAGGTCCCGCTGCCCCACCTGCTCCCCTTCGCCGTCGGCAGTTTCGACGCCATCGGCCCGCTCTCCCGGGCGGGATTCCCGCACCGGCACTCGTTCTACGAGATCGTCCACGTCACCGGCGGCCACGGCGCCCACGTCCTGGACCTCGTCCACCGGCCGCTGGCGCCACCGCAGTTGTGCGTGATCACCCCCGGCCAGGTGCACTACTGGGCGGACACCGAGGAACTGGCCGGCCGGGTCGTCCTGTTCAACGAGGACTTCCTGCTCGGCCACCCCCAGGACCTCGCCGCCCTGCGGGCCCTGGCCTCCCGCCCCGCCCTCGCGCTCGGCGAGCAGGCCGACGCGATCGACGCGCTGCTCACCGACATGGAGCACGAGTACCGGACCAGGGCGCCCGGCTACCAGGGGGTGCTGCGGGCCAGTCTGCACATCCTGATCGTCCGGGCGCTGCGCGCCTGCGCCCCGGCCGACCGCCCGGCGGTGCCCAGTCGCCCGGCCGAAGTGGCGGCCGCCTTCACCCGGTTGATCGCCCGGCCGGGCGGGGTGCGGTACTCGGTGGCCTCCATCGCGCAGGAACTGGGCGTCTCCCCGGGGCACTTGCAGACCCTGGTGAAGCATGCCACCGGCCGCACCCCCGGCGGGCTGATCCGCCACCAGCAGACCCTGGAGGCCAAACGGCTGCTCGCCTGCACGGACTTGACGATCCGCCAGGTCGCCAAGGAGGCGGGCTTCGTCGATCCGGCGTACTTCTGCCGGTTCTTCCGCCGGGAGACCGGGATGACCCCGGGGGAGTTCCGGGCCGGGGTCGACGGAAATCACCACGATCCCCGGATCACGTCCATCGCGGTCGCGCCGGACGGCCCGTAACTTTGCTGCTGGCCACCGGTGGCCGGTCCGGCGCGCGCGGACGGGCGGCCGGTCCGGCCCTTGTCATGCCCCCACCATGGCAAGGGCCGCCCCCACCCCCCCGCCTCACGAGAAGGAGACGGCTCATGCCCACGCCCGACGGCATGATCAGCCGCAAGACCGTCCTGAAGGCCGCCGCCGCGCTCGGGGCAGCCCCGCTGCTGGTCGGCGGCGGAGTGGCCCTGGCCCGGGACCAGATCCACAGCGGCGAACCGCTCGGCCTCACCCCCGAGTGCCACGACGGTGACGCCCCCACCGTCGAGCAGATCGAGGGCCCCTACTTCAAGCCCAACTCCCCGCTGCGCAGCTCGATGGTCAACGACGGGCCCGGCACCCACCTGGTCGTCAGCGGCTACGTCTTCGGCCGCGCCTGCCGGCCCATCTCCGGGGTGCTGCTGGACTTCTGGCAGGCCGACAACGGCGGCAACTACGACAACGTCACCTACACCTTCCGCGGTCACCAGTTCACCGACGCCAACGGCGCGTACCGGCTGGACACCATCGTGCCCGGCCTCTACCCGGGCCGCACCCGGCACCTGCACGTCAAGCTCCAGGCCCCCGGCCGCTCGATCGTCACCACCCAGCTGTACTTCCCGGGCGAGCCGCGCAACAGCACGGACAGCATCTACGACCCCCGGCTGCTGATGAACGTCCGCCAGAACGGCCAGACCCGCGAGGCGAGCTTCGACTTCGTGCTGGACGTCCCGCAGACCCCCGGCACGCCGAGCCCCACCCCCACCCCGACCGGCGGGCCCAGCACACCGCCGCCGAGCGGGACCTGGGCAGCGGGCACCTCGTACCAAGCGGGCGACCGCGTCACCTACTCCGGCGTCTCCTACACCTGCCTCCAGGCGCACACCGCCATGGTGGGCTGGGAGCCGCCGAACGTGCCGGCCCTCTGGCAGCGGTCGTAGCGGCTCCGACCGCGTCCCCCGGGGCGCCGGGCGCCCGGTCGGCGGCAGGGCCGACCGGGCGCTCACCCGTGCCCGGCGCCGGGTCCCGTACGGCACGGCAGGTCCGGTACGGCACGGGCGTCACGCCCGCCGGTTCCGTGCAATACCAGTCGGGAAACAGTCGGGCAATGCCGAGAAGCGAATCCAGTCGATCTTTCGTACTGGTTAGGCTTTCAAATGTTCGCAAGGTTAAAGTTGTTTCCATGCATGCCTGGCCCGCCTCCGAGGTTCCCGCCCTGCCTGGTCAGGGGCTCCCCCTCCGTATCCACGACACCGCAGCGGGCACGGTCCGCGAGGTGGTGCCGCAGGACGGCACCGCCCGGATCTACGTCTGCGGCATCACGCCCTACGACGCGACCCACATGGGCCACGCCGCCACCTACAACGCGTTCGACCTGGTGCAGCGCGTCTGGAAGGACGCTGGCCACGACGTCCTGTACATCCAGAACGTCACCGACGTCGACGACCCGCTGCTCGCCCGCGCGGTCGAGACCGGCCAGGACTGGACGGCCCTGGCCGAGCGCGAGACGGCCCTGTTCCGCGAGGACATGACCGCGCTGCGGATGCTCCCGCCGGCCCACTACATCGGCGCCGTCGAGTCGATCCCGTGGATCGTCCCGATCGTCCAGAAGTTGCTGGCCTCCGGCGCCGCCTACAAGGTGGACGGCGACATCTACTTCTCGGTCGACGCCGACCCGCGCTTCGGCGAGGTCTCCGGCCTCACCCGCGAGGCCATGCGCCCGGTCTTCGCCGAGCGCGGCGGCGACCCGGAGCGCCCCGGCAAGCGCAACCCGCTGGACGCCCTGCTCTGGCTGGCCGCCCGCCCGGGCGAGCCCGCCTGGGACACCGAGCTCGGCCACGGCCGCCCCGGCTGGCACATCGAGTGCGTCGCCATCGCGCTGCAGTACCTCGGCATGTCCTTCGACATCCAGGGCGGCGGCAGCGACCTCTCCTTCCCGCACCACGAGATGGGCGCCGCGCACGCCCAGGTCGCCACCGGCACCCACCCGTACGCCAAGGCGTACGTGCACGCCGGCATGGTCGCCCTGGACGGCCACAAGATGTCCAAGTCCCGCGGCAACCTGGTCTTCGTCTCGGCGCTGCGCCGCGAGGGCGTCGACCCGGCGGCGATCCGCCTGGCGCTGCTCTCGCACCACTACCGCGCGGACTGGGAGTGGACCAAGAGCACCCTGGACGAGGCCGTCGAGCGTCTCGCCCGCTGGCGCGCAACGGTCTCCCGCCCGGACGGCCCGTCGGCCGAGCGGCTGCTCGCCGAGGTGCGCGAGGCGCTCGCGAACGACCTGGACACGCCCGCCGCGCTGGCCGCGGTCGACCGCTGGGCGGCCGGTCAGGAGGCCGAGGGCGGCACCGACACCGGCGCTCCCGGCCTGGTGACCCGCACGGTGGACGCCCTGCTCGGCGTCGCGCTGTAACCCGCACCCGCACCACACGCCGAAGGGGCGTCAGGACTGGTCCTGACGCCCCTTCGGCCGTACGGAGGTCACTCCTCCTCGGCGCCGTCCTGGCTCTCCCGGGCGCCGCCGCCCGGCGTCTCCGGATCGGCCGGCCGCTCCGCCGTGGCGTGCCCGGCCACCGGCTTCTCGCCCGTCGGCCCGACGTTCTCCCGGCGGCGCAGGTAGCGCTCGAACTCGCGGGCGATGGCGTCGCCGGAGGCCTCCGGCAGCTCCGCGGTGTCCTGCGCCTCCTCCAGCTGCTGGACGTACTCGGCCACCTCGCTGTCCTCGGCGGCCAGCTGGTCCACGCCGATCTGCCAGGCCCTGGCGTCCTCGCCGAGCTCGCCCGGCGGGATGCGCAGGTCCAGCAGGTCCTCCAGCTTGTTGATCAGGGCCAGCGTGGCCTTGGGGTTCGGCGGCTGCGAGACGTAGTGCGGCACCGCCGCCCAGAGCGTCACGGCCGGCACCCCGGCGTGGGTGCAGGCCTCCTGGAGCACCCCGACGATGCCGGTCGGGCCCTCGTAGCGGCTCTCCTCCAGGTCCAGCCGGCGGGCCAGCTCGGGGTCGGAGGTGACGCCGCTGACCGGCACCGGACGGCTGTGCGGGGTGTCGCCGAGCAGCGCGCCAAGGATCACCACCAGCTCGACGCCCAGCTCGTGCGCGAAGCCCAGCAGCTCGTTGCAGAACGAGCGCCAGCGCATGCTCGGCTCGATGCCGCGGACCAGCACGACGTCCCTGGTGGTCGGTTCCGTCACCCGGATCACCGAGAGCCGGGTGGTCGGCCAGGTGATCCGGCGGATGCCGCCGTCCAGCCAGACCGTGGGCCGGTTGACCTGGAAGTCGTAGTAGTCCTCCGCGTCCAGGGCGGCGAACACCTTGCCGCCCCAGGTCTCGTCCAGGTGCGCCAGAGCCGCGGACGCGGCGTCGCCCGCGTCGTTCCAGCCCTCGAACGCGCAGACCATCACCGGGTCGATCAACTCGGGAACATCTTCCAGCTCGATCACCCAGCGTCTCCCTCCGGTCGGCGGTCGGACCTGCGCCGCCCCGGCTGGCCTGCCGGGGCGCCGACGGGCCGGCTGCCGACTGTCGAACCTCTCGTCTCCCATGGAACGCCTCGCCCCATGGTCCCTACCTGCCCAGCCTACGGGCTTTGATGCGCACCACGGCCGGGCACCGGGACAGTCTGGGGGAGCGGACCGCCGCGATCCACCGGATATCGGCGGGCTTCGGGCTGACGGTCCGTCAGGTGTCCGGCGGGGGCGAAGGGTGTTCGATCGGCGACGCGGTGTGACGGTCGCCCGGCCGCACGGTCCGCCGGGCCGGCGCTACCCGCCCTGCCCCGCCGTCGCCCAGTCCTCGCGGTACGCCGCCCAGTGCTCGGGCAGCGCGGCGAAGTCCACGTACAGCGCGACGCCGAAGTCGGCCCGCCGCCGGTCCTCCCGGCCCAGGCCGAGCCGGACGCCCCGGACGGCGGCCCGGACGGTCTCGGCGTCACCCCGGTGGCCCCACTTGTCGTCCCAGTAGAACGGCAGGCCCATCAGCAGGTCCACGCCGGCCGGGGTCGACCGCAGGGCGAGCTCGGTCTGCCGGGCCACGTAGCCGCCGTACAGCGGCTCGGTGGGCATCGAGGTGTCGTAGCTCATCACCGCGATCTGGTCGACCCGGCGGGCGGTCTCGGTGAAGTACGCCCGGTCCCACCACTTGCCGTGGCCGGTGAGCAGGATGCCGGCCGTGTGCAGGCCGGGGACGGGGTCGATCTGCGGGGCCGCCACCGACAGCTTGGCGCCGCGGGCCGCGGTGACCGGGCGGACCCGGTCGAGCAGCGCCAGCCAGCCCGCCGAACCGGGGCGGATCGGCTCCATGTCGAAGTGCACGCCGTCGAAGCCGAGGTCCAGCACCTGGCGGGCGGAGGCGGTGACCCGGTCGCGGGTGGCGCCGTCCTCCAGGTCCAGGGCGTCCTTCTCCGGCTTGACCTCGTCGCCCAGCCAGCTCTGCACCCGGATGCCGGGCAGTTCCCGGTGCACGGTGTCGGTGAACCAGCGGGCCCGCGGGTGGGCGGAGGGTGGCAGCGAGCCGTCGTGCTCCAGCGGGCCGGTGTGCACGTAGAGGTCCCGGATGCCGGTGCCGGCCAGCTGTCGGCCCAGCTCGGCCACGTCCGCCTCGGTCTTGCGGCCGTCCACCCAGGCGTGGCCGAGCCAGAGCGCGTCCCGGCCCCTGGTGCGGGCGTCGGCGGCGGGCGTGCCGGTGTAGTGCAGTCGGAACATCACGAACACCGATCCCAGTGCGGCGGCCGGCACGGCCGCCACCAGGGCCAGCACCAGCAGTGCCCGCCGCCACCGGGACCAGGCCCGCCAACGGTGGCGCAGCGCGCGGAACGGGGCCGTCAGGCCCCGGCCGGCACGCCGCGCGGAGGTCCGGAATCCGGCCACGCGCTCGCTCCCCCCTTGCGCTCGAGCGCTCAGGATACGGAATGGCCCGGCGGGCCGAGCCGTGGGCCGGATACCCTGGCCAGGTGCGTGCCCGACCAAGCGGGCTCGCAAAGCCGACAGCCGTCGCACCAGGGAGAAGCCCCATGGCCGCAGCAGCCACCCCGTCCATCACTCAGCAGAGCCGCGCGAACGCACTGCGTGAGGCCCTCGCCACCCGGGTGGTGGTCGCCGACGGTGCCATGGGCACCATGCTCCAGGCGCAGGATCCGACGCTGGAGGACTTCCAGAACCTCGAAGGCTGCAACGAGGTCCTCAACATCACCCGCCCGGACATCGTCCGGTCCGTCCACGAGGCCTACTTCGGGGTCGGCGTGGACTGCGTGGAGACCAACACCTTCGGCGCCAACTTCAGCGCCCTCGGCGAGTACGAGATCGCGGAGCGGATCTTCGAGCTGTCCGAGTCCGGCGCCCGGATCGCCCGCGAGGTGGCCGACGCCCACGCCGCCGCCGACGGCCGCACCCGCTGGGTGCTCGGCTCGATCGGCCCCGGCACCAAGCTGCCGACCCTCGGCCACGCCCCGTACGAGACGCTGCGCGACGGCTTCCAGCAGAACGCGGCCGGCCTGATCGCCGGCGGCGCCGACGCGCTGCTGGTCGAGACCAGCCAGGACCTGCTGCAGACCAAGGCCGCCATCCTGGGCTCCAAGCGGGCGCTGGCCGAGGCCGGGCTGGACCTGCCGGTGCTGGTGCAGGTGACGGTGGAGACCACCGGCACCATGCTGCTCGGCTCGGAGATCGGTGCCGCGCTCACCGCGCTGGAGCCGCTGGGCGTGGACTACATCGGCCTCAACTGCGCGACCGGCCCGGCCGAGATGAGCGAGCACCTGCGCTACCTGGCCAAGAACGCCAGGATCGGCCTGTCCTGCATGCCGAACGCGGGTCTGCCGGTGCTCGGCAAGGACGGCGCCCACTACCCGCTGTCCCCGGCCGAACTGGCCGACGCCCACGACGTGTTCACCCGCGAGTACGGCCTCTCGCTGGTCGGCGGCTGCTGCGGCACCACCCCCGAGCACCTGCGCCAGGTGGTCGAGCGGGTCCAGGGCCGCCCGATCGCCCCGCGCGACCCGAGGCCCGAGCCCTCGGCGGCCTCGCTGTACCAGGCGGTGCCGTTCCGTCAGGACACCTCGTACCTGGCGATCGGCGAGCGCACCAACGCCAACGGCTCGAAGAAGTTCCGCGAGTCGATGCTGGCCGGCGACTGGCAGGCCTGCGTGGAGATCGCCCGCGACCAGATCCGGGACGGCTCCCACCTGCTGGACCTCTGCGTGGACTACGTCGGCCGCGACGGCGTCGCCGACATGAAGGAGATCGCCGGCCGGCTGGCCACCGCCTCCACCCTGCCGATCGTGCTGGACTCCACCGAGCCGCCGGTGCTGCAGGCCGGTCTGGAGGCGCTCGGCGGCCGCGCGGTGCTCAACTCGGTCAACTACGAGGACGGCAACGCCCCCGACTCGCGCTTCGGGAAGATCGCCTCGCTGGCCCGCGAGCACGGCGCCGGCCTGATCGCGCTGACCATCGACGAGCAGGGCCAGGCCCGTACCGCCGACACCAAGGTCGCGATCGCCGAGCGGCTGATCGCCGAACTCACCGCCGACTACGGCATCGACGAGGGCTCGATCCTGGTCGACTGCCTCACCTTCACCCTGGCCACCGGCCAGGAGGAGTCCCGCCGGGACGGCATCGAGACCATCGAGGCGATCCGCGAGCTCAAGCGCCGCCACCCGAAGGTGCAGACCACCCTGGGCCTGTCCAACATCTCCTTCGGCCTCAACCCGGCCGCCCGGGTGGTGCTCAACTCCGTCTTCCTGCACGAGTGCGTGGAGGCCGGACTGGACTCGGCGATCGTGCACGCCTCCAAGATCCTGCCGATCTCCCGCATCCCCGAGGACCAGCGCGAGGCCGCGCTCGACCTGGTCTACGACCGCCGCCGGGACGGCTACGACCCGCTGCAGCGCCTGCTGGAGCTGTTCGAGGGCGTCTCCGCCGCCTCGGTGAAGGCCTCCAAGGCCGAGGAGCTGGCCGCGCTCCCGCTGGAGGAGCGGCTGCAGCGCCGGATCATCGACGGTGAGCGCAACGGCCTGGAGGCCGACCTGGACGAGGCGCTGACCGTCCGCCCGGCGCTGGAGATCATCAACGACACCCTGCTGGCCGGCATGAAGGTGGTCGGCGAGCTCTTCGGCTCCGGCCAGATGCAGCTGCCGTTCGTGCTCCAGTCCGCCGAGGTGATGAAGACCGCGGTGGCCCATCTGGAGCCGCACATGGAGAAGTCCGACAGCGAGGGCAAGGGCACCATCGTGCTCGCCACCGTCAAGGGCGACGTCCACGACATCGGCAAGAACCTGGTCGACATCATCCTGTCCAACAACGGCTACAACGTGGTCAACCTGGGCATCAAGCAGCCGGTCTCGGCGATCCTGGACGCCGCGCAGGAGCACAACGCGGACGTCATCGGGATGTCCGGCCTGCTGGTGAAGTCCACCGTGATCATGAAGGAGAACCTGGAGGAGCTGAACCAGCGCAAGCTGGCCGCCAGCTTCCCGGTGATCCTCGGCGGCGCCGCGCTCACCCGCGCCTACGTCGAGCAGGACCTGCACGAGATCTACGAGGGCGAGGTCCGCTACGCCCGGGACGCCTTCGAGGGCCTGCGGCTGATGGACGCGCTGATCGCGGTCAAGCGCGGCGTGCCCGGCGCGGCCCTGCCGGAGCTCAAGCAGCGCCGGCACGCCCGGGTCGAGGTGGAGGAGCCGGAGCCCGAGGTCAACCTCGGCCAGATCCGCTCCGACGTCGCCGTCGACAACACCGTGCCGGTGCCGCCGTTCTGGGGCGACCGGATCGTCAAGGGCATCCCGTTCGCCGACTACGCCTCCTGGCTGGACGAGGACGCGCTGTTCAAGGGGCAGTGGGGCCTGAAGGCCGCGCGCTCCGGCGAAGGGCCGTCCTACGAGGAGCTGGTGGAGACCGAGGGCCGGCCGCGGCTGCGGGCCTGGCTGGACCGCCTGCAGACCGAGGGCTGGCTGGAGGCCGCCGTGGTCTACGGCTACTACCCGGC
This sequence comes from Kitasatospora sp. NPDC032121, assembly GCF_055580145.1. Classification (NCBI taxonomy): domain Bacteria; kingdom Bacillati; phylum Actinomycetota; class Actinomycetes; order Kitasatosporales; family Streptomycetaceae; genus Kitasatospora; species Kitasatospora sp. NPDC032121. Next base: position 325,201 of record NZ_JBVILX010000001.1, on the reverse strand, counting down.
CAACTCCAAGGGCGACGACCTGATCGTCTTCCACGAGGACGGCACCGAGCGCACCCGCTTCACCTTCCCGCGCCAGCGGCGCGGCCGCCGGCTCTGCCTGGCCGACTTCTTCCGCCCGGAGGAGTCCGGCGTGCGGGACGTCGTGGGCCTCCAGGTGGTCACCATGGGCAACCGGATCTCGGAGGCGGCCAACGAGCTGTTCGCCGGCAACTCCTACCGGGACTACCTGGAGCTGCACGGGCTCTCGGTGCAGCTGGCCGAGGCGCTGGCCGAGTTCTGGCACGCGCGGGTCCGCTGCGAGCTGGGCTTCTCCGGCGAGGACCCGCAGGACGTCAAGGACATGTTCGCGCTCAAGTACCGCGGCGCCCGCTTCTCGCTCGGCTACGGGGCCTGCCCCGAGCTGGAGGACCGGGCCAAGATCGCCGAGCTGCTGAAGCCGGAGCGGATCGGCGTGGTGCTCTCCGAGGAGTTCCAGCTCCACCCGGAGCAGTCCACCGACGCGATCGTGATCCACCACCCGGAGGCGAAGTACTTCAACGCCCGGTAACTCCCGGTTTCCGTTGCGTTCGCTCTTTTCGGACGAAGCGGGCGTATTCTTGATGATCCTGAACGGGCCGGTCCGCTCACCTGCGGGCCGGCCCGCGCCTTCCCCGGAGACGCTCCGGGCCTGCCGGAAGGACCCCGCCATGACGACCAGCTCCACCGCCACGCGCATCCTCGAGCACGGGGACGACCGCGGGCTCCAGGCGGTGCTGCTGGACATGGACGGGACGCTGGTGGACACCGAGGACTTCTGGTGGCAGGCCGAGGCCTCGCTCTTCGCCGAGCTGGGCCACGAGCTGGACGAGGCCGACCGCGCCCACGTGGTCGGCGGCCCGATGACCAGGGTGATGGAGTACCTGGTCGCCAGGACCGGCGCGGACATCGCGCCGGCGGACCTGGGCGTGCTGGTCAACCAGCGCTTCGTCGACCTGCTGGCCGGCGGCGTACCGCTCATGCCGGGCGCCGAGCGGCTGCTCAACACCCTTGCCGCGCACGGGGTTCCGGCCGCCATGGTGTCCGCCTCGCACCGGCACGTGATCGACATCGTGCTGCGCTCGCTGGGCGCCCACCACTTCGCCTTCACCATCGGCGGGGACGAGGTGCCGCGCACCAAGCCCTTCCCCGACCCGTACCTGGAGGCCGCCCGGCGGCTCGGCGCGGAGCCGGTCCGCTGCGTGGTGATCGAGGACACCCCGACCGGGGTGCGGGCGGGCGAGGCGGCCGGCTGCCCGGTGATCGCGGTGCCCTCGGTGGCGGCGATCGAGCCGGCTCCGGGGCGGCTGGTGCTGCCGTCGCTGGAGCAGGTCGACCTCGATCTGCTGCGCTCCCTGGTCGCCTCTCGGGTGTGATTGTCGTCTCATTGCGGCCCGGCCTTACCGGCCGATAAACGGCCCCGCAGGCCTCCGGGCCGAAGTCGCCGGGGGAGAAAACGGGCAATGGCTGACAACTCGTCGGGCGCGCCGTGATGCCCTGAACCGCCGTGTCCCAAACGTCATCAGCGCGGGTATCGGTCGTACGTGTTCGATGTGGCACGCTACTCCAGTTCGTGCCACCCAAAAGGACGCGCCTCGTGAAGACTTCAGCTGAACGCCTGGCAGTACTCGGATGCGCCGGCCTGGTCGCCGTGTCGGTGGCGGGCTGCGGATCGGTGACCGACGTGGTCAAGGGGGACGGCGGCAAGTCGATCACCATGGGCACCAGTCAGCTGACCGGTGTCCTGGACCCGGCGGCCGCCTACGACGCCGGCTCCTGGCTGCTGCTGCGCAACACCTTCCAGTCGCTGCTCACCTTCCAGGCCGCGGCCAGCTCGCCGTCCCCGGATGCCGCGCAGTCCTGCGAGTTCACCAGCGCCGAGGCCACCGAGTACCACTGCACCCTGAAGCCCGGCCAGAAGTTCTCCAACGGTCACCCGCTGACCGCCCAGGACGTGGTCTTCTCGATAGAGCGCACCAAGAAGATCAACGACCAGACCGGTCCGGTCGAGCTGCTGGACTCGATCAAGTCCGTCGAGGCCAAGGGCGACAACGAGGTGATCTTCCACCTCTCCACGCCCGACGCCACCCTGCCGGCGAAGCTGGCGAGCCCGGTCGGCGCCATCGTGGACCACCAGGTCTACCCCGCGGACAAGGTCGTCCCGAACGACAAGCTGATCGGCTCCGGCCCGTACCGCTTCGACGCGGTCGAGAACCTGAGCGGCGGCAAGCAGCTGGGCAAGGTCGTGCTGTCGGCCAACGACAAGTACGGCGGCGAGGCCAAGCGGCGCAACAACAAGTTCACCGTGCGGTTCTTCGACAAGTCGGAGGACCTCAAGGCGGCGCTGGACAAGGGCGAGATCGACCTCACCGACAACAGCCTGGAGCCGAACACCGCCGCCCAGGTCCGTTCCGACCAGCAGGGCGGCAAGACCGACCTCCAGGTGACCGAGGGCGACAGCAACGACACCCGTTCGCTGGTCCTCAACACCAAGGACCCGCTGATGAGCAACGTCGCCGTCCGCCAGGCCGTCGCCCAGATGATGGACCGCAAGGCGCTGGCCCGCGACGTCTTCGCCCGCACCGTCCAGGCGCTCTACTCCATGGTCCCGGCCGGCCTGCCCGGCCACACCACGGCCTTCTTCGACCGCTACGGCGACCAGGACGTGAACAAGGCCAAGAAGATCCTGGCCGACGCCAAGATCCAGACCCCGGTCAAGTTCACCCTCACCTGGTCCCGTTCGCGGGCCGGCAGCAACGAGGCCGAGACGCTGAAGAAGCAGCTGGAGACCGGTGGCCTCTTCCAGGTGACGCTCGTCCAGGAGCCGGACTGGGACTCGTACCGCAAGGGCTGGACCGAGGGCAAGTACCAGGCGTACATCATCGGTTGGTTCGCCGACTACCCGGACCCGGACAACTACCTCGCCCCGCTGCTGATCAACGGCGGTGCGTACCACCACGGTTGGGACGACCCGCGGATCAGCGGGCGGCTGGTGCCGGAGGGCCTCAAGCAGACCGACCGCAGCGCCGCGGCCTCCACCTACGCGCAGATCCAGGCGATCGAGGCCGAGAACGTGCCGCTGATCCCGCTGTACCAGAACAAGTCCTTCTTCGCGGCCCGCTCGTACGTCACCGGCGTCGAGTCCACCGTCGACACCACCGGCTACTTCCGCTTCTGGGAGATCAGCCGGAACAACAAGTAGCGCCCGCAGGACGGCGGCCCGCCCGCATCCCCGTCGGTACGGGGAGCGGACGGGCCGCCGTGACGTTTCCGCGGCCCCCGGGAGGCCCAGGGGCCGCCGGAACCGCTACAGGGCGCCGGGGCGCACCAGCCCGCTCTCGTAGGCGTACACGGCCGCCTGCACCCGGTCGCGCAGCTGCAGCTTGGTCAGCACGTGGCCCACGTGCGTCTTCACGGTCGTCTCGCTGACGAACAGCTCGGCCGCGATCTCCGCGTTCGACAGCCCGCGCGCCACCAGCTTCAGCACCTCCAGCTCGCGCTCCGTCAGCGCGCCCAGCGCCTGCGGCGGCGCCTCGTCGCCCGAGGGCAGCTTGGTGGCGTACATGTCCAGCAGTCGGCGGGTGATGCTCGGCGCCAGCATCGCCGCGCCGTCCGCGACCACCCGGATCGCCTGCACCAGCTCCTCGGCCGGGACGTCCTTCAGCAGGAAGCCGCTGGCGCCCGCGCGCAGCGCCTCCACCACGTACTCGTCCAGGTCGAAGGTGGTCAGCACCAGCACCTTGGCCGGGCCGTCCCGCCCCGGGCCGGCGATCCGGCGGGTCGCCTCGACGCCGTCCATCCTGGGCATCCGGATGTCCATCAGCACCACGTCGGGCTGCAGCGCCCGCACCTGGTCCAGCGCCTGCTGGCCGTCGCCGGCCTCGCCGACCACCACCAGGTCGGACTCGGCCTCCAGGATCATCCGGAAACCGGTGCGAAGCAGCGGCTGGTCGTCGACCAGCAGCACTCGGATCGTCACCTAGGACTCCTTGCTCATCGGATCCCCCGTGGGATCGCTCTCGTCCGACGTACGGGCTACCGGCAGCGGGTACGGCGGCGGGGTGCCGCCGAACTCCGGGCAGCTGGCCTGGTGGTCGCACCAGTCGCAGAGGCGGTTGCGGGTGGCCGGGAAGTCCCCGGTGGCCACCGCGTGGCCGATCCGCTCCCACAGCGCCAGGAGCTTGCGCTCCACCGCCAGCAGGTCCGCCTGGTCCGGGTCGTAGCTGACCACGTCCCCGCCGCCACCGAGGTAGACCAGCTGGAGGCGCTTGGGGATCACGCCCTTCCAGCGCCACACCACCAGGGCGTAGAACTTCATCTGGAACATCGCCTTGCCCTCGAAGTCCCGCGAGGGCGCCCGGCCGGTCTTGTAGTCCACCAGCCGGACCTCGCCGGTCGGGGCGACGTCCACCCGGTCGATGTAGCCGCGCAGCAACAGGCCCGAATCCAGGGCCGTCTCCACGTAGAGCTCCCGCTCCACCGGGTGCAGCCGGGTCGGGTCCTCCAGCCGGAACCACTGGCCGACCAGCTTCTCGGCGTCCGCCAGCCAGCGGGTCAGCGCCGCGCCGTCCGGGTCGTCCGGGAACAGCGTGCCCAGCTCCGGGCGCTCGCCCAGCAGCCGCTCCCACTGCGGGCGCAGCAGGCCCAGCGCCCGCTCCGGCGTCCGCTCGGCCGCCGGGCTGTCGAAGAGCCGCTCCAGCACCGCGTGCACCAGCGTGCCCCGGGTCGCCGCCGAGCTCGGCGGCTCGGGCAGCCGGTCGATCACCCGCAGCCGGTACAGCAGGGGACAGGTGAGGAAGTCCCCCGCTCGGGACGGGGAGAGCCCGGTCGGGGGTGCCGCCGGTCGCGCGGTGGCACTGCTGGTCTCGGTGTGCTGCATGGCTACGACCCTATTGCCCTTCGCCGTCATCCCGCTGCCACGGTGCTGCCACGGCCGCCGTGAGTGGGTAGGAAGCTGGAAGCAGGGCCGTGCGGCGCCGGAGGGCCACGATCACGTAGCGTGGGCGCACCGGGCACGACGGGGGAGACGACCGAAGGGATCACGGTGAGCGACAGCAGGGGGCAGCAGTCCTCCGACCAGCCACCGCAGGCGGGCGAAGGGCGCCCGGCCGGGCCACCGCCCGAGCGCCGCGGCGGCATCCTGATGGGCCGGCCCTTCGGGGTGCCCGTCTACGTCACACCCTCCTGGTTCGTCATCGCCGCGCTGATCACCTGGGTGTTCGGCGGACAGCTGGGCGACGTGCTGCCCGACCTCGGCGGTGCCCGCTACCTGGTCGCGTTCTTCTTCGCGGTGGCCTTCTACGCCTCCGTGCTGGTGCACGAGCTCGCCCACACCCTGGTCGCGCTGCGCTACAAGCTGGGGGTGCGGCGGATCCAGCTCCAGTTCTTCGGCGGGGTGTCCGAGATCGAGAACGAGGCGGAGCGCCCCTGGCGGGAGTTCTGGCTGGCCTTCGTCGGCCCGCTGCTCTCGCTGCTGCTCGGCGGCGTGTTCTACCTCGCCGTGCGGGCGGTGGAGCCGTCCACCGTGCCCGGGGTGCTGCTCACCGGCCTGATGGTCTCCAACCTGGTGGTCGCCGCCTTCAACCTGCTGCCCGGCCTGCCGCTGGACGGCGGCCGGATGCTGCGCGCGCTCGTCTGGGCGGTCACCGGCAAGCCGATGACCGGCACGGTGGCCGCCGCCTGGGTCGGCCGCGGGCTGGCCGTCGCCGTGCTGATCGGCCTGCCGCTGCTCAGCGCCTCCCGCGGGGTCGAGCGCACCACCACCGACACCCTGGTGGACGCGGTGCTGGCCGCGGTGCTCGCCGCGATCATCTGGAACGGCGCCACCGGCAGCCTGCGCAACGCCCGGCTCAAGGAGGTGCTGCCCGGCCTGCGGCTGCGAGAGCTGGCCCGGCGGGCCGTCGAGGTCACCGCCGACACCCCGCTCGGCGAGGCGCTGCGGCGCGCCCGCGAGGCCCAGGCCGGCGCGGTGATCGTGGTCGACGGCCGGGGCGAGCCGATCGCCCTGGTGCGCGAGTCCGCCGTCCGCTCGGTGCCCGAGCACCGCCGCCCCTGGGTGGCCGTCGGACCGCTCGCCCGCGACCTCGAACCCGGCATGCGACTGGACGCCGACCTCGGCGGTGAGGACCTGCTGCGGGCCGTCCAGGCCACCCCGGCGGGGGAGTACCTGGTGGTCGAGCCGGACGGCCGGGTGTACGGCGTCGCCGCGCTCAGCGACATCGAGCAGCGGCTGACCGCCGCCCTCACCGGCCGCTGACCGGACGGCCGACGATCACCCGCGTCCCGCGGGCCGGTCCGCTTCCCTTAGGATTGTCGGCATGTCCGAACCGACCGGTGCCGCCCGCCGACGCGGGCCCTTCCAGGTCGGGGACCAGGTCCAGCTGACCGACCCCAAGGGTCGCCACTACACGTTCACGCTCCAGGCCGGGAACCAGTTCCACACCCACAAGGGTGCGTTCCCGCACGACGAGCTGATCGGCGCTCCCGAGGGCACGGTCGTGCGCACCACGGGGAACGTTCCGTACCTCGCGCTGCGCCCCCTGCTCCCCGACTACGTCCTGTCCATGCCGCGCGGCGCCGCCGTGATCTACCCCAAGGACGCGGGGCAGATCCTGGCCATGGCCGACATCTTCGCGGGTGCCCGCGTGGTCGAGGCCGGAGTCGGCTCGGGCGCGCTCAGCACGTACCTGCTGCGCGCCGTCGGCGAGCAGGGCATGCTGGCCTCCTACGAGCGTCGGCAGGACTTCGCCGACATCGCCCAGGGGAACGTCGAGCGCTACTTCGGCGGCCCGCACCCGGCGTGGAAGCTCACCGTCGGCGACCTCCAGGACAACCTGGTCGAGACCGACGTCGACCGCGTCATCCTCGACATGCTGGCCCCCTGGGAGTGCCTGGACGTCGCCTCCAAGGCGCTCGTCCCCGGCGGCCTCATCTGCTGCTACGTGGCCACCACCACGCAGATGTCCAAGACCGTCGAGGCGCTGCGCGACCACGGCACCTTCACCGAGCCGCAGGCCTGGGAGACCATGGTCCGCACCTGGCACCTGGAGGGCCTGGCCGTCCGCCCGGACCACCGGATGATCGGCCACACCGGCTTCCTGCTCACCGCCCGCCGCCTGGCGGACGGCGTGGAGCCGCCGCTGCGCCGCCGCCGTCCGGCCAAGGGCGCGTACGGCGAGGACTACGACAACGGGGCGCCCGAGCCCACCCTCCAGGAGCGCGCCGCGGCCCGCAAGGCCGCCCGCGCCACGGACGCGGACCAGCCCGACCTGGGCTGAACCCGGACCCACCGAGGGGTGGTGCGAGCACGGCGCTCGTACCACCCCTTTCGCATGCCGCCGAGCACGGTGTGGGACGATGCTCGCTCACGCAGAGCGGCTTGTGGAGCCCTGGAGGGGACGCCTGGTGGAGACCGCGGTCGGGACGACGACGGCGACGACTGGACAGCGGACACCGCGGGGCCGTTCCGGGCCCGGACACGCGCGCACCGCCCCCTGGCACTGGGCCGTCGCCCTGGCCGGCTGCGGCGCGGTGGTGGGGGCCGCGCTGGCCGCCTCCCCGGCGACCGGCACCCCGGTGCCCACCCACGAGACCCCCAAGGCCCTCGCCGCGACCGCCGCCCCAGACCCGGCCCGGGCCCAACTCCCGCTGGACTGCGGTCCGTTCCCGGTCAAGACGACGCTGGTCGTGCCCGCGCGGCTCGGTGACGGACGCCCCGGCACGGTGGTCACCGCGCACTGCGCCACCGAGACCGGCACCCCGCCGGACGCCGTCTTCCTGCTCGGCTTCGGCCCGGGCGAGCGCCCCGAGGTGGTGGCCACCCTGCTCGCCGAACGCGAGAGCCTCACCGTGAGCCGGATCGCGGTGCGGTCGGACGGCGTCATCACCGGCCACGCGCAGGGGTATTCGAGCGAGGACGTGCCGCGGTTCCGGCCGGACGTCTCGGTCGACCTCACCTGGACGCACCGGGGCGGCGGCTGGGAACGCTCCCAGGCCGCCGCCCCGGTCTCCGCCGTGTGACGGACCGACTACGGACCCGACTACTCCGCGTCCGGCCCGTACACCTCGACCCGGTCGGCGACCCGGCGCACGTGGATGCAGTCGCCGGGGCACTCCTTCGCCGAGTCCACCACGTCCTGAAGGATCGTCAGCGGCACCGGGGCGGTCTCCCCGGGCTGCTGGCGCAGCTCGTCGTCAGGCCCCTTCACGTAGGCCAGCCCGTCGATGTCGAGCTCGAAGACCTCGGGTGCGTACTGCGCACAGATGCCGTCGCCGGTGCACAGATCCTGGTCGATCCACACCTCCAGCTCCTCGGCCGCTGCCGCCGTCTGCTCGGTCACCGACATGGTCCCCTGCCGTTTCTGTCCCGGGTCGCCCCTATTCCTGGAGCAATCCCGCCATTCGTACAACGATCGGACCTCCAGTTGTGGTCGCGATCGGATATCACTTCGCCCGACGATACATCTGGCCCGCTTTGGGCGGTGCGCGGTGGGTATCCCCCTTAGCAGAGGGGAAGCACGCTGGGGCGAAGATCGGACACGCCCGTTCCATCTTTCTTGATCTAGGGGTTTACGGACCCCTGGTCCCAGGTAGGGTCTGGAAGCGTCCAGCTCCCCGGAGGAGGTGAGGACCGTGGCAGCCCACGATGACGACTACAACCGCAGCACCGGCAGGCCCGCTCGTGGTTCCGACGAGGCCGCTCAGGTCTCGTACCTTGAGCAGGAAATCGCCGTGTTGCGCCGCAAGCTCGCCGACTCGCCGCGCAATTCGAGGATCCTCGAAGAGCGGATCGTCGAGCTCCAGACCAACCTGGCGGGCGTGACCGCCCAGAACGAACGGCTCGCCTCCACCCTGCGCGAGGCCCGCGACCAGATCGTGGCCCTCAAGGAGGAAGTGGACCGGCTCGCACAGCCCCCGGCCGGCTTCGGCACCTTCCTCGACGCGAACGAGGACGGCACCGCGGACATCTTCACCGGGGGGCGCAAGCTCCGCGTGAACGTCAGCCCCAACGTCGCCCTCGACGAGGTGCGGCGCGGCCAGGAAGTGATGCTCAACGAGGCCCTCAACATCGTGGACGCGATGGCCTTCGAGAACATCGGCGAGATCGTCACCCTCAAGGAGCTCCTGGAGGACGGCGAGCGCGCCCTGGTCCTCGGTCACACCGACGAGGAGCGCGTGGTGCGCCTCGCCGAGCCGCTGCGCGGGATGACCATCCGGGCCGGGGACGCCCTGCTGCTGGAGCCCCGCTCCGGCTACGTGTTCGAGGTCGTGCCGAAGTCCGAGGTCGAGGAGCTGGTCCTCGAGGAGGTCCCGGACATCGACTACCGCCAGATCGGCGGTCTGAGCAACCAGATCGAGCAGATCCGCGACGCGGTCGAGCTGCCCTACCTGCACGCCGACCTCTTCAAGGAGTACGAGCTGCGCCCGCCCAAGGGCGTGCTGCTCTACGGCCCGCCCGGCTGCGGCAAGACGCTGATCGCCAAGGCGGTCGCCAACTCGCTGGCGAAGAAGGTCGCCGAGGTCACCGGCCGCCCCCAGGGGAAGAGCTACTTCCTCAACATCAAGGGCCCCGAGCTGCTCAACAAGTACGTGGGCGAGACCGAACGGCAGATCCGGCTGGTCTTCCAGCGCGCGCGGGAGAAGGCGGGCGAGGGCACGCCCGTCATCGTCTTCTTCGACGAGATGGAGTCCCTGTTCCGCACCCGCGGCTCCGGGGTCAGCTCGGACGTGGAGAACACCATCGTCCCGCAGCTGCTCGCCGAGATCGACGGCGTGGAGGGCCTGGAGAACGTCATCGTCATCGGCGCCTCGAACCGCGAGGACATGATCGACCCGGCGATCCTGCGGCCCGGCCGCCTGGACGTCAAGATCAAGATCGAGCGCCCGGACGCCGAGGCCGCGAAGGACATCTTCTCCAAGTACCTCAAGGACTCGCTGCCGTTCCACCCGGACGACCTCAAGGAGCACGACGGCTCCGTCGAGACCACGGTGGCCGCGATGATCCAGTCGGTCGTGGAGCGGATGTACTCCGAGACGGAGGAGAACCGCTTCCTGGAGGTCACCTACGCCAACGGTGACAAGGAGGTCCTGTACTTCAAGGACTTCAACTCCGGCGCGATGATCCAGAACATCGTCGACCGGGCGAAGAAGATGGCCATCAAGGACTTCCTCGACCACGGCCAGCGCGGTCTGCGCGTCTCTCACCTGCTCGCCGCCTGCGTGGACGAGTTCAAGGAGAACGAGGACCTCCCGAACACCACCAACCCGGACGACTGGGCCCGCATCTCCGGCAAGAAGGGCGAGCGGATCGTCTTCATCCGCACGCTGGTCACCGGCAAGCAGGGCGCCGAGTCCGGCCGCTCGATCGACACTGTCGCCAACACGGGGCAGTACCTGTAAGCACGCGGTTGTCCGGGCCGGCAGCGGTCCCCGGAGCTGTACGCACCCCGTCCGGCTGTGGCGCCTCGCGGCCCCGCAGCCGGACGGCGCGTCTCCGGGCCCGCTGCTCGGCGCCGGGTTCTAGGCTCGACCCACCGTCCGCGGGCAGAGGCCGGCGTCGGTGTTGTTCGGCGGTACGTCAGCGTGCTCCGCCCGTCGGGGGCGGTGCACCGGGCAAGGAGGGCCGCATGACCGTACGGCGCGTGATGGGCATCGAGACCGAGTACGGGATCTCCGTGCCCGGGCACCCCAACGCCAACGCCATGCTCACCTCGTCCCAGATCGTCAACGCGTACGCGGCGGCGATGCACCGGGCACGGCGGGCCCGCTGGGACTTCGAGGAGGAGAATCCGCTGCGCGACGCACGGGGGTTCGACCTGGCCCGCGAGGTCGCGGACGCCAGCCAGCTGACCGACGAGGACATCGGCCTCGCCAACGTCATCCTCACCAACGGGGCCCGGTTCTACGTGGACCACGCGCACCCCGAGTACAGCTCGCCCGAGGTGACCAACCCGCGTGACGCCGTGCTCTGGGACAAGGCCGGCGAGCGGATCATGGCGGCGGCCGCGCAGCGCGCGCTGGAGCTGCCCAACGGGCAGAAGATCCACCTGTACAAGAACAACACCGACAACAAGGGCGCCTCCTACGGCACCCACGAGAACTACCTGATGAAGCGGGCGACACCGTTCGCCGACATCGTCCGCCACCTCACCCCGTTCTTCGTCTCCCGCCAGGTGGTCACCGGCGCCGGCCGGGTCGGCATCGGCCAGGACGGCTCGGCGCACGGCTTCCAGATCAGCCAGCGGGCGGACTACTTCGAGGTCGAGGTGGGCCTGGAGACGACGCTCAAGCGCCCGATCATCAACACCAGGGACGAGCCGCACGCCGACGCCGAGAAGTACCGCCGGCTGCACGTGATCATCGGGGACGCCAACCTCTCCGAGATCTCCACCTACCTCAAGCTGGGCACCACCTCACTGGTCCTGTCGATGATCGAGGACTCGTTCATCGCCGCCGACCTCGCCGTCGACCAGCCGGTGCGCACCCTGCACCGGGTCTCCCACGACCCGACGCTCAAGCACCTGATCACCCTGCGCAACGGGCGCAAGCTCACCGCAGTCCAGCTCCAGCTGGAGTACTTCGAGCTGGCCCGCAAGTACGTCGAGGACCGCTTCGGCACCGACGCGGACGAGCAGACGGTGGACGTGCTGGCGCGCTGGGAGGACGTCCTGGGTCGGCTGGAGCGCGACCCGATGTCGCTCTCCCGCGAGCTGGACTGGATCGCCAAGCGGGAGATCCTGGAGGGCTACCGCAGCCGGGACGCCCTGCAGTGGGACAATCCGCGGCTGCACCTGGTCGACCTCCAGTACAGCGACGTACGGCCCGAGAAGGGCCTCTACAACCGTCTGGTGGCGCGCGGCAGGTTCGAGCGGCTGCTCACCGAGGACGAGGTCGAGCGGGCCGTCTCCAAGCCGCCGGAGGACACCAGGGCGTACTTCCGCGGGCGCTGCCTGGAGCAGTACGCGGAGCACGTCGCGGCCGCCTCCTGGGACTCGGTGATCTTCGACCTGCCCGGCCGGGACTCCCTGCAGCGGGTCCCCACCCTGGAGCCGTTGCGCGGCACCCGCAACCACGTCAAGGAGCTGCTGGACCGCTGCCGCACGGCCGAGGACCTGCTCCGGGTGCTGGCCGGCGGGTAACTTTTCGATCACCATGGGTGAACGTCCGCCGAATGGGAATCATCCGGGGTGGCAGCGGGTGTTGGACAGGAAGCGCCACCGGCAAACCGGGAGCGGTAGTCGCACCTTGTGTATAGGGTCGGTGCAGCAAGCAACGACCGAACCGTGCCAGACGAATCGAGCGGGGTGAGGGAAATGGCGAGCAAGGACACCGGCGGCGGCCAGCAGCGGGCGAACCGTTCCTCCGAGGAGGTCGAGGAGCAGGCCGCGGAAAGCCAGAATTCCGACGACCTCAAGGAGCGCCAGGAAAAGCTGAGCGACGACGTCGACGCGGTGCTGGACGAAATCGACGAGGTCCTCGAATCCAATGCGGAGGATTTCGTCCGAGGATTCGTCCAGAAGGGCGGGCAATAGTCCGGCCCGGGCATTCCGGAATTCACGGTCGCGATCGTCCCCGGCGGCCGGGCGGAGAACACCGCCCGGCCGTCCGGCACCGGCCCCTCCACGCGTTCACGGTGATCGTCGGACGGGTAGGGTGCGGGCAGCGCGCGCTTCAAGCTACCTGGAAGGAATCGTGTGGAAGCCAACACTCGCGGCACCGGGCGTCTGCCGGCTGCCTTCCTGACCCCGGGGTCGTCGTCCTTCATCGACTTCCTCGCCGACCACCAGCCGGAACTGCTCCCCGGCCGCCGCGGGCTCCCCGAGGGCGTCATGGTCGAGGCCCCGCACGGGACCACGATCGTGGCCGCGGTGTTCGACGGCGGCGTGGTGATCGCGGGTGACCGGCGGGCGACCATGGGCAACGTGATCGCCCAGCGCGACATGGAGAAAGTCTTCCCGGCCGACGAGTTCAGCGCGGTCGGCATCGCCGGCACCGCGGGCCTCGCGATCGAGATGGTCCGGCTGTTCCAGCTGGAGCTGGAGCACTACGAGAAGATCGAGGGCACCACGCTCTCCCTGGAGGGCAAGGCCAACCGGCTCACCACCATGATCCGGGGCAACCTGGGCATGGCGATGCAGGGCCTCGCGGTGGTGCCGCTGTTCGCCGGCTACGACCTGGACCTCGGCCGCGGCCGGATCTTCAACTACGACGTCACCGGCGGGCGCTCCGAGGAGCGCGGCTTCACGGCCACCGGCTCCGGATCCGTCTTCGCCCGCGGCTCGATGAAGAAGCTCTACCGCGAGGACCTGACGGCCGACCAGGCCGTCACCATGGTCGTCCAGGCGCTGTACGACGCCGCGGACGACGACTCCGCCACCGGCGGTCCCGACCTCGCCCGCAAGATCTTCCCGATCGTCTCGCTGATCACCGAGGACGGCTTCCGCCGGCTCACCGAGGCGGAGGTCACGGAGGTCGCCGTCGCCATCACCGACGAGCGCCTGACCCGGCCCAACGGCCCGCAGGCCCCGCTGATCTAGCCACCCCCTCACAGGAAAGGGACGACCGCCGGTGTCGACACCGTTCTACGTCTCACCCCAGCAGGCCATGGCAGACCGCGCGGAGTACGCCCGCAAGGGCATCGCCCGCGGCCGCAGCGTGGTCGTGCTCACCTACGCCGACGGCATCGTCTTCGTCGCGGAGAACACCTCCAGGGCGCTCCACAAGGTCTCCGAGATCTACGACAAGATCGCCTTCGCGGCGGTCGGCCGCTACAACGAGTTCGAGAACCTGCGCATCGGCGGCGTCCGCTACGCCGACCTGCGCGGCTACTCCTACGACCGGGCCGACGTCACCGCCCGCGGCCTGGCCAACGTGTACGCCCAGACCCTGGGCACCATCTTCTCCTCGGTCGGCGAGAAGCCGTACGAGGTCGAGCTGATCGTGGCCGAGGTCGGCCGCACCTCCGACAACGACCAGATCTACCGGCTCACGCCGGACGGCTCGGTCGTGGACGAGAAGAACTACGTGGTGGTCGGCGGCAACGCCGACTCGATCGGCAACTACCTGGGCCAGCGCCACCGGGCCGGCATGAGCCTCACCGAGGCGGTGAAGCTCGCCGTGGACTCGCTCGCCCGGGACCCCAACGGCGGCAGCCCGCGCAGCCTCACGCCGGAGCAGCTGGAGGTCGCGGTCCTCGACCGCCAGCGGTTCCAGCAGCGCAAGTTCAAGCGGATCCTGGGCAACCAGCTGGGCCGGCTGCTCGACGGGGACCAGTCCGCCGAGGCGGACGACGAGGACAACCCGGCGGACGGCACGCCGGTGTAGCAGTTCCTGCGGAGTCCCGTACGGCGGCCTGCCGCCCGTACGGGACTCCGGTGCCCCTGCGGCGGCCCAGTCGTCGTGGAGGCGGTTTCGGACAGCTCCGACAGAGAATGGAGTGCTCATGGACCGCCGGATTTTCGGGCTGGAGAACGAGTACGGCGTGACCTGCACGTTCCGCGGGCAGCGGCGGCTGTCGCCGGACGAGGTGGCGCGGTACCTGTTCCGCCGGGTCGTCTCCTGGGGGCGCAGCAGCAACGTCTTCCTGCGCAACGGCGCCCGCCTGTACCTCGACGTGGGCTCCCACCCCGAGTACGCCACCCCCGAGTGCGACGACGTCGTCGAGCTGGTGACGCACGACAAGGCCGGCGAGCGCATCCTCGAGGGGCTCCTGGTGGACGCCGAGCGGCGGCTGCACGAGGAGGGCATCGCGGGGGACGTCTACCTCTTCAAGAACAACACCGACTCGGCCGGCAACTCCTACGGCTGCCACGAGAACTACCTGGTGGCCCGGCACGGCGAGTTCTCCCGGCTGGCCGACGTGCTGATCCCGTTCCTGGTCACCCGGCAGCTGATCTGCGGCGCAGGCAAGGTGCTCCAGACCCCGCGCGGCGCGGTGTACTGCGTCAGCCAGCGGGCCGAGCACATCTGGGAGGGCGTCAGCTCCGCCACCACCCGCTCGCGCCCGATCATCAACACCCGGGACGAGCCGCACGCGGACGCCGAGCGCTACCGCCGGCTGCACGTGATCGTCGGCGACTCCAACATGTCCGAGACCACCACGCTGCTCAAGGTCGGCTCCACCGACCTGGTGCTGCGGCTGATCGAGGCCGGCGTGGTGATGCGCGACCTCACCCTGGAGAACCCGATCCGGGCGATCCGCGAGGTCAGCCACGACCTCACCGGCACCCACCAGGTGCGCCTCGCCAACGGCCGGGAGGCCAGCGCGCTGGACATCCAGGAGGAGTACTACACCAAGGCCCTGGAGTTCGCCGAGCGCAAGGGCATCAACACCGGGACGGTCGCCCGGGTGCTCGACCTGTGGGGCCGCACCCTGGAGGCCGTCCGCACCGAGCGGCTGGACGGGGTGGCCCAGGAGATCGACTGGATCATGAAGTACAAGCTCATCGAGCGCTACCGCGAGAAGAACCAGATGAGCATGTCCAACCCGCGGGTGGCGCAGATCGACCTCGCGTACCACGACATCCACCGCCGCCGCGGCCTGTTCTACCTGCTCCAGGGCAAGGGCCAGGCGCAGCGGGTGACCACCGACCTCAGGACCTTCGAGGCCAAGTCGATCCCGCCGCAGACCACCCGGGCCCGGCTGCGCGGGGACTTCATCCGCCGGGCGCAGGAGCAGCGCCGGGACTTCACGGTGGACTGGGTGCACCTGAAGCTGAACGACCAGGCCCAGCGCACGGTGCTGTGCAAGGACCCGTTCCGTTCGGTGGACGAGCGGGTGGAGAAGCTGATCGCGGGGATGTGAACCCGCTGAGGCCGTGTGGTCACCAGGAGTGACCACGGTGGTGTGATCAAGGAGGCGTCCGGCCCCGGTGGTGTCTACCGGGGCCGGACGCGTGCCGGGCATACGCTGTCCGTCGAGTCAGGAGAGCCGACTTCGACCGACAGTTAGGACCACCGTGCGCCGCACCGCCGGTTTGCTTCTCACCCTGCCGCTGCTGCTCGCGGTCGCCTGCAGCAGTTCCCCCCCGGCGGCCGGCCCCGCGACGCCGACCACGGCGAGCGCCGCCCCGACGGTGCCGGCGCCGGTCGGCGAGGCGTCACCGATGCCCACCCTTTCGGGTGGCGGGTACGGCAGCAAGGCCACCATCACCATCCCCGAGGGCCAGCAGCCCAGCGGCCAGTTCGTGGTGAACACGGTCACCGAGGGCGAGCGGGCGACCGTCAACAAGGGCGACTGGGTGACGGTCAACTACACCGCCAAGGACTGGACCACCGGCAAGGACCTGCCCAGCTCGTACGACGCCAACGGCAAGCCGCAGCTCTACCAGGCCGGCAGCGGGCAGCTGGTGCCGGCGCTGGACCAGAGCGTGATCGGCAAGAAGGTGGGTTCCCGGCTGCTGGTGGTGGCCCCGCCGGCGGCGGCCTTCGGCGAGCAGGGCTCCGGCCAGCTGGGCGTCAACAAGGGCGACACGGTGGTGTTCGTGCTGGACATCATGGAGAGCCTGCCGCCGGACTCCACGCTGAGCGGGACGATGACCGAGCCGCCCGCGACGATGCCGCAGGTCAAGGACAACGGCAAGGCCCCGGCGACGATCACGGTGCCGGCCGGGCAGGCCCCGCCGACCGAGCTCCAGCAGGCCGTGCTGATCAAGGGCGAGGGCAAGCAGGTCAAGAGCGGGCAGACCCTGGTGGTGCAGTACACCGGGGTGCTGTGGGCCAACGGCCAGCAGTTCGACTCCTCCTGGACGCACGGTGGAGCCCAGGCGGTGCAGATCGGCACCGGCAGCGTGATCGAGGGCTGGGACAAGGGCCTGGTCGGGCAGAACGTCGGCAGCCGGGTCCTGCTGGTGGTGCCGCCGGCGCTCGGCTACCAGGACAAGGCGCAGGGCTCGGTGCCCGCGAACTCGACCCTGGTCTTCGTGATCGACATCCTCGAAGCGGTCTAGCGGCCGGGGGGCTGTGCCTGGGGGGATCCACCGGCACAGCCCCTCGAACTCACCCCGGGGATTCCGTACGCTTGGGCGGACGCTCGTACAACGAAGCGTCCGCCCTCATCCTGAGCTGTCATACTGCCCACGCACTGTGGCAGGCGCCGCCCGGCGCCGAGGCCTGGGGCGGGCGGTGCGACCGCAGGCCGGCGTGCCCACGCCGGGCGCAGACCTGGAAGACCTCGTGGCGAGATGGATGGGGAGTCATGACTGAGAAGACGCCGAGCCCGGGCGGGGCCGGCACCGCGGCGAACGACGGCTCTGCGGACCCGGCCGCCTCCCGTCCCGGCGGCCCGGTCGGCGGGGACCGCGAGTCGATCGTCGTCCCCCCGGCGATCCTGGCGCAGCAGGCCGGCTGGGCGCAGCCCGGCGAGGCGCCGCGCGCCCCGGGCGGCGGGACCAAGACGGACGACGCCCCGCAGATCTTCGCCTCGAGCGTGCGCAAGTCCGACACCTCGGAGGCCGGGTACGACGAGAACCCGCCCGGCGTCGGCAAGCTGGGCGTGATCCTCGGCACGGTGATCGCCCTGTTGCTGGTCGGCAGCGGCGTCACGCTCTACATGGTGAACAAGGACGGCTCCAAGGGCAGCGCCGCGGCCAAGCCGGACGCGGCCAAGACCGCGCAGCCCACGCCGACCGCCGAGCCGGTCCCGCCGATCAAGGACAGCGCCAAGGTGCTGCCGACGGTCGCCGGCGACTTCGGCAAGAAGGCCGAGATCCAGGTGCCGGGCGAGGCCTCCGACGGCTCCTTCGTGGTCAAGGTGCTCACCGAGGGCACCGGCGCCAAGGTCGAGAAGAACTCCTGGACCTCGGTGGACTACACCGCCAAGGACTGGAACACCGGCAAGGACATCCCGAGCTCGTACGACGCCAACGGGAAGCCGCAGATCTTCCAGGCCGGCACCGACTCGCTGATCCCGGCCCTGGACCAGGCCGTGATCGGCAAGAAGGCCGGCAGCCGGCTGCTGGTGGTGGCCCCGCCGGCCGCCGCGTTCGGTGCCCAGGGCAAGGCCGACATGTCGATCGGCCCCAAGGACGACCTGATCTTCGTGATCGACGTGCGCAACGCCAACGCGCCCGACTCCGTGGTGAGCGGAACGGTCACCCCGCCGCCGGCGGACTTCCCGCAGGTCAAGGACAACGGCAAGAAGCCGGCCGAGATCACCCCGGTGGCCGGGGCGAAGGACCCGACCGAGCTGAAGTCGCACGTCCTGATCAAGGGCACCGGGCCGGCGGTGGAGAAGGGCGAGAAGGTCGTCGTCCAGTACACCGGCGCGCTGTTCAAGGACGGCAAGGTGTTCGACTCCTCGCTCAGCAAGGGCCAGGCGTTCACCTTCCCGGTCGGCGGCGGCCAGGTCATCCAGGGCTGGGACCAGGGCCTGGAGGGCCAGACCGTCGGCAGCCGGGTCGAGCTGGTGATCCCCGCCTCGCTGGGCTACGGCGACAAGGGCCAGGGCGACATTCCGCCCGGCGCGACGCTGGTCTTCGTGGTGGACATCCTCGACGCCGGTCAGGGCTGATCCACTTTCGGGTGACAATGGTGCACGTGTGACCTTCGGGTCCGGCCGTGTGGCCGGACCCGGACGGGCGGCGGGTGCGCGTACGGTGGTTCGCCGAGACTTCTGTCGGGGCGGACCCGGTACGGGTGCCCGCCGCTTGGTCGTGAATGCAAGCGAATGTGAGAAGAGGGACTGTGAGCGTCAACCTCAACGAGAAGCCCGAGATCGACTTCCCGATCGGCGACGCCCCGACGGAGCTGCAGATCCGCGACATCGTCGTCGGTGACGGCGAGGAGGCCAAGCCGGGCCAGGTCGTCAGCGTCCGCTACGTCGGCGTGACCTTCGAGACCGGCGAGGAGTTCGACGCGAGCTGGAACCGGGGCACCGCTCCGTTCCAGTTCCCGCTGGGCAAGGGCCGCGTCATCAAGGGCTGGGACCAGGGCGTCGCCGGCATGAAGGTCGGCGGCCGCCGCGAGCTGACCATCCCGTCGCACCTGGCGTACGGTGCCCAGTCGCCGACCCCGGCCATCCCGCCGCACTCGACCCTGATCTTCGTGGTCGACCTGCTGGGCGTCTGAGCCTGCCGTGACCGTGGGCCGGACCCCTCCGGGGGCCCGGCCCACGGGCGTGTCCGGGGGCGTTCGCGGAGGCGGCTTTTGCAGCGCGTACCGCTACCGGTACGGTCGGTCCCGCCGGGTGGAGACCGCCCGGTTGGCGCACCCCGCGCGCGGCGCGGCACACCGGAAGGGTCAGCGATGGCGATCGCCAAGGCAGAGCGGCTGATGAATCTCGCCCTGTGCCTGATGAACACCAGACGTCCGCTCTCCAAGAAGGAGCTGCGGGAATCCATCGAGGCGTACCGCGAGGCCTGGCAGACCAGCAGCGAGGACGCCTTCAACCGGATGTTCGAGCGGGACAAGGACGACCTGCGCGAGCTCGGCCTGGTGATCGACGTCGACGAGAGCGCCCTGGACGGCGAGCTCGGCTACCTGGCCAGGGCCGACCGCAACCGGCTGCCCGAGATCGCCCTGGACGCCGAGGAGGCGGCCGCGCTGACCCTGGCCGCCCGGGTCTGGCAGCAGGCCAAGATGTCCGGCGCGGCCAGCGGCGCCCTGCAGAAGCTGCGCGCGGCCGGGGTGCCGTTCACCGAGGCCGAGGGCCGTACCGCCCTGGAGCCGCGCATCCCCGCCCGGGAGGCCGCGTTCGAGCCGCTGCTCACCGCCGCCCGGGACCGCCGTCCGGTCACCTTCGAGTACCGCAAGGCCGGCGCCGCCGCCGTCGAGCAGCGCAGCGTCGAGCCGTGGGCGCTGGAGTGCTGGCGCGGCCACTGGTACCTGGCCGGGTACGACCGCGACCGGGGCGACGCCCGGGTGTTCCGGCTCAGCCGGATCACCGGTCGGGTGAAGGCTCGGTCCGGGGCCTTCCTCGGCACCGTGCCCGAGCACGTGGACGTCCGGGCCACCGTGGCGAAGTTCGCGGGGGAGGGCGCCACCGCCACCGCGACCGTCCGGGTCCGCCGGGGCGCCGGCTTCCCGCTGCGCACCAAGGCGCTGAGCAGCACCCGGGTGGACGAGGCCTGGGACGAGCTGGAGATCCCGTACGGCAACGGGCTGGGCGCGGACCTGGCCGAGTTCGGGCCGGACGTGCTGGTGCTCGGGCCGGAGGAGCTGCGGGCGGATGTCGTCGACCGGCTGCGGGCGGTCGCGGGGCTTGAAGGAGAGAGCGCGTGAGCAACGCCATCGACCAGACGCGACGGATGCTGTCGCTGGTCACCTACCTGCGCGAGCGGCCCGGGGCCGAGGTCGCCGAGGTGGCCCGGGCGTTCGGGATCAGCGAGCGCGAGCTGATCGCGGACCTCAACGTGCTGCCGATGTGCGGCACCAGCTTCCGCGGCGGCGACCTGCTCGACATCGACACCGACGGCGAGCGGATCTGGTGGCACAACGTCGACGACGTGGCCCAGCCGCTGCGGCTGGCCGCCGACGAGGCGACCGCGCTGCTGGTGGCCGCCCGCGCGGTGGCCGGGCTGCCGGGCCTGCGGGCCGGGGACCGCGAGGCGCTCACCCGGGCCGTCGCCAAGATCGAGAACGCGGCGGGGGAGAGCGCCGAGGGCAGCGCCAGGGTCGGCGTGACCTTCGAGGCGGAGAGCCACGTCTTCGCCGACATCGACCGCGCGCTCAGCGAGGGCCGCCGGCTCTGGCTGCGCTACTACTCGCACGGGCGCGGCGGGATGACCGAGCGGGAGGTCGACCCGATCCGCCTGCTCACCGAGGGCCACACCTACCTCGAGGCCTGGTGCCGCACCTCCGAGGACCACCGGATGTTCCGGCTCGACCGGGTCGCCGAGATCCGCGTCCTGGACGTCCCGGCCGACCCGCCCCGGCGCGAGCCGCGCGACCTCAGCGGCGGGCTGGTCAACCCGGCGGCGGACGACCCGGAGGTGGTCGTCGAGGTCTCCTCCGGCGGACGCTGGGTGGCCGAGTACTACACCCACGACCGGGCCGAGGAACTGCCCGATGGCGGGCTGCGGATCACCCTGCGCAGCGCCGACCCCTCCCAGCTGCGCCCGCTGGCGCTGCGGCTGGGCCGGGACGGCCGGATCGTCTCGCCGCCCGAACTGGCCGAGCAGGCGCGCTCGGCCGCGCGGGAGGCGCTGGCCGCCTACGGGGAGGGGCGGGCCTGAGCGGTGGAACCCGGGACCAGATTCAAGGTGTACTGCTCCGAGTGCCGGGAGAAGGTGGAGCTCCCGGCCGAGGACTTCCGCCTGACCCTCGGCCGCACCCCGGCCCAGGCGCACTACAGCTTCGGCTGCCCGCGGTGCGGGGCGGCGGTGCGCAAGCCGGCCGGGGAGAAGATCGTCGAGGCGCTCACCGGGGCCGGGGTGCGCACCATGCGGCTCGTCCCGGCGGAGGGATGACCCCCGTATAGGGTGGGGCGCATGTCCTGGATGCTCGTCGCCGCCGTCCTGCTCGCCACCGCGGGCCTGCTGGTCCTCGGGGTCCTCGCGATCCGGCTCTGGCTGGACGTGCGGGCGCTGGCCAAGGGCGTGGACCGGGCCTCGCGGGCGCTGGCCGCGGCGGCCGAGGACCTGGCGGAGGCGATGCCGGCGGCGAACGCCCCGGTCGAGGAGCGGACCGTCCCGGTCGCGTAGTTCCGCATGGCACGGCCGGGCCGGCGGTGGTACGGGGGGCTGCTGCGCGGGTGGGGTCGGGTTACGCTCTGAGGTGGCTCCTGAACCGCGTTCCTGGGGCCGCTGTCCTGTTCGGGCGGCCGTCGTCGTGGCGTCATCCGCAGCGGTTACCATCCGCAGCGGACGGCCCGTCGGGCCGCCATGACTGAAGGTGGTCGCGCATGCGCATCTCGATGACCGCGATCGTGGTGATCGTGGTTCTCGCCATCGTGCTGTTCGGAGCCAAGCGGCTGCCGGACCTGGCGCGCTCGCTGGGCAAGTCGATGCGGATCCTGAAGAGCGAGGCGCAGGCGATGCGTTCGGACGGCGAGTCCGAGCAGCCGGCCCGGCCCGCTCCGGCTCCGGTCGACGGTGGTGCGGGCAAGACCATCCAGTCCGCCCCGGGCGCGGCGGCCACGGCCCGTCCGGTGAACGAGTCCGCCGCCGGGGCCTCCGCGCCCGACGGCGACCGCCCGCACTGAGTGCGGCGCACGTGACGTACGCGACTTCGGAGGCCCGTCGACCGGCGGGCCCCCACGCACGAGTTGAGGACCGGGGTTGAGCAAGCTCTCCAAGGCGCCGAAGGCGTCAAAGGATCCTGAGGGGCGGATGGCCCTCGCCGACCACCTGCGGGAACTGCGCAACCGCGTGGTCAAGTCGGTCCTGGCGATCGTGGTGATCACCATCGTGGCGGCGATCTACCACAAGCAGCTCGAGGACCTGCTGCTGAAGCCGCTGCCGCAGTGCAACACCCCGGAGCTGGCCAAGCACTACCACGGCAAGTGCGCCCAGGTCTCCAACATCGGCCTGACCGCCGGTTTCACCTGGATGCTGAAGGTGGCCCTGACGGCCGGTGTGGTCGCGACCGTGCCGATCTGGCTCTACCAGGTGTGGGCCTTCGTGGCGCCCGGCCTGCACAAGCACGAGAAGAAGTACACGTTCGTCTTCCTGCTCTGCGGGACGCCGCTCTTCCTGGCCGGTGTGGCCGTGGCCATCCTGGTGCTGCCGACCACGATCGACGTGCTGATCTCGTTCACCCCGAACAACACCACGCCGATCCTGCCGCCCGAGGACTACTTCGACATCGCCACCAGGATGGTGCTGGTCTTCGGCCTGGCCTTCGAGTTCCCGCTGCTGCTGGTGATGCTGAACGTCATCGGCATGGTCGGCGGCAAGCGGCTGCTGGGCTGGTGGCGCGGCATGGTCATGGGCATCACGGTGTTCGCGGCCTTCGCCACGCCGAGCGCCGACCCGCTGAGCATGCTGGCGCTGGCCGCGCCGATCTGGGCGCTGTACTTCATCGCGGTGGCGATCGCGCTCTTCAACGACAAGCGGAAGGCGCGCCGCAACCCGGACGCGGGGCTGGACGACGAGGAGGCCTCGCACCTGGACCTCTCGGTGCAGCCGGTGGCCGGTGCGGAGTCCGTCGAGGCCTCGGCGGCCCCGGCGGCCGGCGCGGCGGTGCCGGCGTCCCGCCGCGAGGAGATGGACGACATCACCTGAGCCGCCCGAACCGGTAGGCCCTGACGGAGCCCCGGTCCGCCGCTCTGCCGAGCGGTGGACCGGGGCTCCTCGGCGTTCGGGCCTTTCCGCTGGTCGGGGGTGCTCCCGGTTTCGGGCGGCGGGCTTGGCAGCTCTCATGGCATGTGACATATTACTGACGTGCTGAAGACCGAGAGACCTCCCCTGGATGTCGTCGTGGTCGGCGCCGGCGTGGTCGGCGCCGCCTGCGCCTACTACGCCGCCCGTGCCGGGCTCGCCGTCGCCGTCGTGGACCGCGGCCCGGTGGCCGGCGGCACCACCGGCGCGGGCGAGGGCAACCTGCTGGTCTCCGACAAGGAACCCGGCCCCGAACTCGACCTCGCCCTGCTCAGTACGCGGCTCTGGCGCGAACTCGCCGAGCGGCTCGGCCCGGCCATCGAGTACGAGCCCAAGGGCGGCGTGGTGGTCGCCTCCACCCCCGCCGGACAGGACGCGCTGCGGGCCTTCGCCGCCGGGCAGCGGGCCGTCGGGGTCGAGGCCGAGGAGGTGCCCGGCGAGCGGCTGCGCGAGCTGGAACCGCACCTGGCCGAGGGCCTGGCCGGCGGCTTCCACTACCCGCAGGACGCCCAGGTCCAGCCCGCCCTCGCCGCCGCCCACCTGCTGCGCGAGGCCCGCCGGATGGGCGCCCGGCTGATCACCGGGGAGAGCGTCACCGCCATCGACCGGGGCCCGGACGGCGCCGTGCGCGGCGTGCGGACCGACCGGCGCGGTCTGGCCGCCGGCGCCGTGGTGAACGCGGCCGGCACCTGGGGCGGCGAGGTGGCCGCACTGGCCGGGGTGGGCCTGCCGGTGCTGCCCCGGCGCGGCTTCGTGCTGGTCACCGAGCCGCTGCCGCGGGTCGTGCGGCACAAGGTCTACGCGGCCGACTACGTCGCCAACGTGGCCAGCGGATCCGCCGGGCTGGAGACCTCCGCCGTGATCGAGGGCACCCCGGGCGGGCCGGTGCTGATCGGCGCCAGCCGGGAGCGGGTCGGCTTCGACCGCACGCTCTCCCAGGAGGTGCTGCGCCGGCTGGCCGCCCAGGCCGCCGCGCTGTTCCCGGTGCTCGCCGGAGTCACCGTGATGCGCACCTACCGGGGCTTCCGTCCGTACCTGCCGGACCACCTGCCGGCCATCGGGGCGGACTCCCGGGTGCCCGGGCTGTACCACGCCTGCGGGCACGAGGGGGCCGGCATCGGGCTGGCCCCGGCGACCGGGCTGCTGATCAGCGAGCAGCTCACCGGCAAGCAGCCGGAGCTCGACCTCGCGCCGTTCCGGGCGGACCGGTTCCCCGTCGAGGAGAGTTCCGCCGAGTGACGGCCCGGCCGGGTGACGGCCCGGCCGGGCGACCACCGGCCCCACGACCGCCAGACATGAGATTCCGTCCAGGATTGGAGAAGCCGCCGATGCGCCGCCGCACCCCCGCCGGGCTGGTCGAGGCCGAGCCAGGGCCCGCCCACCACATCGAGTTCGACGGGCGGCCCGTCCCCGCGCTGCCCGGGCAGTCGATCGCCGCCGCGCTCTGGGCCGACGGCGTGCTCGCCTGGCGCACCACCCGGGTCGGCGGCAGGCCGCGGGGGGCGTTCTGCGGGATCGGCGCCTGCTTCGACTGCCTGGCCACCGTCGACGGCCGCCCCAACCAGCGCACCTGCCTGCTCCCCGCCGAGCCCGGCACCACCGTCACCACCCAGGAGGGCCACGGCCGTGCCGACCTCGCCGTCTGAGACCTTCGACCTCGTCGTGGTGGGCGCCGGCCCGGCCGGGCTGGCCGCCGCCGTCACCGCCGCCGACCTCGGGCTGCGCTGCGCCCTGCTGGACGGCGGGCAGAGCACCGGCGGGCAGTACTACCGCCACCCGGCGCCCGGCCTCGGCGCGGCCCGCCCCGACCGGCTGCACCACCACTGGTCCGCCTACACCGGTCTGGCCGGCCGGCTCGACGCGCACGAGCGCGCCGGGCGGGCCGCCTTCCTGGCCGGTCACCACGTCTGGGCGCTGGAGCGCACCGGCGACGGCTTCGCGGTGCACGTCACCCGCGGGCCGGGGAGCACCGACCGGGCCACCGTCCGGTCCCGGTCGGTGCTGCTCGCCACCGGCGCGTACGAGCGGCAGCTGCCCTTCCCCGGTTGGACCCTGCCCGGGGTGGTCACCGCGGGCGGCGCCCAGGCCATGCTCAAGGCCGGGCTGGTGCTTCCCGGGAAGCGGATCGTGGTGGCCGGCAGCGGCCCGCTGCTGCTCGCGGCCGCCTCCTCGCTGGTCACCGCCGGGGCCGAGGTGCCCGCGGTGGTCGAGGCCACCGCCTACCTCGGGTACGTACGGCGCCCCGGCGTCCTGGCGGGCGTTCCCGGCAAGCTGGTCGAGGGCGCCGGGCACGGTGGCGCGCTGCTGCGGCACGGGGTGCGGCTGCGCCCGCGCAGCGCGGTGGTCGAGGCGCACGGGACGGACCGGGTCACCGGCGTCACGGTGGCCCGGCTGGACGCGGACTGGCGGCCGGTGCCCGGTACCGAGCGTCGGATCGACTGCGACGCGCTCGCCGTCGGCCACGGCCTGCTGCCGCAGATCGACCTGGCCACCGAGCTGGGTGCGCGGACCGTGACCGGGCCGGACGGCGCCGTCGCGCTGGACGTCGACGCCCGGCTGCGCACCAGCGTGCCCGGCCTCTGGTCGGCGGGGGAGACCAACGGCGTCGGCGGCGCGGACCTCGCGCTCGCCGAGGGCGAGCTGGCCGCCCACGCGGTGGCCGGCGAGCTGCCCGCGGCCGCGCTGCTGCGCCGCCGCTCGCGGCTGCGGGCCTTCGCCGGGCTGATGGCCGCCGCCCACCGGCCGGGGCCCGGCTGGACCGGCTGGCTGCGCCCGGACACCGACGTGTGCCGGTGCGAGGAGGTGCCGGTCGCGGCGATCCGGGAGGCCGTCGACGAGCTGGGCGCGGGCGATCCGCGCACCGTCAAGCTGCTCACCCGGGCCGGGATGGGCTGGTGCCAGGGCCGGATGTGCGGTCCGGCCGTGGCCTGCCTGGCCGGTTCGGGTGAGCCGGGGCCGGACCGGCGGCCACTGGGTTGCCCGGTGCCGCTCTCCCAGTTGGCCGCCGGGCCCGCGCCCGAGGCGTAACGGGTCCGCCGTCGAACGGTGGGCCGGGGACCTTGTCTCCGGCCTGCCCGCTCTTGTAAAATGTCACACCTCATCAAGGAGTTCATGTGTCCATCACCCAGCACGACACCACCCGTCCGTGGCGCGGCATCATGGTCGCCACCACGCTTCCGCTGCGCCCGGACCACTCCGTCGACTACGACGCCTACGCCGAGCACGTCCGCTGGCTGATCGACTCCGGCTGCGAGGGCGTCGTCCCCAACGGCTCGCTGGGTGAGTACCAGACGCTCACCGCCGAGGAGCGCGCCAAGGTCGTCGAGGTCGCCGTCGAGGCGGCCGGCGACGGCTCCCGGGTCATGCCCGGCGTGGCCGCCTACGGCAGCGCCGAGTCCCGCCGCTGGGCCGAGCAGGCCGCCGAGGCCGGCGCCGGCTCCGTCCTGCTGCTGCCGCCGAACGCCTACCGGGCCGACCACGCCTCGGTGCGGGCCCACTACGCCGAGGTCGCCAAGGCCGGCCTGCCGATCGTGGCGTACAACAACCCGATCGACACCAAGGTCGACCTCGTCCCCCCGCTGCTCGCCCAGCTGCACGCCGAGGGCTCGATCGTCGCCGTCAAGGAGTTCAGCGGCGACGTCCGCCGGGCCTACGAGATCGCCGAGCTGGCCCCCGGGCTGGACCTGCTGATCGGCGCCGACGACGTGCTGCTGGAGCTGGCGCTCGCGGGCGCGGTCGGCTGGATCGCCGGCTACCCGAACGCCCTGCCGGCCGCGTCGGTGGCGCTCTACGACGCCGCCGTCTCCAAGGACCTGGAGAACGCGCTGCCGCTCTACAAGTCGCTGCACTCGCTGCTGCGCTGGGACTCCAAGACCGAGTTCGTCCAGGCCATCAAGCTCTCCATGGACATCGCCGGGCGCCCCGGCGGCCCGGTCCGCGCCCCGCGCCAGCCGCTCACCCCCGAGATCGAGGCGGCCGTCCGCGCGGCCACCGAGAAGGCGCTGGCCGACGGCCTGGTCTGATCCCCCCGCCCGGATGATTCCGGGCCCCGGGCCTCCGGGCCGGCTGCGGCGGCAGCCGGCCCGGCCCACCCCCACCATCCGAACCTGTACGGGAGTTGTGACCCATGCGGAGCCGTCACGTGTTCCACGCCGTCGACTCGCACACCGAGGGCATGCCGACCCGGGTGATCACCGGCGGCTTCGGCGTCATCCCCGGCGCCACCATGGCCGAGCGCCGGGTGCACTTCCAGCAGCACCTGGACCACTTCCGCACCCTGCTGATGTACGAGCCGCGCGGCCACGCGGCGATGAGCGGCGCGATCCTCCAGCCGCCGACCCGCCCGGACGCCGACTTCGGGGTGCTCTACATCGAGGTCTCCGGGCTGCTGCCGATGTGCGGGCACGGCACCATCGGGGTCGCCACCGTGCTGGTCGAGACCGGGATGGTCCCGGTGGTCGAGCCGGTCACCACCGTGCGGCTGGACACCCCGGCCGGGCTGGTGGTCGCCGAGGTGCACGTCGAGGACGGCGCGGCCAAGGCGGTGACCATCCGCAACGTGCCCTCGTACTCCGTCGCCCTGGACCGCAAGATCGAGGTGCCCGGCTACGGCACGGTGAACTACGACCTCGCGTACGGCGGCAACTTCTACGCCATCCTGCCGCTCGCCGAGTTCGGGCTGCCCTTCGAGCGCGAGCGCAAGCAGGAGATCCTGGACGCCGGCCTGGCGATGATGGACGCGATCAACGCGAGCCCGGACAAGCCGGTGCACCCGGAGAACCCGTCCATCCACAGCTGCCACCACGTCCAGCTGCTCGCCCCCGGCTCCACCGCCGAGCACTCTCGGCACGCGATGGCCATCCACCCCGGCTGGTTCGACCGCTCGCCCTGCGGCACCGGCACCTCGGCGCGGATGGCCCAGCTGCACGCGCGCGGCGAACTGCCGCTCGGGCGGGACTTCCGCAACGACTCCTTCATCGGGACCACCTTCACCGGGCGGCTGGTCGAGGAGACCGAGGTGGCCGGGCGGCCCGCCGTGGTGCCCACCGTCACCGGGCGGGCCTGGGTCACCGGCACCGCCCAGTACTTCCTCGACCCGAGCGACCCGTTCCCGGCGGGCTTCCTGCTCTGACCCCACCTACCTCCTTCGTCCCCGTACCTCCCTCGAAGGGCTGCTGGCTGTGACCATCACCTCGTACAACCCCGCCGACCCGGACGACCTCGTGGTCGCCGTCGAGGAGCCCGGCGCCGAGGCCGTGCGGGCCGCCGTCGGGCGGGCCCGGGCGGCGCAGGGCGACTGGCTCGCCGCCGGTGCGGGCGCCCGGTCGGCGGCGCTCGGCCGGATCGCGGACGCCGTGGAGGCGCACGCCCACGAGCTGGCCGCGCTGATCGTGCGCGAGGTCGGCAAGCCGTCGGCCGAGGCGCTCGGCGAGGTCGCCCGCACCGCGGCGATCTGGCGCTACTACGCGCAGGCCCCGTACGCGCCCTCCGGGGCCGTGCACGAGCCCGCCGCCGGGCCCGGGCTGCTGCTCACCCGGCGCCGCCCGTACGGGGTGGCCGGGCTGATCACGCCGTGGAACTTCCCGCTGGCGATCCCGACCTGGAAGGCCGCGCCGGCCCTCGCCGTCGGCAACGCGGTGGTGCTCAAGCCGGCGCCCGAGGCGACCGCCTGCGCGCTGCGGCTGGCGGAGCTGGCCGGGCTGCCCGAGGACGTGTTCACCGTGCTGCCCGGCGGGGCGGAGGAGGGCGCGGCACTGGTCGACGCCGTGGACGTGGTCTCCTTCACCGGTTCGACCGGCGTCGGCCGGGCCGTGGTGCGGGCCGCGACCGAGCGCGGGGTGCCGGTGCAGGCCGAACTCGGCGGGCTGAACGCCGCGCTGGTGCTGCCGGACGCCGACATCGCGCAGGCCGCCGGGCACATCGCCGCGGCCATCGCCGGGTACGCCGGGCAGAAGTGCACCGCCACCAGCCGGGTGATCGCGGTCGGCGCCGCGTACGAGCCGCTGCGCGAGGCGCTGGTCAAGGCGCTGGCGGCGGTCGACGACGCGGTCTGCGGGCCGGTGATCAACGCCGCGGCCCGGGAGCGGCTGACCGGCGCCGTCGCCTCGGCGGTCGAGTCCGGGGCCGTCGTCCTGGCGGGCGGCGGGGTGCCCGAGCGGGCCGGCTGGTACGTCGAGCCGACCCTGCTCACCGAGGTGCCGGCCGAACACCCGCTGGCGCGCGAGGAGTTCTTCGGCCCGATCGCGGTGCTGCACGCCGCGGCCGACCTGGACGAGGCCGTCACGCTGGCCAACGACACCCCGCACAGCCTCTCCACCTCCGTGCACACCCGCAGCCTGGACGTGGCGCTGGCCGCCGCCGACCGGCTGGACGCGGGCATGATCCGGGTCAACGCGCCGTCCAGCGGCGTCGACTTCCACCTGCCCTTCGGCGGGGCCAAGGGCGCGAGCCACGGCGACCGCGAGCAGGGGCAGGCGGCCCTGGACTTCTACACCGTCAGCCGGACCGTCAGCGTGCTGCCGGGCGGTGGCGCCTGATGTTCGTCCGCACCGTCGACTACCACACGGCCGGCGAGCCGTTCCGGATCGTGCTGGAGGGCGTGCCGCCGATCCCCGGCGACAGCGTCGCCGAACGCCGCGCCATCGCGATCGGCTCGGGCGGCAGCGCGACCTCTCCCCGGCCGAGCGCGCTGGACGACGTCCGGCAGCTGCTCAGCCGGGAGCCCCGTGGCCACGCCGGGATGTACGGCGGCTTCCTGGTGGCGCCTGACGACGACGAGGCGCACCTCGGCGTGCTGTTCTGGCACAAGGACGGCTACTCCACCGCCTGCGGGCACGGCACCATCGCGCTCGGCGCCTGGGCGGTGGACTCCGGGCTCGTCCCGGCCCCCGCCGACGGCGTGGCGCGGGTGCGGATCGACGTGCCGTCCGGCCGGGTCACCGCCCTGGTGCACCGGACCGGTGGGCGGACCACCGGGGTGACCTTCCGTAACGTGCCCAGCCGGGTGACCGCGCTGAAGCTGCCGGTGGAGACCTCGCGCGGCACCGTGGAGGTCGCCGTCGCGCACTCCGGCGCCTGCTACGCCTCGGTGCCGGCCGCCGCCCTCGGGCTCGCCGTGGAACCGGCCCAGCTGCCCGAACTCACCGCCGTCGGACGGGAGATCAGGGCGGCGCTGGCTGACGCGGAGGCGGTCGCGCACCCGACGGACGCCCGACTGTCGGGCGTGTACGGGGTGGTGCTGTACGACGAACTCCCTTCGGCGGACGGCGGGTTGAACCAGCGGAACGTCACCGTCTTCGCCGACGGCCAGATCGACCGCTCGCCCTGCGGCTCCGGCACCTCCGCCCGGCTCGCGGTGCTCGCCGCCGAGGGCCGGCTGGCCCCCGGCGAGCCGCTGCGGCACGAGTCGATCATCGGCACGGTCTTCACCGGCCGCTTCCTCGCGGGCGGCGACCCGTACGGCGAGGGCGTGGTCACCGAGGTCGGCGGGACGGCCCACCGCACCGGCGAGCACGGCTTCGTCCTGGAGCCGGGCGACGAACTGGGAGCGGGGTTCCTGCTGTGAGCCCCACCGCACCGCCCGGTACGGCCGTCGTGCCGCTCCGGTACGCCGTCGCGGGCACCGGCGGGGTCGGGCCCGCCGACGCGGTGGAGGCGATCGAGCGGGTGCTGCTGGACGGGTTCGACCCGGAGGCGGCACCCGCCCGGTCGGCCGTACCCGTCCCCGCCGGGGAGCTGCTGCTGATGCCGGCCGCCGCCGGGCCGTACGCCGGGGTGAAGATCGCCGGAGTCGCGCCCGCCAACCCCGAGCAGGGGCTGCCCCGGATCACCGGCAGCTACCTGCTGCTCGACGGGCCCACCCTGCAGCCGCTCGCCCTGCTGGACGGCGCCGCGCTCACCGCGCTGCGCACGCCCGCCGTCACCGCGGCCGCGCTGCGCCGACTGGCCGTCCCGGAGGCCGAGCACCTGGTGCTGTTCGGCTCCGGACCGCAGGCGTACGGACACCTGGACGCCCTGCTCGCCGTCCGCCCGCTGCGCCGGCTCACCGTGGTGGCCCGCAACGCCGAACGGGCGCAGGCCCTGGTGGCGTACGGGCGGGAGCTCGGACTGGCGGCCGAGGTCGGCGGCCCGCGGGCGGTCCGCGACGCGGACCTGGTGGTCTGCTGCACCACCGCGCGCACCCCGCTGTTCGACGGTGCGCTGGTGCCGGCGCACGCGGCGGTGGCGGCGGTCGGCTCGCACGAGCCGGACGCCCGGGAGGTGGACGAGCTGCTGGTCCGGCGGGCCGAGCTGTACGTGGAGGCGCGCGGCGTCGCGGCCCGGGAGGCCGGGGACCTGCTGATGGCGGGCGTGGCCGGGCGGCAGCTGTGGAACCTCGCCGAGCTGGTGCGCGGCGACGCGCTGGTGCCGGACGGGCGGCCGCGGTTCTTCAAGAGCGTCGGGATGGCCTGGCAGGACCTGGCCGTCGCGGCGGAGGTGCACCGGCGGCAGTAGCCGCTCAGTCTCCGTGGAAGGCCAGCCAACTGCCCGGGACGGCGGCGCAGTTGGCGAGCAGGTTGCGCAGGTCGCGGACGGCCGCCCGCTGCTCCTCGGTGGTGCAGCGGGCGAGCAGTGCGGTGGCCTCCTCGAAGGCGGCGCCGGCGTCCTGTTCGTTGAACAGCGTGTCGCCGTACGGGTCGATCCGGCCGAGCCGGTGGTGCGCCGGATCGGTGTGCCGGGCCAGGGCGATGGTGAGGGCCTCGCCGGGGCTCGAAAGGTGCAGCATCCGGGGGCGGGTGCGGCGGCCGTCGTTCGGGCGGCCGTCGTACAGCGCCATGTCGATTCCCACGTCGTTGCTCCTGGCTGTGGTCGGGAGTTGTGGAGCCGGAGCCGGCGCAGCGGGAGGGGATCCCCCGCTGCGCCGGCTCCTCACGTTTTCGGCTTCTCACGTTTTCCGGCCGGCTTCGGCGCCCCGGCTTCGGTGCCCCGGCTTCGGTGCCCCGGTGTCCGGTGCCCCGGTCAGGCCCGGTCGGCGGCGTAGGCGGTGACCAGCCGGGCCAGGTGCTTGCCGGTGACCAGCAGCGGCTCCTCGCTGCGGGCGACCTGGGCGGCGAGCTCGGCGCCCTCCAGGGCGCTGATCACCGTGCCGGCCAGCTCGCGGGCGTCCTCCTCGCCGATGCCGGCGGCGCGCAGCCGGTCCGTCACGAGGGCCCGCCAGTTGGCGAAGGCCTCGGCGACCGCCTCCTCGATCACCGGCACCCGGCCGATCGTCTCCAGGGCGGTGCTGGTGATCGGGCAGCCGTCCTGCCAGTCGGACCTGCGCAGTTCGGTGGCGAGCAGCCGGGTGCAGGAGGTCATCGCCGTGCCCAGGTCCGGCGAGGAGCCGAGCCCGGTGCGCAGCAGGACGGCGAACTCCTCGTCGCCGTGCCGGATCGCCTCGGCGGCCAGCTCCTGCTTGCCGCCGGGGAAGAAGTGGTAGACGGAACCGAGGGTGGCCTCGGCCTCGCGGGAGATCTGCTTGATCCCGGTGCCCTCGTACCCCTGGCGCTGCAGCAGTCGGGAGGTGGCCCGGACGATCCGCTCGCGGGTGCCGGGTTTCGCCTCGGCCGTCGCCTTGGTGCCGGCGCCGGTCTTCGCGCCGGTCTTCGGGCCGGTCTTCGCGTCGGTCTTCGCGTCGGCTCTCTCGGGCGTCTTCACGCCGCGATCCTAGCCGAGATTCTGAGTAGAGCGTTCGTTCCAGTCCTGTGCTAGCGTCGGCCCGGCGCTCTGAATAGAGCGTTCGTTCCAGAAGATCGGTCCAGTGGAGGGGAAGACGCATGTCCGTTGAGCGGCAGTCGAAGCGGTCCGTGACGGTGATCGGGCTCGGCCCGATGGGGCAGGCCATGGCCGGGGCGTTCCTGGACGCCGGGTACGACGTCACGGTGTGGAACCGCACGGCCGCGCGGGCCGGGGAGCTCGTCGCCCGGGGCGCGCGGTTGGCACCGAGCGCGGAGGCGGCGGTGGCGGCGAACGAGCTGGTGGTGCTCAGCCTCACCGACTACGACGCGGTGTTCCAGGTGCTGGAGGTGGTCGAGCCGGCGCTGCGGGGGAAGGTCGTCGCCAACCTCAGCTCGGACACCCCCGGGCGGGCCCGCGAGGCCGCCCGTCGGCTGGCCGAGCTCGGCGCCGTCCACCTGACCGGAGGGGTTCAGGTGCCGCCGTCGGGCATCGGCAACCCCGGGTCGTCCACCTTCTACAGCGGCCCGGTCGAGCCGTTCCAGCGGCACCGGGCCGCCCTGGAGGTGCTCACCGGGGCCGACTACCGGGGCGACGACCCCGGGCTGGCTCAGCTGTACTACCAGATCCAGATGGACCTGTTCTGGACCTCGATGGTCGGCTACCTGCACGCCACGGCGATCGCCGAGGCCAACGGGATCCCGGCCGACGAGTTCCTGCCGTACCTGAGCTCGACCGCCGCCTCGATGCCCGGCTTCCAGGCGTTCTACGCACCGCGGATCACCGCCGGGGACCACCGCGGGGACGTCGACCGGCTGGCGATGGCGCTGGCGAGCATCGAGCACGTCCGGCACACCGCGGAGGCCTCCGGGGTGGACGGCGCGCTGCCGGCCGTCCTGGCGGAGGCGGTCCGGCGCGGCGTCGAGGCCGGGAACGGCGCGGCGAGCCTGAGCACGCTGGTGGGGCAGTTCCGTCGGGCGTAGCCCTCCGTGCGGGCCCGGAGGTGGGCCCGAAGATCGTGTGCCGTCGGCCGTTGTCACGGCCGACGGCCGCTGTCACCATGGCTTTCGGGGCCGCGAGGGGGCGTCGCGGCGGGCTCGTGGCGGGCTGGTGACGGGTGTTCGAATCACTGGCTGTTGCGTACGCAACGTAACGTGACATTGTACGCTGGTGTTCTGCACCCACCCGGAGGAACACCATGGCCGACCTCAAATCCCGCACCCTGATCTCCGTACAGGAGCGGCTTCGCGACCAGGTCGCCCACGCACTCCGGGCGGCCCTGATCTCCGGCGAACTGCGCCCCGGCGTCGTCTACTCCGCACCCGCGCTCGCCGCCGACTTCGGCGTCTCCGCGACCCCGGTCCGCGAGGCCATGCTCGACCTCGCCCGCGAGGGCCTGGTCGAGGCCGTCCGCAACAAGGGCTTCCGGGTCACCGAGCTGACCGACCGCGACCTCGACGACTTCACCGAGATCCGCGCCCTGATCGAGGTCCCGACCGTCGGCCGGGTGGCCCGCACCGCCACCAAGGAGCAGCTGGAGCGGCTGCGCCCGCAGGCCGAGGCGATCGTCGCGGCGGCCGGCAAGCACGACCTGATCGGCTACCTGGAGGCCGACCGCCAGTTCCACCTGGACCTCCTGGGCCTGGCCGGCAACAGCCGGCTGGTCGAGGTCGTCGGCGACCTGCGCAAGCGCTCGCGCCTGTACGGCCTCAACCGGCTCGACGAGCGCGGCGAGCTGGTCTCCTCGGCCCAGGAGCACCTGGAGCTGCTGGACCTGCTGCTCGCCGGCGACTCGGCCGGGGCGGAGGCCTGCATGACCCGCCACCTCAGCCACGTCCGCTCCCTGTGGGCCGGCGAGGAGAAGCCCGCCGAGCCGGAGCCCTCGGCCCTGCGGCTCGGGGCCCGCCGGAGCTGAATCACTCGTTCGGGCGAGGCGCCGGGCGATCGTCGACCGGGCCGGACGACGGGTGATGGTGCTGACCGGGCCCGAGGGCGGGGAGTACCGGCAGAGAGTGGTGCGCCGTCCCGGGCAGCTGGTCGCGCTGCCCGGGACGGCGGTGAGGCTTCCGGTGGGGGAGTCGGCGGCTCAGACCGCCGCCGCGGGCAGCGTCAGCCGCCCGTCGTGGACCTCGGCGACCTGGTCGACGGCCGTCAGGTGGGTGCGGTCGTGGGTGACCAGGACGGTGGCGGTGGCCCGGCGGTGGGTGAGGTCGGTGATCAGGTCGAGGACGGCGGCGCCGCGTTCGTGGTCGAGGGCGCTGGTGGGTTCGTCCACCAGGAGCACCGTGGGGTCGTTCATCAGCGCGCGGGCGATGTTGACCCGCTGGCGCTGGCCGCCGGAGAGCTGGTGGGGGCGGCGGGCGGCCTGGTCGCGCAGGCCGACGGCGTCCAGGAGTTCCAGGGCGCGGGGCAGGGCGCTGCGCGGGGAGCGGCCGTCGAGGTGGGCCATCACCTGCAGCTGCTCCACGGCGGTGAGCGAGGGCAGCAGGTTGGCCTGCTGGAAGACGATGCCGATCCTGGTGCGGCGCAGCGCGGTGAGGTCCGCCCGGCTGAGGCCCGTGGTGTCGGTGCCGTCGATGACGACCTGCCCGGAGTCCGGGCCGATCAGGGTGGCGGCCACCGCCAGCAGGCTGGACTTGCCGGAGCCGGAGGGGCCGACGACGGCGGTGAGCGACCCCTTGGGGACGGTCAGCGAGACCTCGTCGAGGGCGGTCAGCCGGCCGTCGCCGTCCGGGTAGGTCAGGGTGATGCGGTCGAGTACAAGACTCATCGGGCGCTCCCCAGGGCGGTCAGCGGGTCGACGGAGGTGATCCGGCGGATGGACAGGGCCGCGCCGATCGCGCCGAGGGCGATCATGACGGCGGCGGGCAGCAGGACGGTCGGGGCGTCCAGCACGAAGGGGACGGCGGAGCCGATCAGCGCGCCGAAGCCGGAGGCGATCGCGGTGCCCAGCAGGGTGCCGAGCACCAGCAGCAGGACGGCCTGGCCGAGGGCGTCGCGCAGCAGGTAGCGGGTGGAGGCGCCGAGGGCCTTGAGGACGGCGATGTCGCCGCTGCGCTGGATCGTCCAGACGGTGAAGAACGCGCCGATCACCAGGGCCGAGATGGCGAACAGGAAGCCGCGCATCAGCTGGAGGGAGCCGTTCTCCGAGGTGTAGGAGCCGATCGCGGCGAGGGCGTCGTCGCGGGTGTGGGTCTCGGTGCCGTGGCGGGCGTCGGCGGCGGCCAGGTCGGCGCCCTTCGCCGTGTCGAGCGCGATGACGGTGGCGTGGCCGGCGCCGCCGGGGGCGAACTGCTGCCAGTCGGTGAGGCTGGTCCAGATCACCGGGGTGTGGCTGTACGCGGCGTCGCCGTCGACGGCGGCGACCCGCAGCGGGTGCCCGGCCAGGGTGAACTCGGCGCCGGCGGTGAGGCCGCCCAGGTTCTCCGCGGCGGTCTTGGACAGTACGGCCTGGCCGGCGGAGATCCGGCTGCCCTGCGGGGCGAGGCCGGAGCCCTCCGGGACGCCGAAGGCGGACAGTGCGGCGGTGCGCTGCCCGGCGGCGGCCTTGGTGGTGGTGATGCCGAGCGGCTGGGCGGAGGTGACTCCGGGCTCACGGGCCCAGGCCTGCCACTGTTCGGGGGTGACCTGGGAGTCGGTGAAGGAGAGCTTCTGCCCGTCGGCGGGCTTGCCGAAGACCAGGTGGTCGGCGGGCAGGCCGGTGATGGCGGAGATGTTCTGCCGGCCGAGCCCGGCGGTCAGCCCGGACAGCAGACCGACCAGGACGGTGATCAGCACGATGACGGTCCCCATCAGGGCGAACCGCCCCTTGGCGAACCTCAGGTCCCTCCAGGCGACGAACACGTTGGGCCTTCCTCTGCGCAGGTTCTCTCGACCCTTCCACCGTCCTGGACGACGGGGCCTCGGGGCATCGCGCGGGGGATTGCATCCTGGGCATCAAAGGGAAGATGCCGAGTTCAACCTTTTGATTGATGCCGGACCGGTGATGCCGACTTAGGCTGGACGGATGGCGACCGAACGATCCAGAACCACCCCCGTCGCCCGCGTCCTCCAGGTCTGCCTGCACCTGCTCGTTGCGGGCCTGCTCGTGCTCGCCGTCGGCCGGGCCGTCTTCGTCGACCGCAGCGGCGATCCCGCGGCCGTCGCCGCGGCGGCCACCGCGATGGCCGCCGTCTACACCGTCGGGCCGCAGCTGGCCGCCGTGCGCCGTTCGCGCCGGGCGGCCGCGCTCTGGCTGGTGCTGCTCGGCGTCACCTGGGCGGGCGTGCTGATCGCCACCCAGGACGGGGTCTGGCTGGCCTTCCCGCTGTACTTCCTGGAACTGCACCTGCTCGGGCGGCGCGGCGGCCTGGTCGCCGTCGGGCTGACCGCCGCCGCGTCGATCGCCGCGTGGTCCTGGCACCAGCACAGCTTCAGCTTCGCCGCCTCCATCGGGCCCGCGCTCGGCGCGGCCGTCGCCACTGCGACCGTGCTCGGCTACCAGGCGCTGTACCGGGAGAGCGAGGAACGGCGCCGACTGATCGACGAGCTCACCGCCGCCCGCGCCGACGCCGCCGCCGCGCACCACGCGGCCGGGGTGCTGGCCGAGCGCGAGCGGCTCGCCCGGGAGATCCACGACACCCTCGCGCAGAGCCTCAGCTCCATCCAGCTGCTGCTGCGGGCCGCCCAGCGGGCCCTGCCGGAGCGCACCGAGGCCGCCGCCGGGTACGTCGAGCAGGCGCGCCAGGCCGCGCAGGACAACCTGGACGAGGCCCGCAGGTTCGTCCGGGCGCTCACCCCGCCCGCGCTGGACGGGGATCCGCTGCCGGTCGCGCTGGAGCGGCTGTGCGCGACGACGACGGCGCACGGCACGCTGCCCGTCCACCTGCACGTCTCCGGCGACCCGGTCCGGCTGCCGGCCGCGCAGGAGGTCGCGCTGCTGCGGATCGCGCAGTCGGCGCTCGGCAACACCATCCGGCACGCGGCGGCGACCCGCGCCGAGGTGACACTCAGCTACATGGAGGGCGAGGTGGCGTTGGACGTGGTCGACGACGGGGCCGGGTTCGATCCGGCGGCGGTCGCGGGCCGCACCAGTGCGGAGGGCGGGTTCGGGCTGCCCACGATGCGGGCCAGGGCGCGGGCGCTCGGCGGCAGCTTCACGGTGGAGTCGGTGCCCGGCCAGGGCACGGCGGTGGCGGTGCAGCTGCCGGTCACCGCGGAGGCCGGCTCGTGATCGGGCTGCTCATCGCGGACGACCACCCGGTGGTGCGGGCCGGACTGCGGGCGGTGCTGGAGTCCGAGCCGGACTTCACCATCGTCGCGGAGGCGGCCACCGCCGAGCGGGCCGTCGAGCTGGCCGCGGAGCCGGGCGTGGACGTGGTGCTGATGGACCTCCAGTTCGGGCCGGGGTCGGCGATGAACGGGGCGCAGGCCACCGCGGCGATCACCGCCAGGCCGGGCGCGCCCCGGGTGCTGGTGGTCACCACGTACGACACCGACGCGGACACCCTGCCGGCCCTGGAGGCCGGCGCCACCGGCTACCTGCTGAAGGACGCGCCGCCGGAGGAGCTGGCCCAGGCCGTACGGGCCGCCGCGGCCGGGCGCAGCGCGCTGGCGCCCAGCGTCGCGGACCGGCTGCTGGAGCGGATGCGGACGCCGGCGGCGGCGCTCAGCGCCCGGGAGACCGAGGTGCTGGGGCTGGTCGCGGACGGGCTGGCCAACCAGGGGATCAGCCAGCGGCTGCACCTGAGCCAGGCCACGGTGAAGTCCCATCTGGTGCACATCTACACCAAGTTGGGGGTGGACTCGCGTACGGCGGCGGTGCGCGAGGCGCGACGGCGGGGGCTGATCCGCTGAGCGTAGGGTGGGAGCGGTCCGTGCCCGCCCGCAGCGTGAGGAGCCCCGATGGCCGTCGGCATCCATGACCTCGCCGTCCCCGTGATCGCCGCCCCGATGGCGGGCGGGCCCTCGACGCCCGAGCTGGTGGCGGTGGTGAACCGGGCCGGCGGGCTGGGGTTCCTGGCCGCCGGGATGAAGAGCGCCGCCGGGATGTCCGAACAGATCGCCGCGGTACGGAAGTCCGGCGACCGGCCGTTCGGGGTGAACCTCTTCGTGCCGGGCCCGCCCGGGGACCGGGCGGCCGTCGCCGCCTACCGGGAGCGGCTGCGGCCCGAGGCCGAGCGGTGGGACGTGACGCTGCCGGAGGAGGCCGAGCCGGACCGGGACGACTGGGAGGCCAAGCTCGCCGCGCTGGTCGCGGACCCGGTGCCGGTGGTCTCGTACACCTTCGGGCTGCCGACGGCCGAGGAGGCGGCGGCGCTGCGGGCGGTCGGGACGACCCAGGTCGCCACCGTCACCACGCCGCAGGAGGCGCGGGCGGCGCAGGCCCTCGGGATGGACGCGCTGTGCGTGCAGGGTCCGGAGGCGGGCGGCCACCGGGGCACCCACCGGGTGGCGGACGAGCCGGGGGACCTGCCGCTGCTCGAACTGCTGCCCGCCGTACGGGAGGTGACGTCGCTGCCGCTGGTCGCCGCGGGCGGGCTCGGCGACGGCCCGGCCATCGCGGCGGCCCTGCGGGCGGGCGCGGTGGCGGTGCAGCTGGGCACGGCGCTGCTGCGCTCCGACGAGTCCGGCGCCTCGGCCGCCCACCGGGCCGCGCTCGTCGAACTCCCGGAGACGGCCGTCACCCGGGCCTTCACCGGCCGCCCCGCCCGCGGCCTGCGCAACGCCTTCATCGACCGCTACGGCCCGTACGCCCCGCCCGCCTACCCCGAGGTCAACCGCCTCACCACCCCCCTGCGCGCCGCCGCCGCCCGCCGCGGCGACACGGACGCCATGCACCTCTGGGCCGGCACGGCCCACCACCTGGCCCGCACGGGCCCGGCGGAGCAGATCGTCGCGGAGCTGTGGCAGGCGGCGCGGGGGTAGTGGGTCGGGGCACGCAGGACGCGGCGTGTTGTCCCTCATCCTGGTCGCCGGCGACAAGAGAGGCGCGGGTGTCGCAGATCGAGCACGGGCAGGTGGACAGCCTGGACAACCTGCGGGCGTATTCGGCGGCGATCGGTGGCGAGGTCGAGGTGACGGTTCGGCGAGGGGAGCGGACGATCAAGGTGGCCTGACCGTCCGCTCCTGGCGATGTCTCCTGGTGATGTCCTTAGCTCAGCAGGTCGGACATCCAGGACTCGACGGCGTCGGCGGTGCGGGGGAGGGCGCCGGACATCAGGTGGGCGCCGTCGGCGGTGATGACCAGGTCGTCCTCGATGCGGATGCCGAGGCCGCGGAGTTCGGCGGGGAGGGTCTCGTCGTCGGGCTGGAGGTAGAGGCCGGGTTCGACGGTGAGGACCATGCCCTCCTCCAGGGTGCCGTCGAGGTAGCGGTCGGCGCGGGACCTGGCGCAGTCGTGGTAGTCGAGGCCGAGCATGTGGCCGCTGCCGCAGAGGGTGTAGCGGCGGTAGAGGCCGTTGTCCTCGGCGAGGGCCTCCTCGGCGGAGACGGGCAGGACGCCCCAGTCGGCGAGGCCCTCGGCGATGACGCGCATGGCGGCGCGGTGGAAGTCGCGGAACCGCGCCCCCGGGCGCAGGGCGGCGATGCCGGCGCTCTGGGCGGCGAGGACGAGGTCGTAGGCCTGGCGCTGGACCGGGGTGAAGGTGCCGCTGAGCGGGAGGGTGCGGGTGATGTCGGCGGCGTAGAGGGTGTCGGTCTCGACGCCCGCGTCCAGCAGCAGCAGGGAGTTCGGGTCGAGGGCGCCGTCGTTGCGGATCCAGTGCAGGACGCAGGCGTGGGCGCCGGAGGCGGCGATGGTGGTGTACGAGGTGCCGTTGCCCTCGGCGCGGGCGCGCAGGTCGAAGACGCCCTCGATCCAGCGTTCGCCGCGGTGGTGGCGCAGGGCGGTGGGCAGGGCGCGGACGACGTCCTCGAAGCCGGTGGTGGTGTGGTCGACGGCCAGTTGCAGCTGGCCGATCTCCCAGGTGTCCTTGACCAGGCGCAACTCGGAGAGGACGGCGGCCAGTTCGCCGTCCCGCAGGCCGTCGGCGGGCCGTTCGGTGGGCCGTCCGGTGGCCTCGTCGACCAGCGGGTCGGTGCCGGCCAGCACCCGGGTGGGCGGCTGGGGGCCGCTGAGCAGCTTGCCGAGGTCGTCGAGGTGTTCGGTGCGCACCCCGGTGAGGCGGGCCGCCTCGGCGAGGTCGGGCCGGGAGCCGACCCAGAACTCGCCGTAGCGGCGGTCGCGGTAGAACTCGCCGCCGTCGCGGGGGGAGCGCGGGCGCAGGTAGAGGATCGGCTCGTGGCCTTCGGGGCCGGCCGGTTCGAGGACCAGGACGTGGTCGGCCTGGTCCTCGCCGGTGAGGCCGGTGAGCCAGACGTACGCGCTGTGCGGGCGGAAGCGGTAGTCGAGGTCGTTGCAGCGGACCTTGAGCCGGCCGGCCGGGACGATCAGCCGTTCGCCGGGGAAGGCGGCGGAGAGCCGGGCGCGGCGGCCGGGGAAGCGGTCGTAGCCGGGGACCCGCCGGTCGGCGGGGAGGGGGGTGGCGGACCAGCTGGTGGCCATGAACGAGGCGAGCGCGGGGGAGACCGGGAGGTCGTGGCTTCCGGTGTTGAGGCCGGTCGTGGGGAGGGTCACCGGTGAACTCCTAGACGGGGCTGGGGAGATGCGGGCACGGACACAGCTCGGTAACGGAGGGCGTCACCTCTTGTGCAGTGCAATTTCACATTACTATGTTACGGGTCACACAGCGCAGCCGGCCAGATCGCTGGATCAGGCCCCCCACAGCGGAGTTGCACATGACCAGGCGCACCCACGCCGCCCTCGCGGCGGCCCTCGCGGCGACCCTCACCCTCGGCCTCGGGGCCTGCTCCAACGACAAGAGCGACAGTGGCGCCGACGCCGCCCCCTCCGACGGCAAGGGCCCGGGCGCGGCGTCCGGCTCGATCATCGGCGGCACCCCGGCCAAGGGCGGCACCCTCAACATCCTGACCAACCAGGACTTCGCCCACCTCGACCCGGCCCGCAACTGGGTGGTGCCGCACATGGACTTCGGCACCCGGCTGATCTACCGGACCCTGACCACCTTCAAGTCCGAGCCGGGCGCGGCCGGCAGCGAGATCGTCCCGGACCTCGCCACCGACCTCGGCAAGTCCTCCGACGGCGGCAAGGTGTGGACCTTCACCCTCAAGGACGGCCTCAAGTACGAGGACGGCTCGCCGATCAAGTCCGCCGACATCAAGTACAACGTCGAGCGATCCTTCTCCCCGGACCTCACCGGCGGCCCCGACTACGCGATCCAGTACCTGGCCGGCGGCGAGAACTACAAGGGCCCGCTGGGCGGCGAGCACCTGGCCGGCATCGAGACCCCGGACGACAAGACGATCGTCTTCCACCTGAAGCGCCCGGTCGCCGAGTTCTCCGACACCGTCA
This sequence comes from Kitasatospora sp. NPDC032121, assembly GCF_055580145.1. Classification (NCBI taxonomy): domain Bacteria; kingdom Bacillati; phylum Actinomycetota; class Actinomycetes; order Kitasatosporales; family Streptomycetaceae; genus Kitasatospora; species Kitasatospora sp. NPDC032121. The sequence continues at coordinate 282,847 of NZ_JBVILX010000001.1, read as the reverse complement.
CCCTGCCGACCTTCGCCCCGGTGCCGCAGTCCCAGGAGAAGGGCACCCAGTACGACGCGCGGCCGTTCTCCTCCGGCCCGTACAAGATCGAGACCTACGACCGCGGCAAGCAGCTGGTGCTGGTCCGCAACGACAACTGGGACCCGGCCACCGACACCGTCCGCAAGGCGTACCCGGACAAGGTCGTGGTCACCCAGGGCATCAAGGGCGGCCAGGCCGACGACCGGATCATCGCCAGCGACGGCGCCGACGCCAACGCCATCAACATGCCCTGGATGCAGCACGAGACCGTCGCCAAGGTGCTGCCCAAGGCGGACGTCAAGTCCCGCATGGTCGCCGAGCAGACCGGCTGTACCGACATGCTCTACATGAACACCGCCAAGGCCCCCTTCGACGACCCGAAGGTACGCGAGGCGATGATGTGGGCGGTCGACCGCGACGCCCAGGTGACCGCCTTCGGCGGCCCCGCGATGACCGACGCGGCGACCTCCTTCCTGCCGCCCGCGCTGGCCGGCGGCGTCAAGTCCGACCCGCTGAAGATCCCGGTGAGCGGCGACCAGGAGAAGGCCAAGAAGATGCTCCAGGAGGCGGGCAAGAGCGACCTCAAGGTCTCGCTCACCGTCTCGACCGGCGACAAGACCCGCGCCGAGGCGATCCAGCAGTCGCTGTCCAAGGCCGGCGTCCAGGTCACCGTGAACACGGTCGACGCGTCCGCCTTCGCCGACACCGTCGGCGACATCAAGAACGCCCCCGAGCTGACGCTCAACGGCTGGTGCCCCGACTACCCCTCCGGTGCGACGTTCCTGCCGTTCCTCTTCGACGGCCGCACCATCAAGGAGAAGGGCAACCAGGGCAACTACAGCCAGTTCAAGGACCAGGCCACGATGGACCGGATGGACCAGATCGCGGCCATGACGAACGTCGACGAGGCGAACAAGGCCTGGAAGCAGCTGGACGAGGACCTCATGAAGAAGGCCCCGGCCGTCCCGCTGCTCTGGCAGCGGCGCCCGCTGCTGGTCGGCACCAACGTGGCCGGCGCGTTCGGCAACTCGGGCTTCGCCGGCATGATCGACCTGGCCACGGTCGGCCTCAAGGACCCCGCCAAGGGCAAGTGAGGGACCGGCAGCCATGAGTACCACCACTGAGCCCGCCGCCGTGGCCGACGCCACGGCGGGGGGCGCCAAGAAGAGTGCCGGGCGCGGGCCCTGGCGGCTGGTCTGGGACCAGCTGTGGGCCAAGGGCTCGGCCCGGTTCGGGCTGATCACCGTCGGCGTGCTGGTCCTGGTCACCGCCCTGGCGGGGCCGCTCGGCTCGCTCGGCGGCTGGAGCCCGGAGGAGTTCGACAAGCGCTCGCTCGACCCGTACCTGGGCGGCCTGCCCAAGGGGGACTTCGGCGGCATCAGCACCCGGCACTGGCTGGGCGTCGAGCCGCTCACCGGCCGCGACCTGTTCGCCCGGGTGCTGCACGGCGGGCAGGTCTCCCTGCTGATCGCGTTCACCGCGACGGCCGTCGTCGTGCTCGTCGGCACCCTGGCCGGCATCGCGGCGGGCTACTTCGGCGGGCGCGTCGACACCCTGTTGTCCCGGCTGATGGACCTCACGATGTCCTTCCCCTCGCTGATCTTCATGATCGCGATGATGTCGGTGGCCAAGGACGTCAACCGGATCCTGCTGATCACCCTGGTGATCGGGCTGTTCACCTGGCCCGGCATCGCCCGGGTGGTGCGCGGGCAGACCCTCTCGCTCAAGCACCGCGAGTACGTCGAGGCCGCCAAGGTCGGCGGGGCGCGCTCCTGGCGCATCCTCACCCGGGAGATCCTGCCGAACGTCTCGGGCCCGATCATCGCCTACACCACCCTGCTGGTCCCCGGCATGATCGCCACCGAGGCCGCGCTCAGCTACCTCGGCGTCGGCGTCCGCCCGCCGACCGCGTCCTGGGGCCAGATGATCGCCGAGAGCATCGTGCACTACGAGACCGACCCGACCTACTTCCTGATCCCGACCGCCTTCCTGTTCGTCGCCGTGCTCGCGTTCACCCTGCTCGGGGACGCGCTGCGCGACATCCTCGACCCCCGGGGAGGCCGGTCGTGATCCTCTACCTCGGCCGCCGACTGCTCGGCGTGGTGGGCATCCTGCTCGCCATCTGCGCCATCACCTTCACCATCTTCTACCTGCTGCCCAACGACCCGGCCGCGGCCGCCTGCGGCAAGACCTGCAGCCCCGAGCGGCTCGCCGACGTCAAGGCGGCGATGGGCCTGGACAAGCCGGTCTGGGAGCAGTTCCTCGCCTACCTCGGCGGCATCTTCGCCGGCCGCGACTACGGCTCCGGCCCCAGCGCCGTGCACTGCGGCTTCCCCTGCCTCGGCTACTCCTACGAGTACGGGCTGCCGGTGTGGGACCTGCTCACCGACCGCCTGCCGGTCTCCGTCTCGCTGGCGCTCGGCGCGGCCGTGCTCTGGCTGGTCCTCGGCCTCGGCGCGGGCGTCACCTCGGCGCTGCGCAAGGGCAGGCCGGTCGACAAGGCGCTGATGGTGCTCTCCGTCGGCACCGCCTCGCTGCCGGTCTACTTCACCTCGATCATGCTGATCTGGGGCGTCGTCAGGACGGCCGGCCTGCTGCCCTACCCGGCGTACCACAAGTTCACCGAGAACCCCTTCGAGTGGGCCTCCAACCTGCTGCTGCCGTGGATCGCGCTGGCCCTGCTGTACGCGGCGATGTACGCCCGGCAGAGCCGCAACTCGATGATCGAGACGATGGCCGAGCCGTACATCCGCACCGCCCGGGCCAAGGGCCTGCCGTCGCGGACGGTCACCGTCAAGCACGGGCTGCGCTCCGGGATGACGCCGATCCTGACCATCTTCGGGATGGACCTCGGCGGGCTGCTGGCCGGTGCCGTCATCACCGAGTCGATCTTCGGCCTGCCCGGCGTCGGTCGGCTGTTCTACGACGGCCTGGCCCGTTCCGACCAGCCCGTCATCCTCGGCGTCACCCTGCTCGCGGCCTTCTTCATCGTCGCGGCGAACCTGCTGGTCGACCTGCTCTACGCGTTCGTCGACCCGAGAGTGAGGTACTGATGGCCGAGCTGTTGGAGGTCGAGGACCTCAAGGTCTCCTTCGACACCCCGCGCGGCACCGTCCGGGCGGTGGACGGGATCTCCTTCACCGTCGAGGCCGGACGGACCCTGGGGCTGGTCGGCGAGTCGGGCAGCGGGAAGTCCGTCACCTCGCTCGCCGTCATGGGCCTGCACCGCGGCGCCACCGTCACCGGCTCGATCCGGCTGAACGGCCAGGAGCTGGGCGGCCTGGGGGAGCGGGAGCTGGGCGTCGTCCGGGGCCGCCGGATCGCGATGATCTTCCAGGACCCGCTGTCCAGCCTGCACCCCTTCTACACCGTCGGGGAGCAGATCGCCGAGCACTACCGGGTGCACTTCAAGGCCAACCGCAAGGCCGGGCGGGCCCGGGCGGTGGAGATGCTGGCCGAGGTCGGCATCCCCGAGCCGGCCCGCCGGGTCGACGAGTACCCGCACCAGTTCTCCGGCGGCATGCGCCAGCGCGTCATGATCGCCATGGCGCTCGCCTGCGAGCCCGAGCTGCTGATCGCCGACGAGCCCACCACGGCGCTCGACGTCACCGTCCAGGCGCAGATCCTCGACCTGATCGCCCGGATCCAGCAGGAGCGCGGCCTCGGCGTCGTGATGATCACCCACGACCTCGGCGTGGTCGCCCGGGTCGCCCACGAGGTCCTGGTCATGTACGGCGGCCGGGCCGCCGAACAGGCCCCGGTGGACCGGCTGTTCGCACAGCCCGCGCACCCGTACACGCGCGGCCTGCTGGACTCGCTGCCGCGCCTGGACGACACCGACGACGCCCCGCTGAGGGCCATCCCCGGCAGCCCGCCGTCGTTGATCGCCCCCGCCCCCGGTTGCTCCTTCGCCCCGCGCTGCGCCCGCACCACCGCCGCGTCCGCCGAGGAGCACGCCCGCTGCCTGGCCGAGCGACCCCTGCTCGGCCCGCTCGCCCCAGGCCACCAGGCCGCCTGCCACCTGCCGCTGGTGCCGGAAGGGGTGTCGCGATGACTCAGCCGTTGCTCTCGGTACGGGACCTGGTGAAGACCTTCCCCGGCCGGCGCGGGCGCACCGGGCGGCCCGGTGCGCCGATCCGGGCGGTGGACGGGGTGAGCTTCGACGTCGGCGCGGGCGAGACGCTCGGGCTGGTCGGCGAGTCCGGCTGCGGCAAGTCCACCACCGGGCGGATGATCGTCCGGTTGCTCGACCCGACCTCGGGCACCGTCACCTTCGACGGCACCGAGATCGGCGGGCTCTCCCAGGCGCAGCTGCGCCCTCACCGGCGCGATCTCCAGATGGTCTTCCAGGACCCGTACTCCTCGCTCAATCCCCGGCAGACGGTGGCCCGGATCATCTCCGAGCCGCTGCTGGTCCAGGGTGAGAGCGCGACGGCCGCGCGCGAGCGGGCCGCCGAGCTGATGGAGCTGGTCGGGCTGATCCCCGAGCACCTGGACCGCTACCCGCACGAGTTCTCCGGTGGCCAGGCCCAGCGCATCGGCATCGCCCGCTCGCTGGCCACCTCGCCGCGGCTGGTGATCGCCGACGAGCCGGTCTCCGCGCTGGACGTCTCCATCCAGGCCCAGGTGGTCAACCTGATGGAGCGGCTCCAGCGGGAGCTGGGGCTGGCGTACGTGTTCATCGCCCACGACCTCTCGGTGGTCAAGCGGGTCTGCGACCGGGTCGCGGTGATGTACCTGGGCCGGATCGTGGAGATCGGCGACAAGGCCGAGGTGTACGGCAACCCCGCGCACCCGTACACCAGGGCGCTGCTGTCCGCCGTCCCGCTGCCCGACCCGGAGGCGGAGCGGACCAGGGAGCGGATCGTGCTGCTCGGCGACCCGCCGAGCCCGGCCGACCCGCCGCCCGGCTGCACCTTCCACCCGCGCTGCCCGAAGGCCCAGGAGCTGTGCCGGACCGAGCGGCCGCTGCTGAGGATCGCCGGGCCCGGCGAGCGGCAGGCGGCCTGCCACTTCCCGGAGGCCTGAGGCGTGTCCCGCGGATTCCGTCGGCCCCGGCCCGGATCCGCGGGACCCGGCCCGGGGCACCCATGACCCCCGGTCGGACGCGGCGGGGAACCCTGCGAGGGCCGCGTCCGACCGGGTTCCACCCTTCTTGCCCCGGTCCCTCTCCCGTCTCAGTCCTCGACGGGCAGCAGGCCGTCCCCCGGCAGCAGCCGGCGCGGGCCCGGCCCCTCGGCGGCCAGCTCGTCCCCCGGGTTGAGCACCCGGCAGCGGCGCAGCGACACGCAGCCGCAGCCGATGCAGCCGGTCAGCTCCTCCTCCAGCCGTTCCAGCTCGGCCCGGCGGGCGCGCAGCTGCTCGGCCCAGCGCCGGGAGATCCGCTCCCAGTCGTGCTTGCCGGGCATCCGGTCCTCGGGCAGTCCGGTGAACACCTCGGCGACCTCGGAGAGCGGGATGCCGAGCCGTTTGGCGACCAGGATGAGCGAGATCCGGCGCAGCACGTGCCGCCGGTAGCGGCGCTGGTTGCCCGCCGTGCGCTCGGAGGAGATCAGCCCCTGGTCCTCGTAGAAGCGCACCGCCGAGGTGGCGATCCCGGCCCGCCGGGCCACCTCGCCGACGCTCAGCAGATCGACCGGTGCGGTGGTCATGGCGGCTCCTCGGCGGTCGGTCTTGACTTCAAGTTTTGTTGAAGTCCTAGCGTACCGGACGTGACCGAATCAGTTGCCGCCAAGAACGACACGGCCCAGCCCGAGCTGGGAAGTTACCCCATGGAGTCGCCGTCCGCGGGAGCCACCGGAGGGTGGCGCGAACTCTTCTCCCGCCGCTACGCCGCCCCCGCCTCGATCCTGGCCGGCGGCGTCGCGCTGTACGCGATGAACCTCTACTTCACCGCCGCCCTGATGCCCTCGATCGTGGCCGACATCGGCGGCGAGCGGTACTACGCCTGGGTGGCCACCGGCTTCCTGACGGCCGCCGTCATCGCCTCGATGCTGGTCAGCCGGATGCTGGACCGGCTCGGTGCCGCCCGGGCCTACGTGCTGGGCTTCCTGGTCTTCGGCGCCGGCGCGGTGGTCAACGCGCTCAGCCCGTCGATGGCGGCGCTGATCACCGGCCGGGTGGTGCAGGGCCTCGGCGGCGGCCTGGTCGCCGGGCTCGGCTACGCCGTGATCCGCAGCGCCCTGCCTGAGCGGCTGTGGACCCGTGCGGCCGGGCTGGTCTCCGCGATGTGGGGTGTCGGTATCCTGGTCGGCCCGTCGCTGGGCGGGCTCTTCGCCCAGCTCGGCGCCTGGCGCGGGGCGTACGTCCTGCTGCTGGCCGCCGCGCTGGTGCTGGCGGCGCTGGCCCGCCGGGTGCTGCCCGGGCGCTCCGGCGCGGGGCACGGCAGCGGCCCGGTGCCGCTGCCCTCGCTGCTGCTGCTCACCCTGGCGGCGGCCGCCTTCAGCGTCAGCTCGACCGTGCCGAGCGGCTGGCCGACGGCGCTCTGCCTGCTCGCCGGGCTGGCGCTGCTGGCGGGCTTCGTCTCGGTCGAGCGGCGCGCGGCGGCGACGGTGCTGCCGCAGCAGACCTACCGGGCCGGCAACCCACTGAAATGGCTCTACCTGACCGTCGCGGTGCTCTGCGCGGGCGTGGTGACGGAGAACTTCATCCCGCTGTTCGGCCAGGAGCTGGGCGGGCTCTCCCCGCTGGTGGCCGGGTTCCTCGGTGCCACGACCTCGGCCGGCTGGACCACCGCCCAGCTGTTCAGCGTCGGCATCGAGTCGGCCCGCGGCCGGGCCCTGGCGATCCGCACCGCGCCGCTGGTGCTGGTCGCCGGCCTGCTGGTCTACGGGCTGTCGCAGACCGGGCACGCCTCCGGGCTGCGGGTCCTGCTGTGGGCGGTGGCGCTGTTCGGCGCCGGCACCGGGATCGGGCTGGCCTTCCCGCACCTGAGCGTGGCCGCGATGCGCAGCAGCAGTGACCCGGCCGAGGGCGGCAAGGCGGCCGCGGCGATCAACACCACCCAGCTGATCGCCTTCTCGGTGACCTCGGCACTGGCCGGCACGCTGGTCAACCTGGGCGGCGACACCCCGGTCGACTCGGCCCGGTACATGACCTTCGGGACAGCCGCGATCACCGTCCTCGGGGTGGCGACCGCGGCCCGCACCGCCCGCAGCCTGGGGAGGTGAGGACACAGACCGGCCCCGGATCCCTTTCGTCGGGGGGATCCGGGGCCGCTGTCACACGGTTGCGCGGGTCAGGAGGCCGGGCCGACCCGGACGGTGGTGATCTTCCCGCCCTGGGACTCCCGGACGACCTCGATCTTCGTGTTGGTGTCCGGCACCTTCACCGTCAGCTGCGGCGTCGCCGGGTCGCCGTACACCCCGGTGTGGTCGTTGAACACCGGCACGGCCGGCTTCGCCGGGACGCGCACCGCGACGCCGCCCTTGTGCAGGGTGAACGGCGTGGTCGGCTTGAGCGAGAAGGGCGCGTCGTACGTCTGCGCCCGCCCGTTGACCAGGGTGCCGTCGGCGAAGCGGACCGGCGCCGGGTGGGCGTCGACCGGCAGGATCAGCCCGCCGCCGGGGTGGTCCTTGGTGTTGTTGTCACCGTACGAGGTGTCCCACAGCCAGACCAGGACGCCCTCCTGGTACGGGTAGTTGTCCACCACGTTGGCCTTGCCCGCGACGCCGCCGTAGCCGAAGTTGTACGGGCCGGTCTTCAGGAACGCCCCGTAGCCGGTGTAGCGGCGGTTCTCGGCGAGGTACGCGCGCGGGTGCTGCTTGACGGCGGTGCGGCCGGTGATGACCGTGAAGCCGCCGGCCGTCCAGCCGCCCGTGCCGTTCTCGGCGCCGTCGGTGAACAGCACGGTGGTGCCGGCGGTGGCCTTCACGGCGTCCACCAGCACGCCCCGGCCGTGGGTGTTGCTGTCCGAGGTGACGTGGAAGCGCAGCCGCACCTGCTGCCCGAGGTAGCCGTCCAGCGGGATGTGCAGCTGCTTGAAGCCGCCGGAACTGCCGCTCAGGCCCGGGGTGTTGGCGTTGGTGTTGCCGATCGGGGCGCCGTCCACGGTGCCGCCGAGGGCGGTCCAGTGCTTGCCCTGGTCGGTGGAGGCCTCGACGGTCAGGAAGTCGTAGTCCTGCTCGGTGTCGTACCAGACCGCCGCGTCCAGGGCGGCCGGGCCGGCGGCGGTGCGCAGGTCGAGGTCCCGGGCGAGGGAGTTGTCGAGGTTGTCGCCGGTGTCGCTCCACCACTGCCGGCCGCCCTCGTACGGGTCGGCGAGGTCGGTGCTGGTGGTGCCGTCCGGCAGGTGGACCAGGACCGCCTGGGCCTGGTCGGTGTTGTAGCTGCTCACCCCGAGGGCGTGGGTGGAGCGGGTGGCGGCCTGCGCCTCGTCGTAGTCGAGCCAGCCGAACTGCAGCTTGCTCCAGGCGTCGAGGTCGCCGGGGTAGCCGCCGGTGGTGTTCGGGCCCTTGCCCAGGTAGGAGCCGGAGGACATCAGCGACCAGAAGTTGACGCTGTTGTCGCCGCCGCTGGTGGGGTACAGGTCGGGCAGGCCGAGGTTGTGGCCGTACTCGTGGGCGAACAGGCCGACGCCGCTGTTCTCGCCCGCCTGGACGTAGTCGTAGACGTACAGGCCGGTGTCGCCGACGGGGGCGCCGCCGATCCTGTTGCCCTCCGGGCCGGTCTGCCCGGTCGCGTCCGGGAAGGTCCAGCTGCGGTGCGCCCACAGCGCGTCGGCGCCCTGGGCGCCGCCGCCCCAGGTCTCGTCCACGCCCGCGTGCACCACGACGACGTTGTCCAGGTAGCCGTCCGGCTGGGCGAACTCGCCGTCCTTGTCGTGGTCGTAGCGGTCGTAGACGTCGTACTGGGCGAGCTGCGCCTTGATGTCGGCGGCGGAGCGGCCCTTGGCGATCTCGCCGTCGTACCAGGCCTTGACGGCGTCCCGGATGAACTCCTGGCCCTGGGTCCAGGCGCCGGAGCCCTGGGGGCCCTTGTTGCTGCCGTAGCGGGCCTCGTTGTACGGGACGGTGACCCAGTCGCTGACGGTGCCCTCGACGTCGTACCGGCCGGAGGACTGGGTGCGGTAGTAGTTGCGCATCGACACCGCGCCGGGCGTGTCGTCGAAGAACATCTTCTGGTAGTACGCGCGGTCGAAGTCCGCCGACCACAGAGTGTGGTTGTCGTCCTGGCCCGGCTTGGGGATCTGGTTGTGGCGCGGGCCGGGGGTGCCGCCGTAGCGCGCCTGGCCGTTCCACTGGGTGGTGTCGTCCACCTGGTCGCCGAACTGGGCGAGGATCACGAAGACCTTGTCCGTGCGCTGGTGGGCGAGTTGGACGTAGTCGTCGCCGATCTTCACCTTCGCCGGGGCCCGCTTGCCGGCGCTCTTGGCGACGGTGCCCTTGTTGAGCTGTTCCAGGGCCTTGCCGCGCAGCGCCTGGCGCTCGCGCTCCTGCGGGACCAGCGGTGCGGGCGGGGCCTCGGCGCCCTGCCCCGTGTCGGCGGGGGCGGCGAGGGCGGCGGGGGTCGGGGGTGCGGCCTGGGCGGGGGTGCCCAGCAGGGTGGCCGCTATCGCGCCGGTGGTGAGCGCGGCGGCGAGGGCGGCGGACAGTCTGCGCAACTGACCGTTCCTTTCCGGGGGATGGGGGTCCTTCGGGTCATCAGTCGGTGAAGCGCAGGTAATATTTCACATGTGACCGGTCACGTGGAAGAGGTCCGGGAGCAAGTGGAAGGGGCGCCGCACCCGGCGGTGCGACGCCCCTCGGCACTCCGCCCCGGGCGGAGCGACGGATCACTCCAAAGAGGCCCGCAGGAAGGCGAGTTCGGCCTGGGCCAGCTGCTCCAGCAGCCCGCCCGGGGTCATGTGGGTGGCGCCGGGCAGCGGCAGTACGCTGTGCGGGCGGCCGGCCCTGGTGAGCGCCTGGGAGAGCAGCAGGGTGTGCGAGGGGTGGACGTTGTCGTCCGCCAGCCCGTGGATCAGCAGCAGCGGCCTGGCCAGGCCGGGCGCGTCGGTGAGCAGGCAGTCGTCGGCGTAGCCCTCAGGGTTCTCCTGCGGCAGGTCCAGGTAGCGCTCGGTGTACGCGGTGTCGTAGAGCCGGAAGTCGGTGGGCGGGGCGCCCGCGCAGGCGGCGTGGAAGACGTCCGGGCGGCGCAGCACGGCGAGCGCCGCGAGGTAGCCGCCGTACGACCAGCCGCGCACGCCGACCCGGCCGAGGTCGAGGTCCGGGTGCTCCTCGGCGAGCGCGTGCAGGGCGTCGACCTGGTCGTCCAGCGTCACCCGGGAGAAGCGGCGGAAGATGGTCCGGCTGAACTCGGGGGAGACGAACGGGGTGCCGCCGTTGTCGACGGTGACCACCGCGAAGCCCTGGTCGGCCCACCACTGCTTGAGCTGCCAGCGGCGCGGCTCGTTGGCCACCGCCTGGTAGCCGGGCCCGCCGTAGACGTCCAGCAGGACGGGCAGCCGCCGGCCGGGGACGTGGCCGCGCGGGTACACCACGGCGGCGGGCAGGGCGCGTTCGGTGACCCGGGAGCGCTGCGGCTCCACCCGGTGGGGCAGCGGGGCACTGAGGTCGGTGAGCGGCAGCTCGCGGCCGTCGAGGCTGACGACGCGCCGGACGCCGCCGGCGTCGGCCGAGGTGAGCAGCAGGGTGTCGGCGGCGGCGAGGGCGGTGTGGGTGCCGGGGCCGGAGGTGAGCGGCTCGGGGGCGCCGCCGTCCGGGTCGATCAGGTGGACGTACTGGTCGAAGGGGTCTCCCTCGCCGGTCTCGCAGAGCAGCCGGCCGCGCAGTCGGCCGACGACCCGGCGGATCTGCAGGCCGGTGGTGTCCAGCGGCTTGCCGTCCAGCGCGAGGCCGCGGGCCTGCGGGGTGTCGTGGACGGTGAGCAGTCGGCCGTCGGCCAGCCGGGCGGGGGTTCCGGGCAGGTCGTCCACCCAGAACTCGTCGGTGGTGCGGGAGAGTTCGTCGGTCCTGCCGGTCTGCGGGTCGGCGCTCAGCAGCAGCACGTTCTGCTGCAGGCGGTCGGCGACGGTGAGCAGCACCTCCCCGTCGGAGGCCCAGGAGGCGGCGCAGACGTACGGGAACTCCTCGGCGTCCCAGTGCAGTCGGACCCGGGTGCCGTCGAGGCCGAGTACCCAGAGCTGGACGTCCGCGTTGGGGCCGCCGGCCTGCGGGTAGGCGAAGTCCTCGGGCGCCTCGCCGGGGTTCGCCGGGTCGGCGAAGTACCGCCGGGGGACGGCGGATTCGTCGACCCGGGCGGCCAGCAGCGCGCGGCCGTCCGGGCGCCACCAGTGGCCCCGGTGGCGGCCGAGCTCCTCGGCGGCGGCGAACTCGGCGACGCCCCAGCGGGCGCCGTCGGCGGGGGAGAGCGGTTCGAGGGCGGGGGTGACGAACAGGGCGTCCCCGGCGACGTAGGCGACGCGCTGCCCGGTGGCGTCCGGCCGGGGGTCGAACGCGGGCCCGGCGACCGGGAGTTCGTCGCTGGTGCCGGCGGCGGTGTCGGTGCGGAACAGCCGGCCGTCCAGGGTGAAGACGGCGGTGGAGAGGTCGGCGGTGGCGGCGTACGTGCCGATCCCGGCGGCGACCAGCCGGGTGCGCTCGCGCAGCCGGCGCTCGACGGCGGGCAGGTCGTCGCGCCGGCCTGTGCGGCCGGGCAGCAGCGCGGCCGGGTCGGCGACCAGCCGCTCCTCGCCCGTGGTGGCGTCGAGCAGGTGGAGGCGGTCGACCGGGTCCTCCGGACCGGTGGAGCGGAGCAGCAGCAGCCGGGTACCGTCCTCGGCGAAGGTGTACGCACGCGGCGCGCCGAAGGTGAACCGGCCGGTACGGGCGCTGAGGGCAAGGAAGGCGTCGGTGATGGTCACGGCCCGATGGTGGTCGCGAGGTGCGCGCCCCGACCAGTAGTCTGTCATGTGAAATGTCACACATCAGTGTGAGTGTCAGCCAGTGTCAGCCAGCGGAGGAAACCGTGACCGAGGACCTGCGGACCGCCGAACCCCCGGCCCCGTTGCCCGCCGCCGACGGGCTGTTCAGCGTGTCGCCGGGGGCGGCGCACCTGAACCACGGCTCGTTCGGGGCCGTGCCCGTCCCGGTGCAGCGGGCGCAGGAGCGCCTGCGCGTCGAGCACGAGCAGGACCCGGACGGCTTCTTCGCCGACCTCCCGGCCCGGATCGCCGCGGCCAGGACCCTGCTCGCCGCCGAACTGGCCACCGACCCGGACCGGCTCGCGCTGGTCTCCAACGTCACCGAGGCGGTCGCGATCGCCCTCGACAGCATCCCCTTCGCGCCCGGCGACCGGATCCTGGTCACCGACCACGGCTACGGCGCGGTGACGCGGGCCGCCGCCCGCAAGGCCGCCGAGACGGGCGCCGAGATCGTGGTCGCCCCCGTCCCCCTGGAAGCCCCCGACGAGCAGGCCGTCCGGGAGGCCGTGCTCGCCGCCGTGGACGACCGCACCACCGTCGCGGTCCTCGACCAGCTCACCTCGCCCACCGCCCGCCTGGTGGCCGGCCCGGCGCTGCTCGCCGACCTGCGCGCCCGCGGCGTCACCACCGTGGTGGACGGCGCCCACGCACCCGGCATGCTGCCCGCGCCGATCGACCCGAACGCCGACTTCTGGTTCGGCAACCTGCACAAGTGGGCCTTCGCCCCGCGTGCCACCGGGGTGCTCGCCGTCCGCCCCGAGTGGACCGCCCGGATCCGCCCGCTGGCGCTGTCCTGGGAGCACGACAAGGGCTTCCCCGGCAACGTCGAGTGGCGCGGCACCTGCGACTACACCCCCTGGCTGGCCGCCCCGGCCGGCTTCGAGCTGCTGCGCGGGCTCGGCCACGCGGCGGTGGCCGCCCACAACACCGCCCTCGCCGGGTACGGCCGCCGGGTGCTGGCCGAGCGGGCCGGCCTGGCCCCGCTGCCCGCGACGCCCGGGATGTGGATGAGCACCGTCCGGCTGCCCGCCGGGTACGGCGAGACCGAGCCGCAGGTGAAGGCGCTGATGGCCGAGGTGTGGCACCGGCTCGGCGCCCGGATCGCCGTCCGACCCTGGGAGGGCGGCGGGGTGCTGCGGGTCAGCGCACAGCTCTACAACCGGCCGCAGGAGTACGAGCGGCTGGCGGACGGGCTGGTGGAGCTACTGAAGGGCTAGCCGCTTCGAAGCCGGCACCGTTCCGATCACCCGGAGACATTTGCGAGCATGGAACCGGGGAGGAGTGATCCCGTCGCACGGAAAATCGGTGCCATCGATGTCAGTCCTCCCGGGTAACCTCTCGCTGAGATGCGAGATCACACCAACCACACCCGGACGGCGATGAACACCCCCGATCCAGAGCCCCAGGACGACCAGGAGCTCAGCCCCGCCGAGGCGTACGCGGCCAGCCGTCGCCGGGCCCAGGAGCAGGCCACCGCCCTGTACGGCTTCCAGCAGCTGTACGACTTCCCGCTGGACGACTTCCAGCTGGAGGCCTGCGAGACGCTGGAGGCCGGATCCGGCGTCCTGGTCGCCGCCCCCACCGGCTCCGGGAAGACCATCGTCGGCGAGTTCGCCGTGCACCTGGCCCTGGCCTCGGGCCGCAAGTGCTTCTACACCACGCCGATCAAGGCACTCTCCAACCAGAAGTACGGGGACCTGGTCAAGCGCTACGGCGCCGCCAAGGTCGGCCTGCTCACCGGCGACAACTCCGTCAACGGCGACGCACCCGTGGTGGTCATGACCACCGAGGTGCTGCGCAACATGCTCTACGCGGGCTCCAGCACCCTCGACGGCCTCGGCTACGTCGTGATGGACGAGGTGCACTACCTCGCCGACCGCTTCCGCGGCGCCGTCTGGGAGGAGGTCATCATCCACCTCCCCGAGTCGGTCACCCTCGTCTCGCTCTCCGCGACCGTCTCCAACGCCGAGGAGTTCGGCGACTGGCTGGACACCGTGCGCGGCGGCACCAAGGTGATCGTCTCCGAGACCCGCCCCGTGCCGCTGTGGCAGCACGTGATGGCCGGCAACCGGATGTACGACTTGTTCGCCAACCCCGACCGGGACGGCCGCCCCAAGAACAACCTCAAGAACCCCGGCAAGGCCGTCAACCCCGAGCTGGTCCGGCTCGCCCGCTCCGAGCTCGACCGCAACCCGCGCGACCGCTTCGGCCGCGGCCGGGGCCGCTCGATGCCCAACGGCCGTCCCGGCCGGGTCTGGACGCCGGGCCGGGTGGACGTCATCGACCGGCTCGACGCCGAGGGCCTGCTGCCCGCGATCACCTTCATCTTCAGCCGGGCCGGCTGCGAGGCCGCCGTCCAGCAGTGCCTCAGCTCCGGGCTGCGGCTCAACAAGGACTCCGAGCGCGCCCAGGTCCGGGCCGTCGTCGAGGAGCGCTGCGCCGACATCCCCGACGAGGACCTGCACGTCCTCGGCTACTTCGAGTGGCTGGACGGGCTGGAGCGCGGCATCGCCGCCCACCACGCCGGGATGCTGCCCCGGTTCAAGGAGGTCGTCGAGGAGCTCTTCGTGAAGGGCCTGGTCAAGGCCGTCTTCGCGACCGAGACCCTCGCGCTCGGCATCAACATGCCCGCCCGCTCGGTGGTCATGGAGAAGCTGGTCAAGTGGAACGGCGAGACCCACGCCGACATCACCCCCGGCGAGTACACCCAGCTCACCGGCCGGGCCGGGCGGCGCGGCATCGACATCGAGGGCCACGCCGTGGTCCTCTGGCAGCGCGGCCTCGACCCGGAGGCGCTGGCCGGCCTGGCCGGCACCCGCACCTACCCGCTGAAGTCCTCGTTCCGGCCCTCGTACAACATGGCCGTCAACCTGGTCTCCCAGTTCGGACGGCACCGCTCGCGCGAGCTGCTGGAGACGTCCTTCGCCCAGTTCCAGGCGGACCGCTCGGTGGTCGGCATCGCCCGCCAGGTGCAGCGCAACGAGGAGGGGCTGGAGGGCTACCGCGAGTCGATGACCTGCCACCTCGGCGACTTCGACGAGTACATGGAGCTGCGCCGCCGGCTCAAGGACCGCGAGAACGAGCTGGCCCGCGAGGGCACCAGCCAGCGCCGCGCGGCCGCCGTCGAGTCCATCGAGCAGCTGAAGCCCGGCGACGTCATCCACGTGCCCACCGGCAAGTTCGCCGGCCTCGCCCTGGTCCTCGACCCGGGCCTGCCGCCGGTCAACCGCTCCGGCCGGGGGGGCCCGCGCCACCCCGACTTCCAGGACGGCCCGCGCCCGGTGGTGCTCACCGCCGAGCGGCAGGTCAAGCGGCTCGCCATGATCGACTTCCCGCACCCGGTCGCCGCCATCGAACGGCTGCGCATCCCCAAGTCCTTCAACCCGCGCAGCCCGCAGTCCCGGCGCGACCTCGCCTCCGCCCTGCGCACCAAGGCCGGCCACCTGGAGCCCGAGCGCTTCCGGCGCGGCCGCGCGGCCGCCGCCGACGACCCGGAGATCACCCGGCTGCGCACCGAACTGCGCCAGCACCCCTGCCACGGCTGCTCCGACCGCGAGGACCACGCCCGCTGGGCCGAGCGCTACCACCGGCTGCACCGCGACACCGAACTGCTGGAACGCCGGATGCGCTCGCGCACCCACACCATCGCCCGCACCTTCGACCGGGTCTGCGCGCTGCTCACCGACCTCGGCTACCTCAGCGGGGACACCGTCACCGACGACGGCAAGCGGCTCGGCCGGCTCTACGGCGAACTCGACCTGCTCGCCTCCGAGTGCATCCGCGAGGGCGTCTGGAGCGGCCTGGCCGCCGCCGAACTCGCCGCCTGCGCCTCGGCGCTGGTGTACGAGGCCCGCCAGTCCGACGACGCCGGCGCCCCCCGGGTGCCGGAGGGCGCGGCCAAGGAGGCGCTCGGCAAGATGGTCCGGATCTGGGGCCACCTGGACGCCCTGGAGGAGCAGCACCGGATCAACACCGCCGAGGGCGTCGGCCAGCGCGAGCCCGACCTGGGGTTCGCCTGGGTCGCCTACCGCTGGGCGCTCGGCCACAACCTCGACCAGGTCCTGCGCGACGCCGACATGCCGGCCGGCGACTTCGTCCGCTGGACCAAGCAGCTGATCGACGTCCTCGGCCAGATCCAGGACGCCGCCGGCGAGGACGCCGAACTCCGCAGGACCGCCCGCAAGGCCGTCGACGGCCTCCGCCGCGGAATCATCGCCTACTCCTCGGTGGGCTGAGGCTTCCGGTAAGAGGGGCCCGCACGTTCACACCGAACGTGCGGGCCCCTTCGCTTTTCCACAATGAAGATGGGGGTGGGGAAGCGCCACCCCCCCACCCCCCCACCCCCCCACCCCCCCACCCCCCACCCCCCACCCCCCACCCCGGTGCGGCTTCGGCTTCGCCTCGCCGCTGGAGCTTCCACACCGTTGCGCAGGAAGTCGGCCCAGCCGACTTCCTGCGCAGAAAAACGCCTCTGCCCCCGCCGGCGGCGGGGGCAGAGGCATGTGACGGTAGAAGCGAGGATTCTTCCGTTGCCGCTTCGGCGGGGCCGAAGCGGCAACGGGATGAACGAATGAGGTGATGCCGACCGTCAGGACGTGGGAGGCATCGGGGCGAAGTAGTCGCGGAGCATCTCGGTGGTCCATGCGGGTTGGCGCACCGCGCCAGGGTGGCGGGTCAGATGGTGGCCGCCAAGTATTTGGCGGCGCGTGTCGGTCCACGGTGTCGATGAGAGGCACCTTCCGGCCGCGGTAGGGGGGACAGCGCGCTGCTGTCTGCAGGGCGACATCGCGGGACAACATGTACTTGTTTGTTCCTGTCGTGGGCAGGTCTGAGTTGACGCGTGCACTATCTCGCGTCCCCTGTGTGCCGAGTAGTGTCGCGGGCATGGCTGACTTTTTGATCATGATCACCACCGTCGACAGCGAGGCCGCTGGCGCCAAGCTGTCCCGCTCTGCAGTCGAAGCCGGTTTGGCTGCTTCAGGGCAGGTCACTGGGCCGGTCGCCACGACCTACCGACACCTTGGCGAGGTGTGCGAGGGCATCGAGTGGCAGGTGGCCTTCCGTACAACGAAGGATCGGGTGGCCGAGTTGGAGGGGCATGTCGTTGCGGAGCATCCGTACGACAGCCCAGAGGCGATCTCGCTGCCGATTCTGTCCGGACCGAAGCTCTATCTGGACTGGATCACCCGGGCGACGCGACCTGCGGGAGGCTAGGACGCCACGCTGCGTTCCAGGAGTTCAGCGACTGGCGAGAGCTGGCGGTGTTGTTGAAGTCGGTGGAGGAGAATGTGGGAGCGTCCGGCCGGGCGGGTCGAGGCGAGCCCTTGGGAGAGGTCGAGGATTTTGCCGGTGATCGCGGCGGAGTGCTCGATCTCTCCCGCGTCCAGATAAGCGGAGGCCAGCCAGGACAGGTAGAGGGCCTTGTCGCGGGCCATGGTGTCGTCGTAGCGGGACAACGCTGACTCCAGGGCGGGGATGGCTCGCAGCGGTCGGTGGAGCTCGGCCCAGCATCGGCCGGTCATGATGGAGATTTCGTCCAAGTTGATCCAGTACACCCAGTCCGGCTCCGGCCGGTCGGCCTCCTCGCGGATGGCTTCTTCGGCAGCAGCGAGAGCGCGTTCGGTGGCATTGGCGTTGCCGTTGGTGGCGTGCTGCCAGGCCAGGCGGTCCCACAGCAGGGCCCGCACCGCCGGTGAGGCGTCGCGTCCGGCTGTCTCGCAGGCCGCCGTGGCGAACTCGATCCCGGAGCCGCCTCCGGTGGCCCACTCCAGGTAGGCGAGGAAGGCGTAGGAGTTTCCCGCCAGCGAGCTGTCCTTGGCGGTCTGAGCTGCGGTCATCGCGGTCAGGTAGTGCGAACGCGCTTCGCCGTAGCGGCCCGCGTCGAATGCCGCCCACCCGGCGAGCTGGGCCTGTTCGGCACTGACACTCCGCAGGCCGGTCCCGGTGTTCTCGGTGCAGGAGCCTTCGTCGACCAGGCGGACCGTATCCCTCAGCTCCTTGCAGTACATGGCGTAGGTGTCTCCGCCACCCATGAAGTCGTCCAGGCGGCGCAGCCGCGCGGTTCGCGCGCGCAACTGTCGGGGCACGTCCGCGCCGAGCCTCCGCCCCGAGCCGAGGTAGTCGATCGCTGGT
Organism: Kitasatospora sp. NPDC032121; assembly: GCF_055580145.1. NCBI lineage: Bacteria > Bacillati > Actinomycetota > Actinomycetes > Kitasatosporales > Streptomycetaceae > Kitasatospora > Kitasatospora sp. NPDC032121. Next base: position 264,795 of record NZ_JBVILX010000001.1, on the reverse strand, counting down.
ATCACCGCGATCCCGGTTCCCGCTGCCATGAACTGTCGCCGATTCACGTCCGGCTCCTTCGCCGTCTGCTTGTCTTGCCGCCTGATCCGTCGGGCCGCGATAGCGGCCCTGCGCAGTTCCTCCACCGGCACGTCGAACTCAGCAGCGAGAAGCTGCTGGGACGTTGGGTCGGGCAGGGCCTTCTCGGTCTCCCAGCGGGACACCGTTCCCTGTTCGATCGGGTGATTCCGGCGTTTCGACAGATCGCCGGCCAACTCCTCCTGCGTACGGCCGGTGGCTTTCCGCAGTCTCCGAAGCAGCGGGCCGATCGTCTCCACGTCGTCGCGCATGGTCATCCTCGCCGCCCCCGGGGGGTGTGCCGAACGTGTCCGACCATACTCGCCATATTTCTGAGCCATGTCCTGAAAACAGCCATGCCTCCTGGCCGATCCACCCAAAAGAGAACGGTAGTTGACTATCCGTCGGCTCCTCCTTGGAGGCAGCTTCCAGTCACACGGGTCCCATGCCCACTGGCCGATGGCCGCTTAGGGTTCCTAACCCCGGAGTTCGCTGACGTCCACGTCCCATCTTCGACGTCCCTGTACCACCGCCTTTCCCGCCGAGCTGGCGCAGATCGGTGCCATCCGTCGCTGGGCGAGGACGGTGGTGCCGAAGCTCGACCTCGACCTGAACGATCAGCAGCAAAGCAGTCTGTTGGAGGATGTGGAGCTCGTGCTGTCTGAGCTCGGCGCCAACGCCATCCTGCACGGCTGCGGCGGCGACCAGCCGGGCGTGAAGCTGACCGCCTCCCTGGCGTGCGCCCTGGGCGTGCTGCGCGTGTCCGTGGCGGACCCGGGTGGTGGCGGGCCCGAATACCGCCCGCCGAGCACCGAGGCGACCTGCGGCCGCGGTCTGAGGCTGGTCATGGGGGTCGCGTCCCGGTTCGGCGTCGAGAACCTTGCTGAAGGGGGCAAGGAGATCTGGGCCGAGATCGAACTGCCTTACCCGGCAGGGCCGGTGGTCGCCGTGGTCGAGCAGAAAGGCCGACGGATCGGCCGGCGGACTGAGGAGCCGTGCCCGGGCGCTGAGAGTCCCGCATTGGACCGGATACCGGCGTAGTCATCGCGCCTGCGGTCCGGTACGGCCCCATGGGGTTGTGGCCGTATCGGACCGCCCTCCCTTCCCGTCCATCCACCACTTCGTACCAGAGGACTGCGCCGTGAGCGTCGGACCGCGCACCAGAACGTTGCTCAAGACCGCCACCCCGGCCCGCAGATTGGACGTCGCGGCCTCCTTCGAGGCCCTGACGCAGGCCTGCGTCCTCACCGGAGACGACGTCGCGAAGGCCGAGCTGGTCAGCGACAGCCCGAACCACCTGTGGTCGCTGCCCGACTCCCGTGCGCTCGCCATCGTGCACCCCGACCCGGACGAGGCCTGGGCCCTGATCAAGAGCGCGCAGTTCCTGCGACAGCACCAGATTGCCGTCACCTCTCCCTGGTACACGGACGTCCGCGCGACCGCCGTAGGCCGGGCCGTGACCTTCTGGCAGGACCCAGGGCCACCGAGTACCGACACGTCCCTGTCCGGATGGGTGACCGCCCTCACCCATCGGATCGACCCCGGGACGGCCCCTTGGCTCAGAGAACACGACCCGTTCGCCGGCCTGTTGGACGGCCTGGACGACGCTCCGCTGAACGAGTCCGCCCGCCGGTTCCTGCGCGAGCACACCGCCCAGCTGCGCGAGGAGTGGGACTACCTCGACTGGCCGACACCGGACACCGTCATCCTCGGTATCCTCGGCATGGTCCCCTGTCACGACGACGGCGTCCACGTGGGACTCCTGCTGCGCCGCCCGCTCCGGCGCGGCCACCGGGAATGGGACCTGGTCGCCGCCCGCTGGCGCTCCGAACTGCTCATCGGCCCGCGTCAGGACCACCGGACCTACGCCGACACCTACCTCTCGTGCGAGCGCGAGGACCGGCTCCCGCAGCACCCCTACATCGGCGCCTGGTCCGGCTACCAGGTCGTACGCGACATCGTCGTCCTCACCGCGGTGATGGACACGGTGCGCCGCGCCCACCTGGACGCCAACACCCGTCAGGAAGTCGCCCACCGGGTCAAGTGCCTGCGCGGAGCCCACCCGGCCCCGTGGACCTGGGGGCCACGATGACAAGCCCGAACGAGGAGACGGAATTTCACATGGGCGTGGCCCGAGGGTTCTTCATCACCATCGACGGTCTCAGCGCGAGCGGGAAGAGCACTGTCGCTCCGCTGGTCGCCGCCTTGGTCAACGGGGTTCACCTCATCGACGGGACATTGCCGACGTTCCCCCGCATGCGTGCTGAGGTGGACGCCGCCGGCATCCTGTTAGCGCGGTTCCACTGGTGGATGATGGCCAACCACATCAAATCCGAGACCGCTCGAGCGCTTGTCGAGTCCGGTCGGACGGTGGTGGTCGAGTCCTACTTCCCGCGCACGATCGCCACGCACCGGGCGATGGGGCACGACTGCCTGCCGCGGTATCCGGACGGGGCCCTCGTCCCACACGTGCCGATTCTGCTGGAGGTGGATGAATGCGTCCGCCAGGAGCGACTTCGTCGGCGGGCCGAGCTGGGAACGCTGAGCTCCTGGCACCGGCGGGAGGAACCGAACGTGGCCGAAAGCTCCCGCGTGTACCGGGCGTTCGGGCTGCTGAGGGTCGACGGCACCGGGCGCACGCCTGATGAGGTGGCTCGCACCGTCGCCGATACCGTGCGCTCGCATGCTCGTACCGCATCGAGGAAGGCAACTTTCCGTGACCGCAATTGAGTTCGAGGCGAAGGTCCTCGGCATCGAGCCGGAGGCCATGCGCGTGCTCCTCGCCGAGGCCGGGGCCGAGCACCTGGTCGACCGGTTCCAGCGCCGCTACGTCTACGACATCCCCGGCCGGCCGGGTGCGTGGGTCCGGCTGCGTGACACGGGCACCGACGTCACCCTGTGCGTCAAGGAGATCCACTCCGACGCGATCGACGGTGTGACCGAAACGGAGACGACCGTCGGCGACTTCGACGCGATGAACACGCTCCTCGGCAAGCTCGGCTATCAGCCGAAGGCGTACCAGGAGAACCGCCGGTCCTCTTGGAGGCTGGCCGGTGCGGCCGTCGAGATCGACTACTGGCCGCTGATTCCCCCCTACCTGGAGATCGAGGGCGACAGCGCCGAACACGTCCACGCGACGGCCCTCGCGCTCAAGCTCCCTCTCGAGGAACTGACGAGCGAGAACACGACCAAGGTCTACCGCCGGTACGGGATCGACATCGAGTCGATCCCCCGGCTCACGTTCGAGTGACAGGAGAAAAGCCTTGTCAGCTACCCAGCGTCCTGCGGTCAGGATCGTCCGGGACAGGACCATCCGCATCAAGGTGATCGACGACTGCGGATTGGCCTGTACGTTCTGCCACAACGAGGGAACGCCGGTCACCGCCGACAATCAGGGCCGCACCCATCTGCCCTTCGTCGTGGGCCCGGGCCGGACCGGGCGCGTGTCGATCTACAGCGAGACGAACGGAGTCGGCTTCCTCGCCGCCAGGATGGTCCCGAACATGGCCTTCCGGCGGGCGGTGCGGACCGTGGCGAGGGCGTTCGACGCCGACGAGGTCCACCTCACGGGAGGGGAGCCCACGCTCCACACGGAGGTGCCCGCGCTGGTCGCGGCGCTCTCCGGTCTGGGGCTGAGCGTCGGGATGACCAGCAACGGGGATCGCGGCCGCCAGGTCATGCCGGAGTGTTCGGCGGCCGGCCTCAACCGGGTCAACGTGTCGGTCTTCGGCACGACCGCCGAAGAACTCCAGGCCGTTCAGTCCGAGCGCTTCAGGTCGGCGGGTCTGGCCGAGGCGAAGATCCGCGCGGCGGAGCAGACCATCCGTGCCGCTGTCTCCCATGGCGTGAAGGTCTCCGTGAACATCGTCGTTCCCGGAACGGCCCACGTCGGCCGGGTCGTCAACCTGGTGGAGTCCTACGGCCAGTTCGCGGACGTGCGGATGCTCACCAGCATCCAGGACGGGCCGGAGTCGGTCGCGGCGATCTCCGAGGTACTGGCCCGGGTCGGTGCGGAACCCGTGCTCCGGACGTTCACCGCCGGGACCTCCGACGAGCGCACCCTCTACCGCGCGCTCGGCAGCCGGGCGGTGTACGTGAAGCGGCTGCTGCCCGTGCGGCTCCCGGACACGTGTGCGTCGTGCCGGTTCAACAACGGCACGGACTGCGAAGAGGGTTACTACGGCATCCGCCTCTACCTCACCGAGCAGGGGGAGTACATGGTGGGCGTCTGCATCCAGCGCATGGACCTCTGCGTGCCTGTGGCGGAGCTGTCGAAGAGCGGGATCGTGGAGGAGGTGCTGGCCTTCAAGGACGCCGAAGTCCAGAGGCTGACGAGCCAGTACGGCGCCGCTGCCTGAGTGGTCGGCCTTGGCGACAGGGCTTTGCGGCCTCGCTCGGGTCGAGCGAGGCCGCTGGTCTCCGCAAGATTGCCTGCGATCTGTCGTTCGTCTGCTCAGGAAGGAGGCCCAGCCGCTCTCCTGAACGGACGAAGGCTTCGCGGCCCCTTTCCCCCTTCCACTGGCAGGGGCGCAGCCGATGTAGGTCGAGCGGCCGTAGGGTTCCGAGGATCCGGACCCCGTAGGGAGTTCCGTTGCCCGTTCGGACGTGCCGAAGTGGAAACGGAACAGGACGTCGTTTCGGCCGAGGTAAATCAGCCGTGTCAGTGGATGAGAGCCGGTGTGAGACCGCGAACTTCGCCTGGCGCAGGCACCTGCCGACCGGGCATCGAGCCGTAGCGGTAGGGCCCAGCCGGGGCGCTGTGCCCGAGTGATGGGGACTCGTGTCCTCGGTGGGAGAGCTCTCTCCATCGCTGAGGTCCGCACGTTCGCGTCGAACGTGCGGGCCCCGTCGCGAGTGTGGCCTCAGCGGGTGGCGAGGGCCTCGAGGAGGCGGTCGAGGGAGGTGCCGAGGCCCCAGCGGGCGGAGAGTTCCTCGAGGGTCATGGGGTAGAGGGGTTCGCGGGGGAGCGCCGGGTCGAAGGCCGGCAGTGGGGCGTCGTCGGCGACGCGGACGACCTTGGGGGCGACGTCGAGGTAGGCAGCGCCGTCGACGATGTTGCGGCGGCGGGCGGGGGTGAGTTTGGAGGCGACGTCGAGGGCGGCGGCGCGGATGGCCGCGAGGTCGCCGTACTCGTTGATCAGCTGGGCGGCGGTCTTCTCGCCGATGCCCTTGACGCCGGGCAGGCCGTCCGACGGGTCTCCGCGCAGGGCGGCCATGTCGGCGTACTGGGCGCCGCGCACGCCGTACTTCTCCAGCAGCACCGCGTCGTCGGTGACCTGGAGGTTGCCCATGCCCCTGACCGGGTAGAGCACGGTGATCCCGCGGGCGTCGTCCACCAGTTGGAAGAGGTCGCGGTCGCCGGTGACGATCTGCACGGGCCCGGTGGCGCGGGCGGTGAGGGTGCCGATGACGTCGTCCGCCTCGTAGCCGGGGGAGCCGACGCGGGCGATGCCGAGGGCGTCCAGCACCTGCTCGATCACCGGGACCTGCGGGGCCAGGGTGTCGGGCACCTCCTCCTCGCCGTCCTCGGCCGCCTCGGCGACCCGGTGGGTCTTGTAGGAGGGGACGAGGTCCACCCGCCACTGCGGGCGCCAGTCGGCGTCCATGCAGGCCACCAACTGGTCGGGCCGGTGGTCGTGGACCAGCCGGGCGATGAAGTCCAGCAGGCCGCGGACGGCGTTGACCGGCTCACCCTGCGGCGAGCGCAGGGTGTCCGGTACGCCGAAGTAGGCCCGGAAGTAGAGGCTGGCGGAGTCGAGCAGCATCAGTCGCGGTGCGGTCACGTGTCGAATCATGCCGTACGGGGATGACGGGCGGACGGTTCTCAGTGCTCGTGCGGGCCGGCGCGGTGGACCGGGCCGTGGGCGTCGGCGCAGTGTTCGGTGGCGGCGTCGGACGGGGTGGCGATCTGCAGCAGCGCGCCCGCCTCGTCCTCGCCGACGTGGTCGACCTGGAGGGTGGAGTGGGTGATGCCGTACTCGTCCGCGAGCCTGCGCTGCAGGGAACGCCGCACCGCGTGGCAGTCGCCGCCGGGGGTGACCAGGATGTGTGCGGACAGGGCGGGCTGGCCGGAGGTGATCTCCCAGATGTGCAGGTCGTGGATCTCCTCGACGAGCGGCTCGGTGACCATCCGGTCGGCCACCGTGTCCGGGTCGATCCCGGCCGGGGCGGCCTCCAGGAAGATCCGCCCGGAGTCGCGGACCAGCGCGGTGCCGGCCTTGAGCATCAGTGCGACGACGATCAGCGAGGCGATGGCGTCGGCCCGGGCGAAGCCGGTGGTCAGGACGACGGCGCCGGCGACGGCGGTGGCGATGAACGCGTACAGGTCGGTCAGCACGTGCTGGAAGGCGCCCTCGACGTTCAGCGAACTGCGGTTGGCCTTGGACATGCACCAGGCGGCCGCGAGGTTGACCACGATCCCGACCAGCGCGGTGACCAGCACCAGCGAGCCGGTGACCTCCGGCGGTTCGAACAGCCGGGTGATCGCCTCGTAGCCCAGCCAGGCCGACAGCACCAGCAGGGTGACGCCGTTGGCCTGCGCGGAGAGGATCTCGGCGCGCTTGAGGCCGTAGGTGTAGCCGCCCCGGGCCGGGCGGGCGGCGAGCCGCATGGCGACCAGCGCGAGCGCGATCGAGGCGGCGTCGGTGAGCATGTGCGCGGCGTCCGAGATCAGCGCCAGGGACTGGGCGGCGAAGCCGACCGCGACCTCGCCGGCCATGAAGACGACGATCAGGGTGAGGGCGCCGAGCAGCCAGCGTCGGTCCGCGTCGGCGGAGACGCCGTGCGAGTGGCCGCCGTGGCCGCCGTGGCCGCCTGAGCCGTGCGCGTGCCCACCAGAGCCGTGCGCGTGCCCGCCTGAACCGTGCGCATGCGAGTGCCTGTGGTCATGCGCATGATCATCGTGCGAATGCTCCTGCCCGGCCATGGAAGTCCTCTCTGGGCGCACGGGTGGGAAGAGGGGTGCGTTGCGACCGCCCCGCAACCGAAGTGAACCGCAGAATCGACAAAGATCCAAAGGCTGTACTGGTGACCGTTGTCGTTGCCGTTCCCTGGGGCGCACCCGGTGCGTTCCGCACCCCGTCGAACAGCCGAAATCCCCTTCCCCCGCGCCCAGTTGTGCTACCCCAGCATCAGTGTGTCGAGGACCGCCGCGGTGGCGGCCCTGACCAGGGCCCGCATCAGCCGCAGGTCGTCCCCCTGCTCCGGGTGCCACTGCACCCCGAGCGTGAACCCCGGCCCCTCCACCGCCTCCACCGTCCCGTCCGGCGCGTGGGCGCTCACCCGTAGACCCGACCCCACCCGGTCGACGGCCTGGTGGTGGAAGGTCGGCACCTCCAACTCGCTCTCCGGCAGCAGCCCGCCCAGCAGCGTCCCCGGCACCGGGCGCACCGGGTGCGAGCCGTAGCGCCCGGGCGTCCCGCCGTGCACGTCCACCGGCACCACGTCCGGCAGGTGCTGCACCAGCGTCCCGCCGCACACCACGTTCAGGATCTGCATCCCCCGGCAGACCGCCAGCAGGGGCATCCCCGCCGCCAGTGCCGACCGCAGCAGCGCGACCTCCCAGGCGTCCCGCTCCGGCGAGTCCACCTCCGTCGCCGGGTGGGCCGGCTCCCCGTAGTAGGCCGGGTCGATGTCCGGCCCGCCGGCGATCACCAGGCCGTCCAGCCGGGCCAGCACCTCCGGCGCGCGCTCCGGGGCGTCCGGCGGCAGCAGGACCGCGATCCCGCCGGAGTCCCGGACCTGCGCGGTGTACCGCTCGGGCAGCAGGGCCACCCGGCGGCCCCGCCAATCGCTCCAACTCGCGTCCACCAGGTAGGTGCTGACGCCGATCAAAGGCCTGCGATCCATGGCGCGCATTCTCCCCCCGAAGTGGCTGATCCACCGTCAGCCACGCGTGTCGGCGCGCCACGGGCGGCCGGTGTCGCGTCGGTTCCCGGCCGGACCCCCGCCCGTCCCCTCCCGACACCCGCCCGCCCTCTTCCGCCCCGCGAGCCGCAGGCCGTACGGTTCGCTGTGACCGCTTGATCTCGAAGAGTGATCGAGGAGGAGGGCTCGGCCATGCCCGACACGCCCGAACTGTCCGCACGGGCCGCCGCCGGCGCGCCGTCCCGGCCGCCGCTGACCCTGGACGGCCTGCGCACCCTGGTGGACGCCGGCGAGGTGCACACCGTCGCGCTCGCCTTCACCGACATGCAGGGCCGTCTCCAGGGCAAGCGCTTCGCCGCCCGGTTCTTCCTCGACGAGGTCGCCGAGCACGGCGCCGAGGCCTGCGACTACCTGCTGGCCGTCGACGTCGACCTGAACACCGTGGACGGTTACGCCTTCTCCTCCTGGGCCACCGGCTACGGCGACTTCGCGATGCGCCCCGACCTCGGCACCCTGCGGCTGACCCCCTGGCAGCCCGGCACCGCCCAGGTCACCGCCGACCTCGCCCGGCACGGCGGCCACCCGGTGGACGCCGCCCCGCGCCAGCTGCTGCGCCGCCAGATCGCCCGGCTCGCCGAGCACGGCCTGGCCGCCGACATCGGCACCGAGCTGGAGTTCCTGGTCTTCCGCGACACCTACGAGCAGGCCTGGCAGGGCGGCTACCGCGGCCTGACCCCGGCGAACCTCTACAACGTGGACTACTCGATGCTCGGCACCGCCCGGGTCGAGCCGCTGCTGTCCCGGATCCGCACCGAGATGGCCGGCGCCGGCCTGGTGGTGGAGTCCGCCAAGGGCGAGTGCAACCTCGGCCAGCACGAGATCGCCTTCCGCTACGCCGACGCCCTCACCACCTGCGACCAGCACAGCGTCTACAAGACCGGCGCGAAGGAGATCGCCGCCCAACTCGGTTGCGCGCTCACCTTCATGGCCAAGTACGACGAGCGCGAGGGCAACAGCTGTCACATCCACCTCTCGCTGCGCGACGCCGTCGGCGCCCCCGCCTTCGCCGACCGGGACGGCCGGATGACCGACACCATGCGGCACTTCCTGGCCGGCCAGCTGGTCGCGCTGCGCGAGTTCGGCCTGCTGTACGCGCCGAACATCAACTCCTACAAGCGCTACCGCCCGGGCTCCTTCGCCCCGACCGCCGTCGCCTGGGGCCGGGACAACCGCACCTGCGCCTACCGGGTGGTCGGCCACGGCCCCGGCCTGCGGATGGAGAACCGGGTGCCGGGCGGCGACGTCAACCCGTACCTCGCGGTGGCCGGGATGATCGCGGCCGGCCTGCACGGGCTGCAGCGCAAGCTGGAACTGCCCGCACCCTGCCTCGGCAACGCCTACGCGGTCGAGGAGTACGCCCGGGTGCCCGCATCGCTGCGCGAGGCGGCGGACCTGTGGGCGCAGAGCGCCCTGGCCCGGGAGGCCTTCGGTGACGACGTGGTCGACCACTACCTGAACATGGCCCGGGTCGAGCAGGCCGCCTACGACGGGGCGGTCACCGACTGGGAGCGCTACCGATCCTTCGAACGGATGTGACCCGTGACCGAGCCGGACGCGAACGTGAACGCGAACGTGAACGCGGACGTGGACGCGGACGCCGAAAGCAGCAGCAGCGTCCGCAACCCCGCCACCGGCGAGGTGCTCGCCACCGTCCCCGACACCACCCCCGGGCAGCTGGACGCGGCCGTCCGGCGCGCGGTGAGGGCCCAGGCCGGCTGGGCCGCGCTGGCCCCCGGCGAACGCGCCCGGCTGCTGCGCCGGTTCGCCGACCAGGTCGACGTGCACGTCCCCGAACTGGCCGCCCTGGAGGTGGCGCAGGCCGGCCACCTCCTGGCCAACGCCCACTGGGAGGCCGGCAACGTCCGGGACCTCCTGGAGTACGCGGCGGGGGGAGTGGAGCGGCTGACCGGCCGGCAGATCCCCGTCCCCGGCGGCCTGGACGTGACCTTCCACGAGCCGGTGGGTGTGGTCGGGGTGATCGCACCGTGGAACTTCCCGATGCCGATCGCCGCCTGGGGCTTCGCCCCCGCCCTGGCGGCCGGCAACGCCGTCCTGCTCAAGCCCGCCGAGGCCACCCCGCTGACCGCCCTGCGGCTGGCCGAACTCGCCCTCGCGGCCGGCCTGCCCGAGGGCCTGTTCCAGACCGTCCCCGGCGCGGGCGCCACCACCGGCCGGGCCCTGGTGGACCACCCGGCCGTCCGCAAGATCGTCTTCACCGGCTCGACCGTCGTCGGCAAGGAGGTCGCCGCCCGCTGCGCCGCCCACGCCAAGCGGGTCACCCTGGAACTCGGCGGCAAGAGCCCCAACATCGTCTTCGCCGACGCCGACCTGGCCCGCGCCGCCGACCCGATGTCCTTCGCCGACAACAGCGGCCAGGACTGCTGCGCCCGCAGCCGGATCCTGGTCCAGCGCGAGGTGTACGAGGACTTCCTCGCCCTGCTGCTGCCCGCCGTCGAGACCCTGCGCACCGGCGACCCGGCCGACCCGCAGGCCCAGCTCGGCCCGCTGATCTCGGCCGCCCAGGTCCGCCGGGTGTCCTCCTACGTCACCCCCGACCTGCCGGTGCTGGCCCGCGGAAAGGTCCCGGACGGGCCCGGCTACTGGTACCCGCCGACGGTGATCGCCCCCGGGGACCCGGAGGTCCCGGCCGTCACCGAGGAGATCTTCGGCCCGGTCGCCGCCGTCCTGCCGTTCACCGACGAGGCCGACGCGCTGCGGCTGGCCAACGCCACCCGCTACGGGCTGTCCGGCTCGATCTGGACCCGGGACGTCGGCCGGGCGCTGCGCCTGGCCCGGGGCGTACGGGCGGGCAACCTGTCGGTCAACTCGCACTCCTCGGTGCGCTTCTGGACACCCTTCGGCGGCTACGGCGAGTCGGGGGTGGGCCGCGAGCTCGGACCGGACGCGCTGCGCCACTTCACCGAGACCAAGAACGTCTTCATCCACAGCGAGGAGTGACAGCCCGATGAGCGAGAAGCACGCCGCGCGGGACGACGTCGTCTGCCGCCGGCTGGTCGGCCGCACCGCCGTGGTCACCGGCGCGGGCAGCGGGATCGGCCTGGCCGCCGCCCGGCGGCTCGCCTCGGAGGGCGCGAAGGTGGTCTGCGCCGACCTCGACGAGGAGACCGGGCGGGCCGCCGCGAAGCGGGTCGGCGGGCTGTTCGTGCACACCGACGTCACCGACCCGTACATGGTCGAGGCGTTGTTCGACGAGGCGTACGAGACCTACGGCAGCGTGGACGTCGCCTTCAACAACGCGGGCATCTCGCCGCCCGAGGACGACTCGATCCTGACCACCGGACTGGACGCCTGGCGGAAGGTCCAGGAGGTCAACCTGACCTCCGTCTACCTGTGCTGCAAGGCCGCGCTGCCGTACATGCGCCGGCACGGGCGGGGCTCGATCATCAACACCGCCAGCTTCGTGGCCCGGATGGGCGCGGCCACCTCGCAGATCTCCTACACCGCCTCCAAGGGCGGGGTGCTGGCGATGTCCCGCGAGTTGGGCGTGCAGTTCGCCCGGGAGGGCATCCGGGTCAACGCGCTCTCGCCCGGGCCGGTGGACACCCCGCTGCTGCGTGAGCTGTTCGCCGCGGACCCGGAGCGGGCCGCCCGCCGGCTGGTGCACATCCCGCTCGGCCGGTTCGCCCGGGCCGAGGAGATCGCCGCCGCGGTGGCCTTCCTGGCCAGTGACGACTCCTCGTTCATCACGGCGAGCGAGTTCCTGGTGGACGGCGGCATCTCCGGGGCGTACGTGACCCCGCTGTAGTCGCCGCGGGCGGCGCGGCCGGGGTTCTCACCGGAATCTCATCGAAAACCGCCGGAATTCCCGGCTGCGCTGATTTCGCGCTTATCCGGCTGCCTTTAGATTTCTCTACCGTGAGCGAGCAGATTCCCGCCGGGTGGTACCCGGACCCGAAGGACACCTCCGGCGACCCGAGGCCGCAGCGGTGGTGGGACGGCAGGGGCTGGACGGCCGACACCCGGCCCGCGCCCTCGGACGCCCCGACGCCGGGCGCCCCGGCGGGCACTCCGGACTCCCCGCAGGCGGGCACTGCGGACTCCCCGGCCGCGGAGCCGACGGGCGCCGCGGCCCCGCAGCAGGGGACGGCCGGCCGTCCCCGGGTGCTGGAGGGCGAGGTGCTGGACAGCGGCCCGACCGTCCGCTACCCGGAGCCGCCGCCCTTCGGCACCGCCTACGGCTCGCCCGCCGGGCCGCCGCGCAAGCCCCGGCGCAAGCCCTCCAAGCTGGTGGTCGCGACCACCCTCGCCGCCCTGCTCGGCCTCGGCGCGGGCTCGGGGATCACCTACCTCGCGATGGACGGCCACGGGGACCGCGCCCGGCGCAGCGCCCGCCCGGCGCCGCAGGACGGCTCCGGCCCGTGGGGCGGCATCCCGGGCTTCGGCGACCCCGGCGACGGCGGGAGCGGGGACGGCAAGGGCGGCAAGGGCGGCAACGGGGGCGGCAACGGCGGCGGCCGGACCCGCCCGAGCACCGACCAGGCGATCGACGTGGTCAACCGGATCGTCCTGCCGGTCCCGGACGGCTGGCAGGCCGGCACCACCGACAAGGGCTACGCCATGCTCACCGTCGGCTCGTACACCTGCGTGGACGGCAAGAGCGAGTGCTCCCTCGGCGGTGCGACCACCGGCCGGATCACCGGCGGCGGCACCGACGTCCAGGCGGCGGCCAAGGCCGACATCGCCTCGGCGGCCAAGGACTCGTACGGTGACCTCACCGGGCACCAGGAGCTCAAGTCCGAGGCCGTGAAGGTCAACGGCCAGGACGGCTACCTGGTCCGCTGGAAGGCGGACGCGGCCAAGGGCAACAGCGGCTACGTGCAGACCGTGGTCTTCCCGTCCGCCGACGGGAAGGCGCTGGTCTCGGTGCACTTCGGCTTCGACATCGCCGACAAGTCGCCGGACGTCGCGGTGATGGACACCATCGTCCAGGGCATCACCACCTACAAGGGCAAGCTCCCGGCCATCCCCGGCCTGCCCGGGACCGGCTCCGGCGGGCCCGGCGCCGGCGGCACCACCACCTGAGCCCCGCGCTCCTCACACCACACGGCGGCGGCCCACCCGGAGGGAAACCGGGTGGGCCGCCGTTCGTCGTCGCGCGGGGTGGTGTCACGGGACCGGGCCGGACGGGGGAGTGGCCGGCCCGGTCCCGTGCCCGGCGTCAGGATTCGCGTCGAACAGCCTCGACGCGACGGCGCCGGAGCACCATGCCGGCCCAGCCGACGCCGATCGCGGCGGCGCCGGCGAGCAGCAGCGGACCGGTGGCCGAGGTGCCGCCCACGGCCGCGGAGGCGGTCGGGATCACCCGGCCGGCCGGGGAGTCCGGGTCCCCGCCGTGGCCGTGGTGGGCGACCGTCGACTTGGAGGCGTCGGCCGCGATCTGGGCGTCGCTGGGCGCGGCCGGAGCCTGGGCGGCGAGCGCCGACACGGCGGTGGTGGAGGCGCCGAAGTCGACGTCGGAGCAGGAGTAGAAGGCCTCCGGGCTGTCGCTGCGCTGCCACACCGTGTAGAGGACCTGACGGCCGGTGCGCTGCGGCAGGGTGCCGGAGTAGGTGTAGGAGCCGTTGACGGCGTTGCGGTCGACCTGCACCTGGGCGACCGGGGTCGAGTCGAGGTCCGACCACTTCAGCGGCTTGGTGGGGTCGTAGCTCGGCTTGGTGATGTAGACGGTCTGGGTGCCGACGTGCGGCGCGGTGGTGCGGAACTGGAAGGTGAAGGCACCGGCCTTCACCGCGGTAGCCGGCCAGTCGGTGCGCGGCCAGTCCAGCGCCGCGTACTTGTCCCGGTTAGCCGAGCAGAGCTTGCCGTCCGGGATCAGCGCCTGGGAGTTGCCGTTGGCGTTGGCGATGTTGACCTCGTTCCAGTCGTACAGCGGCTGGGTGCCGCCGGCGGCGACGAGGTCCTTGCAGACCTGGGACACCGGGTGCTCGGGGCCCTCGGCGTAGCAGGCGGCGACGCGGCTCACGGGGTTGGTCATCGTGCCGTGGGCGCTGGCGGTACCGGCGGTGGCACCGGCCACCGCGACGACCGCGGCGCCGATCACGCCGACGGACAGGGCGGTTCGCTTGATGGACATGGGGTGGGGACTCCTCGACCGTCGTTCCGGGCGTGTGTGGGGGACCGGGCACGCCTGCCCGTTCGGGAGCCGCCGGCCCGGCGCGCGACCCCTGGGCCGAAGCGTAGGATTGGTCTGGACCAGAAGGCAATAGCCGCGCGTGCTGCGCTTGTTGACGGACTGTAGGCCCCCGAGCAGCGAAAAGGCCCGACGGACGGCTGTGGTTAGCCGTTCCATCGGGCCCCGTTAAGGCTCCGGAAAGGTCAGAGGTTCAGGTTGCCGTTGATCGTGTCGGCCTGGACGACCTTGCCGTGGCCGACCTGGAGGACGGTGCCGTGGACCGTCATGTCCTTGAGCTCGTTGTGGTACACGATGGGCGCCTGCTCGGTCGCCTTGGGCGCGAACTCGTCGAGGATGGAACGGAGTTCGACGGCCATGGCCGGGTCGTTGGCCAGCAGTCGGCGCAGCTTCGGCTGCCACTCGCCCTCGGCGCTCTGGAGGGCGGACTCGCGGCCGTTGTCCGGAGCTGCGGCCAACTCGGCCTGAGTCTCGTCCAGTTCTTCGGAGATCGACTCCGCCCTGCGGCCGAACATCGCGGCAACGCGCGGTTTGACCCGGTCCCAGGCCGAGGTGACCATGAGGCCGGCCAGGGCGGTCGCGCCCCTCGTGGCAATGTCGGTGAGCTCGGCGTCCATGCTGCTCCCTTGTCGTACCGCAGTGTCGGCACCACGGTAGGGCAAAGGCGGACAAGGCGTCAGAGGAACGTCTTTCCCTCGCCCCGGTACGTCGGCACGGTCCGTACGATCCGGTCGCCCTCGACCAGGTGCAGCTCGGCGAAGCGTTCGCACAGCTCGCCCGCCTTGGCGTGCCGGAACCAGACCCGGTCGCCGATCAGCAGGTCGTCCGCCGCCGAGCCGAGCAGCGGGGTCTGCACCTCCCCGGCGCCCTCCATCGGGTCGTAGCGAAGCCCGGCCGGCAGGTACGGCACCGGGGAGCGGTCCGGGCCGGCCGCGCCGGAGGCCGGGTAGCCGCCGCCGAGGACGGTCACCACGCCGAGGCCGGGGCGGCGCACCACCGGCTGGCCGAACAGCGCGGCCGGGCGGCCCCGGAAGGCGCGGTAGTTGTCGAAGAGCTGCGGCTGGTACAGCCCGGAGCCGGCCGCCACCTCGGTGACGGCGCGCTCGGCCACGGTGGACTCCACGCTGCCGGTGCCGCCGCCGTTGACGAACTCCAGGTCGGCCACCCGCCGCAGCCGCCGGACCGCCGCCGCGCGCCGCTCGGCCAGCTCCGTCCTGGCCTTGGCCTGCATCAACCGGATCAGCCCGGAGCGCACCGGCCGCCCGGGCACCCGGTCTCCCACCCCGGCGACGTGCCCCTCGTACGCCATCAGGCCGACCACCCGGAAGCCCCGGCGGCGCTGGACGAGCTCGGCGAAGGCGCCGAGGTCCTCGGGGGTGCGCAACGGCGAGCGGCGGGCGCCGACCCGGACCCGGCCGCCGAGCAGCTGCAGGGAGGTGTCCAGCTCCAGGCAGACCCGCACCTCGGCGTCGCCGCCGCGGGCCTCGTCGATCAGGTCCAGCTGGGCCGGGTCGTCCAGCACGACGGTGATCTCGCGGGCGGCCTCCGGGTCGGCGGTCAGCTCGGCGAAGCCGGCCCGGTCGGCGCTGGGGTAGGCGAGCAGGACGTCGCGGACGCCGGTGCGGGCCAGCCAGAGCGACTCGTCCAGGGTGAAGCTCATCACGCCGAGGAAGCCGTCCACGGCCAGCGCCCGGTCCAGCAGGGCCCGGCAGCGGATCGACTTGCTGGCCAGCCGGATCGGCTTGCCGCCGGCCCGGCGGACCAGGTCGGCGGCGTTCGCGTCGAACGCGGCGAGGTCCACGACGGCCACCGGACCGTCCAGGTGGGCGGTGGCGCGGTCGTACCGGAGGCGGTCGGACACCGGGGCGGGTGCGGTCGCGGGCGCGTCGAGGATCACCATGGGCGCAGGGTGCCACAGCGCGCTACCGGTGGGTAGGGGCCGCGTGCAGGGAAATGGGGCCGTCCGCGCGCGGTGGCATAGGGTCGGGCGGGTGGACCGCAAAGACTTCTCCAACCCGGCGTTCGTCGGCAAGAGCATCCCGAACCCCGGCTTCTCCGACGACGACGGCACCGCCGACCCGGCGCTCGCCGAGGCCCTCGCCCGCTGGTCCCAGGACCGCGCGGCCGAGCCGGAGGTGCTGGCGGCACTGCCCCCCACCCGGCTGATGGTCCCGATCGTCGCGATCCTCGGCGAGGTCGAGGTGAGCCCGGACGGGCACCGGCACGAGAAGACCAGCGACATGGCCGTCCCGGTGCTGGAGGCCCCGGACGGGCGCCGCGCGCTGCCGGCCTTCACGTCGCTCGAGGCGCTCACCCGCTGGCGCGCCGACGCCCGCCCGGCGCCGACGGCGGCCCCGCAGGCCGCGATGGTCGCCTACTCGGAGCGTGCCGACACCCTGCTGATCGACCCGGCCGGGCCGGTGGCGTTCCAGCTGAGCGGCGCCCGGCTGCGGGCGCTCGCGGAGAACCGCCCGTTCCTGCCGCCGGTCCGCGACCCGGAGGTGCGCGAGGCGGTCCGTGCGCTGCTGGCGGCCGAGCCGCAGGTGGTCAGCGGGCTGCTGGCGGCCTCGGAGGGCTCGGACGGGGTGCTCGCGGTGGTGTTCGACCCGGCGCTGGACCAGGCCGGGCTGCAGGCGGCCGCGCAGCGGGTCGGGCAGGCGGTGGCCGCCGACCCGGTGCTGCGGGTGCGGCTGGACCGGGGGCTGGACCTCGCGGTGCTGCCGGCGAGCGCGGAGCTGCCGGGGGAGCCGCTCCACAGGAGGTAGGGAACGGAGAAGGCCACCGGCTCGCGGGAGTCGGTGGCCTTCTCCGTTCCTCCTCGCGCGAGGAGGAACCGAGGCTCAGGAGTAGACCGGCCCGGTGAACTTCTCGCCCGGTCCGGCGCCCGGGGCGTCCGGGACGACGGACGCCTCGCGGAAGGCGAGCTGCAGCGAGCGCAGCCCGTCCCGCAGCGGCGCGGCGTGGAAGTTGCTGATCTCCGGGGCGCCGGCGGTGACGAGCCCGGCGAGCGCGGTGATCAGCTTGCGGGCCTCGTCCAGGTCCTTGTCCTTCTCGCCGCCCTCGGCGAGACCGCACTTGACGGCGGCGGCGCTCATCAGGTGCACCGCGACGGTGGTGATCACCTCGACGGCCGGGACCTCGGCGATGTCGCGGGTGAGGTCGTCGAAGCCGATCGCGTCGTCCGCGCCGGGGGTCTGGGTGGGCTCGCTGCTCAAGGGGGGCTCGTTCCTTCGTGCCGTGTGGGTACACGTGGAGCGTACAAGGGCCCCGGGGGACGCGGACGGGGCAGTGCGCCGGGGCGGAATAGCGTTCGACCTCCCGACGCTGTAAGCTTCGAGACTGACCGGCCGGGATCCCGTATGGGCACTCGGCCAGCAAGTGGAGGCTCCACTGAGGAGGCCCGAGAGGGCAACCGCGAAAGTCTCCCACCTGATCGGCCTTCGGGTCGACGGGTCCCGGTCCACGACGGGCGCCCCTGGTGCCGAGTCGCCGCAGCGCCCCTCACCGGGCGCAGCCCCCGGTTGTGTGGAGCCCCGCTTGTACCGAGCGGGGCTTTTTTCGTGTGGCGGTGTACGTACCGGACAGCGCAGCACGAATGAAGCCCCGCCCAGTGGTCGAGTCCACTACGTGCGACCGCCGTCCGACGGCCGCATCGCAGAAGGTGCAACCGAGGAGGCCCCATCAGCACCGAGCCCCGCATCAACGACCGGATTCGCGTCCCCGAGGTGCGACTCGTCGGTCCCAGCGGCGAGCAGGTCGGCATCGTGCCGCTTGCCAAGGCGCTGGAGCTCGCGCAGGAGTACGACCTCGACCTGGTCGAGGTCGCGGCGACCGCCCGGCCGCCGGTGTGCAAGCTCATGGACTACGGCAAGTTCAAGTACGAGTCGGCCATGAAGGCCCGTGAGGCGCGCAAGAACCAGGCGCACACGGTCATCAAGGAGATGAAGCTCCGGCCGAAGATCGACCCGCACGACTATGACACCAAGAAGGGTCACGTCGTCCGGTTCCTCAAGCAGGGCGACAAGGTCAAGATCACGATCATGTTCCGCGGTCGTGAGCAGTCCCGCCCCGAGCTGGGCTTCCGTCTGCTTCAGCGGCTCGCCGACGACGTCCAGGACCTGGGCTTCGTCGAGTCCTCGCCCAAGCAGGACGGCCGTAACATGATCATGGTCCTTGGCCCGCACAAGAAGAAGACCGAGGCGATGGCCGAGGCCCGCGCCCTCGCGGACGCCCGCAAGGCCGAGCGTCAGGGCCGCACCGCCGGCTCCGACGCCCCTGCGGAGGCCGAGGTCGAGGACGCCGTGACCGAGGATGCCGTGACCGAGGCGCAGGACGCCCCGGCCGAGGCGCCGGCCGTCGAGGCCGACGCTCCGGTCGAGGAGCCGGCCGCCTCCCAGGGCGCCTGAGCCTTCACCGGCCAGGAGGGCCCGGGAGACCGGCCCACAGGGTGACGGGGCGTCCCGCCCGGTCACCGCAGATCCATCCAGTTCACGCCCGCGTGGCGACCGCCGCGCGGGCGTGAACGGGACCGACGAGGAGATACGGCGAAATGCCGAAGCAGAAGACGCACAGTGGCGCCAGCAAGCGCTTCAAGATCAGTGGCTCTGGCAAGGTGCTGCGCGAGCGCGCCGGCCGCCGCCACCTCCTGGAGCACAAGCCCTCGACGCTGACCCGCAAGCTGGCCGGGACCGTCGAGATGGCCCCCGCTGACGCCAAGAAGATCAAGAAGCTTCTCGGCAAGTGATCGCCCTCCCGCCCGGCGCGAGCCGCGAGCGGGGCAGCTGATCCTTCCCGACCCATTCGAATGACGGACCGCGTGAAGTAGTCCGTGGTCCAACCCAAGGAGTAATCAAGTGGCACGCGTCAAGCGGGCAGTCAACGCCCACAAGAAGCGCCGGGTCATCCTGGAGCGCGCCAGCGGCTACCGTGGCCAGCGTTCGCGCCTGTACCGCAAGGCCAAGGAGCAGGTCACCCACTCGCTGGTCTACAACTTCAACGACCGCAAGAAGCGCAAGGGCGACTTCCGTCAGCTGTGGATCCAGCGCATCAACGCTGCGGCCCGTGCCAACGGCATCACCTACAACCGCTTCGTGCAGGGCCTGAAGGCCGCCAGCGTCGAGATCGACCGCAAGATGCTGGCCGACCTGGCCGTCAACGACCCGGGTGCGTTCGCCTCCCTGGTCGAGGTCGCCCAGAAGGCGCTGCCGGCCGACGTGAACGCCCCGAAGGCCGCCGCCGACGCCGCCTGATCTTCCGAGATCGGTTGAGCTCTGACCGGACCCGCAGGTTCGCCTGCGGGTCCGGTCCTGCTTTGCCCCCTCCTTCAGCGCCTCCGGAGAACGAGACCATGCCCAGCACCGACACCCCCCTGCTGACCTCCCTGCGCTCGCCGCGCGTCGTGGCCGCCCGCCGGCTGGCCAAGCGCAACCAGCGCACCAAGGAGCGCCGCTTCCTGGCCGAGGGCCCGCAGGCCGTCCGGGAGGCCATCGCCTTCGGCAGGCTGCCGGGCACCGGTGAGCACGCCGTGGTCGAGGTCTACACGACCGTGGAGGCCGCCGAGCGGCACGCCGGCATCGTCGAGGCCGCCCTGGCCGAGGGGCTGCCGGTGCTGACCGCCACCGACGAGGTGATCGCCGGGATCTGCGACACGGTGACCCCGCAGGGCATCGTGGCGCTCTGCCGCTTCATCGACACCCCGTTCGACGAGGTGCTCCAGGGCCGCCCCCAGCTGGTCGCGATCCTCGCCCACGTGCGCGACCCCGGGAACGCCGGCACCGTGCTGCGCACCGCCGACGCGGCCGGCGCGGACGCCGTGGTGCTCACCGACGCCTCGGTGGACCTCTACAACCCGAAGGCCGTCCGGGCCTCCGTGGGCAGCCTGTTCCACCTGCCGGTGGCGGTCGGCGTGCCGGTCGAGGAAGCCGTCGGCAGGCTGCGCGAGGCCGGCGTCCGGGTGCTCGCCGCGGACGGCGCCGGGGAGCGCGACCTGGACCGGGAGCTGGACGAGGGCACCCTGGGCGCGCCCGGCGCATGGGTGTTCGGCAACGAGGCGTGGGGGCTTCCGGAGGAGACCCGCGCGCTCACCGACGAGGTCGTGCGCGTCCCGATCCACGGCCACGCCGAGAGCCTCAACCTGGCCACCGCGGCGGCCGTCTGCCTGTACGCCTCGGCCCGCGCCCAGCGTTCGCCCGGCGGCTGCCGTTCGAACGCCTGACGCACCCCGGGGGCGCGTCCGGATCACCCCCTTGCAAGCCCTACTGCACGGGCTCGGGAGGCGCTAGGGTCTGCCTCTGTGGGGGGAACGGCACGGTGGGTAATCGGGGAGGCAACCCATGGTCGGCAGCGGGCCCGAGCTCGACCCGGACGACCTGCCGGACGGCCTGGTGGTCGCCGACGCGCTGGGCCGGGTGGTCTGCTTCAACCGGGTCGCGGCCCGGCTCACCGGCGTGCTCCCGCAGGCCGCGCTCGGCAGTGAGCTGGAGGACGTCCTCCCGCTGGAGGACCTGGACGGCCGCCGCTGGTGGCAGCTGACCGACCCGTACGGCGGCCTGGCCATCCGCACCCGCCAGCCGGAGCGCAACCTGCTGCTGCCCGGGGGGCGCGAGGTGCTGGTCTCCGCCCGGTACGTGCGCAGCGCGCCGGGCGGGCCGCTGGAGCGCCTGGTGATCGCCCTGCGCGGCACCGAGGCCAGGCGCCGCACCGAGCGCAGCCACGCCGAGCTGATCGCCACCGTGGCGCACGAGCTGCGCTCCCCGCTGACCAGCGTCAAGGGCTTCACGGCGACGCTGCTGGCCAAGTGGGAGCGGTTCACCGACGGGCAGAAGCGGCTGATGCTGGAGACCGTCGACGCCGACGCCGACCGGGTCACCCGGCTGATCGCCGAACTGCTGGACATCTCCCGGATCGACTCCGGCCGGCTGGAGCTGCGCAAGCAGGTGGTCGACCTGGCCGCGGCGGTGCGCCGGCACGTCGAGCGCAAGGTCGCCACCGGCATCCCCGAGGACCGCTTCGACATCCGGATCAGCGAGCCGCTGACCGTCCTGTGGGCCGACCCGGACAAGGTCGACCAGGTGCTCGCCAACCTGCTGGAAAACGCGGTGCGGCACGGTGACGGAACTGTCACCATCGAGGTGGCACCGGCCAAGGAGGTCGTCGAGGCGCCCCTCTGGGAGCGCGACGGCACTCCACCCCGCATCGTGGAGGGCACAGCGGTCACCGTGAGCGACGAAGGCGGCGGGATCCCCGAGGAGTCGGTGCCCCGCGTCTTCACCCGCTTCTGGCGCGGCTCCAAGCGCGGCGGCACCGGCCTGGGCCTCTACATCGTCAAGGGCATCGTGGAAGCCCACGGCGGCTCGATCCGCGTCGACCGAGCCCCGGGCGCCGGCGCCCGGTTCCGATTCATCCTGCCCGCCGGGGTCCCGGACTTCATGCTCTAGGGCTCCACGGGGGCGGGCTGCGGGGAAGCGGCGCCGAGCGGCGCTACACGCTGCGACTACACTCGACCTTTGGCGTTGACCCCAAGACCTTGAGCACGGACGAGCAGGAGCACGGGAAAGATAGAGATGTCGGCACCCAACAAGTCGTACGACCCGGTCGAGGTCGAGGCCCTCAAGCCCGAGGTGGTGGAGCAGGCGCGGGACGAGGCGATCGCCGCGTTCGCCGCCGCCGGCTCCCTGGACGAGCTGAAGCAGGCCAAGGTCGCCCACACCGGCGACCGCTCCGCGCTCTCGCTCGCGAACCGCGAGATCGGCGCCCTGCCCCCGCACGCCAAGGCGGCCGCCGGAAAGCTGATCGGCCAGGCCCGCGGGGCCGTCAACCAGGCCCTCGCCAAGCGGCAGGCCGAGCTGGAGGCCGAGCGGGACGCCCGCGTGCTGGTCGAGGAGGCGGTGGACGTCACGCTGCCGTACGACCGCGCCCCGCGCGGCGCCCGGCACCCGCTGACCACCATGGCCGAGCGCATCGAGGACACCTTCGTCGCGATGGGCTACCAGGTCGCCGAGGGCCCCGAGGTCGAGGCCGAGTGGCTCAACTTCGACGCCCTCAACCTGGGCCCGGACCACCCGGCCCGCTCGATGCAGGACACCTTCTTCGTCCAGGCCCCGGACGGCTCCGCCGACTCCGGCGTGGTGCTGCGCACCCAGACCTCCCCGGTCCAGGCCCGCACCATGCTCGACCGCGAGCCCCCCATCTACGTGGTCTGCCCGGGCCGGGTCTACCGGACCGACGAGCTGGACGCCACCCACACCCCGGTCTTCCGCCAGGTCGAGGGCCTCGCGGTGGACGAGGGCATCACCTTCGCCGACCTCAAGGGCACCATCGAGGTGCTGGTCGAGAAGCTGATCGGCGGCGGCCTGGAGCTGCGCTGGCGCCCCTCGTACTTCCCGTTCACCGAGCCGAGCGCGGAGATCGACCTCCAGTGCTTCGTGTGCCGCGGCGAGAGCGTCGGCAACCCGGACCGGCCGTGCCGGACCTGCTCCTCCGAGGGCTGGATCGAGCTCGGTGGCTGCGGCGTGGTCAACCCGCGGGTGCTGGTCGCCTGCGGTGTCGACCCCAACCGCTACAGCGGCTTCGCCTTCGGCCTGGGCCTGGAGCGGATCCTGATGAATCGTCACAACGTCGCCGACATGCGCGACATGGTCGAGGGTGACGTCCGCTTCACCCTCCCGTTCGGGATGGAGATCTGATGCGCGTCCCGCTTTCCTGGCTGCGCGAGTACGTCGACCTGCCGGCCGGCGAGACCGGTCGTGACGTCGCGGAGCGCCTGGTCCGGGCCGGCCTGGAGGTCGAGACCGTCGAGCAGCTCGGCGCGGACCTCAAGGGCCCGCTGGTGGTCGGCGAGGTGCTCTCCATCGAGGAGCTGTCCGGCTTCAAGAAGCCGATCCGGCACTGCTTCGTGAACGTCGGCGACGTCAACGGCACCGGCGAGCCGCAGGAGATCGTCTGCGGTGCGACGAACTTCGCCGTCGGCGACAAGGTCGTCGTCGTGCTCCCGGGCGCCGTGCTGCCCGGCCCGTTCCCGATCGCCGCCCGCAAGACCTACGGCCACACCTCGGCCGGCATGATCTGCTCCGCCCGCGAGCTGGGCATGGGCGACGACCACAACGGCATCATCGTGCTCCCGCCGGAGTACGAGGCCGGCACCGACGCCGTCGAGCTGCTCCAGCTCGTCGACGAGGTGCTCGACATCGCCGTCACCCCGGACCGCGGCTACTGCCTGTCCATGCGCGGCGTGGCCCGTGAGGCCGCCGCCGCGTACGGGCTGCCGCTGGCCGACCCGGCGCTGCTCGACGTGCCGCCGGCGAACTCCTTCGGCTACCTGGTGAAGGTCAACGACCAGGCCGGCTGCGACCGCTTCGTGGCCCGTACGGTCGTCGGCCTCGACCCGAACGCCAAGTCCCCGATCTGGCTCCAGCGCCGGCTGCAGAAGTCGGGCATCCGCCCGATCTCGCTGACCGTCGACATCACCAACTACGTGATGCTGGAGGTCGGCCAGCCGCTGCACGCCTACGACAAGCAGCGCGTGGACGGCCCGATCGTCGTCCGCCGGGCGGAGCAGGGCGAGGTGCTCACCACCCTCGACGGGGTCGAGCGCAAGCTCTCTGCCGAGGACCTGCTGATCTGCGACAACAGCGGCCCGATCGGCCTGGCCGGTGTGATGGGCGGCGCCTCCACCGAGATCCTCGACCCGGCCGCAGGCCCGGGCACCACCGAGGTGATCATCGAGGCGGCGCACTTCGACGCGGTCGCCATCGCCCGCAGCGCCAAGCGGCACAAGCTGCCCTCCGAGGCGTCCAAGCGCTTCGAGCGCGGCGTCGACCCGGAGGCCGCCCGCGCCGCCGCGCAGCGCGCCGTCGACCTGCTGGTCCTGATCGCTGGCGGTACCGCCGAGGCCGGGGTCACCGACATCGCCGCCCCGCACCCGGTGCGCACCATCACCATCGCCGCCGACCTGCCCGACCGGGTGGCCGGCACCGGGTACGGCCGCGAGACCGTCACCCGGCGCCTGCAGGAGATCGGCTGCTCGGTCTCCGGCGCCGACATCCTGGAGGTCACCCCGCCGACCTGGCGCCCCGACCTCACCGACCCGTACGACCTCGCCGAGGAGGTCATCCGGCTGGAGGGCTACGACAACGTCCCCGCCCGGATGCCCAACGTCCCCCCGGGCAAGGGCCTGACCGAGGCCCAGCGGGTGAACCGCCGGATCGGCGTCGCGCTGGCCGGGGCCGGCTACGTCGAGGTCAACAACTACCCGTTCCTCGGCGAGACCGCCTTCGAGGCGCTCGGCCTGGAGGCGGACGACCGGCGCCGCCGCACGGTGAAGCTGGTCAACCCGCTGAACGACGAGGAGCCGGCGCTGCGCACCACGCTGCTGCCGGGCCTGCTCGGCGCGCTGCGCCGCAACGTCGGCCGGGGCAACACCGACCTGGCGATCTTCGAGACCGGCACCGTCTTCCTGCCCAAGGACGAGCTGAGCGTGGCCCCGCGCCCGGCGGTCGACCACCGGCCCAGCGACGAGGAGCTGGCCGCGCTGGACGCCGCGCTGCCGGAGCAGCCGCGCCGCATCGCCGTCGCCCTCGCGGGCGAGCGGCTGCCCTCGGGCTGGTGGGGCAAGGGCGCCCAGGCCTCCTGGGCGGACGCCGTCGAGGCGGCCCGCACGGTGGCCCGGGCGGCCGGCATCGAGCTGACCGTCCGCCAGGGCCAGCTGGCGCCGTGGCACCCGGGCCGCTGCGCCGAGCTGCTGGTGGCGGGCACCGACCGGGTGGTCGGCCACGCCGGTGAGCTGCACCCGCGGGTCGTCAAGGCGCTCGGGCTGCCGGCCCGCACCGCCGCGATGGAGATCGACATCGACCTGCTCACCGCCGACGGCGCCGAGCGGGTCGGCGGCCCGACCGTCTCCGGCTTCCCGGTGGCGACCCAGGACGTCGCGCTGATCGTCGACACCGCCGTTCCGGCGGCCGAGGTCGAGGCCGCGCTGCGTGCCGGCGCGGGTGAACTGCTGGAGGCCATCCGGCTGTTCGACGTGTTCACCGGTGAGCAGGTCGGCGAGGGCAAGAAGTCGCTGGCGTACGCGCTGCGCTTCCGCGCGGTCGACCGCACCCTGACCGCCGACGAGGCCACCGCCGCCCGTGAGGCGGCCGTCGCCGAGGCCGTCGCCCGCACCGGCGCGGTGCTGCGCGGCGCCTGACGCGGCAGCCGGCGCGGCAGCGCCCGAGGAGGGCCCCGCCCCGGACCACGAGTCCGGGGCGGGGCCCCTTCCCTTTCCCGCCTCCTCCGCGGAGTTGACGGCACGTCCGTCGTTTCCGGGCACGTGGTGGCCCTGGTCGGCCCGAACGGCGCCGGCAAGACCACGCTGCTCGGCCTGGCCGCCGGACTGGCCCTGCCGAGCAGGGCGCGCTGACCGTCCTCGGTGACCAACTGCCCGGCTCCCCGCGCGCGTTGGACCGGGTCGGCTTCGTCGCCCGGAACGCCGGGCTCTACCCCGGCCTGCCGGTGCGCGACCTGCCGGCGATGGGCCGACACCTCAACCGCCGCTGGGACGAGGCCCGGGTCCGTACCCACCTGGACCTGGACGGCCTCGGCATCCCGCTGGACCGCAGGTACGGCCGGCTCTCCGGCGGCCGGCAGGCCCGGGTCCTGCTCGCCCCGGCCCTCGCCGAGCGGCCCGAACTCCTGCTGCCGGACGGGCGGTTGGCGTCCCTCGACCCGCTCGCCGGCACGACTTCATGGCCGTGCTGCTGACCGTGGTGGCCGAGGACGGGATGTCGGTGGTGTTCGCCCGGTCGACGGCTGCGATCCGCGGTTCCGAGGTTTCTTGAAGAAGTTCCGTCAAAACGCTTGCGGGAGTGCGGCCCGAGGGGTTTTCTTCTCGTTAGGAAAGTTTCCTAACCCACGAGGAATCGGAGCGTCCCATGCGCCCTCAGCCCCGTCGTGCCCTCCGCATCGCCCTCGCCGCCGCCCTGGTGGCCGCGCCGCTCACCGTCGCGGCCACCTCGGCGGCCCAGGCCGCCCCGTCGCCGGCCGCCGCCGTCCGGCTCGCGGGGGTCGGGCTGGACGACCCGCACAAGAAGGACATCGCCATGCAGCTGGTGTCCAGCGCGGAGAACTCGTCGCTGGACTGGAAGGCCCAGTACAAGTACATCGAGGACATCAAGGACGGCCGCGGCTACACCGCCGGCATCATCGGCTTCTGCTCCGGCACCGGTGACATGCTGGAGCTGGTCCAGCACTACACCGACCTCAAGCCCGGCAACGTCCTGGCCAAGTACCTGCCGGCCCTGAAGAAGGTCAACGGCACCGACTCGCACGCCGGCCTCGGCTCCGCGTTCGAGAAGGACTGGGCCGCCGCCGCCAAGGACACCGTCTTCCAGCAGGCCCAGAACGACGAGCGCGACCGGGTGTACTTCAACCCCGCCGTCAATCAGGCCAAGAGCGACGGCCTGCGCGCGCTCGGCCAGTTCGCCTACTACGACGCCATCGTCATGCACGGCCCGGGCAACAGCTCGGACAGCTTCGGCGGCATCCGCGCCGCCGCGATGAAGAAGGCCAAGACCCCCGCCCAGGGCGGCGACGAGGCCACCTACCTCAAGGCCTTCCTGGACGCCCGCAAGGTGGTCATGAAGAAGGAGGAGGCGCACTCCGACACCAGCCGGGTGGACACCGAGCAGCTGGTCTTCCTCAACGCCAAGAACTTCGACCTCAACCCGCCGCTGAAGTGGAAGGTCTACGGCGACAGTTACACCATCAACAGCTGACGCCGCACCGGACAGCGGGGCCCGGCCGCCGGTTCACGGCCGCCGGGCCCCGCTGTCCGGAAGCGCCGGAGTGTCAGGCGCTCGCGGTGTAGTCGTAGAAGCCCCGGCCGGACTTGCGGCCCAGCAGGCCCGCGTCCACCATCCGGGAGAGCAGCGGGGGAGCGGCGTACAGCGGCTCCTTGTACTCGTCGTACATCGACTCGGCGATCGAGACGATGGTGTCCAGGCCGATCAGGTCGCACAGCCGCAGCGGGCCCATCGGGTGGGCGCAGCCGGCCTCCATGCCCTTGTCGATGTCGGAGGCGGTGGCCACGCCCGACTCGAACATCCGCACCGCGGACAGCAGGTACGGCACCAGCAGCGCGTTGACCACGAAGCCGGCCCGGTCGCGGGCGCGGATCGGCTCCTTGCCGAGCACCTGGGAGGCGAAGGCCTCCACCCGCTCGGTGGTGGTCGCCGAGGTGGTCAGCGTGGGGATGACCTCGACCAGCTTCTGCACCGGCGCCGGGTTGAAGAAGTGCAGGCCGATCACCTGCTCCGGGCGGGTGGTGGCGGCGGCCAGCTTCACGATCGGGATCGAGGAGGTGTTGGAGGCGAGGATCGCGTCGCGGCGCTCGATCACCCGGTCCAGGGTCTCGAAGATCCCGACCTTGATGTCCTCGCGCTCGGCGACGGCCTCGACCACCAGGTCGCGGTCGGCGAAGTCGGACAGGTCGACGGTGAAGGACAGCCGGGCCAGCGCCTCGTCCCGCTGCTCGGGCGTCAGCTTGCCCCGCTTGACCGCCGTCTCCAGGGAGTTGGTCAGCCGGGTGCGGCCGAACTCCAGCGCCTCACCGCTGGCCTCCGACACCAGGACGTCCAGCCCGGCCCGGGCGAAGACCTCGGCGATGCCCGACCCCATCAGGCCGCAGCCGATCACTCCGACGCGCGCGATGTCACTCACTCAGTTGCCCTTCGACGGTGCTGGGGGTCGCCCAGCTACGGGTGGCCCAGCGAGCTGCTGGACGACGGGCCGGTGTACCGGAATGGGTGCACCGGTCACCGCCCCGACGACGTTACTACTCCGTACCGACCAGTAGGTCACCCCCTCCCCGGCAGGGTGCCACCGCCGGGAATCCCCCGAACGGGTGAGGCAGGGCCCCCGGTCCCGTGTGCCCGGGGCCGGCTCCGCCGCTCGGCCGACAGAATGCCGCAGACGGGGGCCGGGGCCGAAGCGGACAGGGCCGGGGGCGCGAAGGGAGCACAGCGTGTCGACGGGATCACTCGCAGGACAGGTCGCCCTGATCACCGGCGCCGGCCGGGGCATCGGCCGGGAGCTCGCCATCGGCCTGGCCGCCGAGGGGATGTCCGTCGGCCTGGTCGGCCGCACCCACGAGACCCTGACCGACACACTCAAGGAGTGCGTCAAGCGCGGCTCCCGGGGCGTCGCCGTGACCGCCGACGTCACCCGTCCGGGCTCGGTGCGCGAGGCGGTCCGGGTGATCGAGCGCGACCTCGGGCCGACCAACCTGCTGATCAACAACGCCGGCCTGGTCGACCGCGCCGAGGTGCCGCTCTGGGAGACCGACGCCAACCAGTGGTGGCAGGTGATCGAGACCAACCTGCGCGGCCCCTACAATCTGCTGCGCTGCGTGCTGCCCGGCATGGTCGCCCGCCGGCGCGGCCGGGTGATCAACCTCAACTCGGGCTTCGCGCTGCGCCCGGACGGCAACTACACCGCGTACGCCACCTCCAAGGGCGCGCTGCTCCAGCTCTCCGACAACATGGCGGACTCGCTCGCCCGCAACGGCATCGTGGTCCTCGACATCAGCCCGGGCGCGGTGGCCACCGACATGACCGCCGGGATGCCGATGTTCCGGGACACCACGGCCTGGGGCTCCATCCCGTACGTGGTGGCCGTCATCGTGGACGCCGCCCGCGGCCGCTTCGACGGGCTGCACGGCCGGTTCATCCACGCCGGCCGGGACAACCTGGAGGAGCTGGTCAACCGGGCCGACGCGATCCGCGCCGCGGACGCCCGCACGCTGCGGCTGCGCCCGTACAAGGACGACGACCCGATGGTCTGACCGGGTGTCCGGGCCGGAGCGTTCGGGTGCCCGGGCCGGGGCCGGGGGTCAGGCGCAGAGCTGGCTGGCGGTCACCGGCTTGAGCCCCGCCTTGGCCAGGCCGTCCAGGATCGCGGGCAGCGCGTCCACCGTGCACTGGTGCCCCATGTGCAGTGCCACCACCGAGCCGCCGCGCGCCGAGTTCAGCACCCGGCGCTGCAGCTCGGCGGCCGAGGGGTCGTTGTAGTCGCGCGGGTCCACGTCGAAGGACAGCACGTGCTCGTACCCGACCGCCTTGGCCTGCTCGCGCACCATCGGGGTGGCGTACTGCGCGGCGGAGGGGCGGAACCAGCGGCCGATCGAGCCGGTGAGCTTCTGCAGGCGCTCCGCGCACTGGGCGATCTCGGCACGGGCCTGCTCCGGTGTCATGGCCGAGATGTTGAGGTGGTTCTGGGTGTGGTTGCCCAGCTCGTGGCCGCCGTCCAGGATCCGCCGGGCCATCTGCGGCTGCTGGTCGAGCCAGCTGCCGACGACCATCACGGTCAGCCTGGCGCCGCGCTGCTCGGCGACCTCCAGCAGCGCGGTGGCCAGCTTCGGGTCGCCGCTGCCGTGGAAGGTGAGCGCCACGTTCCTGCCGGTGCGAGGCCCGTACGCGACCTCGACCGGGGTGCCCGGCGCGAGCGGCGGCAGCACCGGCGGGGCCGGCGGGGTGGACGGCTCGGCGGCGGCGGTCGGCTCGCCGTCGGGCCGGGCTTCCGCAGAAGCGGCGGCCGTGGCGGAGGCCGGGCCCTCGCCGCCGCTCCAGGCCGGGTCGGTGGTGTGCTGCGGGTCCACGGTGCCGGGGTGCGCGGCCAGCGCCCCCGGGTCGGCCCGGCGGAGGTTCCCGGTGCCGCAGGCTGTGAGCAGGCCACCCGCGGCGGCGAGGGCGGCGAGGCGGGCGGTGGAGCGCAGTACGGTGCGGCGGTCGGCAGTCATCGGCAGCCAGCATAGAGAGGACGGCTCCGGCGGGCGATCCGGTCCGTCCGGTCGGCCGGACCGGCCTTGACGTGCACACACTCTGTCGCCGGCAGTTGCGTAAACCTGAACTCCCGCTGTTTCCGCGCCGTGTCCTTGGATACGATCGCCGCGCACCGCGTGTTGACAGGCGGTGGCCAAACTCTTCCGGTATTGCGCATTGGGGGCGGACAGGATGTACGAGGACGGCGCGGCGACCGGCCGGGGCACGGACACCGAGTGGGACTGGGCCAGAAGCGACGACTGGCAGCCGCCGAGCGAGCTGGACACCGGCGTCCCGCACACCGCCCGGATGTACGACTACTACCTCGGCGGCAAGGACAACTTCGAGGCCGACCGCAAGGCCGCCCAGGCCGCGATAGCCGCCTACCCCGCGCTGCCGCTGCTGGCCCGCACCAACCGGCAGTTCCTCGGCCGCGCCGTGGAGTTCGTGGCGGGCCGGGGCGTGCGCCAGTTCGTCGACATCGGCACCGGCATCCCGGCCGTCGGCTCCACCAGCGAGGTCGCCCAGCGGGTCGCCCCGGACGCCCGGGTGGTGTACGTGGACAACGACCCGATCGTCGCCACCCACGCCCGCGCCCTGCTGGCGAGCCACCTCGCCGGGCACACCTCGGTGATCGAGGCCGACCTGCGGGACCCGGCCGCGATCCTCGGCCACCCCGCGCTGGCCGGCGCCATCGACCTCTCCCAGCCGGTCGCGCTGATGCTCGTCGCCGTGCTGCACTTCATCCGGGACGAGGACGGCGCCCAGCAGATCGTCCAGACCCTGCGCGACGCGCTCGCCCCCGGCAGCGCGCTGATCCTCTCCCACGGCAGCCCGGACTTCGCCTCCCGCGAGAGCGCCTCCGCGGGCACCCGCGTCTACCGCAGCGCCAGCGCCCCGCTCGTGCTGCGCCCCCGCGCCGGCGTCGAGCCCTTCTTCGGCGACTTCGAGTTCGCCGGCCCCGGGCTCGTCCAGCTCCCGCTCTGGCGCCCCACCGCGGGCCACGTCCCCACCACCGAACTCCCCGAGGGCTGGCAGGACGTGTCGGCGTACGCCGGCGTCGCCTTCAAGAAGTGACCTCAGCCGGCCTCCGGTAGTTCTCGGTCGTCCGCTCAGGTCCGGTCCCGGCGCCCCCCTCCTACGCCGGGACCGGACCGTCGAAGCCTACGGACCCCCACTGACAGTCCCTCACCGTCCCGGCTACCCTGCGGCGTGACCGCCACCGCCCTGCCGCCGCTGCCCCCGGACGCCGCCGAACTGCTGCGCGCCCTCGACGCCCCGCCCCGCCTGGTCGCCCACCTCGCCCTGGTGCACGAAGTGGCCGAGGAGATCACCGGGTTCTGCGCCCGCGAGGGCCTGGTCTTCGATCGCGAGGCTGTCCTCTACGGCGCCGCCACCCACGACATCGGCAAGACCATCCACCCCGAGGAGCTCTCCGCCCCCGGCTCCCGGCACGAGCCCGCCGGACACGCCCTGCTGCTCGCCCACGGCGTCCCCGAGCACCTCGCCCGCTTCGCCCGCACCC
Organism: Kitasatospora sp. NPDC032121; assembly: GCF_055580145.1. Classification (NCBI taxonomy): domain Bacteria; kingdom Bacillati; phylum Actinomycetota; class Actinomycetes; order Kitasatosporales; family Streptomycetaceae; genus Kitasatospora; species Kitasatospora sp. NPDC032121. The sequence goes on along the minus strand of NZ_JBVILX010000001.1, from coordinate 233,342 downwards.
ACGCGAGCTGGGACGGCCCCGGTGTCACCGTCGAGTCACTGCTGGTCAGCCTGGCCGACAAGGCCTGGAAGGACACGCGGGTCCGGGACCTGGAGGACCTGGTGGTCGAGCGCCTCGCCGCCGGCGGACGGGAGCGCTGGGAGGTCTTCCTCGCCCTGGACGACCTGCTCACCCGGATCGGCGAGGACGCCCCGCGCCGGCTCGCCGTCCAGGCCGCCCACCCGGTGCGGACCGGGTGAAAATCGGCGCGACACGGCCGGTCGGCGGGTGTTAGCTTCCGCGGCATGGAATCCCTGGGTGAGAACGAGATCCGCGCGTCCTTCGTCAACTGCTCCAAGGGCGAGGCCCGTCGGCTCAACCTGCCCCGGGGCCTGGCCGAACTGCCCTGGGAGAACCTGGACTTCCTCGGCTGGCGGGACCAGGGCGCGCCCGACCGGGCGTACCTGGTGGCGCCGTACGGGGGCGAGCTGGTCGGCGTGACGCTGCGCTCGCCGGTGATCCGGCGCAGCCTGACCAAGACCAACGTGTGCTCGCTGTGCATCACCTCGCACGCCGGGTCGGGGGTGGCGCTGCTCGCCGCCCGCCGGGCCGGGGCGGCCGGGCGCGAGGGCAACACGGTCGGCACCTACATCTGCGCCGACCTCGCCTGCTCGCTCTACGTGCGCGGGCTGAAGAAGTCCACCCTGGTCACCCGGCCCGACGAGTCGCTGCCGCTGGAGCTGCAGATCGACCGTACGGTGGCCAACCTCGACGGCTTCCTCGCCAAGGTGCTCGCCACCGCGGCCGCGTAACGGCTCCGCGGCTCTCCGCACCCGCGGCCCCGGCGTCCGGGGCCGCTCGGTGCCCGCTCAGTGCCCGCGCAGCTGGTCCAGCTCGCGGCGCTCCCGCTTGGTCGGCCGCCCGGTCCCGCGGTCCCGGGTCCCGGCCGCCGCGACGAACTCGCGCGGCGGCCGCGGCGGGCTATTGTCGACCAGGCACTCCGCCGCGGCCGCGGCGCCGACCCGCTTGCGGATCAGCTGCCGCACGACCACGACCCGCTCGTACCCCTCCTCGCGGACCCGCACCTCGTCTCCGGGCTTCAGTGCCTGCGCGGGCTTGGCCCGCTCGCCGTTCACCTTGACGTGCCCGGCGCGGCAGGCGGCCGCCGCCAGCGCCCGCGTCTTGACCAGCCGGACCGACCAGATCCAGCTGTCCACCCGCACGCTTCCCTCGTGTTCAGCCATCCTCGGAGCCTACCCAAGGCCGGGGGCCGGTCCGCCCTACGCGGCGCGCGGCGCCTCCTGGACCGCCCAGCCGTTCCCGTCCGGGTCGTTGAAGAACACGAAGTTGTTCCAGGCCTCGCCGTGCCCGTCGACCCGGCCCCCCGCCACGAAGTGCTGGACCGGGCTGACCTGCACGCCCCTGGCCTGCAGCTCGGCGTGCGCCCGCTCGATGTCGGGCACCACCAGCTGGAGCCCCTTGACCGAGCCGGGCGGCGAGTCGATCACCCCCTCGCCCACCACGATCGAGCAGGGCGAGCCGGGGGGCGTCAGCTGGACCACCCGGACCCCGTCCCGGAGCAGGGTGTCGTGGTTGACGGTGAACCCGGCCTGCTCCTCGTAGAAGAGCTTCGAGCGGTCCACGTCGGACACCGGGACCACCACGACTTCGAGTTTCCACTCCATCACCCTCACCCCTCTCGGTCGGGCCCTTCCAGTATCCGTCCGTAACCGCCGCCGGGAGGTCGGATAGCCTGAGAACACGATGAATCCCCAGACCACGCCCGCCGCGACCCCGCCGGACACCGCCTTCGCCACCCCGTGGGGCACCTTCGAACTCACCCGCTTCCCCGAGGATCCGCGCGAGCGGCTGCGGGCCTGGGACGCCGCCGACGAGTACCTGCTGCGCCACCTCGCGGGCGAGGCGGACAGCGCGGCCGGCGCCGCGACCGGGCTGGCCGACCGCACGGTCGCCGTCCTCGGCGACCGCTGGGGTGCGCTGACCACCGCGCTCGCCGACTACCGACCGTTCCAGATCACCGACTCCCACCTCGGCCGCCGGGCCACCCTGGCCAACCTGGCCCGGGCCGGCGCCGCCGTCGACGAGTCCCGGCTGCTCACCACCCGGGACACCCCGCCGGAGCGGATCGACGTGCTGCTGGTGCGCGTCCCCAAGAGCCTGGCCCTGCTGGAGGACCAGCTGCACCGGCTCGCCCCCGCCCTCCACGAGGACACGGTGGTGATCGGCACCGGCATGGTCACCGAGATCCACACCTCCACGCTCCGGCTCTTCGAGCGGATCCTCGGCCCGACCCGCACCTCGCTGGCCGCCCGCAAGGCCCGGCTGATCTTCTGCGCCCCCGACCGGGCGCTCGACCCCGGCCCCAACCCGTGGCCGCACCGCTACGCGCTGCCCCCGGACATCGGCCCCGTCTCCGGCCGTACCGTCGTCAACCACGCGGGCACCTTCTGCGCCGATCGGCTGGACATCGGCACCCGCTTCCTCCTCGCCCACCTGCCCGTCCCCGCCCCGGGCGCCCGCGTGGTGGACCTCGGCTGCGGCAACGGCGTGGTCGGTACGGCCGCCGCGCTGGCCGGGCCCGGCGCGGAGCTGGTGTTCGTGGACGAGTCGCACCAGGCGGTGGCCTCCGCCGAGGAGACCTTCCGCACCAACCTGGGCCCGGACGCCGCGGCCGAGTTCCTGACGGCCGACGCCCTGGCCGCGGACGCGGTGGCGCCCGGCTCGGTGGACCTGGTGCTCAACAACCCGCCGTTCCACTCCCACCAGGCCACCACCGACGCCACCGCCTGGCGGATGTTCACCGGCGCCAAGCGGGCGCTGCGGCCCGGCGGGGAGCTCTGGGTGGTCGGCAACCGCCACCTCGGCTACCACGTCAAGCTGCGCCGCCTCTTCGGCAACTGCCAACTCGTCGCCGGGAACCCCAAGTTCGTGGTGCTGCGAGCCGTGAAGCGCTGACCCCGCCACCCCGCCCCGGCGGGGGTCCGGCGCGAACTCCTTGCATGAATTTTCCGCCGCGCGTATATTCATGCCAAGACGAAGGAGGAACGCCATGGCATTGCGAGTCGCCGTCGCCGGCGCGAGCGGTTATGCGGGCGGCGAGGTGCTGCGCCTGCTGCTCGGCCACCCGGAGGTGGAGATCGGGGCGCTGACCGGCGGCTCGAACGCGGGCACCAGACTGGGCATGCTCCAGCCGCACCTCCTCCCGCTCGCCGACCGCGTCCTCGAGGCCACCACCTCCAAGGTGCTGGCCGACCACGACGTGGTGTTCCTGGCCCTCCCGCACGGCCAGTCCGCGGCCGTCGCCGAGGAGCTCGGCCCGAACGTCCTGGTGATCGACTGCGGCGCCGACTTCCGGCTCAAGGCCGCCACCGACTGGGAGCAGTTCTACGGCTCCGCACACGCCGGCACCTGGCCCTACGGCCTGCCCGAACTCCCCGGCCACCGCGCCGCGTTGGCGGGCAGCAACCGGATCGCCGTACCCGGCTGCTACCCGACGGCCGTCTCTCTCGCGCTGTTCCCCGCGTACGCCGCGCAGCTCGCCGAACCGGAGGCCGTGGTGGTCGCCGCCTCCGGCACCTCCGGCGCCGGCAAGGCCGCCAAGCCGCACCTGCTGGGCAGCGAGGTGATGGGCAGCGTCAGCCCGTACGGCGTCGGTGGCGTCCACCGGCACACCCCGGAGATGGCCCAGAACCTCTCCCCGCTGGCGGGCGAGCCGGTCACCGTCTCCTTCACCCCCACCCTCGTCCCGATGCCGCGCGGCATCCTCGCCACCTGCTCGGCCAAGGCCAGGCCCGGGGTGACGGCGCAGAGCCTGCGCGCCGCGTACACCGAGGCCTTCGCGGACGAGCCCTTCGTCCACCTGCTGCCCGAGGGGCAGTGGCCGCAGACCAGCAGCGTCTACGGCGCCAACACCGCCCTGGTCCAGGTCGCCCTGGACGCCGCCGCCGGGCGGATCATCGCGATCAGCGCGATCGACAACCTGGTCAAGGGCACCGCCGGCGGCGCGGTGCAGAGCATGAACATCGCCCTCGGTCTGCCCGAGGAGCTCGGCCTTCCCGTGAACGGAGTCGCACCGTGAGCAAGAGCACGAACGTCGGAGTGACGGCCGCCAAGGGCTTCCGGGCCGCCGGCGTGACCGCGGGCATCAAGGCCTCCGGCACCCCCGACCTCGCCCTGGTGGTCAACGACGGCCCTTCGCTCGCCGCGGCCGGCGTCTTCACCGCCAACCGGGTCAAGGCGGCACCGGTGCTCTGGTCCGAGCAGGTCCTCAAGGGCGGCCGGGTCTCCGCCGTCGTCCTCAACTCCGGTGGCGCCAACGCCTGCACCGGCCCGCTCGGCTTCCAGGACACCCACGCCACCGCGGAGAAGGTCGCCGCCGAGCTGGGCCTGAACGCGGGCGAGGTCGCCGTCGCCTCCACCGGCCTGATCGGCGTTCGGCTGCCGATGGACATCCTGCTCCCCGGGGTAGCGCTCGCCGCCGGCGAACTCGGCGAGGACGGCGGCGAGGACGCCGCGATCGCCATCAAGACCACCGACACGGTGCACAAGACCGCCCAGTACACCAGTCCGGCCGGCTGGACGGTCGGCGGCATGGCCAAGGGCGCGGGCATGCTCGCCCCGAGCCTCGCCACCATGCTGGTCGTCCTCACCACCGACGCCGACGTGGACGTCGCCGCCCTGGACACCGCGCTGCGCGGCGCCACCCGCACCACCTTCGACCGGATCGACTCCGACGGCTGCATGTCGACCAACGACACCGTGCTGCTGCTCGCCTCCGCCGCCTCCGGCGTCACCCCGGAGCAGGCCGAGTTCGCCGAGGCCGTCCGCACGGTCAGCGCCGACCTGGCCCGTCAGCTGATCGGCGACGCCGAGGGCGCGAGCAAGGAGATCCGGATCGACGTCACCGGCGCCGCCACCGAGGACGAGGCGGTCGAGGTCGCCCGGACGATCAGCCGCAACAACCTGCTCAAGTGCGCCATCCACGGCGAGGACCCCAACTGGGGCCGGGTGCTGGCCGCGATCGGCACCACCTCCGCCGCCTTCGACCCGAACGAACTGGACGTCGCCATCAACGGCGTCTGGGTGTGCAGGTCCGGCGGCGTCGGCGAGGACCGCGACCTGGTGGACATGAAGGGCCGCGAGGTCGTCATCACGGCGAACCTCAACGCCGGCCCCGCGGGCGCCACGCTGTGGACCAACGACCTGACGGCCGACTACGTTCACGAGAACAGCGCCTACTCGACCTGACCGGCGTCACTTCGTCCGCGACACCCTGAGCCGCGACGGCCCGAGTCGCGACACCCCGAGCCGCGACACCCCGAGCCGCGACATCCTCCCCCAGCCTCCGGCCGGGGGGACCCCCATCGACGAGGGAAACCCGTGCAGATCGCACCCAAGGGCGAACAGGCCCGCAACAACACCGCGTTGCCCAAGGCCATGACGCTGATCGAGGCTCTCCCGTGGCTGGAGCGCTTCCACGGCAAGACCGTCGTGATCAAGTTCGGCGGCAACGCCATGGTGGACGAAGGTCTCAAGGCCGCCTTCGCCCAGGACGTCGTCTTCCTCCGCTACGCCGGTCTGCACCCCGTCGTGGTGCACGGCGGCGGCCCCCAGATCAGCGCCCAACTCGACCGGCTGGGCCTGGAGTCGAGCTTCACCAACGGCCTGCGGGTCACCACCCCGGAGACCATGGACGTGGTCCGGATGGTGCTGGCCGGCCAGGTGCAGCGCGAGCTGGTCGGCCTGCTCAACGAGCACGGCCCGTTCGCCGTCGGCATGACCGGCGAGGACGCCCACACCATGACGGCGGTCAAGCGCTACGCGGTGGTGGACGGCGAGCAGGTCGACATCGGCCTGGTCGGCGACATCGTCAACATCGAGGCCGGCGCGGTGAAGGCGATGATCGCCGACGGCCGGATCCCGGTCATCTCCTCGATCGCCCGCAGCGCCGACGGCCACGTCTACAACATCAACGCGGACACCGCCGCCTCCGCGCTCGCGGTCGCGCTCGGCGCCGAGATGCTCGTCGTCCTCACCGACGTCGAGGGCCTCTACAAGGACTGGCCGAACTCCGACGACGTGATCAGCCAGCTCACCGCGACCGAGCTGGAGGAGCTGCTGCCCGACCTGGCCAGCGGCATGCTCCCCAAGATGGAGGGCTGTCTGCGGGCCGTCCGCTCCGGCGTGGGCACCGCCCGCGTGCTGGACGGCCGGGTCCAGCACAGCCTGCTGCTGGAGATCTTCACCGACGAGGGCATCGGCACGATGGTCGTGCCGGACGACGAGACGACCGTGATCGGGGGACTGGCATGACCGGCACGACCGGCGGCACCGGAGCGACCCACAACGAGCAGTTCACCGAGCGGTGGCAGCACTCCTTCACCGACAACTACGGCACCCCCCGCATCCCACTGGTGCGCGGCGAGGGCAGCAAGCTCTGGGACGCCGACGGCAAGGAGTACACCGACCTGCTCGGCGGCATCGCCGTTAACGCCCTGGGCACCGCCCACCCGGCCGTCGTCGAGGCGGTGAGCAGGCAGATCGCCACCCTCGGCCACGTCTCCAACCTCTTCATGGCCGAGCCCACCATCGCCCTCGCCGAGCGGCTGCTGGAGCTGGACGGCCGCCCCGGCGGCCGGGTGTTCTTCTGCAACTCGGGCGCCGAGGCCAACGAGGCGGCCTTCAAGATCAGCCGGCGGACCGGCCGCACCCACCTGGTCGCCCTCCAGGGTGCCTTCCACGGCCGCACCATGGGCGCCCTCGCGCTCACCGGCCAGCCCGCCAAGCAGGACCCGTTCCGCCCGCTGCCCGGCGACGTCACCCACGTCCCGTTCGGTGACGTCGAGGCGCTGCGAGCGGCCGTCACCACCGAGACCGCGGCCGTCTTCCTGGAGCCGGTCCAGGGCGAGAACGGCGCGATCCCGCTGCCGGACGGCTACCTGAAGGCCGCCCGCGAGATCACCCGGGCCACCGGCACCCTGCTGGTCCTGGACGAGATCCAGACCGGTGTCGGCCGCACCGGCCACTGGTTCGCCCACCAGGCGTACGAGGGCGTGGAGCCCGACGTGGTCACCCTGGCCAAGGCGCTCGGCGGCGGCCTGCCGATGGGCGCGGTGCTGGCCTTCGGGCCGGCCGCCGAGCTGCTCACCCCGGGCCAGCACGGCACCACCTTCGGCGGCAACCCGGTGGCCGCCGCGGCCGGGCTGGCGGTGCTGGACACCATCGAGTCCGAGGGCCTGCTGGAGCACGTCCGCAAGCTCGGCGAGCGGCTTCGCGACGGCGTCGAGGCGCTCGGCGACCCGCTGGTCTCGCACGTGCGCGGGGCGGGTCTGCTGCTCGGCATCGTGCTCACCGAGCCGGTCTCGGCCAAGGTCCAGGCCGTCGCCCAGGAGGCGGGCTTCCTGGTCAACGCGGCCGTCCCGGACGCCGTCCGGCTGGCCCCGCCGCTGGTGCTGACCGAGCAGGAGGCTGACGCCTTCCTGGCCGCGCTGCCGGGCATCCTCCGGACGGTGCGAGAGAGCGCCCCGGCCGATGCGAGCTGACCGTTGTCCGGGAGAATAATCACATGACCGCTTCCCACTCCGGCCCGTCCGCCACCGGCCCGACGCCGCAGGTCCCGCAGACCCGCACCGCGCGCCACCGGCGGATCGTGGACCTGCTCACCCGCCAGCCCGTGCGTTCGCAGAGCCAGCTCGCCAAGCTGCTCGCCGACGACGGACTCGTGGTCACCCAGGCCACCCTCTCCCGGGACCTGGACGAGCTGGGCGCGGTCAAGATCCGCAACCGGGACGGCGCGCTGATCTACGCCGTCCCGGCCGAGGGCGGCGACCGCACGCCGCGCGCGCCGATGGGGGAGTCGGCCAGCGAGGGCCGGATGGCCCGGCTGGCCGGCGAGCTCATGGTCTCCGCGACGGCCTCCGGCAACCTGGTGGTGCTGCGCACCCCGCCGGGCGCCGCCCAGTTCCTGGCCTCGGCGATCGACCAGGCCGAGGTGTTCGAGATCATCGGCACCATCGCCGGCGACGACACCGTGCTGCTGATCAGCCGGGACCCGGCCGGCGGCCAGGCGCTCGCCGACCACCTCATGCAACTCGCCCAGGCGAAGGCGCAGTAGCGTTCCGCCCCGAAGAACCCCGGCCCGACGGAGACCGTCCGGCCGGGGTTTGTTTTTCATACGGCGTCGTGCATACTTATGCCATCCACTGCACATGCATGAAGGAGCCAAGCGATGACCGCCGAGCAGTCCTCCGACGTCCGCCTCTGGGGCGCGCGCTTCGCCGACGGCCCGTCCGAGGCGCTGGCCAGGCTCTCGGCCTCGGTCCACTTCGACTGGCGCCTCGCGCCGTACGACATCGCCGGCTCCAAGGCCCACGCCCGGGTCCTGCACAAGGCGGGCCTGCTCTCCGACGAGGAGCTGGCCGGCATGCTGGCCGGGCTGGACCAGCTGCTCGCCGACGTCGAGGCGGGCACCTTCACCGGCACCGTCGCCGACGAGGACGTGCACACCGCCCTGGAGCGCGGCCTGCTGGAGCGCCTCGGCCCCGACCTCGGCGGCAAGCTGCGCGCCGGGCGCTCGCGCAACGACCAGATCGCCACCCTGTTCCGGATGTACCTGCGGGACCACGCGAAGACCATCGGCGGCCTGCTGCTCGACCTCCAGCAGGCCCTGGTCGGCCTCGCCGAGGCGCACCCGGACACCGCGATGCCGGGCCGCACCCACCTCCAGCACGCCCAGCCGGTGCTCTTCGCCCACCACGTCCTCGCGCACGTGCAGGCCCTCGGCCGGGACGCCGAGCGGCTGCGCCAGTGGGACGCCCGCACCGCCGTCTCGCCGTACGGCTCCGGCGCGCTGGCCGGCTCCTCGCTCGGCCTCGACCCGCAGGCCGTCGCCGCCGACCTCGGCTTCGAGGGCGGCTCGGTCGGCAACTCCATCGACGGCACCGCCTCGCGCGACTTCGTCGCCGAATTCGCCTTCGTGACCGCGATGATCGGCGTCAACCTCTCCCGGATCGCGGAGGAGGTGATCATCTGGAACACCAAGGAGTTCGGCTTCATCACGCTGCACGACGCCTTCTCCACCGGCTCCTCGATCATGCCGCAGAAGAAGAACCCGGACATCGCCGAGCTCGCCCGCGGCAAGTCCGGCCGGCTGATCGGCAACCTGACCGGCCTGCTGGCCACCCTCAAGGCGCTGCCGCTCGCCTACAACCGGGACCTCCAGGAGGACAAGGAGCCGGTCTTCGACTCCTGCGACACGCTGGAGGTGCTGCTGCCCGCGTTCACCGGGATGATGGCCACCCTCACCGTGCACCGGGAGCGGCTCGAGGAGCTGGCCCCGGCCGGCTTCTCGCTCGCCACCGACATCGCCGAGTGGCTGGTCAAGCAGGGCGTGCCGTTCCGGGTCGCGCACGAGGTGGCCGGTGCCTGCGTCAAGGTCTGCGAGGCCGAGGGCATCGAGCTGTCCGACCTGACGGACGAGCAGTTCGCCGCGATCTCCGAGCACCTGACGCCCGAGGTGCGCTCGGTGCTCAACGTCCACGGAGCCATCGCCGCCCGCAGCGGGCGCGGCGGAACCGCCCCCTCGGCGGTCGCGGTCCAGCTCGCCGAGGTGAAGGCGGACCTGGCGCGGCAGCAGGAGTGGTCGCGGGGCTGAGCCCCGACCCGGGGGCTGATCCCCGGCGCGACGGGGGAGGGGCGCGGCGGTCGGACCGGCGCGCCCCTCCCGCGTCCGCGCCTCGGCCCGGGCGTAACCGGCCCCGTCCCGGACCGTCATGCACGGTGTGTGCACCGCCCTTCCACCCGTCCCCTCCGCCGAGGACGTCTACCTCGCCGAACACCGCCGCCGCGTGGTCCGCGAGACCGTCGCCGCCCTGCCCGGCCGCTGCCCGCAGCTGATCGCCGCGCTCGCCGAGGACCCGCCGCCCACCTACCGTGAGCTCTCCGAGCGGCTCGACATGCCGCGCGGCTCGATCGGCCCCACCCGTTCCCGCTGTCTGGCCTGCCTGCGGATGCTGCTCCACGCGGAGCGGTACCCCTGAGCGCGGGCCCGTACGACCGGGCGCGGCGCACCCGGCCCGGCAGGTGACCCTCCTCACGTCCGCCCCCGCGAAGGTTGAGCGGAGCTGACACCCGGGTAGAGCGCTGGCGAACGCAGCTCTTGACGGTGGCGCGATCGCTCGGATACTGAGCGTGAGCGCGCGCCACCCTCTGCGCGCCGGGCACGACGACTGGGGAGGCCCCTCCACATGGGCATGAGCGTGATCATCTCGGCTGCTGAGGCCGACGACGCGGAGCAGATCCTCAAGCTCCAGTACCTCGGCTACCAGCCCGAGGCCGAGCTGTACGGCGACTGGGCGATCGAGCCCCTGACGCAGAGCCTGGAGAGCCTGCGCGCCGAACTGTCCGAGCAGCACTTCCTGGTGGCCCGGCTGGGCGACGAGGTGGTCGGCACCGTCCGCGGCCGGGTCGGCGCCGACGGTGTCGCCCGGATAGGACGCCTGGTCGTCCACCCGCGGATGCAGCGCCACGGCCTCGGCGGCCGCCTGCTGGACGCGCTGGAGCGCCGCATCGCCCAGGACGGCCCGGTGAGCGCCTACCGGCTGTTCACCGGCCACCGCAGCCTCGGCAACCTGCGGCTGTACGCTCGACAGGGGTACCGGCAGACCGAGGTCGAGCAGGTCAACAGCCGGCTGAGCTTCGTCCACCTGGAGAAGCCCGCCGCGACCGCGCTCGCCGCGACGGCCTGAGCCCGCCGCCCCGCGCACGCCTCCCGGCGCCGCCACCATCCGGACCACCGGTGGCGGCGCCGAGTCATGTCTCCGCTGGTCAAAGCGTTGCATGTCCGCATTGCGGACAGCTCGGCCAAAAGATTGGGCGGAATTCGACCCATCTGTTTTACTGGCTCACATGACTGCGACGACGAACTGGACCCCCACCGGCACCCTGCCGGCAGGTGAGCGTGCCATGTGTCGTCGAATGTGTCACTGCTGAGGGCCATCGCCCCCGGCACCTGCTGAAGGTGCCCCTCCCTCGCGCCCCGAAGCGAGACTCCGGCGCCGCTCCCGCCCGTGCGAGCGCGCCGTTCCTCCCGGACCCCTCCCTCGGCCGTGCCCGCCCACCCGCGGGCCGGGTGACTCGTCAGGGCCACGCCGTCGCGCGGCCCGGCCCTGCCGCGGCCACGACCGAGGGAGTCGAGTCCGGATCCCCCCGGCGCAACGCCGTGACGCCGTCGACCGCACGCCGGTCGGACGGTCGATCCACGCCGCCCGCCCCCGACCCACGGAAAGCCGCTGTGATCACCACCACGGACCTGACGAAGGTCTACCGTTCCCGAGGCCGCGAGGTGACCGCCCTCGCCGGCGTCGACCTGCACGTCCGCCCGGGCGAGGTCTACGGAGTCGTCGGCACCAGCGGTGCCGGCAAGTCCACCCTCATCCGCTGCGTGAACATGCTGGAGCGCCCGACCTCCGGCACGGTCACCGTGGACGGGCTCGAGCTCACCGCACTGTCCGGCGGCGAGAACCGGGCCGGCAGGGAACTGCGCGAGGCCCGCCGCCGGATCGGCATGGTCTTCCAACACTTCAACCTGCTCTCCTCGCGGACCGTGCAGCAGAACGTCGAACTCCCGCTGGAGATCGTCGGACTGGACCGCACCGAGCGCCGCCGCAAGGCCGCCGAACTGCTCGACCTGGTCGGCCTCGGCGACAAGGCCCGCAGCTACCCGCACCAGCTCTCCGGCGGCCAGAAGCAGCGCGTCGGCATCGCCCGGGCGCTGGCCGGCGACCCCAAGGTGCTGCTCTCCGACGAGGCCACCTCGGCGCTCGACCCGGAGACCACCCGTTCGATCCTCAAGCTGCTGCGCGACCTCAACCAGCAGCTGGGCCTCACCGTCCTGCTGATCACCCACGAGATGGACGTCATCAAGTCCGTCTGCGACTCCGCCGCCCTGATGCGCGGCGGCCGGGTGGTCGAGTCCGGCGAGCTCACCGACCTGCTGGCCCAGCCCGGCTCGGAGCTGGCCCGCGAGCTGTTCCCGCTCGGCGAGTTCGGCACCGGCCGCCCCGCCTCCACCGTGCTGGAGATCACCTTCCAGGGCGACAGCTCGGCCCAGCCGTTCGTCTCCCAGCTCGCCCGCACCTACCAGATCGACATCAACATCCTCGGCGCCGCGGTGGAGACCATCGCCGGCCGGACGGTCGGCCGGATGCGGGTCGAGCTTCCCGGCAGCCACCAGGACAACGTGGTGCCGATCGGCTACCTGCGCGAGCAGGGCCTGCAGGTGGCCGTCCTCGACACGGACGGCGTCGGTGTGACGAACGGAGCGGTGGCATGACCTGGGACCAGATGCAGGAGCTGATGTGGCCCGCCACCCTGGAGACCTTCCAGATGGTCGGCGTGTCGACCGTGTGCACCGTCCTCCTCGGACTGCCCCTCGGCATCCTGCTGGTGCTCACCTCCAAGGGCGGGGTGCTCCAGAACCAGCCGGTGAACAAGGTGCTCGGCGCGGTCGTGAACCTCACGCGCTCGATGCCGTTCATCATCCTGATGATCGCGCTGATCTCCTTCACCCGCTGGCTGACCGGCAACTCCCTCGGCTGGCAGGCGGCCACCGTGCCGCTGACCGTCGGCGCGATCCCGTTCTTCGCCCGGCTGGTCGAGACCTCCGTCCGTGAGGTCGACCGCGGCCTGGTCGAGGCCGTCCACGCGATGGGCGGCGGCACCTGGACCCTGGTCCGCAAGGTGCTGGTCCCCGAGGCCCTCCCCGGCATCGTCGCCTCCGTCACCACCACGGTCATCGCGCTGATCGGCTACTCCGCGATGGCCGGCACCGTCGGCGGCGGCGGCCTCGGCGACCTCGCCTACCGGTACGGCTACCTGCGGTTCGAGACCACCTTCATGTGGATCATCGTGGCGGAGATCGCGGTCATCGTCACCGTGATCCAGCTGGCCGGCGACTACGCCGTGCGCCGGCTGGGCAACCGCGGCCACGGCGGCGGACGCACCCGACTGCTGCGCAACCGCCCCGCCGCCCCCGCCGACGAGGACCTCGTCGCCCCCTAGACCTCCCTCGTCCGACCCGGACGCGGCTCCCCGTTCCACGCAGAAAGGCACTTTTCGTGCGCAACGCCCTGAAGTTCACCAGCATCCTCGCCACCGCCGGCGTCGCCCTCTCGCTCGCCGCCTGCGGCAGCTCCGGGTCCTCCTCCTCGGACCCGAACGCGCCGCTCAAGGTCGCGGCGACCCCCACCCCGCACGGTCAGATCCTGAAGTTCGTCAAGGACAACCTCGCGGAGAAGGCGGGCCTCAAGCTCGACATCAAGGAGGTCACCGACTACGTGACCCCCAACACGGCGGTGCAGGACGGTTCGGCCGACGCCAACTACTTCCAGCACCTGCCGTACCTGGAGGACTTCAACAAGAAGAACGGCACCGACCTCGTCTCGGTCGAGAACGTGCACCTGGAGCCGCTCGGCGCCTACTCCAAGAAGGTCAAGTCGCTCGCCGACCTGCCGGACGGCGCCACCGTGGGCCTGCCGAACGACGCCACCAACGAGGGCCGCGCACTCAAGCTGCTCGCCGACAACAAGCTCATCACCCTCAAGGACGGCGCGGGCACCGCCGCCACCCCGGCCGACGTCACGGGCAACCCGAAGAACCTCAAGTGGAAGGAGCTGGAGGCCGCCCAGCTGCCCCGCTCCTACTCCGACCTGGACGCCGCCGTCATCAACAGCAACTTCGCGATCCAGGCCGGCCTGAAGCCGACCACCGACGCCCTGGTGCTGGAGAAGGCCGAGAACAACCCGTACGCCAACATCCTGGTCGTCAAGAAGGGCAAGGAGAACGACCCGCGGGTGAAGAAGCTGGAGGAGCTGCTGCACTCCGACGAGGTCAAGAAGTACATCGCCGACACCTTCCAGGGCTCGGTCATCCCGGCCTCCTGAGCCGAACTCCGTCCGACGCCCCGATCCCGACCGGGCCCCCGCCGCACCTCGGCGGGGGCCCGGTCGGGCAGTATGCGGCAGGGACGCTCCGGCCGGCCGCGTTCTGACGTACCGTCGTGCGGGCGGCGCACCGCGTGGCATCCGGGGCACGACGGAGGCGTACGGTGTTGTGTTCACGACCCGGCGAGGAGAGACGGCATGGCAGCGAGCTTCCCCGAGACCGCCATCAGCACCGAACGGCTGCTGCTGCGCCCCCTGGCGGAGGACGACGCCCCCGGCCTGGCCACGATGATGGCCGACGACCTCGTCCTCGCCTGGACGGACCTGCCCCACCCCTTCACCGAGGCGTACGCGGCCGAGCTCGCCCGCACCCTCGCCCCCGCCCACCGGGCCGCCGGACGCGGCATCGTCTTCGCCGTCACCGAGCACCTGACCCAGCGCCTGGTCGGCCTGGTCGAGCTGCGCAACACCGACTGGCGGCTGCGCAGCACCGAGATCTCCTACGTCACCGCCGTCTGGGCGCGCGGCGAGGGCTACGCGCCGGAGGCCGTCCTCGGCGTCGCCCAGTGGCTGTTCGAGGACCGCGGCTTCCTGCGCCTGGAGCTGCGCACCGCCGCCGGGAACACCGCCGCCCAGCAGGTCGCCCAGAAGGTCGGCGGGATCAGCGAGGGCGTGCTGCGCAGCGCCTGGATAGTCCGGGGGGAGTCCGGCGAGGCGGTGGGGGCACCTCCCGGCCGCCAGGCCGGGGGAGAGAGCCGCAGCGACCTCATCCTGTGGAGCCTGCTCCCGGAGGACCTGGAGTCGCCCGAAGCGCACCGCGCCGGCTGGCACGGCGACCACCGCTACGTGCTGCGCGACTGATCGTCCCCGCCCCCGTTCACCCGACGCGGACATGTGTGCGAGATGTCGGGCTCCGGGGTACCACACCCGGTAGCCTCTGGACCGCACCGCACGACAGCGGATCGAGTGGCGCACCGAGGCGAGGGAGAACGGCCGCAGATGGCTGACCGGATCACGGTCATCGGGTGGGACGGCACACCGCTGACCGAGGCCGCCGGCGCGGCCCTGGCCGCGGCGACCCTGGTGGCGGGCGCCCCCTACCAACTGAACGCGCTCCCGGTGCCGGAGTCCGCCGAGCGGATCACCCTCGGCAACGTCCGGCAGGCCGCCCGCAGGATCGCCGAGCACCGCGGCGCCGCCGTCGTGGTCGCCGAGGGCGACCCGGGCTTCTTCGGAGTGGTGCGCACCCTGCGCCGCCCCGAGTTCGGCCTCGAACTGGAGGTGCTGCCCGCCGTCTCCTCGGTGGCCGCCGCGTTCGCCCGGGCCGGCATGCCCTGGGAGGACGCCCAGGTGGTCAGCGTGCACGGCGGACGGCTGCGCCGCGCCGCCAACATCTGCCGGGCCCACCCCAAGGTCGCGGTGCTCACCGCGCCGGGCGCCGGGCCCGCCGAACTCGCCCTGATGCTGCGCGGGGTGCACCGGACCTTCGTGGTCTGCGAGGCCCTCGGCACCCCCGAGGAGGACGTCACCGTCCTCACCTCCGACCGGATCGCCGACCACGTCTGGCGCGACCCCAACGTGGTGCTGGTGATCGGCGGCGGCGCCCAGGCCACGGCGGTGGACGAGGCGGCCGGCTGGCTCGCCGGGCGCCCGGTCGGCTACCCCGGCGTGGAACGCGGCTGGGCGCTCCCCGGTGACGCCTACGCGGGCGCCGGGCGCACGGAAGGCGAGCCGGGCGCGCCCGAGGCACTCCCCGCCCATGTGCGCGCCCTGGTGCTGGCCCGTCTGGGTGCACGTCCCGGGGACCTGGTCTGGTCGGTCGGTGCCGGCAGCGGCGCCCTCGCCGTGGAGGCGGCCCGGTTCGGTGCCGCGGTGGTCGCGGTCGAGGGCTCCCGTTCGGCCTGCGCCCGGCTGACCGTCAACGCCCGCCGCTACGGCGTCGAGGTGGAGGCGGTGTACGGGAGCGGACCCGAGGTGCTGGGCGGCCTGCCGGAGCCGGACGCGGCCGTGGTGGAGTCCGGCGGCCTGGACGTGGTGCGCGCGGTGCTGGCCCGCCGGCCCGAGCGGTTCGTCGCACTGCCCCGGACCCTCGCCGAGGCGGAGGAGGTCCGCCGGGCGATCGCCGGGGCGGGCTACCGGGCGGACGGCGCGCTGCTCCAGGCGACCCCGCTGCGGCCGGTGGACGAGGGCGACGGGCTGGCACTGGGCGCGGGCACGACCGGCGCGCTGGTGCTCTGGGGTGAGCAGATCGTGTGAAGGCCCTGGGCGCGCTCCGGTGCCGTCCGCTGCCGTCGACGGTGATCCAGGTCGCATCCGGACACCGATTCGAGAGGTGACCGCGCGGTGCCGGTAGTGTGACGTCCTGGGCGGCTGCATCGGTCGGCGACCCACCCGATTCGGTCGGTTTGTCACCTTTTTGACGTGGTGCAATCCGATTCCGCTCGGAGTGTGGGCAATTCGACGGGCCTCGTGCCGGACCTGGAGAATGCCGTATGGTCCGGTGCGGTCGTGCCGGTTGCTCCGGGTTGTCGTTGTTTCAGACGATGCGCCGCCCCGTACGGGCGGTGCGCCGGGCCGGGGTGCCGCAGCGCGCCGGATGGACTTGGGCCGCAGCGCCACGGCGCGGCGGCCGCGTGTGGTTAGGGGCGGGTCGGTGCTGGTTCGGCCCGTGCGGATGGGCGCTGCGATCGGTGATCGTGTCGCTGAGGGCGCGGCAGCGGCCTGGAAGGAGCTTTGACAATGACCGATGGCGGCCACGTCCCGGGCGAGGGACTGCCCGAGCACCTGCACGCCGGGCCTGACCCGCTCGGCGGACCGGAGGGCGTCGCGGGCGTTGCACCCCTCCACGGCGTCGCGACGGACGGCGGTGTGATCCCCAACCCGGCGGCCCCGGTCGGCGGCGTCCCCGGTGCGATGCCCCCGGGCTCGGGGGCCATCCCGCCGCAGGGCCAGCACGGCTACGGCGTTCCCGGCGTGCCCCAGCCCGGTCACCCGGGCGAGGGCTGGGCCGTCGACCAGGGCGCCCCGCGCCCGGCCTTCCACTTCCTCGACCAGCCGGACGGGTTGGACGACGAGGACGACGTGCTGCTGATGCCGGGCCCGCAGGGCTCCTGGGGCGAGCCCGCCGCGGCCGTCCCGGCCGATCAGATGCCGCTCGCGCCGCAGCAGGACGGCACCCCGGTCGAGCCGTCCTGGCCGCCGGTGGACCCGCCGGTGCTCGGCGCCGAGCACGCCGTCCAGCAGCAGCCCGTCCAGGTGCAGCCGCAGCAGCCGATGACGCAGGCTCAACAGCCGCGCCGGCCGCTGCACGCCGGTCCGCCGATCCCGGACCCGTCGCTGATGACCGGCCAGGTGCCGGTCCGCTCGCTGGCCGACCGCGGCCCCTCCCAGGGCGGCACGCCCGCGCACGGCATCCCGGTGGTCGGCCGCCCGCCGATGGCCGAGGCCGCCGCCCAGGCTCAGGCCGCCGCGCCGCAGGCCGTCCCGGTGGCTCCGGCCGCTCCGGCGGCCCAGGGGATCCCGGTCGTCGACGGGCAGCAGCTGCCGCAGACGACGGACTTCCAGCAGGCCCACGGCGCCCAGCAGGTGCCGCTGGCCGCGCCGCCGGTCGAGACCGCGCTGGCCGTCGAGACGGTCGGGGCGATCGAGGTGATCGAGGTCGTCGAGCTGCCGGAGGCCGTCCAGGCCGCCCCGGCCCAGCCCGCGCAGGACGTGACGGCGGCCCAGGCCGCCGAGACCGTGGCGGTCGTCGAGACCGCCGCGGAGGCCGTCGCGGTCGCGCCGCAGGCCGTCGTGGCCGAGCAGGCCCAGCCGGCGGCCGGGGTTGCCGAGGCGCCCGTGGCCGAGGCTGTCGCCGTCGAGGGCGTCGCCGCTGAGGGCACCGCGGTCGAGGGCGTCACCGCTGAGGGCACCGCCGTCGAGGGCGCTGCCGTGCCCGCCGAGCAGCCCGAGGCCGTGGCCCCGGCCGGTCAGCCGCGCCGGATCTCCGCCTTCCTCGCCGCGCCCACCCCGCACGGCCTGCCCAAGGTCGAGGCGGCCCAGCAGGCTCCGGTCGTCCAGGAGACGGCCCCGCAGCAGTCCGCGCCCATAGCGGCTGCCGAGGCCCCGCAGGCCGTGGAGACCGCCGAGGCCCCCAGCGCCGAGGTCGTGGCGGGTGCCGAGCCCGCCCCGGCTGTGGAAGCCGCCGAGGTCGCCGAGGCCGCCGAGCAGGCCCCCGCCGCCGAGGCCGCGCCGGAGGCCGCCGCCGAGCCGGTCGCGCAGACCGCCGCGGGCACCGGCGAGATGCCCTCCGGCCAGGCCGTCACCGAGCCCGCCGTCGCCGAGGCCGAGCCCGCTGTCGCCGAGGCAGAGCAGCAGCAGGCCGAGGTCCCGGCCGAGCCGGTCGCGGAGCGGCCCGTGGAGGCGCCCGCGGAGGCCGACGTCACCGCCGTTGCCACCGCTGCCGAGCCGGCCGCCGAGGCACCCGCCGAGGCCGCCCCCGAGGCGGAGCCGGCGCAGCCCGCCGAGGCCGCTGAGGAGCCCGCCGCCGAGGCCGCCGCGCCCGCCGAGGAGGCCGTACCCGCCGAGGGCGTCGCCGAGCAGCAGGCCGCCGCCCCCGAGGCGGAGACCCCCGCGGAGCAGGCCGCCGAGCCCGCCCAGAGCCAGACCCAGGCCCCGGCCGAGGTCGAGGCCGAGCCCGCCGTCGCGGAGCCCGTCCAGGAGCAGCCTGCCGAGGCCGAGCCCGTCGGCGAGCAGGCCGCCGAGGCGACGGCGGAGCCCGTCGAGCAGCCGCAGGCCGAGCAGCCCGCCGCGGAGACCCCCGCGGAGCAGGCCGCCGAGGCGTCCGAGGCCGCCGAGGCCGTCGCGGAGCAGCCCTCCGCCGAGGAGGCGCAGGAGGCGCAGGAGCAGCAGCCCGAGGAGCCTGCCGAGCCGCGCGGCCCGGCCGCCCCCGGCTACGACGAGGCCGGCCGCGAGGCCGTCCACCAGGTGATCCGCGAGCGCCGCGACGTGCGCAACGGCTTCCGCCCGGACCCGATCCCGCACGAGGTGCTGATCCGCGTCCTGGAGGCAGCCCACACCGCGCCCAGCGTCGGCTACTCGCAGCCCTGGGACTTCGTGGTGATCCGCTCGGCGAAGACCCGCCGGCGGATGCACGCCCTGGCCGAGCGCCAGCGCGAGGCGTACGCGGACTCGCTGCCCAAGGGCCGGGCCAAGCAGTTCAAGGAAATCAAGATCGAGGCCATCCTCGACACCCCGGTCAACATCGTGGTGACCGCCGACCGCACCCGTGGCGGCCGGCACACCCTGGGCCGGCACACCCAGCCGCAGATGGCCCCGTACTCGGCCGCCCTGGCCGTCGAGAACCTGTGGCTGGCCGCCCGCGCCGAGGGCCTGGGCGTCGGCTGGGTGAGCTTCTTCGACGACGAGGAGCTGGTCCGCGAGCTCGGGCTGCCCGAGCACCTGGAGGTCGTCGCCTACCTGTGCGTCGGCTTCGTCGACGAGTTCCCGGACGAGCCCGAGCTGGAGCAGCAGGGCTGGGCCAAGAAGCGTCCGCTGTCCTGGGTCGTCCACGAGGAGCAGTACGGCAACCGCGCGCTGCCCGGCGAGGAGCCGCAGAGCCTGCTCGCCGAGACCCTGCGCGGCATCCGCCCGCTGGACGCCAAGGCGCTCGGCGAGGCCTGGGACCGGCAGAAGCGGATGACCAAGCCGGCCGGCTCGCTCGGCATGCTGGAGATCATCTCCGCCCAGCTGTGCGGGCTGTCCCGCAAGTGCCCGCCGCCGATCCCTGAGCCCGCCTGCGTGGCGGTCTTCGCGGCCGACCACGGCGTGCACGCCCAGGGCGTCAGCCCCTGGCCGCAGGAGGTGACCGCCCAGATGGTCGCCAACTTCCTGGCCGGGGGAGCGGTGATCAACTCCTTCGCCAAGCAGATCGGCACCGAGGTCTGCGTGGTCGACGTCGGCGTCGCCGCCGAACTGCCGGAGGCCGTCCAGCAGGGCCGCGCGACCGGTCTGCTGCCGCGCAAGGTCCGCCCCGGCACCGCCGACATGACCCAGGGCCCGGCGATGACCCGCGAGGAGGCCCTCAAGGCCATCGAGGTCGGCATCGAGACCGCCCGCGACCTGGTCGCGGCGGGCAACAAGGCGCTGATCACCGGCGACATGGGGATCGCCAACACCACCGCCTCGGCCGCCCTGATCTCGGTGTTCACCGGCCTCGACCCGGCCGAGGTCACCGGCCGCGGCACCGGCATCGACGACGAGACCCACGCCCGCAAGGTCGAGGTCGTCCGCGCCGCGCTGGCCCTGCACCAGCCCGACCCGAGCGACCCGGTCGGCGTCCTCGCCGCCGTCGGCGGCCTGGAGCACGCCGCCCTGGCCGGCTTCCTGCTGGGCGCCGCCTCGCTGCGCACCCCGGTGGTCCTGGACGGCGTCATCGCCGGTTCGGCCGCGCTGGCCGCCAAGGCCATCGCCCCCGAGGTGCTGGCCGCGTGCATCGCCGGCCACCGCTCCGCCGAGCCGGGCCACCAGGCCGCGCTGGCGAAGCTCGGCCTGCGTCCGCTGATCGACCTGGACCTGCGGCTCGGCGAGGGCACCGGTGCTCTGCTGGCCCTGCCGCTGGTGCAGAGCGCTGCCCGGGCGATGCACGATGTAGCCACCTTCGACTCCGCCGGGGTCACCGAGAAGGCCTGAGGCACCCCGTCACCGCTCCGCGGACCGGCCCGAGGGCGCGCCGGACCGCGGAGCGGTGACGTGCCGTACCGTCCCCACACCCTCACCCCCGATCAGGAGCACCGCCGATGACCGCGCCCACCCCGCACCCGAGCACCGAGGGCCGCACCCCCTACCCGGTGGGCCTGCTGCTGGCCGGCCGCCGCGTCGTCGTGGTCGGGGGAGGCCAGGTCGCCCAGCGGCGGCTGCCCGCCCTGATCGCCACCGGCGCCGACCTGCACCTGATCTCGCCCGCCACCACCCCGGCCGTCCAGGCCATGGCCGACGCCGGCGAGCTCACCTGGCACGCCCGCCCGTACCGGGACGGCGACCTGGCCGACACCTGGTACGCCCTGGTCGCCACCGACGACCCGGCCGTCAACGCGGCGGTCAGCGCCGAGGCCGAGCGCGAGCGGGTGTTCTGCTCCCGCAGCGACGACGCCGCCGCGGCCACGGCCTGGACCCCGGCCAGCGGCCGCGACGCGGGCGCCACCGTCGCCGTCCTCACCGGCGACCCGCGCCACTCCGCCGCCCTGCGCGACGCCATCGTGGACGGCCTGCGGGACGGCTCGCTGGCCGCCCGCCAGTACCGCTCGCGCGGCGCCGGCGTGGCCCTGGTCGGCGGCGGCCCCGGCGACCCGGACCTGATCACCGTGCGCGGCCGCCGGCTGCTCGCCGACGCCGACGTGGTCGTCGCCGACCGCCTCGCCCCGCGCGAGCTGCTCGCCGAACTGCCCGAGCACGTCGAGGTGATCGACGCCTCCAAGATCCCGTACGGCCGGTTCATGGCCCAGGAGGCGATCAACCGCACCCTGGTCGAGCACGCCAAGGCCGGCAAGTTCGTGGTCCGGCTCAAGGGCGGCGACCCGTACGTCTTCGGCCGCGGCGGCGAGGAGCTGCTGGCCTGCGTGGAGGCCGGGCTGCCGGTCACCGTGGTGCCCGGGATCTCCAGCTCGATCAGCGTCCCCGCGGCGGCCGGCGTCCCGGTCACCCACCGCGGCATGACCCACGAGTTCACCGTGATCTCCGGTCACGTCGGCCCGGACGACGAGCGTTCGCTCACCAACTGGGAGGCCGCGGCGAAGATGAGCGGCACCCTGGTGCTGCTGATGGCCGTGGACAAGATCGGCGCGATCGCCGCCCGGCTGGTCGAGTACGGCCGTCCGGCGGACACCCCGGTCGCCGTCGTCCAGGAGGGCACCACCGCCGCCCAGCGCAGGGTGGACGCCACCCTGGGCACCGTCGCCGCGGTGGTCGAGGCCGAGGGCGTCAAGCCCCCGGCGGTCATCGTCGTCGGCGACGTCGTCAACGTGCTGGCCGCGGCCTTCCAGCCGTAAGGCCGCACGGGAGCGGTCCTCCCGGGAGTGGGAAGTCGGCCCGGCCGACTTCCTACTCCAGCGGCTGCTCCGTCCAGATGACCTTCCCGGTCGCCGTGTAGCGCGTCCCCCAGCGCTCCGCGAACTGCGCGACCAGGAACAGCCCGCGCCCGCCCTCGTCCTCGGTCGCCGCGTACCGCAGGTGCGGCGAGGTGCTGCTGCCGTCCGACACCTCGCAGATCAGCGAACGGTCCCGCAGCAGCCGTACCCGGATCGGCCGGGCGCCGTACCGGATCGCGTTGGTCACCAGCTCGCTCAGGATCAGCTCGGTGACGAACGCCGACTCCTCCAGCCCCCACGCCGTCAGCCGCTCCGCCACCGCGGCCCTGACCTGGCCCACCGCGGCCGGGTCGGAGGGCACCTCCCACTGCGCCACGTGGTCCGGCGCCAGCACCCTGGTCCGGGCCACCAGCAGCGCGATGTCGTCCTGCTGGTGCGCCGGCAGCAGCGCCGCCAGCACGTCCGCGCAGGTCTGGTCCGGGGAGCGCGGCGGCCCGGCCAACACCGCCCGCAGCAGCTCCAGCCCCGCGTCGATGTCCCGCTCCCGGTCCTCCACCAGTCCGTCCGTGTACAGCACCAGCCGACTGCCCTCGGCCAGCTCCAGCTCGGCGGTCTCGAACGGCAGCACCGCCAGACCCAGCGGCGGCCCGGTCGGCAGCTCCGGGAACACCACCCGGCCCTGCGGGTCCACCACGGCCGGCGGCGGGTGCCCGGCGCTGGCCAGCGTGCAGCGCCGGGACACCGGGTCGTAGATCGCGTACAGGCAGGTCGCCCCGGCCAGCTCCGCGCGCTCGCCGCCCGCCGCCTCGTCCTGGTCGATCCGGTTCACCAGCTCGTCCAGGTGCCCCAGCAGCTCGTCCGGCGGCAGGTCCAGGGTCGAGAAGTTGTGGATCGCCGTGCGCAGCCGGCCCATCGTCGCCGCCGCGTGCAGCCCGTGCCCCACCACGTCCCCGACCACCAACGCCACCCGCGCGCCCGGCAGCGGGATCACGTCGAACCAGTCGCCGCCCACCCCGGCCTGGGCCGGCAGGTAGCGGTGCGCCACCTCCAGCGCCGACTGCTCCGGCAGGGTTCGGGGCAGCAGGCTGTGCTGGAGCGTCACCGTCATGGTGTGCTCCCGGGTGTAGCGGCGGGCGTTGTCGATGCACACCGCCGCGTGCGCCACCAGCTCTTCGGCCAGCGCCAGGTCCTCCGCCTCGAACGGCTCCGTCCGCTGCGCCCGCCAGAACCGGGCCACCCCCAGCAGCACCCCGCGTGCCCGCAGCGGCACCCGCACCAGCGAGTGCACCCCGTACGCCAGCACCTGCGCCGACCCCTCGGGGTCCTGCTCCCGCCACCGGCCGGCGTCCGTCAGGTGCGGCTCGACGGCCGGCTCCCCGCTGTGCAGGGCCACCGCCAACGGGGTCGAGGGCACCACGTCCAGCACCGTGCCGACCGGGTAGAACGGCGCGTCGTCCGCCACCCCCGCCACCGCGACCCGACGCATCCGCCCCAGCGAGGGGCCCGGCGGCGGCTCCTCGCCGGTCAGCACCTGGTCCGCCAGGTCCACCGTGACGAAGTCCGCGAACCGCGGCACCGTGACCTGCGCCAGCTCCTGCGCCGTCCGCGTCACGTCCAGCGTGCTGCCCACCGTGACCCCGGCGTCGTACAGCAGCCGCAGCCGCCGCTGGGCGCGCTCGGCCCGGCCGGACAGCGCCGCCAGCTCGGTGGAGTCGCGCAGCGTGGCGACGCAGCCGGGCGGACCGCCGGGCCGGTCGATCAGCCGGACGTTCATTGCCAACAGCCGCTCCCCGGACAGCACCACCTGGTCGGTCACCGGGCGCCCGGCGGTCAGCAGCTCCAGCGGCTCCTGCTCCAGGCCCAGCCCGCTCACCGGACGGCCCTCGGCGTCCGGCGGCAGGTTCAGCAGCCGGCGCGCCTCGTCGTTGCAGAGCAGCAGCCGCCCGTCCCCGCCGACGATCATCACGCCCTCGCGCACGGCGTGCAGCACCGCGGAGTGGTGCTCGTACATCCGGGTCATCTCGACCGGGCCCAGCCCGTGCGTCTGGCGCCGCAGCCGCCGGCTGATCAGCGCCGTCCCGAGCGTGGCCAGCCCCACCGCGGCCGCCGCCGCGCCCAGCACCACCGGCAGCTGCCGCTCGCTGGCGCTGCTGATGTTCCTCAGCGTGACGCCCGCCGAGACCGCCCCGACCACCGAGCCGTCCGGCGCGTGCACCGGGACCACCGCCTGCACCAGCTGGCCGAGGGTGCCCGTGACGTGCTGGGTCACCACCTGCCCGTGCAGCGCGGGCTCGTAGACGCCGATGAACTTCTGGCCGATCCGGGCCGGGTTCGGATGGGTGTAGCGGATGCCGTGGTCGTTCAGCACGACGATGAAGTCCACCCCCGAGGCGACCCGCGCGGCCTCCGCGCTCGGTTGCAGCAGGGCCGTCGGGTTCGGGGAGCGCAACGCGTCGACGATGCCCGGGGAGTTGGCGAAGGTCTGGGCCACCGCCACCGAACGGTTGCGCGCCTCGTGATCGGCGTCGTTGCGCGACTGCACCACCAGCGCCACCGCGGCCGCCGCCACCAGCAGCAGCACGACCACGACCTGGAGCGCGAACACCTGTCCCGCCACCGACCGGCGCCACACCAGCCACCGCGGCTTCGCGCGCGCCAGTTGTGGCCGACCGTGTGGGCCCCCACCGGGGGAGCCGGCGGAGTCAGTGGCACCAGAGGCCGACGGAACCCAGGATCGGCCCGGATTTCGGGCCATACGGTCATATTTGCACTACGACCAGCCGGGGACCACCCCGCTCCCTCGGCCGTTTGGCCTTCCCCGCCCGGGCTTGGCAAGATCGCAGGGTGTCCGAACCCCGCACCATCACCGACCCCGCCGACCCCCGCCTCGCCGACTACACCGGCCTCACCGACGTCGAGCTGCGCCGCCGGCGTGAACCCGCCGAGGGCCTCTTCATCGCCGAGGGGGAGAAGGTCATCCGCCGCGCCCTCGCCGCCGGCTACCGGATGCGGTCGATGCTGCTCACCCCCAAGTGGCTGGAGGTGATGGGCGACGTCATCGCCGAGGCCGACGCCCCCGTCCACGTGGTCGAGCCCGCCCTCGCCGAAGCCGTCACCGGCTACCACGTGCACCGCGGCGCCCTCGCCTCGATGGAGCGCAAGCCCCTCCCCGACGCCGCCGAGGTGCTCGCCGGGGCCCGCCGGGTCGCCGTGCTGGAGGGCCTGGTCGACCACACCAATCTCGGCGCCATCTTCCGCAGCGCCGCCGCCCTCGGCATGGACGCCGTCCTGCTCTCGCCCGACTGCGCGGACCCGCTCTACCGGCGCGCCGTCAAGGTCTCCATGGGCGCTGTCTTCGCGGTCCCGTACGCCCGCCTGGACCCCTGGCCCGCCGCCCTCGACACCGTCCGCGAGGCCGGCTTCACCCTGCTCGCCCTCACCCCCGCCGACACCGCCGTCGACCTCCACACCCTCACCCCGCACGGCCTCCCCAAGGCCGCCCTCATGCTCGGCGCCGAGGGCGACGGCCTCACCCCCCGCGCCATCGCCGCAGCCCACCACCCCGTCCGCATCCCCATGGCCCACGGCATCGACTCCCTCAACGTCGGCGCCGCTGCAGCCGTGGCCTTCTACGCCGTCACCACCCCCACCCCCTGACCCCGCCCCCGCATGAGAAGTCGGCCCACCCGACTTCTCATGCGCGCGCCCTTTCCCCATCCCGCCCGGCGCCCGCCTCCACAGCGCCCTCCCGCCGCAGGAGCCCTTGCTGCGCGAGAAGTCGAGTCGGCCGACTTCTTGTGCGGGCCACGCAGCCGGTGCCCGCCGCCGCAGCGCCCCTCGGCACGGCCCCGCGCCGGAAGTCGGCCCGTCCGACTTCTCGTGCGTGTGCCTTCTCTTTCCTACCTGGCGCCCGCCTCCCAGAGCTCTCCCGCCGCGTGCTGCTGGCGCCCCGATAGGGGCTCTTGCTGCGCGAGAAGTCGACCGGGCCGACTTCTCGGGTGTGCGGCCTTGCCCGGGCCATACGGGGGTGCCTGGCTGTGGTGGTTCTCGGGGCGGACGGCACCGGAAGTCGGCCTGGTCGACTTCCGGCGCGCTCTGCACGCCGCGCCTCGTCGCTCCGCCGGATGTCGCCCGGCCCGGCTTCTCGTGGCGCGGGTGTCAGCCGATGGGGGAGGTGGGTGGGGCCGCGGCGGCGGCGGGGGGAGGGGTGGTGGCGCCGGGCCAGGATTCGTCGAGGGTGCCGTCGGGGCGGACGGCGTAGCGGGTGGAGGTGACGGTGCCGGTGGCGGCCGCGCGCTCCTCGCGGACGACCGTGCTGCCGTCCAGCCGCCAGGTGGCCGCCGCCTGCGGGTCCGCCACCGAGGTGCGGGAGGTGACGGCGACGGGGGTGTCTCCGGTGAAGGTGTAGAGCTGGACGAGGTCGACCGAGGTGGAGCCCTCCGCCCGCCGCAGGACGACCACCGCGGCCGGTAGGCCCTTGTACCTGGCCGGCAGCACCGCGCTCAGCGCGACCTGCGGCCCGGCCCCGACGGAGTGCCCGTTCTGCAGCGCGATGGCCGGCCCGCCGGCTCCGTCGGGGTAGCTGTGGTTGGGCCAGTCGACCGCCGGTACCGGTGCCTGCGGCGGCGTCAGACCGGCGTCGGCACCTGCGCGCGCCGCGGCCGGGAGCGGCGCGGTCGCGGCCGGCGGTGCGACGTCCGCCGAGGTCCCCGGCACCGCCTGCGCGCCGCCGGAGCCCGTGGTCGCCACCGCCCCGGTCGGCGGCCGCACGCTCCGGTTGTCCCGGTTCTCGCACCCCTGAGCCGCGGCGATGGCCAGCGCCACTCCGATGGTCACCGTGACGAAGACGACCAGCCGCTGCCGGAGCAGCCGCTGCCGGGCGGTGCCGGGCCGTCCACCGGGGGCGGGGGTGTGCTGGCGGTCCCGGGGGCGCGCCCGGTCGCGGGGGCCGGGCCCGGAGCCGGGGCGGGCCGGCGGTGGGGTCTGGGGACGGTCCGGACGCTCCCGCAGCGGGCGGGTCACCGGTGTCGGCTCGGGCCGGGGGGCGGGTGCGGCCGGCCCCTGCTGCGGGCGGCGCCCGGCGGCTCCGGCCGCCTGTGCGCCGGGGCGGCCCGCGGCCGCCCTGGCTCGTGCCGCGGCGGGCGGCTCGGGGGAGCGTCCGGGGGCCGGTACTCCCTGACGGCCGTTCTCCTGCCGGGCCGGAGCCGGCGCGGCCGCGCCCCGCCCGGGCCGCGTCGCGCGGGTGCTGCCGCCCGCCGCCCCGCGCGCCGCCAGTTCGCTGAGCCGCTCGTGCAGCGCGGCGGCCCCGGGCCGCTCGGCGGGCTCCTTGGCCAGGCAGGCGCGGATCAGCGGCGCCAGTTGCGGCGGTACGGCCGAGAGGTCGGGCTCCTCGTGGACGACCCGGTACAGCATCACTTCGGAGGACGCCCCGGAGCCGAACGGGGTGTCCCCGGTGAGGGCGTACGCGAGGGTGGCGCCGAAGGCGAACACGTCGGTGGCGGGCGTGACGGCGGCCCCGCGTACCTGCTCGGGCGCGAGGAAGCCGGGGGAGCCGACCGCGGTGCCGACGTGGGTGAGCGTGCTGGCGCCGCGCGACCACGCGATGCCGAAGTCGATGATCCGCGGGCCCCGGGGCGAGAGCAGGATGTTGGAGGGCTTGAGGTCCCGGTGGACCACGCCGGCCTCGTGCACCTTGACCAGTCCGTCGGCCAGTGCGGCCCCGATCCGGGCCGCCTCGGGCCAGCTCAGCGGGCCTTCGTCGCCGACCCGCTTGTAGAGCGAGGGCCCCGGCACGTACGCGGTGGCCAGCCAGGGGCGTTCGGTCTCGATGTCCGAGCCGACCACGCGCGCGGTGCAGCCGCCCCGGATCCGGGAGGCGGCGGCGATCTCGCGGGCGAAGCGGGTGCGGAACTCCTGGTCCTCGGCGAGCTCGGCGCGGATCAGCTTGAGGGCGACGCGCTGCCCGCGGCGGTCGGACCCGAGGTAGACCACGCCCATGCCGCCGGCGCCCAGTCGCCGGTGCAGGCGGTACGGCCCGACGATGCGGGGGTCCTCACGCCTCAGCCGCATCATCGCCATGTTTCGTTCCCCGTCAGCCGGTGGGTGAGGCCCCGTCGGTTGGGCCATCGTCAGTTCCTGTCTGGCACAGCTTACGGACTGCCCGCTGCGGTGTGCTGATACGCAACACCTGAAGCCACCGTGCGATTGTCCGATCTTGCGCTGACCTGCAGGTCGCAGGGGTGTCGAAGCGCTTCTCGGGGTTCCCCCTCAGGGTTCCCCCGGGGGTCGGATGAGCCTCCCGTCCCCCTGCGGTAGTAGGCCCCGAGTCTGATCGTCATCCTCCCGGACGTCCGAGGAACAGTACGACGGCATGACGCCCGGAGGACCCCCCGACCAATAGCGTTGTGCTCAGCGGTGGACGGGGAGCTCGTCCCCCGAGGTAAGCCGTCCACCGCGCCAACTCGACCGGATCAGGAGCAAGGACATGGCACCGCAGCTCACGGGAACCCCCCGCCGCCGTCGGCCGGCCTTCGTCCAGTCCCGGTCCGCCGAGCAGCCCACGCGGCACCCCGCCGTGGCGCTGGCCATGGCCCTGCCGTGCGCCGTGCTCCTGGTGCTGCTCTTCGGCGGGTGGGAGCAGATGGCGAGCCAGGCCCAGGCCGTCGCCGATCTGATCGCCCGCTGAGCAGGAAGAAGGACACCGGCCCCCGAGGCCGGTCGAAGACGGGCACCGAACCCCTGGGGACGGGGAGCGGTGCCGCCGGGGAGGCCGCGGCCGCGATGACACGCGGACGGGCGAGGAGCGGCGCGCAGAGCGCCCCGGCAGGCGGAGATGCCGCGTGCGGACGTCGGTGAGGGCGTCCGTACGCGGCTCTTCTCTTTTCGTTCCCCGACGCTTCCCGGCACACGGCACGGCGGTAGGGCAGGGCCGCAGACAGACGACAAACGGCCGGGGCCGCGACCCTGATGGATCGCGGCCCCGGCCGTTACTGTGCGCGATACTGGGATTGAACCAGTGACCCCTACCGTGTCAAGGTAGTGCTCTCCCGCTGAGCTAATCGCGCCTGGTATGGCGGTCCTGCAGCAGACCCCGGTGGGTCCGACGTGCGCGATACTGGGATTGAACCAGTGACCCCTACCGTGTCAAGGTAGTGCTCTCCCGCTGAGCTAATCGCGCCTGATGTGGCGGTGTTGCAGCAGACCCTGAAGGGCCCGTTACTGTGCGCGATACTGGGATTGAACCAGTGACCCCTACCGTGTCAAGGTAGTGCTCTCCCGCTGAGCTAATCGCGCCTGGTGCGGCGGTCCTGCAGCAGACCCCGGTGGGTCCGACGTGCGCGATACTGGGATTGAACCAGTGACCCCTACCGTGTCAAGGTAGTGCTCTCCCGCTGAGC
>NZ_JBVILX010000001.1:0-203844 GCF_055580145.1 Kitasatospora sp. NPDC032121 | reverse complement strand
GCTAATCGCGCGGGGAGGTCCCCCGGTGGAACCGGGGGAGCCTCTTGGAGGTGGAGACGGGATTTGAACCCGTGTACACGGCTTTGCAGGCCGTTGCCTCGCCTCTCGGCCACTCCACCAGGCAACACATGAAGAACGATCTTACACTGTTCTCCATCGAGCGGACGACGAGATTCGAACTCGCGACCCTCACCTTGGCAAGGTGATGCTCTACCAACTGAGCCACGTCCGCCTGTCTCCCAGGGCCTTCACCGCTTTTCTTCGGCTGCGCTCCCTGGCGACGTGTTGAACTCTAGCGGATTCCCGGGCCAGCTAAAAATCCGTTCCCGCAGCATGCCGAGGGGATGGTCGCGAGTGCCGTCCCGTCAGCCCTCCCGGCACGTCACCGGCCGCCACCTGCGGCGCTCCCGGACGATCATCCGCAGGTCACCCGGCGCACACCTGGGTGACGCACACGGGTGCTCGTGCGCGGGGCGCGAGCCGGTCCGGGCCCGCGCCCCCGACCTACACTTCAGGCACCGCCGCCCAGCACCACCGCGCAGGAGAACCGTGTCCGGCCACCCCGACCCCCGCACCCCACTCGCCCGCTTCGGAGGCCGCCTGGCCACCGGACTGCGCGACGTCACCTCGGACCCGGCCGCCCTCGACTCCGCCGGCTACTGGGCCGTCGCCTACGACTTCGAGGGCCGGCTCACCTGCGCCCGCTTCGACGAGGTCCGCCCCGCCCCCGCTCCGCCCTCCGGTGCGGGCTGGCGCGGACCGCAGGCCGGCAGCTGGCACAGCTCCCTCGACCGCGCCGCCTACATCGCGGGCGTGCGCCGCATCCGCGAGCACATAGCCGCCGGCGAGGTCTACCAGGCCAACCTCTGCCGGGTGCTGTCCGCACCGCTGCCCGACCCGGACCGCAGTGACGTCGACGCCCTCACCGGCCTCCTCGCCCACGGCAACCCCGCCCCCTACGCCGGCACCATCCGCCTGCCCGGTCACGGCGTCGAGATCGCCACCGCCTCGCCCGAGCTCTACCTGCGCCGCACCGGCCGCACCGTCTCCTCCGGCCCGATCAAGGGCACCGGCCGCACCGAGGACGACCTCCTCGACAAGGACCACGCCGAGAACGTGATGATCGTCGACCTGGTC
Organism: Kitasatospora sp. NPDC032121; assembly: GCF_055580145.1. NCBI lineage: Bacteria > Bacillati > Actinomycetota > Actinomycetes > Kitasatosporales > Streptomycetaceae > Kitasatospora > Kitasatospora sp. NPDC032121. The sequence goes on along the minus strand of NZ_JBVILX010000001.1, from coordinate 202,707 downwards.
CGCAACGACCTCGGCCGGGTCTGCGAGACCGGCAGCGTCACCGTCCCCGACCTCTGCGCCGTCGAGAAGCACCCCGGCCTGGTCCACCTGGTCTCCACCGTCGAGGGCACCCTGCGCGAAGACGCCGGCTGGCCCGAGCTCCTCGCCGCCACCTTCCCGCCCGGCTCCGTCACCGGAGCCCCCAAGTCCAGCGCCCTGCGGATCATCGAAGCCCTGGAGACCGCCCCGCGCGGCCCCTACTGCGGCGCCGTCGGCTGGGTCGACGCGGACCGGGGCGAGGCCGAACTCGCCGTCGGCATCCGCACCTTCTGGATCGACCGGACGGACCCGGGCGCACCCGTCCTGCGCTTCGGTACCGGTGCCGGCATCACCTGGGGCTCCGACCCCGAGCGCGAATGGGCCGAAACCGAACTGAAGGCCGCCCGCCTGGTCGCGATAGCGTCGGGCAGCGAACCCGGAGCCGAGCCCGCAGCCGGGCACGGAGCCGAGCCTGGCGCCGAGTCCGGCCGCGGATCCGAGCCTACCGGGGCCTGAGCCCCCACCGCCTAGGAGCAGCCCGATGCACAACCGCACCACGAGCTGGGTCAACGGCACGCTCGTCGACTCCGCCGACGCGGCCGTCTCCGTCCTCGATCACGGCCTCACCACCGGCGACGGCGTCTTCGAGACCATGAAGACCGTCGACGGCCGGGCCTTCGCGGTCACCCGCCACCTGGACCGGCTCACCCGCTCCGCCCGCGGCCTCGGCCTGGCCGACCCCGACCACGACCTGGTCCGCGAGGCCTGCACCCGGGTCCTCGCCGCCAACCCCGCACCGCTCGGCCGGCTGCGCATCACCTACACCGGCGGCAACGGCCCGCTCAGCTCCGAGCGCGGCACCACCGGCCCCACCCTGGTCGTCGCCCTCAGCCCGATCACCCGCCGCCCCGACGAGACCGCCGTCACCGTCGTCCCCTGGCGCCGCAACGAGCACAGCGCCGTCGCCGGCCTCAAGACCACCTCGTACGCCGAGAACGTCGTCGCCCTGGCCGCCGCCCACCGCGCCGGCGCCTCCGAGGCCCTGTTCGCCAACACCGCCGGCCTGCTCTGCGAGGGCACCGGCTCCAACGTCTTCGTGGTCCTCGACGGCCGCCTGCTCACCCCCACCCTCGCCTCCGGCTGCCTGGCCGGCATCACCCGGCAGCTCGTCATCGACTGGTGCGGCGCCGAGGAGGCCGACCTCCCGCTCGGCGCCCTCCGGAACGCCGAGGAGGTCTTCCTGACCTCCACCACCCGCGACGTCCAGGCCGTCACCCGCGTCGACGACCGCGAACTGCCCGGCACCGGCCCCGTCACCGCCAAGGCCATGGCCGTCTTCACCGAGCGCAGCGGCGACGACCTCGACCCGTGACCTCCGACCCGAGGAGCGCGCGCCGACCGGGTGGATAACCCTCCGCACAGGGGGAAGGGACCACCACATGACCACCACGCTGCGCCCCGAGGGCCCGGAGACACCCGCCGCGGCCGGCGGCCGCACCAGACGCTGGCTGATCCTCTCCAACGGCCACCCGGTCGGCGCGCTGCGCACCACCGCCGATCCGCAGGGCGGTCAACTCTGGGGTCGGATATCCGAGTTGGAGGTCACCGAGGGACGCGGCCGGGGTCGGGGCACGTTCGGCGCCCTGGCCGCCGAGGAGGTGCTGCGCAACTGGGGCTGCACCCGGGTGGACGTCGGCGTCCCCGAGGCGGCCACGACGGCGCGCGGGCTCGCCGTCGCCCTCGGCTACACCGAGCGGGCCCTGAGCATGTCCAAGCGGCTGGTCGCCGCCCCCGCGCTGCCCTCCGGGGTGAGCGCGCGCCCCTTCGACCCGGCCGACCTCGACGACTGGCTCGCCCGGTCGGCGGAGGGCTACCGCCGGTCGCTCGTCGGGTCCGGCCTCACCGAGGAGCAGGCCCGCGCCAGGACCGGCGGCGACGACCCGCCGAACCCCGCCCCGCAGGGCGTCGACACCCCGGGCGTCGTCCTGCGCAGGCTGTACGGCGCCGACGGCGCAGAGGGCCCGTACGGCTCGATCTGGGTGCAACTGCGGCTGCGCGACCTGCCGGACGGCGAACCGCTCGCCTGGGTGATGGGCGTCGAGGTGTCCCCGGACCACCGGGGCCGGGGACACGGACGCACACTGATGCTGCTCGCCGAACGCGAGTGCCTGGCCGCCGGGGTGCACGACCTGGGCCTCAACGTCTTCACCCGCAACGAGGTCGCCGTCCGGCTCTACGACTCGCTCGGATACGCGGTCACCGAGCGCTTCTACGGCAAGCCGCTGTGACCTGACGTGCCGTCAGGACCACTTCGCCGCCTCGATGACGGCCACGATCCGCTCGCGCAGCCCGTCCTGGCTCTTGCCGCCGTCGAGGCGCTTCCCGCCGATCACGTACGTCGGCGTGCCGGTGACCCCGATCGCCTTGCCCTCGGCCTGGTCGGCGTCGACGGTCAGCATGTGCCGGCCGTCGACCAGCGCGGTGTCCACCTCCTCGACGTCCGCCCCGACCTCCCGGGCCACGTCCAGCAGCACCTGCTGCCCACGCGCGTCCAGCTCCGCGGTGCGGGCCAGCAGCGCCTCCACGAACGGCCAGCCCAGCCCCTGCGCGAACGCCTCCTCGGCCGCTTCCGCGGCGGCGTAGGCGTGCTTGTGCTTCTCCAGCGGGAAGTGCCGCACCTCCACGGGCAGCGCGTCGCCGTACTGCGCGCGCAGCGCCCGTACGTCGTCCAGCGCGGTGTGGCAGTCCGGGCACTGGAGGTCGCACCAGAACTCGAGGCGGGGGAGGGAACCATCGATCATTGCCCCAGTGTTCCACTAGTGGGCGCCCGCTCCGGCCGGAGGTGCGCCCGGAGGCGGACCGAGAGGAAGGCACCGATGACCAGGACGACCGGACACGAAGGAGCGCTTCCGTGCTGAGTGCGGCGGTCAGTTTCGTCCTCACCGCGGGCGGGGTGGCCTTCGCGGGACTGCGGGCCTACCGGCGGCGCTTCCTGTCGGCGACCCGCTGGTTCGCGGTGGCCCTGCTGCCCGCCGGGCTGTACCTGACCGGCCTGTTCCCGCTGGCGAGCACGATCGCCGGGGAGTTCGCCGACTGGGCGGCCAAGCTGGTCTTCGACCCCCGGGTGTGGACGGGCATCGCGCTGCTCGGCCTCTCCGCGGTCCTGCTGGTCACCACTCGCTGGGCGGGCCGCCGGGGCGGCGCGGCGGCGGTGGAGGGCGCCCCGGAGCGCCCGGCCGCGGCCCGCCCGGCGCCCGAGCGCCGGGCGGTGGCGCCGACGCCGCCCGGGGCCCCGAAGAAGCAGGCCGCGGGCAAGCGGGACGACGGCCTCGGCGACTTCGCCGACATCGAGGAGATCCTCCGCAAGCGCGGGATCTGAGCGGCGGGTCAGGCGGAGGGGACGGCCTCCGCCGACCGCTGGCGCGCCCGGTAGGCGGCGACGTGCAGCCGGTTGCCGCAGGTGCGGCTGTCGCAGTAGCGCCGCGAGCGGTTCCGGGAGAGGTCCACGAAGACCCGCGCGCAGTCCGGCGCCTCGCAGCGGCGCAGCCGCTCCCGCTCGCCCGCCACCAGGATGAAGGCCAGCGCCATGCCCAGCTCGGCCGCCAGGTGGTCGCCGAGCGCGGCGTGCGGTGCGAAGTAGTGGATGTGCCAGTCGTGGCCGTCGTGGTCGGTCAGCCGGGGCGTCGTGCCGGCGGCCGCGACGATCGAGTTGACCAGCTCGGCGGCCTCCGCGGTGGACTCCGTCGCGAACACCTCGCGCAGCCGGGTCCGCAGCTCGTGCACCCGCCGCAGGTCGTCCTCGGTCAGTGAGTCGATCTCGCTGATCTCCTGGCGGACCACGAAGGCGTCCAGTGCGGCGACGTCCGGCAGCCGCTCGGCGCCGCACACCTCGGGCGCGGTGTTGAGCAGCTCCACGAGGATGCTCAGCGCGCACTCGGTGTCATGGGTGATCAGCACGTTGGGGGCTCCTCGCGCAGGGGGACTCCGATACCCCGCGTCCGCGGTTACCCCAGACCATACCGGGCCCCGTGCCGGTGGGGCGGCGCCTTCTTTCGAATGCGTGTACGCAGTACGTCAAGGCGTACGAAACCGGGCGTCGTCCGGGGTGGCGGGCCCCGGGCCGGGGTCCGTGGACCCCGGCGGACGCGGCCGCCGGAACACGCCGACGCCCGGCGCCCGAGGCCGGCCACCCGTGAGGATGACCGGCTTCGGCGCCGGGCGTCTGTGGTGCTGGGGACCGCTCCGGTAGGAGCAGAACCGTTTCACCGGCCCCGAGGCCGCGTCGTGCGCGGCTGAGTCCGCTGCCGTGCCCCCGAGTAGGACGGCTGCGATGGCGGCAGGGGCTGCGGCCCCGCCGACAGCGGGGCGTGACCGCCTCCGGACGGAGTCAGCTTTCGGCGAGGATGTGGGACAGCTCCCGGTCGAGGTCGAAGTGACGGTGTTCGGTGCCGGGGGGTACCGCGGCGTCCGTCCGCTTGAGGAACGACTCAAGCGCCCGGGCCGGGGCCTCCAGCAGGGCTTCTCCTTCCGGAGAGCTCAGGGCGATGCAGACCACCCCTTGCCCGTGGCTCCGCGACGGCCACACCCGGACGTCGCCGGTACCAGTGGGTCGGTGCAGCCCCTCCGCGAGGAGATCTCGGGCGAACACCCACTCCACGGTCTCGTCGGCGCCCGTGTGGAACGTGGCGTGCACGGCGTAGGGGTCGGCAGTGTCGTAGCGCAGGCCCGCTGGGACGGGCAGTGAGGACTCGCTGGACACGATGAGGCGCAGGTGCAGCTCGCAGCTGACCGTGGTGTTCATAAGCGCCATGGCCTTTCGCTCAGTGTGCGCTCGGGGAATCGCACGTCGGCGAACGGACCATCCCACCTCCAAGACCGATGTAAACCCCTCTGTCCCGATTCGGGCGCGAGTCGTACCCCTTACGGCGCATTGCGGAATCGCTCCGCAGCGGCCGGGCCGGGCAATACCCGGGCGCTACTTGGTTAGTTTCCTGGCATGACTGTGCGAAACGACAAGACCGGCGGGAACGCGAGAACGGGTGAAGCGGCCGAGGCTGTTGACGCGGTCGTCGACGGTGGGCGGGCGGTCGGTTCGAGGGCCCCGGCCTTCGTCCGCCGCTCGCCGGCGCTGCACCGGATCTGGCAGGTGGCGATCTTCCTGGCCGGCCTCGCGGTGGTGGTGCTCGGGCTGGTCATGCTGCCGCTGCCCGGCCCCGGCTGGCTGGTGATCTTCCTCGGCATGGGGATCTGGGCCACCGAGTTCGTCTGGGCCCAGCTGGCCCTGCGCTGGACCCGCCGCAAGGTCGCCGAGGCCGCCCAGCGGGCCATGGACCCCCGGGTGCGCCGCCGCAACCTGACGCTCACCGCGATCGGACTGGCCGCCCTCGTCGGGGCGGGCGGCTGGTACTTCGCCCGCTACGGCCTGGCCGTCCCCTGGCAGCTCGACGAGAGCTGACCTGCCCGGGCGCGGGGTCCGGGGTCGGGAGAGTGGTCGGAGCACCCTCCGGGATGCGGTAATGTTTTCCCTGCACCCGGGCGATTAGCTCAGCGGGAGAGCACTTCGTTCACACCGAAGGGGTCACTGGTTCGATCCCAGTATCGCCCACCGGAATGCATTGTGATACGTGAGGCCCAGCCGATTATCGGCTGGGCCTCACGTGTATTTCCGGAATCTGCCTGAAGAGCCGTCGGTAATCGGCTGAGGCACAGTCATCTTCCGTGTGGAGCGCGAGTTCTGCGGCGGTGTCGGTGCCACCCGGAAGGGCGAGTTGTACGACCGGCCCCGAATGGTGCTACAGTTCTTCTCGTTGCCCGGGCGATTAGCTCAGCGGGAGAGCACTTCGTTCACACCGAAGGGGTCACTGGTTCGATCCCAGTATCGCCCACCGGACAGCACGCAGGCCCTGACCAGGAAACCGGTCAGGGCCTGCGGCGCGTTCCGGGCCCGGGATCCCGGGGCCGCCCGCTACGCCGCCGCCTCGCACCCGTGCTCCGGCTCCAGCCGGCGCCCACAGCCGCACCGGGCCGGCCGCAGCGGCCAGGACAGGTCCACCCGCTCCGGCGTCCCCGAGCGGTCGAACCAGTGCTGCAGCCCGCGCGCCTGCGCCGCGTGCCAGATCGCCTGCCGCAGGTGCAGCTCCGCCGCCGACAGCCCGCCCAGCGCCGCCGGGTAGCGGGCGCCTATCCGCCGGGTCAGCGCCAGCGCCGCCGTCGCGTCCGCCGCCGCGTCGTGCGCCCCGGCCAGCTCCACGCCGTAGTGGGCGCACAGGTCGGTCAGCGTCCGACGGCCCTTGCGGTAGCGGTCCACGTGCTTGTCCAGCACCCGGGGATCCAGCACCAGCAGGCCCGCCGCCGGCCCGTCGGCCAGCGTCACCCCGTGATGGCGGCGCAGCTCCCGGTCCAGCAGCGTCAGGTCGTAGGGCGCGTTCATCACCACCACCGGGCGCCCGGCCCGCGCCTCGGCCGCCAACGCGCGGGTGACCTCCGCCACCACCGTGCCGGCCGGCCGGCCGTGGGCGCGCACCTGCTCGTCGGTGATCCCGTGCACCGCGCGGGCGCCGTCCGGGATCGGAACCCCCGGATCGGCGAGCCAGGTCGTGGTCCGCGCCGGTGTGCCGGGCGCGAGCTGGACGACCAGGGCGGCCGAGACGATGCGGTCGTTCTCCACGTCCACGCCGGTCGTCTCGGTGTCGAAGGAGGCGAGCGGGCCGGTGTACCAGTGCTGCTGCATGACTGCCCCTCAGACGAGCGTTGCGCCCGGTTGATACCCGGCCCTGACGCCCCTTCAACCCGTTTGGCCCAAGCCCGGCCGGGGATCCTGCCCATGACCGTCCCGTTCGAATCGACTGCCCGTCCGGACCGGGACGGGCCCGGAACCGGGGGAGGCCACGGGGCGATGGCACTGACCCAGCCGCAGCCCGAGGAGACGGCGACGACGGCGGTACTGCGGGGGAACCTCGCCGTCACCGCCTGCATGGAGACCCTGCAGGTCGGCTATCTGCACGCGGTGGCCGCCGCGGCCGGCTGCTCGCTCTCCCAGCCCTTCCCGGACAACGGCATCGACTGGCACGTCAGCCACGGCTCCCGCGAGCACGAGGTGGACGACGAGGTCACCGTCAAGATCCAGCTCAAGGCCACCCAGCAGGTCGCGCCCGACCCGGCCGGGCCGTTCTTCAGCTTCACCCTGGACAACGAGCACCTGCGCAAGCTCGCCCGGCCCCGGGTCGCGGTGCCGCGGATCCTGGTCGTGATGCTGCTGCCGCGCCGGGTCGACCACTGGCTGCGGGCCCGCCCGGACGCCCTGGAACTGCGGCACTGCTGCTACTGGGTCAACCTGGCCGGCCATCCCGTCACCGGGAAGCGGCGCACCAACGTCCGGCTGCCCACCGAGCGGGTCTTCGACGACCGCGCGCTCTGCGACATCATGGCCCGGGTCGGCGCGGGCGGCAGCCCGTGACGGCCCGGCCCCGGCAGGGAGGAACCGGACCCATGACACCGCCGTACGGACCGGGCGAACCGGCCCCGCTCCTGCCCGATCCGGCCACCGTCGACCCGAAGGTCCTGGCGACCCTGCTCGCCCGGCACGGCTGGGTCCGCCGCGGCGGACCGGCCGCCCGCTACGGACGCTGGACCCCGCCCGACGGCGAACCCGGCACCAGCCTGCTCGTCCCGGCCGGGGACGGCTTCGACGACGCCGTCGAGCTCCTCACCGACGCCGTCACCGCGCTCTCCCGCTCCCGCACCCCCTCAGCCCGCTCCATCCTGCTCGCCCTCGCCGTCCCCGGCGACGAACTGTGCTGGCACCGCGAACCGCCCGGCCCCGACGGGACCACCGCCTGGGGCGAGGCCGAGCGGCTCCGGCGGGCGGCCCGCGGCATGCTCGCCGCCGGTGCCAAGGCCGCCCGCACCAGGGCCGGCTACTTCGGCGCCCGGCTGGACGGCCCCGCCGGGGACTTCCTGGACCGCGTCCTGCTGGTCGAACAGGGCGCCGCCCTCACCGCCCACACCCCCGCCCCCGAGGGCCGCGCCGCCGTCACCACCCTGGTCCGCGCCCTGGAGGCGCTGCGCGACGCCGTGGACTACCGCCGGGTCAGCGGCGGGCCCGAGGCCTTCGGGAACGCCGTCCGGTCCGGTGTCAGCCGGGAGCTCGTCCAGTCCGTCGAGGAGTTGGTGCGCGACGCGACGGCAGCCCGGCTCAGCGTCTCCTGGTCACCCGCCGCCGGAACGCCGGGCGGCTTCGGGGACCGCCGGATCGACCTCGACTTCTCACCCGGTGACCTGCCCGCCCTGGTGGAGGCCGCCGACCTGCTGGAACGGATCGAGCCCGCCGTCGCCGTCACCGTGCTCGGCGTCGTCACCCGGCTCAAGCGTGCCGACCCCACGGGCCCCGGCTCGGTACGGCTGCGGGTGCTGGCAGGCGCCGACGTCCGCGAACTCAAGCTCCGCCTGCCCGACCCCGACTACCGGCTCGCCGCCGAGGCCCACCTCGCGGGCCTGCCCCTGCGGGTCTCCGGCCGGCTGGACCGGCACGGCGGCTTCCGCCGGCTGACCCTCCCGCACGGACTGGAACTCCGCGGCTGGGAGGAAGGGGACCGCGAGCGGCTGCTGAAAGCGCTCGGGGAGACGGCGGAGGGAGGGGGAGAAGGGGCGTAGGTGGACGGCGGGGGCGGCGCTCTCGGTACCATCGTCACGCGCAGCGCAGTGTTGCGTCCTCTGAAATCCAGCACGTCAGGAGAGACCGGTGACGGACGTCCGGGTAATCATCAGCCGCGAACCCGATCGGGAAGAGCGCGTGGTGACGACGGGCACCACGGCCGCCGAGCTCTTCGCCGACGACCGCTCGATCATCGCCGCCCGCGTCGGCGGCCAGCTCAAGGACCTCGCCTACGCCGTCCAGGACGGCGACGAGGTCGAGCCCGTCGAGATCGGCAGCAAGGACGGCCTCGACATCCTGCGCCACTCCACCGCGCACGTCATGGCCCAGGCCGTGCAGCAGCTCTACCCCGAGGCCAAGCTGGGCATCGGCCCGCCGGTCAAGGACGGCTTCTACTACGACTTCGACGTCGAGAAGCCCTTCCACCCCGATGACCTCAAGGCCATCGAGAAGAAGATGCAGGAGATCATCAAGCGCGGGCAGAAGTTCTCCCGCCGCGTGGTCACCGACGAGTCCGCCCGCGAGGAGCTGGCCGCCGAGCCGTACAAGCTCGAGCTGATCGGCCTCAAGGGTTCCGCCGCCACCGCCGGCGAGGGCGCCGACGTCGAGGTCGGCGCCGGCGAGCTCACCATCTACGACAACCTGGACGCCAAGAGCGGCGAGCAGTGCTGGGGAGACCTCTGCCGCGGCCCGCACCTGCCCAGCACCCGGCACATCCCGGCGTTCAAGCTGATGCGCAACGCGGCCGCCTACTGGCGCGGCAGCGAGAAGAACCCGATGCTCCAGCGCATCTACGGCACCGCCTGGCCGACCAAGGACGAGCTCAAGGCCCACCTCGACTTCCTCGTCGAGGCCGAGAAGCGCGACCACCGCAAGCTCGGCAACGAGCTCGACCTCTTCTCCATCCCCGAGGAGATCGGCTCCGGCCTCGCCGTCTTCCACCCCAAGGGCGGCATCATCCGCCGCGCGATGGAGGACTACTCGCGCAAGCGGCACGAGGAAGAGGGCTACGAGTTCGTCTACACCCCGCACGCCACCAAGGGGAAGCTCTTCGAGAAGAGCGGCCACCTCGACTGGTACGCGGACGGTATGTACCCGCCCATGCAGCTCGACGAGGGCGTGGACTACTACCTCAAGCCGATGAACTGCCCGATGCACAACCTGATCTTCGACGCTCGCGGCCGCTCGTACCGTGAACTGCCGCTGCGCCTCTTCGAGTTCGGGACGGTGTACCGCTACGAGAAGTCGGGTGTGGTGCACGGCCTGACCCGTGCCCGCGGGTTCACGCAGGACGACGCCCACATCTACTGCACCCGCGAGCAGATGGCGGACGAGCTCGACTCGACCCTGACCTTCGTGCTCAACCTGCTCCGCGACTACGGTCTGACCGACTTCTACCTGGAGCTGTCGACCAAGGACCCGGTCAAGTACGTCGGGTCGGACGAGACCTGGGAGGAGGCCACCGCCGTCCTGGCGAGCGTGGCCGAGAAGCAGGGGCTGCCGCTGGTTCCGGACCCGGGCGGCGCGGCCTTCTACGGCCCGAAGATCTCGGTGCAGGCGAAGGACGCCATCGGCCGTACCTGGCAGATGTCGACCATCCAGCTCGACTTCAACCTGCCCGAGCGCTTCGACCTGGAGTACACCGCGGCGGACGGCTCGCGTCAGCGGCCGGTCATGATCCACCGGGCGCTGTTCGGCTCGATCGAGCGCTTCTTCGCCGTGCTGCTGGAGCACTACGCGGGCGCCATGCCGCCGTGGCTGGCCCCGGTCACCGTCACCGGCATCCCGATCACCGACGAGCACGTGCCGTACCTGCTGGAGGTCGCGGCGAAGCTCAAGAAGCACGGGATCCGGGTCGAGGTCGACACCTCGGACGACCGCATGCAGAAGAAGATCAGGAACGCCCAGCGCAGCAAGACGCCGTTCATGCTGATCGCGGGCAACGACGATGTCGAGGCGGGCGCGGTGTCCTTCCGCTACCGCAACGGCGAGCAGAAGAACGGTGTGCCGGTCGACGAGGCGATCGCCGAGATCGTGGACGCGGTGGAGCGTCGTATCCAGGTGTGACGTAGGCCCCGCCCTGGCGGGGACGCGCGGGGCAGGCTCTCGAAGAGTCTGCCCCGCGCGGCTTTGCAAGCACCGTTGGGCGAATATGCTGATCAGCATGACGACTGAGCCGGAACTGCAGCGGGGCGTCGGTGAGCCGGACGGCTTCCGCCGCCTGTGGACCCCCCATCGGATGGCGTACATCCAGGGTGAGAACAAGCCCACCGGCCCGGCTCCGGACGACGGTTGTCCGTTCTGCTCGATCCCGTCGCTGAGCGACGAGGACGGGCTGGTCATCGCCCGGGGGAGCGCCGTTTTCGCGGTGCTGAACCTGTACCCGTACAACGGCGGGCACCTGATGGTGGTCCCGTACCGCCACGTGGCCGACTACACCGACCTGGACGAGGCCGAGACGGCCGAGCTGGCGGACTTCACCAAGAAGGCGATGACGGCGCTGCGGGCGGCCTCCGGGGCGCACGGGTTCAACATCGGGATGAACCAGGGCGCTGCGGCCGGGGCCGGGATCGCGGCGCACCTGCACCAGCACGTGGTGCCGCGCTGGGGCGGGGACACCAACTTCATGCCGGTGGTCGGCCACACCAAGGTGCTGCCGCAGCTGCTGGCGGACACCCGGAAGATGCTGGCCGAGGTCTGGCCGCAGGGCTGAGCCCTGGCGACGCGTGCGAGAGGGCCCCACCGGGATGCTCGGTGGGGCCCTCTCGCGTGCTCCGCGCCGGGTCAGCCGGCGTTGAAGGTGTCCACGTCGTACGGGCGCGGGCTCTGCGCCTCGGACTTGATGATCGAGGTGCGGTTCTTGAAGAAGCGGTCGGCGTCCAGGTCGTGCTCCTCCAGGAACTCCAGCGTGGCAGCGTGGACGGCGGCGAGCACCGGGACGGAGGCGTTCTGGGCGTTGTCGACCATGGAGCGGTTCTCCCAGGCCCGGCCGGCCCAGATGTGCCGCAGCCCGAAGGGCTCGGGCAGCCCGAGCCCGCCGCCGAGCCAGCCGAGCAGGCCGGGCATCCGGTAGAAGGGGGCGCGGACGGCCTGGCGGACGACCTCGTCGTTGTCGATCAGGGGGAGCTTGACGGTGCGCTCCTCCCAGAACTTCACGGTCTTGGCGACCGACTTCTCCTTGTCCTTGGGCTTGTCGAAGAAGACGCCCTTGACCGGGCCGAGCGCGTAGCCGGACACCGTGATGTTGAGGACGTTGGCGAGCAGGGTGACGGTGACGGTGAAGGTGAGGACCAGCTTGCCGTCGTGGGTGATGAACTGGGTGGCGAGGTAGTGCCGGGGGCCGCCGGAGAAGGTCTGCTTGTCGGCGACGCTCTGCACGGCGAAGTCGCGCATCCGGTCGCCGTCCATGTCGGCGTTGCCGGGGCGGCTGATCTCGTCGGCGCCCTCGCCGATGTCGAAGACCACCCACTGCTTGATGGCGACGTTGGGCATGCCGCTGTTGGCGACGTGGCTGACGCCGAGGCCCTTGAGGTGGGAGGAGATCCGGCGGACCAGGTCCCAGGGGTGGAAGGCGCGGAAGTCGGCGTGGCCGTCGGCGGGGTGGAGGGTGTCGGCGAGGCGCCACTCGCCCCAGCGGCGGCCGGCACCGAGGATGCCCTTGGGGCCGGCGTAGTGGTGGATGTTGGTCTCCTGCTCGGCGTCCAGGCGGCCGAGCTTGTCGCGCAGGTCGGTGGCCTTCTTGTCGAGGTCGTCGCGGGGGACGGCCTTGGCGACGGAGGCGGCCACCACGCTGCCCTCGACCAGCGCCTGCCAGCGGGAGCGCAGGTCCTTGGCGGAGCGCTCGACGATCCGGCGGGCGAGGTACCAGCCGATGACCGGCGCGAGCATGGTGACGCGCAGGTAGATGCCGAGGTAGCCGGCGGCCGGTGGGCGCAGCAGGAGCAGGACGGCGAGGGCGGCGGTCGCGGCGAGCACGATGCCGCCGTAGACGGCCGCGTTCTTCGGGTTGTCCCGCTTGAGCCAGGCGCGGAGCTGGAAGGCGCCGAGCCAGATCAGGGTGCCGGGGAGGAAGAGCACGCCGGTGACGACGGAGACGGTGCTGAGCTGCCGGTCGCGGGTGTTGCGCAGTTCCTCGGCGGCCAGGCAGTGTTCGACGACCTGGCGGGTGTCGACTCCGAAGGCCGGGACGAGGGGTTTGCGGCCGCCGCCCAGGGCGCGGGAGATCAGCGCCTTGCTGAAGGCCTCGCCGAGGTTGGGGCGGAAGAGCGCGAAGCGGCCCTTCTTCTCCGTGGCGTCGGTGACGGCGCCGACGAAGGCGCCGACCTCGCCGTCGCGGTAGGCGGTCGAGGAGAGTCCCTGGGTGATGGCTGTCTGCGGGCCGGCGTCGGTCCGGGGTATCTGCGCACCCGGGGTCATGTCGAGTGTGGTCACGGTGGCGTCCCCTCCTCCCCTTGTCAGCGGCAGGTTACCGTGCCGTGGCACCCCCGCGCGGATGATCGTCTGAAGTGCCGTCACCGGAGGCCTGAGGGGCATGATGCCCAGCTTCGGGCGGGTCGATACCCGCCGGGGTGCCCCTGGTGGCGGTGGGGCAGGATGGACGGTGGAGCAAGGGAAGGGGAACGGCCGTGAAGGATCCGGTGCTGGTCTTCGACGGGGACTGTTCGTTCTGTTCGTCCTGCGTGCGCTGGGCGGAGCGGTACCTGCGGCAGACGCTGGCCTCGGGGGGCTGGGAGGCGGTGCCGTTCCAGTTCGCGGACCTGGCGGGGCTGGACGGGCTCGCCGGCGGCCGGGGCGAGGTGTCGGCCGAGCGGGCGGAGCGCGAGGTGCTCTGGGTGACGCCGACCGGTCGGGTGTACGGGGGCGCGCAGGCGGTTGCGCGGCTGCTGATGCGCTCCGGCGGGGCGTGGGCGTATCTGGGCGCCGTGTTGACGGCGGCGCCGGTGCGGCCGCTGGCGGGCCTGGCGTACCGCTGGGTGGCGCGCAACCGGCACCGGATGCCGGGGGGTACGGCGGCCTGCGCGCTGCCGGTCCGGAAGCCCGCCCAGCCGTAGGGCCGTCGGACCGCGGGGTCGGTCGTCAGTCGGTGTAGCGCTCGGCCAGGGCGGCGGGCATGGGTTCGTGGCGCAGGTAGGCGCGGGAGAACTCGGCGGTGCCGTGGGTGAGCGAGCGCAGGTCGATCGGGTAGCGGACGAGTTCGAGTTCGGGGACCTCGGCGCGCAGCAGGGTGAGTCCGGTGCCGCCGGTCTCGGTGCCGAGCACGCGGCCGCGCCGGGCGGAGAGGTCGCCGAGGACGGCGCCGAGGTAGTCGTCGGGCAGCAGGACGCTGACGGCGGCGACGGGTTCGAGCAGGCGGATGACGGCGTGCTCGGCGGCGTCGCGCAGGGCGAGGGCGGCGGCGTTCTGGAAGGACGCGTCGGAGGAGTCGACGGAGTGGGCCTTGCCGTCGGTGAGGGTGACCCGGACGTCGACGAGCGGGTAGCCCGTGGTGACGCCCTTGGCGAGCTGGGCGCGGACGCCCTTCTCGACGGAGGGGATGAAGTGCTTGGGGACGGCGCCGCCGACGACGTGTTCCTGGAACTCGAAGCCGGAGCCGGCCGGGAGGGGTTCGACCTCGAGGTCGCAGATGGCGTACTGGCCGTGGCCACCGGACTGCTTGACCAGGCGGCCGTGGCCGGCGGCGGCGGTGCCGAAGGTCTCGCGCAGGGCGACCTTGGGCTCGACGGTGTCGACGTGGACGCCGTGGCGGGTGCGGAGGCGGTCGAGGACGACGTCGGCGTGGGCTTCGCCGGTGCACCAGAGGACGAGCTGGTGGGTGTCGGGGCTCTGTTCCAGGCGTAGGGCCGGGTCTTCGGCGGTGAGGCGGGCGAGGGCCTGGGAGAGCTTGTCGTCGTCGGCCTTGCTGTGGGCTTCGATGGCGATCGGGAGCAGCGGCTCGGGGAGGCGCCAGCCCTCGAGGTCGACGGGGTGGCCGGGGTCGTGGACGGTGTCGCCGGCGCGGGCGGTGGTGAGTTTGGCGGCGCAGACGAGGTCGCCGGCGACGGCGTGCGGGACGGGGCGCTGGAGTTTGCCGAAGGGGCTGGTGAGGGCTGTGACCCGTTCGTCGCCGTCCTGGTCGGCGGTGTGGGCGGGGCCGACGAGGTGGATCCTGGTGTCGGGGCGCAGGGTGCCGGCGTAGAGGCGCAGCAGGCTGATCCGGCCGACGTAGGCGTCGCCGGTGACGCGGACGACCTGGGCGGCGAGCGGGGCGTCGGGGTCGCACGCGGGGGCGGGGCGGGTGCGTTCGGTGGGGTCGGGGAAGGTGTGGGCGATGAGGTCGAGGAGTTCGGCGGCGCCGAGTCCGTTCTCGCTGGTGGGGACGGCGGGGTGGAGGGCGCAGGAGAGGACTTCGCGGCGCAGGCCGGCCTCGAGGGAGTCGGTGTCGAGGGGGTCGCCGGAGAGGTAGCGCTCCATGAGGGTGTCGTCCTGGCCGGAGATGGCTTCGACGAGGCTGTCGTGGGCGGGGGCGGTGTCGGGCAGGGGGTCGGCGGCGCCGTAGGTGTCGCCGGTGAGGAGGTCGACGCTGCCGTCGGGGTGTCCGTCGTGGTGGACGGGCAGGAAGAGCGGGCGGAGGGTGTCGGGGCCCAGTTCGAAGGCGTCGTGGCAGGCGGTGAGGATGTCGTCGAAGCCGGTGCGGGCGAGGTCGAGTTTGGCGACGGCGATGGCGCGGGGGATGCCCTCGGCGGCGCATTCGCGCCACAGGGCGCGGGTGGGGGCGGTGACCGGGTCGGTGGCGGAGACGACGAAGACGGCGGCGTCGGCGGCGTGCAGGGCGGCGCGCAGGTCGGCGGTGAAGTCGGGGTGGCCGGGCGGGTCGATCAGGTTGATCTTGACGCCCTTCCATTCGAGGGGGAGGAGCGATAGCTGGACGGAGCGCTGCTGCTGGTGCTCGATGTCCTCGTGGTCGGAGATGGTGGTGCCGTCGGTGACGCGGCCGGCACGGCCGGTGGCGCCGGCGGCGAGCGCGAGGGATTCGGCGAGGGTGGTCTTGCCCACACCACTGGGGCCGATGAGGACGACGTTGCGCAGGTCCTTCGGGCCGGTGACGGCGGGTGCCTGGCCGGCTCGTGCCGTGCTGCGGTCGGGCATCGGGGTCTCCTCCCGTGGCGCCGAGGCTGTCCTTCGCAGTCTAGGGGCGGGTGTCGCCGGTGGCGCGTGCCGTACGGCCGGTCGGGTGCGGACGGGCGGGTGCCGTACGGCCGGCCGGTGATCGGACGTGTGCGTGCGGTGGGCGGGGGTGGCGTCCGGCGGTGCGTGCGCCGGAGCGTGTCCTCGGCGTGGCTACGATGGGTGCGCCGGACGGGCTGATCCGCCCGGCCGTCTGCCGCGCCGTGCTGCGCCAGGCGGGTATCTGGGAGATCGGAGCGGCTGGGAAGGCCATGCTCAACAAATACGCGCGTGGCTTCTTCACACGTGTCCTGACCCCGTTCGCCGCGTTCCTGATCCGCCTGGGCGTGAGCCCGGACGCGGTGACGCTGATCGGTACCGCCGGTTCGGTGGCCGGTGCGCTGGTGTTCTTCCCCCGTGGGGAGTTCTTCTGGGGCACCATCACGATCACGGTGTTCATCTTCTCGGACCTGGTGGACGGGAACATGGCCCGCCAGCTGGGCCGGAGCACGAAGTGGGGGGCGTTCCTCGACTCCACCCTGGACCGGGTCGCGGATGCGGCGATCTTCGGCGGTCTGGCGATGTGGTACGCGGGCAAGGGTGACAACGACCTGCTCTGCGCGGTGGCGATCTTCTGCCTGGCGAGCGGTCTGGTGGTGTCGTACACGAAGGCGCGGGCGGAGAGCCAGGGCCTGCCGTGCGACGTGTCCGGACTGGTGGAGCGGGCCGAGCGGCTGGTGGCCAGCCTGGTGGCGGCCGGGGTCGCGGGCCTGCACAAGTTCGGAGTGCCGTACGTGGAGTGGCTGCTGCCGGTGGCGCTGTGGCTGGTGGCGGCGGGCAGCCTGGTGACGGTGTTCCAGCGGATGCTGACGGTGCGCCGGGAGGCGTTCGAGGCCGACCGAGCGGCGGCCGGGAGCTGATGGGGGGCGTCCTGCGGTGACGGACCGACTGGTGTACTGGGCGTACGCGCTGGGGTGGGGGCTGTTGAAGCACCTGCCGGAGCGGGTGGCCCGGGGGCTGTTCGACCGGCTGGCGGACTACGCGTGGCGCAAGCGCGGCAAGCGGGTGCTGCAGTTGGAGGCGAATCTGCGCCGGGTCCGTCCCGGGGTGGACGGGGCCGCGCTGCGGGAGCTGTCGCGGGCGGGGATGCGCTCGTACCTGCGGTACTGGATGGAGTCGTTCCGGCTGCCGGTGTGGAGCCGGGAGCGGGTGGCCAGGGACGTCCAGGTGGAGGGCTTCGAGCACCTGCGGGCGCAGCTGGAGGCCGGGCGGGGCGCGCTGATAGCGCTGCCGCACATGGGCAACTGGGACCTCGCGGGGGCCTGGGTGGCGCAGCAGGGCTATCCGTTCACGACGGTCGCGGAGCGGTTGAAGCCGGAGCGGCTGTTCGACCGGTTCGTGGCGTTCCGGGAGGGCCTGGGCATGGAGGTCCTGGCGTTGACCGGTGGTTCGGTGAACGTGATCGGGACCCTGGCGCGGCGGCTGCGCGAGGGCCGGCTGGTCTGCCTGGTCGGGGACCGGGACCTGTCGGAGGCGGGCATCGGGGTGTCGTTCTTCGGTGAGGAGACCCGGATGCCGGCCGGTCCCGCGGCGCTGTGCCAGCGGACCGGGGCGGCGCTGCTGCCGGTGACGCTCTGGTACGACGGCCCGGTGCTGCGGGCGCGGATCCACCCGGAGGTGCCGGTGCCCGAGGAGGGCGACCGCAAGGAGCGCACCCGGGCGATGACCCAGGCGATGGCGCAGGTGTGGGAGCGGGGCATCCGCGAGCACCCGCAGGACTGGCACATGCTGCAGAGGTTCTGGCTCGCCGATCTGCCGGTCCGTGAGACGGTGAAGGCGGCGCCCGTGGAGCGCGTGGAGGCGGCCGCGGAGCCCGCGGCCGAGGCCTCCGGGTCCTGAGCCGTCCCGCCGTCCCCGCCCGCACGACTGTCCGAAGGAGCTTGAGGAACCCGTGAAGATCGGCATCGTCTGCCCGTACGACTGGGACGTCCCCGGTGGGGTGCAGTTCCACATCCGGGATCTGGCCGAGCACCTGATCGGTCTGGGGCACGAGGTGTCGGTGCTGGCGCCGGCCGAGGACGACGAGGCGCTGCCGCCGTACGTGGTCCCGGCGGGGCGGTCGGTGGCGGTGCCGTACAACGGGTCGGTGGCGCGGCTGAGCTTCGGGATCCTGTCGGCGGCGCGGGTGCGGCGCTGGCTGCACGACGGGCGGTTCGACATCCTGCACGTGCACGAGCCGGCCGCGCCGAGCCTGTCGATGCTGGCCGCGTGGTCGGCGACCGGGCCGATGGTGGGGACGTTCCACACGTCCAATCCGCGGTCGCGGGTGATGATCGCGGCCTCGCCGATCCTCCAGCCGGGGCTGGAGAAGATGCGGGCCCGGATCGCGGTGTCGGAGTACGCCCGGCGGACGCTGGTGGAGCACCTGGGCGGGGACGCGGTGGTGATCCCGAACGGCGTGGACGTGGCTTTCTTCGCGGACGCGGAGCCGGACGAGCGCTGGACCGGCGGTGCGGCGAAGGGGGAGCCGGGCACGATCGGCTTCATCGGCCGGATCAACGAGCCGCGCAAGGGCCTGCCGACGCTGCTGGCGGCGCTGCCGAGGATCCTGGCGGAGCGGCCGGGGGTGCGGCTGCTGGTGGCGGGCAAGGGCGACGAGGAGGAGGCCGTCGCGGGCCTGGCGCCCGAGGTGCGCGCGCAGGTGGAGTTCCTCGGCATGGTGAGCGACCGGGACAAGGCGCGGCTGCTGCGCAGCGTGGACCTGTACGTGGCACCGAACACCGGTGGCGAGAGCTTCGGGATCATCCTGGTCGAGGCGATGTCGGCGGGCGCGCCGGTGCTGGCGAGCGACCTGGACGCGTTCAAGCAGGTGCTGGACGGCGGGGACGCGGGGGAGCTGTTCCCGGTGGAGGACGCGGACGCGCTGGCCCGTACGGCGCTGCGGCTGCTGGGTGATCCGGCGCGGCTGGAGGAACTGCGGGAGGCGGCGTCGCGGCACGTGCGGCGGTTCGACTGGTCGACGGTGGGCGCGGACATCCTGGCGGTGTACGAGACGGTGACGGCCGGCGAGGCGGCGGTGGTCGAGGAGGACGTGCGCAGCGGTCGGCGCGGCCGGTTCGGGCTGGCACGGGACTGATCCCCGCGGGCGGGTCCGGGTGTCGGTGGGGTTAGGGTCGGGCGTCCGTACCACTGCGATCCACGGGGGCGACGATGCCGCAGATCTCCGTCGACTACTCGGCCGACCTGGCCGGCACCTTCGACCGCCGGGGCCTGGGCCTGGCGATCAACCGGCTGGCGGAGGCGACGATCGACGCGAAGCCGGAGTCCTGCAAGACGGTGTTCCGGCAGAGCGAGGTGCTGGTGGTGGGCACCGGCGGGGCGGCCGCCGACACCCAGGTGTTCGTGGAGTTCCAGATCTTCCCCGGCCGTACGCCGGAGGCGAAGGCCGCGCTGAGCGAGGGCGTGCTGGCGCTGCTGGCGCAGTACGTCCGGCCGAAGCCGGGCACCCGGCTGTTCACGGCGGTGAACATCGCGGACATCGACCGTGAGAGCTACCGGAACGCGACCGCCCGGGGCTGAACCGGTGACACCCGGTAACGTAGCGGCCCGTGACTACCTGGATCTGGGCCGGCGTGGCCGTGGTGCTGTTCGGCATGTACCTGAGTTGGACGGCCGGTCGGCTGGACCGGTTGCACGCCCGGATCGACGCCGCGCGGGCGGCGCTGGACGCGCAGCTGGTGCGCCGGGCGTCGGTGGCGATGGAGCTGGCGACGTCCTCGCTGCTGGATCCGGCGGCCTCGCTGCTGCTGCTGGACGCGGCGCACGCGGCCCGGCAGGCCGAGGACGAGCAGCGCGAGGTGGCGGAGAGCCAGTTGAGCCTGGCGCTGCGGGCGGTGTTCGAGGAGCCGGAGCAGATGGCGGCGCTGATGGCCGAGCCGGGCGGTGAGGACGCGGTTCGTGACCTGACGGCCGCGGTGCGGCGGGTGCCGATGGCCCGTCGGTTCCACAACGACGCGGTGCGGGCGGCGCGGGCGGTGCGCGAGCACCGTCTGGTGCGGTACTTCCGGCTGGCGGGGAAGGCGCCGTTCCCGCTGGCGTTCGAGATGGACGACGCCCCGCCGCCCGCTCTCACGCCCGAAGGAGCGCCCGCTTAGGGTGTCCCCCGGATACGGCCTGATTGTCGTGTCCCGTCGTCCGGGCTGGACTTGGTGGCGCATGGAGGCGTCACCCGTTCTGCCTACCATAGGGCGATAGCACTGATTCATCTTCGAGTGAGGTCTCACGTGTCCACCACCCCCACCACCGCAGACCAGCCGCAGATCGGCACCGCCCGCGTGAAGCGCGGCATGGCCGAGCAGCTCAAGGGCGGTGTGATCATGGACGTGGTCAACGCCGAGCAGGCCAAGATCGCCGAGGACGCCGGCGCGGTCGCCGTCATGGCCCTGGAGCGGGTCCCGGCGGACATCCGCAAGGACGGCGGCGTGGCTCGCATGTCCGACCCGAACATGATCGAGGAGATCATCGAGGCGGTCTCCATCCCGGTGATGGCCAAGTCCCGCATCGGCCACTTCGTCGAGGCCCAGGTGCTCCAGTCGCTGGGCGTCGACTACATCGACGAGTCCGAGGTCCTGACCCCGGCCGACGAGGTCAACCACTCGGACAAGTTCGCCTTCACCACCCCCTTCGTCTGCGGCGCCACCAACCTGGGCGAGGCCCTGCGCCGCATCGCCGAGGGCGCGGCCATGATCCGCTCGAAGGGCGAGGCCGGCACCGGCAACGTCGTCGAGGCCGTCCGCCACCTGCGCCAGATCAAGAACGAGATCGGCCACCTGCGCGCCCTGGACCACAACGAGCTGTACGCCGCCGCCAAGGAGCTGCGCGCCCCGTACGAGCTGGTCAAGGAGGTCGCCGAGCTCGGCAAGCTGCCGGTCGTGCTGTTCTCCGCCGGTGGCGTGGCCACCCCGGCCGACGCCGCGCTGATGCGCCAGCTGGGCGCCGAGGGCGTCTTCGTCGGCTCCGGCATCTTCAAGTCGGGCGACCCGGCCAAGCGTGCCGCCGCCATCGTCAAGGCCACCACGTTCTTCGACGACCCGAAGATCATCGCGGACGCCTCCCGCAACCTGGGCGAGGCCATGGTCGGCATCAACTGCGACACCCTGCCGGAGACCGAGCGCTACGCCAACCGCGGCTGGTAGTCACCCGCAGTTTCCGGGCCGGCCCGCCGCAGCGCCTCGGTGCGCGGCGGGCCGCGCCACGTAGTCCGTCGTAACGATCGATAGAGGTTGAAGACCGTGAGCACTCCTGTCATCGGCGTCCTCGCCCTCCAGGGCGACGTCCGCGAGCACCTGGTGGCGCTGGCCGAGGCCGACGCGCTCGCCCGTCCGGTGCGCCGCGCCGAGGAGCTGGCCGAGGTCGACGCGCTGGTGATCCCCGGCGGGGAATCCACCACCATGTCCAAGCTGGCCCTGCTGTTCGGCGTGATGGAGCCGCTGCGCGAGCGGGTCGCCGCCGGGATGCCGGTCTACGGCACCTGCGCGGGCATGATCATGCTGGCGGACAAGATCCTGGACGGCCGCGAGGACCAGGAGACCGTCGGTGGCATCGACATGACGGTGCGCCGCAACGCCTTCGGCCGTCAGAACGAGTCCTTCGAGTCCGGGATCGACTTCGCCGGCCTGGACGACGCGCCGGTGCACGGCGTCTTCATCCGTGCCCCCTGGGTCGAGTCGGTCGGCGCGGGCGTCAGGGTCCTGGCCGAGCTGCCCGCCGCGGACGGCCCGGACAGCCGGATCGTGGCGGTCCGCCAGGGCAACCTGCTGGCCACCTCCTTCCATCCGGAGCTGACCGGTGACCACCGGGTGCACGCGTACTTCGTGCGGATGGTCGAGGAGCACCTCTCCGCGGCCGCGCGCTGACCGTGTGCGTCTCACCGGTGGCGACACCGGTAAGATCTCATCTGTTCATTTCCCTTTGGCGACGTAAAGGAGCTGGCGATGTCCGGCCACTCTAAGTGGGCTACCACCAAGCACAAGAAGGCCGTGATCGACGCCAAGCGCGGCAAGCTCTTCGCCAAGATGATCAAGAACATCGAGGTGGCGGCGCGCACCGGCGGTCCCGACCCGGCGGGCAACCCGACGCTCTACGACGCCATCCAGAAGGCGAAGAAGAGCTCGGTCCCGATCGACAACATCAACCGCGCCGTCAAGCGCGGTGGCGGCCTGGAGGCCGGCGGCGCCGACTACCAGACCATCATGTACGAGGGCTACGGCCCGAACGGCGTCGCGGTCCTGATCGAGTGCCTCACCGACAACCGCAACCGCGCCGCCTCCGACGTGCGCGTCGCGATGACCCGCAACGGCGGCTCGATGGCCGACCCGGGCTCGGTGTCGTACCTGTTCACCCGCAAGGGTGTCGTCATCGTCCCCAAGGCCGACGGTGTGGACGAGGACAAGCTGTTCGAGGTCGTCCTGGACCAGGAGCCCGAGGAGATCAACGACCTCGGCGACTCGTTCGAGATCGTCTCCGAGGCCTCGAAGATGGTCGCCGTGCGCACCGCGCTGGTCGACGCCGGCGTCGACTACGACTCGGCCGAGGCGAACTTCCTGCCCAGCATGCAGGTCGAGCTGGACGTCGACGGCGCCCGCAAGATCCTGAAGCTGATCGACGCGCTCGAGGACAGCGACGACGTGCAGAACGTCTTCGCCAACTTCGACATCTCCGACGAGGTCGGTGCGCAGCTCGACGCCGAGTGACACGGCATCGATCGATCGACGGCGAGTGACCGTTCTCACTGCCCGGCCCGGTGGTCCCTGGACCACCGGGCCGGTGTCGTCGGTCGGGTTGTCGGACCCGGGCGGTAGCCTGCGGGGGTCCTCCGAGTGACGAGTGGCGAGTGGCAGGGAGTCGGGGCGAGTGGTGCGGGTACTGGGCGTGGACCCGGGGCTGACCAGGTGCGGAGTCGGCGTGGTCGAGGGCGCGCCGGGCCGGCCGCTGCGGATGGCCGGGGTCGGCGTGGTGCGCACCCCCGCCGAGGCGGAGATCGGGCAGCGGCTGCTCCAGGTGGAGCAGGGCCTGGAGGCCTGGCTGGACGAGCACCGGCCGGACCTGGTCGCCGTCGAGCGGGTCTTCGCCCAGCACAACGTCCGCACCGTGATGGGCACCGCCCAGGCCAGCGCGGTCGCGATGCTCTGCGCCACCCGGCGCGGCATACCCGTCACCCTGCACACCCCCAGTGAGGTCAAGGCCGCCGTCACCGGCTCGGGCCGGGCAGACAAGGCGCAGGTCACCGCCATGGTGCAGCGCCTGCTGCGGCTGGACGCGCCGCCCAAGCCCGCCGACGCCGCCGACGCGCTGGCGCTGGCCATCTGCCACATCTGGCGCGGCGGGGCGAGCAACCGGCTGGAGGCCGCGGTCCGGGCCGCCCGCACCACCCCCCGCTCCACTCCTTTGAAAGGCACCGTCCGATGATCGCCTTCGTGCAAGGGCCCGTGGCGGCCGTCTCCTCCGGGATCGCGGTCGTCGAGGTGGGCGGCGTCGGCATGGCCGTGCAGTGCACCCCGAACACCCTGGCCGGGCTGCGGCTGGGCGAGCCGGTCCGGCTGGCCACCTCCCTGGTGGTCCGGGAGGACTCGCTGACCCTGTTCGGCTTCGCGGACGACGACGAGCGCGCCGTGTTCGAGATCCTCCAGGCGGCGCCCGGCGTCGGCCCCAAGCTGGCGCAGGCGATCCTCGGCGTGCACAGCCCCGACGCGCTGCGCGCCGCGATCGCGGCCGGCGACGAGAAGGCGCTGGTCGCCGTGCCGGGCATCGGCAAGGCCAAGGCGGCCAAGCTGCTGCTGGAGTACAAGGACAAGCTCGGCGCCCCGCACGGCGCCGTCCCCGCCCAGAAGCCGGTCGCCGCCGGTCCGGCGCCGTGGAGCGAGCAGCTGCACTCCGCGCTGACCGGCCTCGGCTACGCCCCGCGCGAGGCGGACGAGGCGGTCGCCGCCGTCACCCCGGAGGCCGAGGGGCAGCCGACGCCGGACGTCGGCGCCCTGCTCAGGCTCGCCCTGCGCGGCCTCAACCGCGCCCGCTGATCACCTGACGATCTGTCCGTTTGTCGACACTGGAGACTCTGGAGCCCGCGAGGATGTACGACTCGGAACCCGCCGACCGGCTGGTCACGGCCGCCGCCGACGGCGAGGACCAGGCGGTGGAGGCGGCGCTGCGCCCCAAGCTGCTGGACGAGTTCATCGGCCAGGAGCGGGTGCGCGAGCAGCTGTCGCTGGTGCTCCAGGCCGCCCGCAAGCGCGGCAGCGCGCCCGACCACGTGCTGCTGAGCGGCCCGCCCGGGCTCGGCAAGACCACCCTGTCCATGATCATCGCCGCCGAGCTGGGCGTCCCGATCCGGATCACCTCCGGCCCGGCCATCCAGCACGCGGGTGACCTCGCGGCGATCCTCTCCTCGCTCACCGAGGGCGAGGTGCTCTTCCTCGACGAGATCCACCGGATGTCCCGGCCGGCCGAGGAGATGCTCTACATGGCGATGGAGGACTTCCGGGTCGACGTGATCGTCGGCAAGGGACCGGGCGCCACCGCCATCCCGCTGGAGCTGCCGCCCTTCACCCTGGTCGGCGCCACCACCAGGGCCGGCCTGCTGCCGCCGCCGCTGCGCGACCGCTTCGGCTTCACCGGGCACATGGAGTTCTACGCCCCGGCCGAGCTCCAGCGGGTGGTGCACCGCTCGGCCACGTTGCTGGACGTGGAGATAGACCCGGCCGGTGCGGCCGAGATCGCCGGGCGCTCGCGGGGCACCCCGCGCATCGCCAACCGGCTGCTGCGCCGGGTCCGCGACTACGCCCAGGTCCGGCACGACGGCCTGGTCAACGCCGAGATCGCCGCCCAGGCGCTGGACGTCTACGAGGTGGACGCCCGCGGGCTGGACCGGCTGGACCGCGCGGTGCTGGACGCGCTGCTGCGGCTGTTCGGCGGCGGTCCGGTCGGTTTGTCGACACTCGCCGTCGCCGTGGGGGAGGAGTCCGAGACGGTCGAGGAGGTCGCCGAGCCCTTCCTGGTCCGCGAGGGCCTGCTCGCCCGCACTCCGCGCGGTCGGATCGCCACCGCGGCCGCCTGGCAGCACCTCGGCCTGACTCCGCCGGTCCAGACCACTCGCAGAAGTGTTCCGGCGCAGTCGGAGCTGTTCCCCGCCGACGAAAGTTGACCGCCATCGGCTGAACGGGTGAGATCGGCGGGTCGGTTCCCGTCCGGTGCTCCCGAGGTGGCGTGGGGAGTGGCCCGGAGCGAAGTCCGGTGAAACTGTGCAGGCGGAGGGTCGCCACTTTCGGCGGCAGGATGCGATGCTTGGCGTTGTCCGATCGATTCGGGGTCGCCTAGACTCCGCCGGACCGCCCCTCTCACCTGACGGGCCGACCAATACCACACAGGCCGCCGGCCGGCGGCCCGTAAAGGACCCTGGCTGCAGTGAACCTCATCATCCTTCTCCTCCCGATCATCGCGATCGTGCTCATGTTCCGGTCGCAGAAGAAGCGCCAGCAGCAGATGCAGCAGATGCAGACGGCGCTGGAGCCCGGGGCGGGGGTGCGCACCATCGGTGGCCTGTACGCCCAGGTGAAGGCGGTCAACGAGGAGACCGTCGAGCTGGAGATCGCGCCCGGCGTGGTCACCCACTTCACCAAGAGCGCCGTCGCGGCCGTCCTGGACCCCCAGGAGTACGACGCGATCATCAACGGCCGCCCCGCCGATGACGAGCTGCCCGAGCCGGAGGCCGAGGACGCCGACGCCGCGCCGGTCGAGGACAAGCCGCTGACGCTCACCAAGGACAGCGCCGCGAAGGGCGATGCCGAGGGCGGGGCTCCCGAGAGCAAGTAGTACGGCCGGGCAACCCGCCCGGCCGCGCGGCATCCGCCGCGAGCCCACAGGACCTCAGGGCCGCAGAACCGCCGTACCCCCGTCCCGACTATCGCCGGCCGGGGGTACGGCCGGGAAAGTGGCATGGACAGGGAGAAACGAGCAAGGTGGCAACACCCAAGTCGCGCCCGCGCGACGGCTACCCAGGGCGGGCGCTGGCCCTCATCCTGGTCGTCACCGTCGGACTGGTCGCCCTCATGTTCGGGACGGGCACCACCAAGCCCCGGCTCGGGATCGATCTCGCCGGTGGCACCAGCATCACGCTGACCGCGAAGTCGTCCGATCCCAAGGCTCTCAACAAGTCCAACATGGACATCGCCGTCGGGATCATCGAGCGCCGCGTCAACGGCATGGGTGTCTCCGAGGCGGAGGTCCAGACCCAGGGCTCGGACACGATCATCGTGAACATCCCCAAGGGCGGTGACCGGCAGAACGCGGCGGACCAGGTGGGTACCACCGCGAAGCTGTTCTTCCGCCCGGTCCTGGCCGTCGCCCCCAGCGGCATCTCCGCACCGGAGCCGACCGGCACCCCGTCCGCGGCCGCCACCGGCACCCCGGGCGCCACGCCGGCCGCCACCCCCTCCGCCGGTGCCCAGTCCGCGGCCCCGAGCGCCACCAAGCAGGGCCGCCCCGCGAGCGAGGCGCTGGCCGCCGAGGGCGCCAGCCCGACCGCCGCCGCCACCGGTGCCGCCCCCGCCGCCACCGGCAGCGCGGCCCCGGCCGCCACCGGTGCCCCGAGCACCCCGGCCGTCCCGCAGACCCCGGCCGACATCAGCAACGCGATGACCCAGGGCACCGTGCCGCCCGAGCTGGCCGCCGCCTTCGCCGCCCTGGACTGCTCCAAGCCGGACGTCCGCGCCGCCCAGACCGGCGCCGAGGACAAGGCCGTCGTCGCCTGCTCCCAGAAGGCCGAGAACGGCTACTACGAGAAGCTGGCCCTCGGCCCCGCGGCCGTGAAGGGCGCGGACGTCTCCAAGGCCCAGGCCAGCATCGACACCCAGACGGGTGCCGGCTGGCAGGTCCAGCTGCAGTTCAACGGCACCGGCACCGACGCCTTCGCCAAGGTCACCGGCCAGCTGGCCGCCCAGGCCCCGCCGACCAACCAGTTCGCCATCGTGCTGGACAACCAGGTGGTCTCGCACCCGCAGGTCAACGGGCCGATCCCGGGTGGCAGCGCGGTCATCACCGGCCGCTTCAGCCAGGCCGAGGCACAGGACCTCGCCAACGTGCTGAGCTACGGCGCCCTGCCGCTGGAGTTCGCCAAGAGCGACATCACCACCGTCTCCCCGGCGCTCGGCAGTGACCAGCTCAAGGCCGGTCTGGTCGCCGGCCTGATCGGCATGGTCCTGGTGGTCGCCTACTCGCTGATCTACTACCGCGGCCTCGGCCTGGTCTCGATCGCCGGTCTGCTCGTCTCGGCGGCCCTGACCTACTCGATCATGAGCCTGCTCGGCAACGCGATCGGCTTCGCGCTGAACCTGCCGGCGGTCTGCGGTGCGATCGTCGCGATCGGCATCACCGCCGACTCCTTCATCGTGTACTTCGAGCGCATCCGCGACGAGGTCCGTGAGGGCGCCCCGCTGCGCCCGGCGGTCCAGCGGGCCTGGCCGCGCGCCCGGCGCACCATCCTGGTCTCGGACTTCGTGTCCTTCCTCTGTGCCGCCGTGCTCTACGTGGTCTCGGTCGGCAAGGTCCAGGGCTTCGCGTTCACCCTGGGCCTGACCACCCTGCTCGACGTGGTGGTGATCTTCCTCTTCACCAAGCCGCTGATCACGCTGCTGGCCCGCCGGAAGTTCTTCCTGAACGGCCACCCGTGGTCCGGCCTGGACCCGAAGCGGCTGGGCGCCCGCCCGCCGCTGCGCAGCAGCCGTCGCCGTAGCCCCTCCTCTGCCGCCGTGAAGGAGGCCTGACACCGTGTCACGCTTCTCCAACCTGGGCCACCGGCTCTACCAGGGCGAAGTCAGCTTCGACTTCGTCGGTCGCCGTAAGCTCTGGTACTCCATCTCCGGCGTGATCGTGCTGGTCGCGGCGATCGGCCTGGCCATGGGCCTGCACCTGGGCATCGAGTTCAAGGGCGGCTCGGTCTACACCGTGTCCAAGCCCGGCCTGACGGTCTCCCAGGCACAGGACACCGCCGACGGGGTCGTCTCCTCGCACCCGCTGGTGCAGTCGACCGACAGCGGCAAGATCCGCATCCAGGTCAGCACCGAGGAGCCGAAGAGCTCGGACGAGATCCGCTCCGAGCTCTCGCAGAAGCTCGGCGTGCCGCTGGACACCGTCGAGGCCCAGGTGATCGGCCCCAGCT
This sequence comes from Kitasatospora sp. NPDC032121, assembly GCF_055580145.1. Taxonomy (NCBI): domain Bacteria; kingdom Bacillati; phylum Actinomycetota; class Actinomycetes; order Kitasatosporales; family Streptomycetaceae; genus Kitasatospora; species Kitasatospora sp. NPDC032121. The sequence continues at coordinate 174,682 of NZ_JBVILX010000001.1, read as the reverse complement.
GGGGCAAGCAGATCTCCCAGAAGGCGCTCACCGGCCTGATCGTCTTCATGGTCCTGGTGACGGTCTACCTGGCGATCGCCTTCGAGTGGCGGATGGCGGTCTCCGCCCTGGTCGCCCTCATCCACGACCTCCTGATCACCATCGGCGTGTACGCCCTGGTGGGCTTCGAGGTCACCCCGGGTACGGTGATCGGCTTCCTGACCATCCTCGGTTACTCGCTCTACGACACGGTCGTCGTCTTCGACACCGTGAAGGAGAACACCAAGGGGATCACCAAGCAGAACAAGCTCACCTACAGCGAGGCCGCCAACGCCGGCCTCAACCAGACCCTGGTGCGCTCGCTCAACACCACCGTGGTGGCGCTGCTGCCGGTCGCCGCGCTGCTGTTCATCGGTGGCGGCCTGCTGGGCGCCGGCACCCTGAACGACATCTCGCTCGCGCTGTTCATCGGCCTCGCGGCCGGTGCCTACTCCTCGATCTGCGTCGCCACCCCGCTGCTGGCGCAGCTCAAGGAGGAGCAGCCGGAGATGAAGGCGCTGCGCAAGCGGGTCCTGCAGCACCGGGCCGCCGCGGCCGCCAAGGCCGAGGCCGCGGACGGTGCCGAGGCGGACGGGGAGCCGACGGGCGAGGAGCAGCCTGCGGGTATGGTCGGACAGCGTGGCCGATCGGCCGGCACCGCCCGTGCCAAGGGCCGTCCGTCCACCAAGCGCTGACCCCGGGCAGGACCCCGGGCCCCACCGGACCGTTAAGGACAGAACCGTGACCACCGTCGACACCGCACTGGCCGAGCTGCTGAACAGCCGGATCCGGGACGTCCCGGACTACCCGAAGCCGGGTGTGCTGTTCAAGGACATCGCGCCGCTGCTCGCCGACGCCGAGGCCTTCGGCGCCCTGACCGGCGCGCTGGCGGACCGGGCCAAGCAGCTCGGTGCGACCAAGGTGGTGGGCCTGGAGGCGCGCGGCTTCGTGCTGGCGGCTCCGGCGGCCTTCGCGGCCGGGCTCGGCTTCGTGCCGATCCGCAAGCAGGGCAAGCTGCCCGGCGAGGTGTTCCGGCGCTCGTACGAGCTGGAGTACGGCTCGGCGACGCTGGAGGTGCAGTGCGACGCCTTCGCTCCCGGTGAGCGGGTGCTGGTGGTGGACGACGTGCTGGCCACCGGCGGCACCATCGGCGCCTCGCTGGACCTGGTGAAGGAGGCCGGGGCCGAGCTGGCGGGCGTCGTGGTGCTGATGGAGCTGGGCTTCCTGGACGGCCGCGAGCGGCTGGCCGGGCACCTGGACGGCGCTCCGCTGGAGACGCTGGTCACGGTCTGACGGACACCTCGGGAGGACGGCGGTCGGAACATCCGACCGCCGTCCTCCCGTTTCCTGGCACGGCCGGATGAACACCCCGGCGCCCGGCTCGGTACCATGAAGATTCATCCCCTCCCGGTTCTGCCCGACCGTTCGGGTCCCGGCGGGGGTCGGCCCCGGTGCCCCGAGGAGTTGTCCTTGCCCGACGAGGTTGTGCCCACGGCCGCAGCGGCCACCCCCGAAAACCGTCCCACGCCCTCGGGGGCCACCCCGGCACGCCCGGCGCCGACCTCGTCGCGTTCGCTCGGCCCCTCCGGCCGCGGCTCCACAGGCGGCATGCGAGCCCGGCTGGCCCGCCTGGGCGGCCAGCGCTCCAGCGTGCTCAACCCCGTCCTGGAGCCGCTGTTCCGCTCGATCCGGGCCAACGACCCCAAGGCCGACCCGGCGCTGCTGCGCGACATAGAGAAGGCGTACGCGGTCGCCGAGAAGTGGCACCGCGGGCAGAAGCGCAAGAGCGGCGACCCGTACATCACCCACCCGCTGGCCGTGGCGACGATCCTGGCCGAGCTCGGCATGGACGCCCCGACCCTGATGGCCGGGCTGCTGCACGACACCGTCGAGGACACCGACTACGGCCTGGAGACCCTGCGCAAGGACTTCGGCGACTCGGTGGCCCTGCTGGTGGACGGCGTCACCAAGCTGGACCGGGTCAAGTTCGGCGAGGCCGCGCAGGCCGAGACCGTCCGCAAGATGGTCGTGGCGATGGCCAAGGACCCGCGGGTCCTGGTGATCAAGCTGGCCGACCGCCTGCACAACATGCGCACGATGCGCTACCTCAAGCGGGAGAAGCAGGAGAAGAAGGCCCGCGAGACGCTGGAGATCTACGCCCCGCTGGCGCACCGGCTGGGCATGAACACCATCAAGTGGGAGCTGGAGGACCTCGCCTTCGCGATCCTCTACCCCAAGATGTACGACGAGATCGTCCGGCTGGTCGCCGAGCGCGCCCCCAAGCGGGACGAGTACCTGGCGACCGTCATCGACCAGGTCCAGGCGGACCTGCGCGGCGCCCGGATCACCGCCTCCGTCACCGGCCGGCCGAAGCACTACTACTCGGTCTACCAGAAGATGATCGTCCGGGGCCGGGACTTCGCCGAGATCTACGACCTGGTGGGCATCCGGGTCCTGGTCGACACCGTCCGCGACTGCTACGCGGCGCTGGGCACCATCCACGCGCGGTGGAACCCGGTGCCGGGGCGGTTCAAGGACTACATCGCGATGCCCAAGTTCAACATGTACCAGTCGCTGCACACCACGGTGATCGGTCCCGGGGGCAAGCCGGTCGAGCTGCAGATCCGCACCTTCGACATGCACCGGCGGGCCGAGTACGGCATCGCCGCGCACTGGAAGTACAAGCAGCGCGCGGTGGCCGGGGCGTCCAAGGTGCGTACCGACACCCCGACCCAGGTCCGCAAGGACGACAAGGCCGGCGCCGTCAACGAGATGGCCTGGCTGCGGCAGCTGCTGGACTGGCAGAAGGAGACCGCAGACCCGGGCGAGTTCCTGGAGTCGCTGCGCTTCGACCTGGCCAGCAACGAGGTCTTCGTCTTCACCCCCAAGGGCGACGTGATAGCCCTGCCGGCCGGGGCCACCCCGGTCGACTTCGCCTTCGCCGTGCACACCGAGGTCGGCTACCGGACGATAGGCGCCCGGGTCAACGGGCGGCTGGTGCCGCTGGAGTCGACCCTGGAGAACGGCGACACCGTCGAGGTGTTCACCTCCAAGGCGGAGAACGCCGGTCCGTCCCGGGACTGGCTGGGCTTCGTCAAGTCGCCGCGCGCCCGCAACAAGATCCGCGCCTGGTTCTCCAAGGAGCGCCGGGAGGAGGCGATCGAGCACGGCAAGGAGGCGATCGTCCGGGCGATGCGCAAGCAGGGCCTGCCGATCCAGCGGATCCTGACCGGCGACTCGCTGGTCACCCTGGCCCACGAGATGCGCTACCCCGACATCTCCTCGCTCTACGCCGCGATCGGCGAGGGCCACGTCGCCGCGCCGAACATCGTGCAGAAGCTGGTGCAGGCGCTCGGCGGCGAGGAGGGCGCGACCGAGGACCTGGCGGAGACCACCACCCCGACCCACGACAACCGCCGCGCGGCGCGCCGCCGGGCCAAGGGCGACCCGGGCGTGATCGTCAAGGGCGTCGAGGACGTCTGGGTCAAGCTCTCCCGCTGCTGCACCCCGGTGCCGGGCGACCCGATCGTCGGCTTCGTGACCCGCGGCAACGGCGTCTCGGTGCACCGCGCCGACTGCGTCAACGTGGACGCGCTGAGCCAGCAGCCGGAGCGCATGATCGACGTCGAGTGGGCGGCCACCCAGTCCTCGGTCTTCCTGGTGGCCATCCAGGTCGAGGCGCTGGACCGCTCCCGGCTGCTCTCGGACGTCACCCGGGTGCTGTCCGACCAGCACGTCAACATCCTGTCGGCGGCGGTGCAGACCTCCCGGGACCGGGTGGCGATGAGCCGCTTCACCTTCGAGATGGGCGACCCGAAGCACCTGGGCCACGTGCTCAAGGCGGTGCGCGGCGTCGAGGGCGTGTACGACGTCTACCGCGTCACCTCCGCCCGCAAGTAGCGGTGCCGCCCCGCCCTGGGGCGGCAACAGCGCGGAAGGCCCCCCGGGAGTGCTCCCGGGGGGCCTTCGCGGTTCGGCGGGTCAGGGCGGTCAGCCGCTGAACTCCTCCTGGCTCTTGTGCGCCTGGTCCAGCAGGGTCCGCACGCCGGCCAGCTCGGACTCCAGCTTGGCGACCTTGGAGGCGTTGCCGGCCGCGCGGGCCTTGTCCAGGTCGGCCTGGATCTTGTCGGCCTTCGCCTGGAACAGGCCCACCATGCCGGCCGCGCGGGCCTTGGCCTCCGGGTTGGAGCGCTTCCACTCGGCCTCCTCGGCCTCGCGGATGGCCCGCTCGACCGCGTTCAGCCGGCCGTCCAGCTTCGGACGGACCTCGCGCGGCACGTGGCCGATGGCCTCCCAGCGCTCGTTGACCTCGCGCAGCGCGGCCTTGGCGGCCTTGAGGTCGGTGATCGGCAGGATCGCCTCGGCCTCGGCGGCCAGCGCCTCCTTGAGCTTCTGGTTCTCCACCTGCTCGGCGTCCCGCTCGCTGAACACCGCGGAGCGGGCCTGGAAGAAGACGTCCTGGGCGCCGCGGAACCGCGCCCACAGCTCGTCCTCGATGTCCCGCTGGGCCCGGCCGGCGGCCTTCCAGCGCGCCATCAGGTCGCGGTAGGAGGCGGCGGTGCTGCCCCACTCCGTGGACGAGGACAGCGCCTCGGCCTCGGCGACCAGCGACTCCTTGGTCTGCCGCGCCCTCTCGCGCTCGGCGTCCAGGGTGGCGAAGTGCGCCTTGCGGTGCTTGGAGAAGACCGAGCGGGCGTGCGAGAAGCGGTGCCACAGCTCGTCGTCGCTCTTGCGGTCCAGCCGCGGCAGGCCCTTCCAGGTGTCCACCAGGGCGCGCAGCCGGTCCCCGGCCTCCCGCCACTGGGTGGACTCGGCGAGCTGCTCGGCCTCGGAGACCAGGGCCTCCTTGGCCGAACGGGCCTCGTCCTGGGCCTTGGCGCGAGCGGCCTTGCGCTCCTCGCGCCGGCTCTCGATCTCACCGGCGAGCGTGTCCAGCCGCTTGGCCAGGCCCTCCAGGTCGCCGACCGCGTGCCCCTCGACCACCTGGGCACGCAGGTGCTCCAGCGCGGTCTGGGCGTCCTTCGCGGCCAGGTCGGTGGTGCGCACCCGCTTCTCCAGCAGGCCGATCTCCACCTCGATGCCCTGGTACTTGCGCTCGAAGTAGGCGAGGGCCTCCTCGGGCGAGCCGGCCTGCCAGGAACCGACGACGCGTTCACCGTCGGCCGTCCTGACGTAGACCGTGCCCTGCTCGTCCACACGGCCCCACGGGTCGCTGCTCATAGCGCGTCCTCCACATGACGTCGCGCCCGCGCCGGGGCGGCGCGCGTCCGTCGTCCACAGTTGATGTGCGACGGACCGAAAGAGTCCGCCGTCCCCGTCCGCCGTGCCTTGCTGCCGAGGGTGACGGCTAGGCGGGTCCGGGCACCCTATACAACGCCAACATAGGCGACCAGGACCGGTGCTGTCCGCATCCGGGCCGGGCGATTTCGGTCCGGGGCCGTGCGGGGGCGGCGCGCACGCCGCCCGCCGACGGCCCCGGAGTCGGTCAACCCTTCGCCACCGTAACGGAGTTGAAGGTGACGTCGGCCATCGGGTGGCCGTCGGGCGAGCCTTCCAGGGTGCCCGCGGCGGCGATCTTCTGCACGGCGTCCAGACCGCCGGTGATCTTGCCGAAGGGGGTGTAGTTCGGCGGCAGCTTGGTGTCCTTGTAGACCAGGAAGAACTGGCTGCCGTTGGTGCCCGGGCCCGAGTTGGCCATCGCCACGGTGCCGGCCGGGTAGGTCGCGCCGACCAGGTTCTCGTCCGCGAACTTGTAGCCGGGGCCGCCGGTGCCGCCCGGGACGGTCGCGCTGGCGGTCGGGTCGCCGCACTGGAGCACGAAGATGCCGTCGGTGGTGAGGCGGTGGCACTTGGTGTGGTCGAAGTACTTCTCGCCGGCCAGGAAGGCGAAGGAGTTCACGGTGTGCGGGGCCTTGGCCGCGTCCAGCGCGATCGTCACCTTGCCGCAGTTGCTGTCCAGCGTCATGGCGTACGAGCCGCTCGGGTCGATCGTCATCGGCGGCTCGGCCTGCCACTGCTTGCCGTTGGGCGCGCCCGGCGCCGGGGCGGCGCAGCCCTCGACCGGCTTGCGGGTCGGGGTGGTCGGCTCCTGGGTCGGCGCGGCCTGGGCGCTGTTCGCGGCCGAGGCCTTCTTGTCGCCCTTGTCGTCCGAGCTGAACGCGCCGGTGGCGATCAGGGTGCCACCGCCGGCCAGCACCACGACCGCGAGCGAGGCGCCCAGGATCGTGTTGCGCCGCTTGCGCGCGGCCTCGGCCGCGACCCGGCGCTCCAACTGGCGCTCGTACTTCTCTCGGGCGAGCTGCCGCCGCCGCTGTTCGCTGCTGACCACCGGCCGTGTCTCCTACGGATGTGCGGGAAAAGTGGATGGATTCCGGAGCGGATCATCGCATCCCTCGGCGGCCAAGTGTAGGGACCCGGCCCGTAAGAACGCGGTGAACCTGTCAGGCCGCGTGCCCCGCCACCGCCATCTGGTTCGCAACCGGACCCGGAGCGCCGGTAGGCTGCGCTTACACCACTTGACTTGCATCCCGTAGCCGTCGCCGACCACATAACGAAGGACGAGCGTGTTCATCGCCGGATTCCCCGCTGGAGCCTGGGGCACCAACTGCTACCTGGTCGCTCCGGCGGCGGGCGAGGAGTGCGTCATCGTCGATCCCGGCCACCAGGCGGCCCGGGGCGTCGAGGAGATGGTCCGCGAGCACCGGCTGAAGCCCGTCGCCGTGCTGCTCACCCACGGCCACATCGACCACGTGGCCTCGGTGGTCCCGGTCTGCGGCGCCCGCGGCGTCCCGGCCTGGATCCACCCCGAGGACCGCTACATGATGTCCGACCCGGAGAAGGCGCTCGGCCGCTCCCTGGGCACCCAGCTGATGGGCGAGCTCACCGTCGGTGAGCCCGACGACGTGCGCGAGCTCACCGACGGCAGCGTGCTGGAGCTGGCCGGCCTGAAGCTCACGGTGGACCACGCCCCGGGCCATACCGGGGGGTCGATGACCTTCCGGACGCCCGGTGCCGAGGACCTCCCCCCGGTGCTGTTCTCGGGCGACCTGCTGTTCGCCGGCTCCATAGGGCGTACCGACCTCCCGGGCGGGGACAGCGAGGCGATCATGAACTCGCTGGCCCGGGTGTGCCTGCCCCTCGACGATTCCACCGTGGTCCTCTCCGGCCACGGCGGTCAGACCACCATCGGCCGCGAGCGCGCCACCAACCCCTACCTCCGACAGGCAGCAGGGGCGGCGGGCGCCCCGGCTTTCCCGCGACGAGGAATGTGACGGAAGAGAAGTTGAGCACCTTCACCGCCCCCAAGGGCACCTACGACCTGCTGCCCCCCAGCTCCGCGACGTTCCTGGCGATCCGCGACCGGCTCTCCGAGCCCTCCCGCCGGGCCGGTTACGGCTACGTCGAGACCCCGGTCTTCGAGGACGTGAAGCTGTTCTCCCGCGGTGTCGGCGAGTCCACCGACATCGTCTCCAAGGAGATGTACACCCTCACCACCAAGGGCGGTGACGAGCTCGCGCTGCGCCCCGAGGGCACCGCCCCGGTGCTGCGCGCCGCCCTCCAGGCCAACCTGCACAAGCAGGGCAACCTGCCGGTCAAGCTCTGGTACTCCGCCTCGTACTACCGCTACGAGCGCGCCCAGAAGGGCCGCTACCGCCAGTTCTCCCAGGTCGGCGCCGAGGCGATCGGCGCGGAGGACCCGGCGCTCGACGCCGAGCTGGTCATCCTGGCCGACGACGCCTTCAGCTCGCTCGGCGTGCGGAACTACTCGCTGCTGCTCAACAGCCTCGGCGACAAGCAGTGCCGCCCCGTCTACCGCGCCGCGCTGATCGAGTTCCTCTCCGGCCTGGACCTGGACGAGGAGACCCGCCGCCGCGCCGAGATCAACCCGCTGCGCGTCCTCGACGACAAGCGCGAGTCCGTGCAGGCCCAGCTGGTCGACGCGCCGATGCTGCGCGACTACCTGTGCGAGGAGTGCAAGGCGTACCACGAGAAGGTGCGCGAGCTGCTCACCGCGGCGGGCGTGGCCTACGTGGACGACCCCAAGCTGGTGCGCGGCCTGGACTACTACACCCGCACCACCTTCGAGTTCGTGCACAACGGCCTCGGCGCCCAGTCCGCGATCGGCGGCGGCGGCCGCTACGACGGCCTGTCCGAGATGATCGGCGGCCCGGCGCTGCCGTCCGTCGGCTGGGCGCTCGGCGTGGACCGCACCTTCCTCGCGATGGAGGCCGAGGGCATCACCCTGGAGCTGCCGTCCGCCACCGCCGTGTACGCCGTCGCGCTCGGCGAGGAGGCCAAGGACGTCCTGTTCGCCAAGGTGACCGAGCTGCGCCGGGCCGGCGTGGCCACCGACCTCGCCTTCGGCGTCAAGAGCATCAAGAACGCCATGAAGTCCGCCGACCGGTCCGGCGCCCGCTTCGCCCTGATCGCCGGGGACCGGGACCTCGCCGAGGGCGTCGTCCAGCTCAAGGACCTGAGCACCGGCGAGCAGACCCCCGTCGCCCTCGACGCACTCGTCACCACCCTGAAGGAGAAGCAGCTGTGATCCGCACGCACGACGCGGGCACGCTCCGCCCGGAGCACGCAGGCACCACCGTCACCCTGGCCGGCTGGGTCGCCCGCCGCCGCGACCACGGCGGCGTCGCCTTCATCGATCTGCGCGACGCCTCCGGCACCGTGCAGATCGTGGTCCGCGACCTCGACTCGGTGCACGGCCTGCGCGCCGAGTACTGCGTCAAGGTCGTCGGCGACGTCCGGGTCCGCCCCGAGGGCAACGAGAACCCGGACATCCCGACCGGCGCCGTCGAGGTCGTCGTCAGCGAGATCGAGGTGCTCTCCGAGGCCGCCCCGCTGCCCTTCCCGGTCGCCGAGTACGAGCCGGGCACGGTCAACGAGGAGGTCCGGCTGCGCTACCGCTACCTGGACCTGCGCCGTGAGGGCCCGGCCAAGGGCCTGCGCCTGCGCTCCAAGGTCAACAACATCATCCGCCGGGTGATGGAGGAGAACGACTACCTCGACATCGAGACGCCGTACCTCACCCGCTCCACCCCCGAGGGCGCCCGCGACTTCCTCGTCCCGGTCCGCCTCCAGCCCGGCCACTGGTACGCCCTGCCGCAGTCGCCCCAGCTGTTCAAGCAGCTGCTGATGGTGGCCGGCATGGAGCGCTACTACCAGATCGCCCGCTGCTTCCGCGACGAGGACTTCCGCGCCGACCGGCAGCCGGAGTTCACCCAGCTGGACATCGAGGCCTCCTTCGTCGACCAGGAGGACATCCTGGCCCTCGGCGAGAAGATCATCGGTGCCATCTGGCGCGAGGTGCACGGCTACGAGGTCCCGAACCCGCTGCCGCGGATGACCTACGCGGACGCCATGGGCCGCTACGGCTCGGACAAGCCGGACGTCCGCTTCGGCCAGGAGCTCACCGACCTGACCGAGTACTTCAAGGGCACCGACTTCCGCGTCTTCCAGGCCCCGTACGTCGGCGCCGTGGTCATGCCCGGCGGTGCCTCGCAGCCGCGCAAGCAGCTGGACGCCTGGCAGGACTGGGCCAAGGCGCGCGGCGCCAAGGGCCTGGCGTACGTCCTCATCGACGCCGAGACCGGCGAGCTGCGCGGCCCGGTCGCCAAGAACCTCTCCGAGGAGCACCTGGCCGGCCTCGCCGCCGCCGCGGGCGCCAAGAACGGCGACGCGATCTTCTTCGCGGCCGGCAAGGAGCGCGCCTCGCAGGAGCTGCTCGGCGCCGCCCGTCTGGAGATCGGCCGCCGCTGCGAGCTGATCGACGAGTCCAAGTGGGCCTTCCTCTGGGTCGTCGACTTCCCGATGTTCGAGCCGATCGAGGACGACAAGGGTCAGTTCCAGGGCTGGCACGCGGTGCACCACCCGTTCACCGCCCCGACCGCGGAGTCGCTGGCCACCTTCGACACCGACCCGGGCTCGGCGCTGTCCAACGCCTACGACCTGGTCCTCAACGGCTCGGAGCTGGGCGGCGGTTCGATCCGTATCCACCAGCGCGACGTGCAGAAGCGGGCGTTCGACGCGATCGGCCTCTCCGAGGAGGAGGCGGCCTCGCAGTTCGGCTTCCTGCTGGACGCCTTCAACTACGGCCCGCCGCCGCACGGTGGTGTCGCCTTCGGCCTGGACCGCATCGTCACGCTGCTGGGCGGGTACGACACCATCCGGGACGTCATCGCCTTCCCGAAGACGTCCACCGGCGGCGACCCGCTGACCGGCGCCCCCACCCCGATCACCCCGGCACAGCGCCGCGAGGCCGGCGTGGACGCCCAGCCGAAGGTCCGCGAGGACGCCAAGGGCGAGGCTCAGCCCAAGTCCTGACACCGCGTCATCCGCTAACCTGCAACGGCCCCGGACGGTCCACCCACCGTCCGGGGCCGGTCCACAACGGTGTGTGACACAGGGAGGGTTGACTCAATGCAGGTCACAACGAGAGTCGAATGTCCGGACGACGCCCCGGCGACCAGGCGCGTCCACATGGCCGCGTTCCCAGGACCGGACGAGGCGGACCTGGTGGACGCGTTGCGCCGCGATCCCGCCTGGCTGCCCGGCCTGTCCGTGGTGGCGGTCGACGAGGCCGGGCTGGTGATCGGGCACGCGCTGCTGAGCCGGCTGCGGGTCGGCGACGGCAGGGGGCTGGCGCTCGCGCCGGTCGCGGTGGCGCCCGAGTGGCAGCGCCGGGGCGTCGGCGAGCTGGTCGTCCGGGCCGCGCTGGCGGCGGCCGAGGACGCGGGCGAGAAGCTCGTGGTCGTCCTCGGCGATCCGGAGTACTACAAGCGGTTCGGCTTCGCGCCGGCCGGGCGGCACGAGGTCACCGGCCCGTTCGAGGTGCCGGAGACGTACTTCCAGGCGCTGCCGCTGACGGGGTACGACGGCGGCCCGCGCGGACTCTGCCGCTACCCCGAGCCCTTCCTCGCCCTCTAGGGCCCGTCTCCCTCGGGTGCCTCTCCCAGGGCCGGTCCACGAGACCGCCCCGGTCGCCACGGCCCCGCCGACCTGCGGATCCGGCCAGCGGCGCCTACGGTGAGTGCTCATCAGCATTCGACCGAACGGAGGACCCGAGGGTGGCCGAGCAGCAGCGCAGCGGCAAGCCGGAGAAGCTGGCCAAGAGGCCGTACGAGAGGGAGCTGCTGCGGCTCCAGCAGGAGCTGGTGAAGCTCCAGGAGTGGGTGCGGGTCGAGGGCGCCCGGCTGGTGGTGGTCTTCGAGGGGCGTGACGCGGCGGGCAAGGGCGGAGCGATCCAGCGGGTGACGGAGTACCTGAACCCGCGCATCGCCCGGGTCGCGGCGCTGCCCACGCCGACCGAGCGGCAGAAGACCCAGTGGTACTTCCAGCGCTACGTCGAGCACCTGCCGGCCGCCGGGGAGATCGTGCTGTTCGACCGCAGCTGGTACAACCGCGCGGGCGTCGAGCGCGTGATGGGCTTCTGCGACGACGACGAGTACTGGCAGTTCCTGCACCAGTGCCCGACCTTCGAACGGATGCTGATCGAGTCGGGCATCCTGCTGCGCAAGTACTGGTTCTCGGTGAGCGACACCGAGCAGGAGCGGCGGTTCCGGGACCGGCTGGAGGACCCGATGAAGCGCTGGAAGCTCTCCCCGATGGACGTCGAGTCGATCACCCGCTGGGAGGACTACTCGCGGGCCAAGGACGAGATGTTCCTCCACACCGACGTCCCGGACTCGCCCTGGCACGTGGTGGAGAGCGACGACAAGCGCCGGGCCAGGATCAACATGATCGCCCACCTGCTGTCCACCGTGCCGTACCAGGAGACGAAGGTCCCGCAGATCGAGCTGCCGCCCCGCCCCGCGTCGCGCGGCTACCAGCGCCCCCCGCGTGACCTGCAGAAGTACGTCCCGGACCACGCCGCCGCGCTGGAGTAGCGGCCCGGGCTGTCCGGGGCCTCGCATAGGCTTCCGGTGTGGACGAACCGGACCTCTTCACCGCCGCAGCCGAGGAACGCCAGACCAGGGAGCCCGGCCGGGCGCCCCTGGCCGTACGGATGCGTCCGCGCACCCTGGACGAGGTGGCCGGGCAGCGGCAGCTGCTGAAGCCCGGTTCGCCGCTGCGCCGGCTGGTCGCGGGCTCGCGCGGCCCGGCGGCGACCAGCTCGGTGATCCTCTGGGGGCCGCCCGGCACCGGCAAGACCACCCTGGCGCACGTGATCAGCCAGGCGGTCGAGGGCCGCTTCGTGGAGCTGTCCGCGATCACCGCCGGGGTCAAGGAGGTCCGGGCGGTGATCGACGGCGCCCGGCGGGCGGTCGGGATGTCCGGCCGGGAGACGGTGCTCTTCCTGGACGAGATCCACCGCTTCTCCAAGGCCCAGCAGGACTCGCTGCTGCCGGCCGTGGAGAACCGGTGGGTCACCCTGATCGCGGCGACGACGGAGAACCCGTACTTCTCGGTGATCTCCCCGCTGCTGTCCCGCTCGCTGCTGCTCACCCTGGAGTCGCTGACCGACGAGGACATCCGGGCGCTGCTGCGCCGCGCGGTGGCCGACGAGCGCGGCCTGGAGGGCGCGCTGGAACTGTCCGCGGAGGCCGAGGACCACCTGGTGCGCCTGGCCGGCGGGGACGCCCGCAAGGCGCTCACCACCCTGGAGGCGGCGGCCGGGGCGGCGCTGGAGGAGGGTGAGCCGAGCATCACGCTGGCCCTCACCGAGACGGCGGTCAACCACGCGGCGGTGCGTTACGACAAGGACGGCGACCAGCACTACGACGTGGCCAGCGCGCTGATCAAGTCGATCCGCGGCAGCGACGTGGACGCCACCCTGCACTACCTGGCCCGGATGATCGAGGCGGGGGAGGACCCGCGGTTCATCGCCCGCCGGCTGATGATCTCGGCCAGCGAGGACGTCGGCCTGGCGGACCCGACGGCCCTGCAGACGGCGGTGGCGGCGGCCCAGGCGGTGGCCCTGATCGGCTTCCCGGAGGCCCGGATCATCCTCTCCCAGGCGGCCATCGCGCTGGCCCTCGCGCCCAAGTCCAACGCCGCGTACCTGGCGATCGACGCGGCGCTGGCGGACGTCCGGCAGGGCCTGGCCGGCGCCGTCCCGTCCCACCTGCGGGACGCCCACTACGGCGGCGCGGGCAAGCTCGGCCACGGCAAGGGCTACCGGTACCCGCACGACCTGCCGGAGGGCATCGCCGCCCAGCAGTACGCGCCGGACGCGGTGCACGGCAAGGAGTACTACCAGCCGACCAGGCGCGGCGGCGAGGCCCGGTACGCGGACGTGGTGGAGTGGACGCGCGGGCGGCTGCGGGGGGAGCGCAGGGCGGAGAAGAAGGACGGGAAGAAGCCCGAGGAGCAGCCCGGGGAAAAGGGCGAGTGATCCACCGGTATACTTCGTCGGAGTGCCATGTCCCGGGACGGCGGCGGGGGAGACCCCACCGACCGGCCGCACCAGCGGGGCATCGGCGGTAGGCCTCCTCCGGGAGGCCCGCACCAGGAGCGTCGCGCACCGTCACCGGTGTCGCGGGCGGCCCGGGTTCCCGGGTCCGTCCGTGTGACCAGCACTTCCGTGCCCGGCTCCGGAGAGCGGCTGATCCCATCGCGCAGGCGGCGGGGTTTTCTCCGGGTCGCGACATGCGACCTCCGTCAACACCTGGTGAAGCCGTATTCGTAAGCAAGGAAGGTTTGGTTCATGGCGAACCAGAAGCGTCCCAAGGTCAAGATCGCGCGCGCGCTCGGTGTGCCGCTGACCCCGAAGTCCGTCAAGTACTTCGAGGCCCGCCCGTACCCGCCCGGCCAGCACGGCCGTGGCCGCAAGCAGAACTCGGACTACAAGGTCCGTCTGCTCGAGAAGCAGCGTCTGCGCGCCCAGTACGACCTGAGCGAGAAGCAGATGGCGCGCGCGTTCGACCGCGCGAAGAAGGCCGAGGGCAAGACCGGTGAGGCGCTCGTCGCCGACCTGGAGACCCGTCTGGACTCCCTGGTCCTGCGTTCGGGCATCGCCCGCACCATCTACCAGGCCCGCCAGATGGTCGTCCACGGCCACATCGAGGTCAACGGTGGCAAGGTCAACAAGCCGTCGTTCCAGATGAAGCCGGGCTACGTGGTGACCGTCCGCGAGCGCAGCAAGGAGAAGGTCCCCTTCCAGGTCGCCCGTGAGGGTGGCTACGCGGGTGAGGGCCAGACCCCGAAGTACCTCGAGGTCAACCTGAAGGCCCTGGCCTTCCGCCTGGACCGTGCGCCGCAGCGCAAGGAGGTCCCGGTGATCTGTGACGAGCAGCTGGTCGTCGAGTACTACTCGCGCTGACCCGGCTTCGCTCTTCGCGAACACCAGCGAGCCCCCGTCGCCTTCCGAGGCGACGGGGGCTCGCCCCTTTTCCCGCCGGCGTCAGATGCTCTCGCCGGTCATCGCGGCGGCCAGCCGCAGGTGCGGGCGGGCCTCCTCGGCGCGGCCCTGGCGCTCCAGGGTGCGGCCGAGCATCAGCCGGGCGTAGTCCTCGGCCGGGTCGGCCTCCAGGATCCGCAGCAGCTCGGCCTCGGCGCGGCGCAGCTGGGCCGAGTGGAAGTAGCTGCGGGCCAGCAGCAGCCGGACGGAGAGGTTGGTCGGCTCCTCGGCCAGTACGCCTTCGAGCATGCGGGCCGCGTCGGTGTAGGCCTTGGAGTCGAAGTAGAACTTCGCCATGCGGTACTCGTCGGCGGCATTGTTGACGGCCATGGTGTTCCTTCCGCAGTTACTTGCCTCCTCAAGCAATCGGCAAGCTTCAACTATTCCGCGCCGGTGAGGGCGCCGACGCGGGCGGCGCCGAGCGGGGGCCCGGGACCGGCCCGGGGGCCGCCGCCGAGCCCCCGCCGCCGAGCGCCCGGACGACCGCCGCGTCCAGGTCCAGCAGGGTGCCGGCCTCGTAGCAGTCCTCGTACTCCTGGGCGGTCAGCCCGGCCAGGGCCCGCTCCGCGCACTCCTGGTGCGGGCCGAAGAAGCTCCGCGAGCCCAGGAACGGGTTGCCGACCGTGCGCCAGAGCCGGTGCGCGGCTCCCTGCAGCACCCGGGCCTCGCGCAGGTCACCCGGCTCGCCCGGTCTGCCCGGCTCCGTCTCCAGCAGCGCCAGCAGGTCGACGCCCAGCGCGAGGCCGAGCAGGTCGTGGAAGAGGTGGTGCAGCCGTACGCACTCCCGGGCCAGCGTCCGGGCGGGCCGGACGGCGCCGTCCAGCCAGTGCGAGTACGCCATCGCGTAGTGCACGTACCCGTAGGCCCACTGCTCGCCGTGCTCCTCGCACAGCCCGCGGGCCTGGCGGAACCAGAGCTCGCCGCTGTCCGGGTCGCCCTGGAACAGGTAGGCGAGGCCCAGTTCCAGCATGGCCATCACCACGTTGCTGTTGAGCTCGCCGATGGTCCGGTAGTGCCAGAGCGCCTCCTCGAACAGCTCGGCGGCCCGGTCGGGGTCGTCGCCGACCAGCGCGACACAGCCCTGGCGGTGGACGGCGTAGGCCAGGGCCCGGTCGTCGCCGGTGTTCAGCGCCTGGCGGCGGCAGTCCTCCAGCGCCGGTCGGGCGAAGCCGAGGTCGCCCTGGAGGACGGCCACGTGACCGGTGACCCAGAGCGCCTTCGCCCGGACCTCGGTGGGCTCGCGGTCCAGGGCGAGCGCGCGGTCCAGCCAGTGCCGGCCCTCGTCGAGGTGGCCGCAGCCGACCCAGTAGAACCAGAGCGTGGCGGCCAGCAGCAGGGCGATCTGCTCCTCGCCGGGCTCGCCGAGGCAGTACTCCAGCGCCGCGCGGAGGTTGCCGTGGGCGAGCGCGGTGCGCTCGGCGGTCTCCGCCTGCCGGGGGCCGAACCACTCGGCCTCGCCCCAGGTGGCGACGCCCAGGTACCAGTCGCGGTGGCGGCGCAGCAGCCGCTGCTCCTCGCCGGCGGCGCGCAGCCACTGGCCGCCGTACTCGCGCAGGGAGTCCAGCAGCCGGAAGCGCACGCCGAAGGCGCTGTCCCCGCTCAGGACGACGGACTTGGCGACCAGCTCGTCGAGGAGGTCGAGCACCTCCTCGGCCTCGATGCCCTCGCCGGCGCAGACGTACTCGGCGGCCTCCAGGTCGAAGCCGCCGGCGAAGACCGACAGGCGGGCCCAGAGTAAACGTTCCTGCACGGTGCACAGCTCATGGCTCCAGCCGATCGTCGTGCGCAGCGCCCGGTGCCGGGGCAGGGCCGTCCGGGAGCCGCCGGTGAGCAGCCGGAAGCGGTCGTCCAGCCGGGCGGTGACCTGCTCCACGGACAGCGCGCGCAGCCGCCCGGCGGCCAGCTCCACGGCCAGCGGCAGGCCGTCCAGCCGGCGGCAGAGCAGCGCGACCGCCTCCGCGTTGGCCTCCGTCACCTCGAAGGACGGCAGCACCGCCCGGGCCCGGTCGGTGAACAGCCGGACCGCGTCCGGCAGCGCGCCCGGCCGCACCGGGCCGGGCGGCGCGAGGTCGACCGGCAGCGGCGCGAGGGCGAGCAGGTGCTCGCCCGAGGCCCGCAGGGCGGTGCGGCTGGTGGTCAGCAGCCGCAGGCCGGGCAGCGCCCGCAACAGAGCGTCGGCCAGGTCGGCGCAGGCCTCCACCAGGTGCTCGCAGCCGTCCAGCACCAGCAGCAGGCGCCGGCCGGTCAGCCGCTCGATCAGGACGTCCAGCGGCGGACGGGCGGTGCCGTCGGCGAACCGCAGCGCCTCCAGGACGGCGTCGCCGAGCAGCAGCCCGTCCTGCACCGGGGCCACGTCCACCAGCCAGGTGCCGTCCGGGAACGCGCCAGCCGCCCGCGCCGCCGCGCGCAGCGCCAGCCGGCTCTTGCCCACGCCGCCGGGGCCGGTGACGGTCACCAGCCGGGCCGAGGCCAGCAGGCCGGTCAGCTCGGCCAGTTCGTCCTGCCGCCCGACGAAGGCCGTCACCTCGGCCGGCAGCCGACCGGGCTCAGGACCGTGCGGTCCCGCCGCGGGCTCCCAGGGCTGTGCTCTCCGGTCCCCGGCCAAGGGCTGCTCCCCGTGCTCCAGGCCGGACCGCCGAGGTCCGGACGCGCGTAGGGCCGTACGGGCGACGGCCTGCCAGGCAGAACGAGGTGACCGGCCGGTAGGTTACGCGCGCGGATCGCACATCCGACCGGATCGCCGGGGGAGAGAACCCGGTCCGGGAATCAGGCGTGGGCGCGATAGGGTTCCGTCTGAAGAACTGCAAGGCGAGGGAGCGCGCAAGGTGTCCGTGGGAGAGCTGGCCGGATTGCTCGTCGCCGTGTTCTGGGCGGTCCTGGTCACCCTGCTCGCCGTGGTGCTGGTCCGCCTCTCCCGGGTGCTCAAGGAGGCCGCCGTCCTGGTCTCCGCGGTGACCGAACAGGCCGTCCCGCTGCTGACCGACGCGGGCACCGCCGTGCGCAGCGCCAACCAGCAGCTGGAGCGGGTGGACGAGATCACCGCCAACGTGCAGGACGCCGCCGCCAACGCCAACGCGCTCTCCTCCACCGTGGCCGCCACCCTGGGCGGACCGCTGGTCAAGGTCGCGGCGTTCAGCTACGGCGTGCGCAAGGCCGTCGCGCGGCAGCAGGGCGGTCTGCCGCCGGTGCCGTCGCAGGTCGGCGAGCGCGAGGAGCTGGCCCGGCTGATCCGGGCCGAGGTGCGCGCCGCGACCGCGCCCAGGACCGGCCTGCTCTCCCGGGTCCGGCGTGCGGTGAGGGGCTGACGGCATGGGACGCGTCTTCTGGATGGCGGTCGGCGCCGGCGCCACCGTCTGGGCCATGAAGAAGGCCAACGAAGCCGCGCAGCGGCTCACCCCGGACAGCCTCTCCGGCACCGCCGCGCGCGGTGCGCTGCACCTGGGGGACCTGGCCAAGCAGTTCGCCCAGGACGTGAGGGCCGGAATGGCCGAGCGCGAGGAGCAGCTGAAGGACGACCTCGGGCTGCACGGCACCGCCGTGGCGGAGCCCCGCGGGGCCCGCCGGGTCCTGCGCGGGGAGCCGCAGTACCGAGCTATCTCGGCGGCGCCCGGTAGCCCGGCCGCCGCCCTGCCTCCGTCCCGCGCCCGTTCCGTACCCGACGGCGCCCGTACCACCCCCAAGACCACTGAAGAAACGCCCCGCCGTGCCCTGCCGCCGCGGGGCGGCACCCCGAACCGGAAGGACCAATAATGGAGTCGGCTGAGATCCGCCGCCGCTGGCTGCGCTTCTTCGAGGAGCGCGGCCACACCGTCGTTCCGTCGGCGTCCCTGGTCGCCGACGACCCCACCCTGCTGCTCGTCAACGCCGGCATGGTGCCGTTCAAGCCCTACTTCCTGGGCGAGGTCAAGCCGCAGTTCTCGCGCGCCACCAGCGTCCAGAAGTGCGTGCGCACCCTGGACATCGAGGAGGTCGGGAAGACCACCCGGCACGGCTCCTTCTTCCAGATGTGCGGCAACTTCTCCTTCGGCGACTACTTCAAGGAAGGAGCCATCAAGTTCGCGTGGGAGCTGCTCACCAGCCCCGTCGCGGACGGTGGCTACGGCCTGGAGAAGGAGAAGCTCTGGATCACCGTCTACAAGGACGACGACGAGGCCGAGCAGATCTGGCGTGACGTCATCGGCGTGCCCTCCGAGCGCATCCAGCGCCTGGGCATGAAGGACAACTTCTGGTCGATGGGCGTCCCCGGCCCGTGCGGCCCGTGCTCGGAGATCAACTACGACCGCGGCCCCGCGTACGGCGAGGAGGGCGGCCCGGCCGTCAACGGCGAGCGCTACCTGGAGATCTGGAACCTGGTCTTCATGCAGTACGAGCGCGGCCACGGCGACGGGAAGGACGGCTTCGAGATCCTCGGCGACCTGCCGAGCCGGAACATCGACACCGGCCTCGGCCTGGAGCGCCTCGCCGCCGTCCTGCAGGGCGTCGACAACCTCTTCGAGATCGACACCAGCCGGATGATCCTCGACCGCGCCGCCGAGCTCACCGGCCACAGCTACGGCGCCGACCACAAGTCGGACGTCTCGCTGCGCGTGGTCACCGACCACATCCGCACCGCGCTGATGCTGGTCGGCGACGGCGTCACCCCGGGCAACGAGGGCCGCGGCTACGTGCTGCGCCGCATCCTGCGCCGCGCCATCCGCAACATGCGCCTGCTGGGCGCCACCGAGCCGGTGGCCAAGGAGCTCATCGACGTCGCGATCAAGGCGATGGCCCCGCAGTACCCCGAGCTGGAGGCCGACCGCAAGCGCATCGAGACGGTCGTCGTCGGCGAGGAGGCCGCCTTCCTCCAGACCCTGAAGGCCGGCACCAACCTGCTGGACGTCGCGGTCACCGAGACCAAGCAGTCCGGCGGCGCGGTGCTCTCCGGCGAGCAGGCGTTCAAGCTGCACGACACCTACGGCTTCCCGATCGACCTCACCCTGGAGATGGCCGAGGAGCAGGGCCTCCAGGTGGACGAGGCCGGCTTCCGCCGCCTGATGCAGGAGCAGCGGGACCGCGCCAAGGCGGACGCCAAGGCCAAGAAGATGGGCCACGCCGACGTCGCCGCGTACCGCGAGGTCGCCGACAAGTCCGGTGCCAGCGTCTTCACCGGCTACGCCCTCACCGAGGGCGAGGCCACCGTGGTCGGCCTGCTGGTGGACGGCGTTCCCTCGCCGGCCGCCTCCGAGGGCGACGAGGTCGAGATCATCCTCGACCGCACCCCGTTCTACGCCGAGGGCGGCGGCCAGCTCGCCGACCAGGGCCGGATCCGGCTGGAGTCCGGCGCGGTGGTGGAGATCCGCGACGTGCAGCAGCCCGTCCCGGGCGTCATCGTGCACTCCGGCGGGGTGCTGTTCGGCGAGGTCGTGCTGGGCGCCTCGGCGTACGCCACGATCGACACCGAGCGCCGCCGGGCGATCGCCCGCGCCCACTCGGCCACCCACCTGACCCACCAGGCGCTGCGTGACGCGCTCGGCCCGACGGCCGCCCAGGCCGGCTCCGAGAACGCCCCCGGCCGCTTCCGCTTCGACTTCGGCTCGCCCGCCGCCGTCCCCGGCAGCGTGCTGGTCGACGTCGAGCAGAAGATCAACGACGTGCTGGGCCGCGAGCTGGAGGTCACCGCCGAGGTCATGACGATGGACCAGGCCCGCAAGGCCGGCGCCATCGCGATGTTCGGCGAGAAGTACGGCGACGAGGTCCGGGTCGTCACCATCGGCGACTTCTCCAAGGAGCTGTGCGGTGGCACCCACGTCGGCAACACCGCCCAGCTGGGCCTGGTGAAGCTGCTCGGCGAGTCCTCGATCGGCTCCGGCGTGCGCCGCGTCGAGGCGCTGGTCGGCTCCGACGCGTACCGCTTCCTGGCCCGTGAGCACACCGTGGTCTCCCAGCTCACCGAGCTGGTCAAGGGCCGCCCGGAGGAGCTGCCGGAGAAGATCTCGGGCATGCTCGCCAAGCTCAAGGACGCCGAGAAGGAGATCGAGCGCTTCCGCGCCGAGAAGGTGCTGGCCGCCGCGGCGGGCCTGGCCGACTCGGCCGAGGACGTGCACGGCATCGCCGTGGTCGCCGCTCAGGTCGCCGACGGCGTGGGCGCGGACGAGCTGCGCAAGCTGGTCCTGGACGTGCGCGGCCGCCTGGGCTCGCGCCCGGCCGTGGTCGCCGCCTTCACCGTGGCGAACGACCGCCCGCTGACCGTGATCGCCACCAACGAGGACGCCCGCGGCCGCGGCATCAAGGCCGGCGAGCTGGTCCGCACGGCCGCCAAGACCCTCGGCGGCGGCGGTGGCGGCAAGGACGACGTCGCCCAGGGCGGCGGCTCGAACCCGGCCGCGGTCGGCGAGGCCATCGCCGCGGTGCGCGGTCTGGTCGCGGAGCGCGCCAGCTGATGGAGCAGGAGGAGAGGCCCTTCCGGCGTGGGCGGCGGATCGCCGTCGACGTCGGGGACGCCCGGATCGGGGTCGCGTCCTGCGACCCCGACGGGGTGCTCGCCACGCCCGTGGAGACCGTCCCGGCCGGGGTGAAGTCGCAGGCCAGGATCGCCGCCATCGTCGACGAGTACGGCGCGATGGAGGTGATCGTCGGGCTTCCGCGCTCGCTCAGCGGCAAGGAGGGCCCGGCGGCGGAGAAGGTCCGGGCGTACGCGGCCCGGCTGGCCAACCGGGTCTACCCGGTGCCGGTGCGGCTGGTGGACGAGCGGATGTCGACCGTCACCGCGACCCACGGGCTGCGCGCGTCCGGGGTCAAGGCGAAGAAGGGCCGCTCGGTGGTCGACCAGGCCGCCGCGGTGGTGATCCTCCAGACCGCCCTTGAGTCCGAACGGGTGAGCGGACGCCCGCCCGGTGAGAGCGTCGAGGCGGTCGGCTGACCGGCCTGGTCTAACGTCCCGTCGAGGGGCCCGTGCGGACGCGTCCGCACGGGCCCCTTCTCGTTCGTTTCCCTGTCCGGGCCGGATCGGTCCGCATCGATCCGGACCGGTTCGGGACCGCCGAAGGGGCGCGAGTCATGACCGACCAGGACTTCCACCCAGGGCTCACCCCCGGGCACCTGGGTGCGCCGGTGCTGGAGCCGGAGGGCCGCCCGCCGGGTGCGCCCCGTCCGCGCTTCGATGCGCCGGATCCGCACCGGCGGCGGGACGGACTGGCCTGCGGGCTCACCGCGTTCGCGCTGATCGCGGTGTTCGGCGGGATCGGGCTGACCGGGTACACCTGGGTCCAGGCGCAGCGCAGGCCCCCGGCCGCCGCCGACTTCGCCGGGCAGGGCACCGGCAGCGTGCAGGTCTCGGTGCCGGAGGGCGCGGGCCTGTCCCAGATCGCGTCCGCGCTGGTCCGCAACGGGGTGGTGGCCAGCTCGCTCGCCTTCACCCGGGCCGCGAAGGGCAGCGCGGCCGCGGCCGGGCGGATCCAGCCGGGGACGTACACACTGAAGCTGAAGATGTCGGCCGCGGCGGCGCTGGCGGTCCTGATCGATCCGGCCAACGCCAACGGCCTGACCATTCCCGAGGGTTGGCGCGGCTACCAGATCTACGCGGCCATCGACAAGAAGCTGAACCTGCCCCCGGGCACCGCCCAGCGGACCGCCCGGGAGCAGGGCGCCGAACTCGGCCTGCCGGACTTCACCAACGGCAGCCCGGAGGGCTACCTGTTCCCGGCGACGTACAGCGTCACCGAGGGCACCACCGCCGTCGACCTGCTGAAGCAGATGGTGGAGCGGGCCGGCAAGGAGTTCAGCCGGGACGACGCCACCGTGGTCGCCCAGAACCTGGGGCAGAGCGTGTACGGGCTGGTCACCGTGGCCAGCCTGGTCCAGGGCGAGGCCGACAACACCGAGGACATGGGCAAGGTGGCCCGGGTGATCTACAACCGGCTGGCCAGGGGCATGCCCCTGCAGCTGGACTCCACCATCAACTACGCGCTCGGCCGTTCGACCCTGAACACCTCGGTGACCGACACCAGGCTGGACTCCCCGTACAACACCTACCTGCACCCCGGGCTGCCGCCGAGCCCGATCTCCAACCCCGGGCGGCAGGCGATCATGGCGGCGCTGGACCCGACGCCGGGGGACTGGCTGTACTTCGTCACCGTGAAGCCGGGGGACACCCGCTTCACCGACAGTTTCGACGTGCAGCAACGCAACGTGGCGGAGTTCAACGCCAACCGGGCGACGGCCAATTCGAGCGCCCCGGCCTCGGGCACGGCCGCCGGCCCGAGCTCCCCGGCGGCCTCGGGGCCGGGGGCCGCGGGCGGAGCCGGGGCGCCCTCCGGCGCCGGTGGGGGGACGCCGTGACGGAGCTGTGCGCCGCCGGTGAGATCGTCCACCGACGGCGCGGGCGCCCGGCGGGGGTAAGGCTGCGGTACGGTAACGTCTCCCTCCAGGCGCTGCGCTAGCACGCCGGTTCGAGATTCAGCCGGGACGGCGTCGTCCCGGACGGCCGGTTCGATCCTCCGGTCGTCACCGTCGGTTAAGGGGATCGATGACCGATCTGGGTGGGGGCTACAACCCCCAGGGCGAGCCGTGGCACCCCGGTGATCCCGGGTACGACGGCCGGCAGCCGGTCCCCGGCCAGCAGGACGGCCAGTGGCAGCAGCAGTACCCGCAGCAGGGCCAGCCGGTCCAGCAGCCGTACGGGGACGTGCAGCAGGGGTACGCACAGCAGCAGATGACGCCGCAGATGCAGCAGCAGATGATGGCGCAACAGGGCTACCAGCAGCAGGTGCCCCAGCAGCAGATGCCGCAGCAGGGCTATCCGCAGCAGATGGCGCAGCAGGGCTACCCCCAGCAGGGGTACGCGCAGCCGATGCAGCAGCAGCAGCCGATGCAGCAGGGTTACCCGCAGCAGCAGGCACCCCAGCCCCAGCAGCAGATGCCGCAGCAGGGCTACCCGCAGCAGGGCTTCCCCGGTGGTCAGCAGGCGCCCCAGCAGCAGGTCCCCCAGCAGCAGGTCCAGCAGGAGCCGTCGCCCCAGCAACAGGTCCCGCAGCAGCAGCCGTCCCAGCAGCCGCAGGCGCCGCGCCGTCGGGCCAGGCAGCAGCCGGCCCCGGAGCCCGCGCCGGCCTCCGGCCCCGGCCCGGACGGGATCGACTGGGAGGCCGAGGCCGCCGCGCTGGAGGCCGGCGCGGATCCGGTCGGCGCCGCGCACGAGGGCGGCACGGACGAGTGGGACGGCCACGAGGACGGCCGCCACGAGGACGCCGGCTACCCCGACGAGCACGCCGAGGCCGCGGAGGCCGGCTTCCTCGGGGAGCAGGACGACTCCCGCGAGGCTCAGAAGAAGCGCAAGGAGAAGGGCAAGAAGTCGGGCCGCCGCAACGGCGGCGCCTGCCTGCTGGTCGCCCTGGTGCTGCTCGGCGCCATGGGCGGGGCCGGCTGGTGGGGCTACGGCTTCTGGCAGGACCACTTCGGCCCGGCGCCGGACTTCACCGGCGAGGGCACCGGCTCCGTCCAGATCGAGGTCAAGAAGGGCGCGGTCGCCGGGCAGATCGGCCTGGTGCTGAAGAACGCCGGCGTGGTCAAGAGCGTCGACGCGTACAGCGAGGCGTGCAAGGCCGAGCCCAAGTGCAACACCGTCCAGTACGGCTACTACCAGCTGAAGAAGGAGATGCCGGCCGCCGCCGCGCTCAAGGAACTGCTCGCCCAGGCGGGCGGTGCGGCGATCGTCGTCCCCGAGGGCAAGAACTCCACCGAGATCTACACCCTCATCGACACCAAGCTGAAGCTGCAGCCGGGCACCACGGCGGGCGTCGCCAAGGCCCAGGTCAACGACCTCGGCCTGCCGCCGTACGCGAACGGCAACATCGAGGGCTTCCTCTGGCCGACCCGCTACAACGTCTCCGAAGGCATGAAGCCCGAGGACCTGCTCAAGCAGATGGTGAAGAACGCCACCGAGAAGTACGCGGGCCTGGACGCCCAGGCCGCCTCGGTGGGCCTGAAGACCGGCTACGAGGTGCTCATCGAGGCGAGCATCCTCCAGCGCGAGGGCAACAACCCGGCGGACTTCGCCAAGATGGCCAAGACCATCCAGAACCGGCTGGCCGCCGGCGGCGAGATCAACCACCGGCTCGGCATGGACACCACGCTCCAGTACTCGCTGAACCGCAAGGAGCTCGACAAGAAGGACATGGACGACGCGGCCAACAAGTACAACACCTACATCAACCCGGGCCTGCCGCCCGGGCCGATCTCCAACCCCGGCGACGAAGCGCTCAGCGCGGTGCTGCACCCGGCGGACGGGAAGTGGCTGTACTTCATCGCGATGTCCCCGACCGACACCCGGTTCGCCGAGACGAGCAAGGAGCACTACGCCAACGTCAAGGAGTACTGCCAGGCGGCCGGGCAGAGCTTCGACGAGGCGCGCGGCCACTGCACCACCAAGAAGTAGCCACGGCCGTACGACAGTTCGCGGAGAGGCAGCGTTGACCAGCAAGCACCGGGCGGCCGTACTCGGCTCGCCGATCGCCCACTCGCTCTCGCCGGACCTGCACCGGGCGGCCTTCGCGGCGCTCGGGCTGGACGGCTGGCGCTACGACCGCTTCGAGGTCGACGAGGCCGCGCTGCCCGGGTTCGTCGCGGCGCTGGACGAGGCCGAGTGGGCCGGTCTGTCGCTGACCATGCCGCTGAAGCGGGCGATCATCCCGCTGCTCGACGAGGTCAGCGCGACGGCCCGCTCGGTGGAAGCGGTGAACACCGTGGTGTTCACCGCCGACGGTCGGCGCACCGGGGACAACACCGACGTCCCCGGGCTGGTCAACGCGCTGCGCGAGCGGGGGATCGCCGAGGTGCCGGAGGCGGCCGTCCTGGGGGCCGGGGCCACCGCCTCCTCGGCGCTGGCCGCGCTCGCCCAGATCTGCACCGGCGAGGTGACGGTCTACGTGCGCGGCGCCGAGCGGGCCCGGGAGATGGCCGTGCTGGGCGACCGGCTCGGCGTGGCCGTCCGCACCGCCGACTGGGAGCGCGGCGCCGAGGCGCTGGCCCGGCCGCTGACCGTCTCCACCACACCGGTCGGCGCGACCGACGCGTTCGCCGGGGCGCTGCCCGCCGAGCCGGGCGCGCTGTTCGACGTGCTGTACCACCCGTGGCCGACGGCCCTGGCCGCGGCCTGCGCCGCGCGCGGGGCGACCGTCCTGGGCGGGCTGGACCTGCTGGTGCACCAGGCGGTGCTGCAGAGCGAGGCCTTCACCGGGCGGACGCCCGGGCCGCTGGCGGCGATGCGCGCGGCGGGGGAGAAGGCGCTCGCCGGTCACTGAGCCCGGGGGCGGGCCCCGCGGACCGTCCGGACCGTCGGCGGGTTCCGGGAGGGCGTTCCGGCCGGATGGTGGCCGGTTGCTGTCCGTCACGCGGACTGTGCCGCCGGGTGCTGCTGGGGCATGAAAGGATTCAGGGACAAGGCACGCCCGGGGCGGGCCCCGGCGGTGCCGAGGTCCGGTCCGCTGATGAAGGAGCTCCGTTGGGTACGTTGCGCTGGCTGACGGCGGGGGAGTCGCACGGTCCCGCACTCGTCGCGACGCTGGAAGGCCTGCCCGCCGGTGTACCGGTCACCACCGACGTGGTGGCCGACGCGCTGGCGCGCCGCCGGCTCGGTTACGGCCGCGGGGCGCGGATGAAGTTCGAGCAGGACGAGGTGACCTTCCTCGGCGGCGTCCGGCACGGTCTGACCATGGGCAGCCCGGTCGCGATCATGGTCGGCAACACCGAGTGGCCGAAGTGGGAGCAGGTCATGTCGGCCGACCCGGTCGACCCCGGGGTGCTGGCGGGCCTGGCCCGCAACGAGGCGCTCACCCGCCCCCGGCCCGGCCACGCCGACCTGGCCGGCATGCAGAAGTACTCGATCGACGAGGCCCGGCCGATCCTGGAGCGCGCCAGCGCCCGTGAGACGGCCGCCCGGGTCGCGCTGGGCGCCGTCGCCCGCGCCTACCTGCGCGAGGTGGCCGGGATCGAGATCGTCAGCCACGTGGTCGAGCTGGCCGCCGCCAAGGCGCCGGCCGGCGTGGTGCCGCTGCCCTCGGACGAGGCCCGGCTGGACGCCGACCCGGTGCGCTGCCTGGACGAGGACGCCTCGAAGGCGATGGTCGCGGAGATCGACCAGGCCCACAAGGACGGCGACACCCTGGGCGGCGTGGTCGAGGTGCTGGCGTACGGCGTGCCGGTGGGCCTCGGCTCGCACGTGCACTGGGACCGCCGGCTGGACGCGCGGCTGGCCGCCGCGCTGATGGGCATCCAGGCGATCAAGGGCGTCGAGGTCGGCGACGGCTTCGAGCTGGCCCGGGTTCCGGGCTCCCAGGCGCACGACGAGATCGTCCCGACCGCCGAGGGCGTCAAGCGCACCTCCGGCCGCTCCGGCGGCACCGAGGGCGGCCTGAGCACCGGCGAGGTGCTGCGGGTGCGTGCCGCGATGAAGCCGATCGCGACCGTGCCGCGGGCGCTGCAGACCCTGGACGTGCGCACCGGCGAGCCGGCCAAGGCGCACCACCAGCGCTCCGACGTCTGCGCGGTGCCTGCCGCGGGCATCGTCGCCGAGGCGATGGTCGCGCTGGTGCTGGCGGACGCGGTCAGCGAGAAGTTCGGCGGCGACAACGTCTCCGAGACCCGCCGCAACGTGCAGGGCTACCTCGACCACCTGATCGTCCGATGACCACACCCCTGGTGGTGCTGGTCGGCCCGCCCGGCAGCGGCAAGTCCACTGTCGGGCGGGTGCTGGCCGAGCGCCTGGGCGTGGGCTTCCGGGACACCGACGCCGACATCGAGGCGACGGCCGGCAAGCCGATCCCGGAGATCTTCGTCGACGAGGGCGAGCCGCACTTCCGCTCGCTGGAGGCGCAGGCCGTGCGCGCGGCCGCCGAGGGACACGACGGGGTGCTGGCGCTGGGCGGCGGCGCGGTGATGGCCGAGGCCACCCGCGCGCTGCTGCACGGGCTGCCGGTGGCCTTCCTGGAGGTCCCGCTCGCCGACGCGGTCAAGCGGGTCGGCCTGGACGCCCCGCGCCCGCTGCTGGCCGTCAACCCGCGGGCCCGCTGGCGCGAGCTGATGGAGGCCCGCCGCCCCCTCTACCTGGAGGTGGCCACCGCCGTCGTCGACACCGCCGGGCGCAGCCCGGAGCAGGTCGCGGACGCCGTACTGGAAGCACTGGAGCTGAAGACCCCCCATGAGTGACACGACCGTCAGGATCAACGTCGGCGCCGGTGCCGGCCATGACGCGTACGAGGTGCTGATCGGGCACCAGCTGCTGGGCGAGCTGGCGCCGCTGATCGGTACCCGGGCGAAGCGGGTGGCGGTGATCCACCCGGAGGCGCTGGCCGCCACGGCGGACGCGATCCGTGAGGACCTGGCCGGCGAGGGCTACGAGGCCATCGTGCTGCAGGTGCCGAACGCCGAGGAGGCGAAGAGCGCCGAGGTCGCCGCGTACTGCTGGTCGGTGCTGGGACAGACCGGGTTCACCCGCAGCGATGTGATCGTCGGACTGGGCGGTGGCGCGACCACCGACCTGGCCGGGTTCGTCGCGGCGACCTGGCTGCGCGGGGTGCGCTGGATCTCGATGCCCACCACGCTGCTCGGCATGGTCGACGCGGCGGTCGGCGGCAAGACCGGCATCAACATCGCCGAGGGCAAGAACATGGTCGGCGCGTTCCACCCGCCGGTGGGCGTGCTGGCCGACCTCGCCACACTGGAGACCGTGCCCCGGCACGACTACGTCTCCGGCCTGGCCGAGGTCATCAAGTGCGGCTTCATCGCCGACCCGGTGATCCTCGACCTGATCGAGGCCGACCCGGAGGGCGCGAAGACGCCGGCCGGGCCGCACACCGTCGAGCTGATCCGCCGGGCCGTCCAGGTCAAGGCCGACGTGGTCTCCGGGGACCTGAAGGAGTCCGGGCGCCGGGAGATCCTCAACTACGGCCACACCCTGGGCCACGCCATCGAGCGCAACGAGCGCTACAAGTGGCGGCACGGCGCGGCGATCTCCATCGGCATGGTCTTCGCCGCCGAACTCGGCCGTCTGGCCGGGCGCTTGGACGACGAGACGGCGGACCGGCACCGCACCGTGCTGGCCTCGGTCGGCCTGCCGCTGAGCTACCGGGCGGACGCCTGGCCGAAGCTGCTGGACGCGATGAAGATCGACAAGAAGTCGCGCGGCGACCTGATCCGCTTCATCGTGCTGGACGGCCTGGGCAAGACCTCCGTGCTGGAGGGCCCCGACCCGTCGCTGCTGGTCGCCGCGTACGCGGAGGTCTCGGCGTGACCAGGGTGATGGTCCTCAACGGCCCCAACCTGGGCCGGCTGGGCAGCCGCGAGCCGGACGTCTACGGCGCCACCTCGTACGCCGGCCTGGTCGAGCGCTGCACCGAGCTGGGCAAGGAGTTCGGCTTCGAGGTCGAGGTCCACGAGACCAACTCCGAGCAGCAGATGGTGCAGTGGCTGCACGAGGCCGCCGACGGGCAGGTGCCGGTGGTGATCAACCCCGGCGCGTTCACCCACTACTCGTACGCGATGCGGGACGCCGCGGCCCAGCGCACCGCGCCGCTGATCGAGGTGCACATCTCCAACCCGTACGCCCGGGAGACCTTCCGGCATACCTCGGTGATCGCCGCGGTGGCCTCCGGCACCATCGCCGGGTTCGGCCTCGGCTCGTACGAGCTCGCGCTGCGCGCGCTGGCCGAACGGCTCACCACCCGCTGAGGGCAAGGGCGGTGGCCCGGCGGCGGACTGTGCCCGCCGCCGGACCGCCGTGTAGTGTCCACGCTGAGAGGTGTGGGGAGGTGCCGTGACGCAGTACACCGGAGGCGGGCAGGTCCCGCCGCGTCCCGTCGCTCCGCCGGTGCCGCCGGGCGGCGGTGCACGGGGGGCGTCGTCGGGGGCGCCGCTCTCCCCACCGTCCGCGCCGCCGGTCCACCCGGCGCCCACGGCCCCCGCCGCTCCCGGGCCCGCCGCCCACCCGGCTCCGGCCCCCGTGGCCGCACCGGCACCGACCGCGCCGGTGCCCGCCGGCGGCACCGGGCACTTCGTGCTGCCGTCCGGCGCGCCCGTCCAACTGCCCGCCCATCCGCCGCAGCAGCACGCGCCCAGCGGTCCGATCGCCGTCCTGCTGATCGGACCGGCCGGAGCCGGCAAGACCACCGTCGCCCGCCACTGGGCCGAGCGGCGGCCGCGACCGACCGCGCACATCAGCCTGGACGACGTCCGCGAGTGGGTGCAGTCCGGCTTCGCCAACCCGCAGTCCGGCTGGAACGACGCCTCCGAGGCGCAGTACCGGCTGGCCCGTCGCACCTGCGGCTTCGCCTGCCGCAACTACCTGGCCAACGGCATCTCCTGCATCATCGACGACGCCGTCTTCCCGGACCGCCCGGCGATCGGCCTCGGCGGCTGGAAGCGGCACATCGGCCCCGGCATGATCCCGGTCGT
Source organism: Kitasatospora sp. NPDC032121 (assembly GCF_055580145.1). Classification (NCBI taxonomy): domain Bacteria; kingdom Bacillati; phylum Actinomycetota; class Actinomycetes; order Kitasatosporales; family Streptomycetaceae; genus Kitasatospora; species Kitasatospora sp. NPDC032121. Next base: position 144,897 of record NZ_JBVILX010000001.1, on the reverse strand, counting down.
GCTCCTGCCCAGCCTGGACTCGGTGCTGCACCGCAACGCCCGGCGCAGCGGCAACCGCCGGCTCGGGGACGAGGAGGTGGCCCGCATCCACGGGCGGATGGCCGGCTGGTACAACTCCGGGCTGCCGATCATCGACAACTCCTACCTGGACGTCGCCGGGACGGCCGCCGAGCTGGACCGCGTCATCCTGGCCCGGCTGATGGGCGTCCCGGTCCGCTGACCTGCGGCGCGGCGGGGCCTGTCGGACCCGGCTGCGATGATGGACGGGTCCAGCCGCAGCACCCGGAGGAGCTGACGCCCGTGCCCGAAGGCCACATCATCCACCGCCTGGCCGCCGAGAACCGGAAGGCCTTCGGCGGCCGCCCGGTGCGGGTCTCCAGCCCCCAGGGCCGGTTCGCCGACGAGGCCAAGGTGATCGACGGGCAGCTGCTCACCGCGACGGAGGCCACCGGCAAGCACCTCTTCCTCGGCTTCGAGGAGGGTGCCTGGGTGCACGTCCACCTCGGCCTCTACGGCGGCTTCACCTTCGGCACCGGCCCGGCGCCCGAGCCGGTCGGGCTGGTCCGGCTGCGGCTGGAGAACGAGGACGGCTACGCCGACCTGCGCGGTCCCAACACCTGCGCGCTCGTCACCGAGGAGCAGAAGGCCGCCGTCGCCGCCCGGCTGGGCCCCGACCCGCTGCGCGCCGACGCCGACCCGGAGGCCGCCTGGCGCCGGATATCGGGCAGCCGCACGACCGTCGCCGCGCTGCTGATGGACCAGAAGGTGCTGGCCGGAGTGGGCAACGTCTACCGGGCCGAGGTGCTGTTCCGCCACGGCATCGCCCCGCACCGGGCCGGGCGCGAGATCACCCGCCGGGAGTGGGACGCGGTCTGGGCCGACCTGGTCGCCCTGATGCGGGAGGGCGCGACCGCCGGGCGGATCGACACCGTCCGCCCCGAGCACACCCCCGAGGTGATGGGCCGCGCGCCCCGGGTGGACGACCACGGTGGCGAGGTGTACGTCTACCGGCGGGCCGCCATGCCCTGCCTGGTCTGCGGCACCGACGTGCGGACGGAGGAGCACGCCGCCCGCAACCTGTTCTGGTGCCCGACCTGCCAGGCGGCGTGAGCGGAACCGGCCGGGACGCGCGCCGCCGCCCTGTGACGCTCGCTGCCCCGTGACGCGTGCCGCCCCGTGTCGTAGGCAGCGCCGCTGACCTGCGACGATGGGTGGCGCGCGCGCCGTGACGCGTGCCCCTGTCCGTACGGCCACGTGTGAACGTGGAACGAAAGGAAGTCCCATGATCTTCATTACGGTCAAATTCCCGGTCCGCCCGGAGCGCGCCGACGACTGGCTGAGCCTGGTCGACGAGTTCACCCAGGCCACCCGCCAGGAGCCCGGCAACCTCTTCTTCGAGTGGTCCCGCAGCGTCGACGACCCCAACGAGTTCGTCCTGGTCGAGGCGTTCCGCGACGGCGACGCGGGCAAGGCGCACGTGGAGTCGGCGCACTTCACCAAGGCCATGGAGGAGCTGTCGTACGCGGTGGCCGCCAAGCCGCGGATCGTCTCGACCGAGATCCCCGGCATGGACGGCTGGGCGGAGATGGGCGAGATCACCCCCCGGTGACCTGAAGCTCCCTCCGGTCGGGTGCCCAGCCCGTAGGCTGGGGCCCGGCCGGTCGGAGGGAGCAGGCGGATGGAGCGGCGCGAGGTGTCCAACACCGTGTCGGGTGCCACGGTGGGCGGCCACGTGGTGCAGGCCGGGACCATCGGATCGGTGCACTTCCACGATCGGGAGCCGCTGCCGAGGCCGCGTCAGATCCGCCCGCCACGCGGTCCCTTCGTCAACCGGGAGCCGGAACTCGCCGCGCTGACCCGGGCTTTGGGTCGGGTCGAGGAGGACGGGCTCGGGGTCGTGGTGTTCACCGGCCTCGGCGGGGTCGGCAAGACCGAGCTGATCGCCAAGTTCGCCAGGGACCACCGGGAGCACTTCCCGGACGGGGACCTCTACGCCGACCTGAAGGCCTACCGGCACCACGGCGGGGTGGACCTGCCCGAGTTGCTGGCCGGCTTCCTGCGCGCCCTCGGCACCGAGCCCCCGGTCGTGGAGGCCGAGCGGTTCACGGCGTTCCGCACCGCCACCGCCGAGCGCCGGTGCCTGTTCTTCCTGGACAACGTCGAGCACGCCGCGGAGGTCCGCGCGCTGCTCCCGTCCAGTGGACTGGTGGTGGTCGCGAGCCGGCGGCGGTTGCCCGCGCTGCGGACGGACGGTGCCGAGGTGCGCCGGCTCGGGCCGCTGAGCGCGACGGCGGGCGCCGAACTGGTGCGCGGCTGGGTGGGCTCCGGGCGGGGCACCGACGGGGAACTGGCGGAGCTGGTCGAACTGTGCGGCGGGCTGCCGCTCGCGCTGAACGCGGTCGGGAGCCAACTGCTGGACCGGGACAGCCTGCCGGTCGGCCGGGTGGTGGCCGAACTGCAGGACCGGGAAGGCGGGTTGGCGATGCTGGAGGACGAGGAGAGCGATCTCGGCGCGACCTACGACCTGGTCTACGAGCGGCTGTCGGCGCGGGGCCGGGCGCTCTATCACCTGATCGGCGTACACCCCGGCCCCTTCGTGTCCGCCGAACTGGCGCGCGCGGTCGGCGTCGAGCGGGCCGAGCGGGCGATCGCGGAACTGCGTGACGTCCACTTGCTGGACGAGGTGGTGGACGAGGACGAGGGTGAGAACCGCTACCGGGCCCACGACGTGGTGCGGCTGCACGCCTACGGCCGGACCCAGGAGCTGCCCGACCGCGGGGCCCTCCTCGCCGCTGTCGTGGCGTACTACCGGGGCCGGGCGTCGGTCGCCGACCGTGCGATGGCCGCGAGACGGCTCCGCCTCCAGGACCCGAGCGGTGACGAGCTGCCCCGCTTCCCCTCCGACACCGCCGCGCTGGGGTGGCTGTACGCCGAGCGCGCCAACTTCCGCGCGGTGGTGGAGTCGGCGGCCGAGCAGGGGTGGCACGGCGAGGTGTGGCGGCTCTGCGAGTCGCTCTGGCTGCTGTACCACGACCGCAAGCTCTACCAGGACTGGATCGCCACCCACCGGATCGGCGTCGAGTCGGCGCAGTGGGACAACCAGCCCGCCGCCGTGGTCCGGATGCGCAACCAGCTGGCCCGGGCCCACTACGAGCGGAAGGAATTCCGGCTCGCCGCCGAGCAGTTGGCGCTCGCCACGGAGCAGGTGCCGCTGGTGGCCGACCGGCAGGTGCTGGGGGTGCTGTACGAGACGGACGGTCTGCTCTGCCTGGCCGACGGCCGTCCCGGCGACGCGGTGGAGCGGTTCACCCTGGCCCTCGCGGAGAACCGGGGCGACGAGCACGGCGAGATCGTCCAGAGCTACCACCTGGCGCAGGCGCTGATCGCGGACGGGCGCGCGGAGGAGGCGCTGACCGTGCTGGCCGGGGCCACTGACCAGGCCGAGCGGACGCAGGACGCCGACATGTTGATGAAGCTGCCGCTGGTCCGGGCCCGGGCCCACCGGGCCCTGGGGCAGCTGGACCTCGCCCTCGCCCAGGCCCAGGACTGCGCCCGGCAGGCCAGGCACCGGAGCCAGTACGCGAAGGAGGCGCAGGCCCACACCCTGCTCGCCTCCCTCGCCGAGGAGCGGGGCGACGAGGAACTGGCCGAGCGCAGCCGCGCGCGGCTGCGGGAGCTGCAGGGCTAGACGCGCTTCAGGGCCCGGTGCGGAACGACACCCGGGTGCGGTGCTCGCCGGTGCGGACGGTGAGCCCGTGCTCGGGGAGGGCGGCCGGGGCGCCGCCCTCGGCGAGCCAGCAGGCCACGGCCGAGCCGAGCAGCAGCGGGTCGATCGCCGGGTCGGGGCGGTTCCAGTCCGGTTCGGCGCGGGCTTCCAGCAGCAGGCCGGTGCGCAGCCGGAGCAGGTGGCGGGCCGGGCCGAGGGCGGCCACCGCGACGGCCAGGCCGGGGAGTTCGGCGGCGGTGTCGGCGAGCCAGCGGGCGGCGGGGAGTTCGGCGTGCACCTCGGTGCGGGCGAGGACCTCGGCCGTGTAGCGCAGGGCGTCGCCGGGGTGGTCGTCGGTGAGGGCGTGGAAGCCGCGCGGGGTGTGGCCGTCCGGGTCGAAGGGGTAGCGCCGGAGGCTGACGTCGGTGCCCTCGCTCCGGCCCTCGACGTCGTACGCGGTGGGCCCCTCGGTGGCGGCGGGGTGCGGGACGGGCTTGGGGTAGGGCGGCAGGGCCGGTTCGTCCCGGGGTTCGTCCAGCTCCTTCAGGAAGGAGTAGAGCAGCGGGCGCAGCAGGCGGGCGGACTCGCCGCGGTGGGCGAGCGACCGGTCGGTGATGCCGCTCAGGTCGGCCGGGTCCCGGGCCAGGGCCAGTTCGAGCTGGGCGGTGAGGTCCCCGTCGGGGTCGAGGACGGGCGCGGCCTGGCCGAAGGCGTAGCTGGGGGAGCGCGGGTCGAGTTCGGCGGCGCCGGTGGCGACGAGCAGGGTGCGGTGGTCCAGGGCGGCGCCGTAGACGGTGACCGAGCCGTGGTCGCCGATCACGCAGTCGGCGGCGACGAGTGCGGCCTGCCAGCCCTGGTGGGGTGGGATCAGGCGCAGGCCCATCCGGCAGGCGGCGGCGAGCAGCGCCTCGGGGTCGTGCCGGCTCCACACGTTGGGGTGCAGGACGACGGCCACCGTGTACTCGTCGGCGGGCAGTTGGCGGACCAGCCGCTGGGGCAGGTCGGGGTGGCGGCCGAATAACGAGTGCTCGCTCCAGGTGGAGCTGACGACGACGAGCCGTCGGCCGCCGACGGCGCCGAGCGCGGCGCGGTAGCCGTCACGGGAGCGCCGGCTGCCGAGCATCCGGTCGAAGCACGGGTCGCCGACGACCTGGGCGACGTCCAGCGCCTCGGGGCAGGAGTCCCGCAGCCGGTCCAGCTGCTCGGGGTGGGAGAGGCCCAGGACGTCGACGAACACCCTTCCGCGGTGGGTGAGTTCGTTGCGGGACAGGCCGGCGGCGCTGACCGTGTCGCCGGTGGACTCGGTGACCAGGCGGTTGTAGCCGGCGCCGTGCGGGAGGACGACGAGGCGGGCGTCCAGGCGGTGCATGGAGGAGTGGACGGCGCAGGCGACGGCAAGGTCGAAGCGGCGGCGGACGGCGTCTTCCCAGTCCAGCACGGTGAAGCCGGACAGGCCGTGCAGGTACTCGTCCAGGGCGCGGTCGGCGAAGGCGGAGCCGGGGTTGACGGTGAAGTAGCGCTCGATGCCGTCCGGGCTCAGCAGGGTGAGGACGTCCAGGACCCGGGTGGCCGAGGTGAGGGTGCGGGCGACCGCCAGCACGCGGGCCCTGACCGGTCGGGTGTTCCAGCGGTCGGCGGGCCAGGCGTGGGGGTGGGACGGCACACCATGATCGTACTCATCCGGTCGGGCCGCGGCGCGGTTCCGAGTGCGGGTCAGCCCGCGGCCGCGCTGGGCTCGTGGTGCTCGGCGGCGGCGCACTCGTCGAGCAGGGGGCGCATGGCCTCGTCCACGAGCCGGTAGCGCACCACTCGTCCGTCCCGGTCGCCGGTGACCACGCCGGCCGTGCGGAGCAGCCGCAGGGCCTGGGAGACGGCCGGGTCGCGCATGCCGGTGGCGACGGCGAGATCGCTGACGGCGAGCGGGCCGGCCCGATGGAGGGCGAGCAGCAGGGCGAGCCGGCCGGGGTCCGCGAGCAGGGAGAACCGCTCGGCCCAGGACCGGACGTGCGCGGGCTCGCCGATCGCGGCGATGGCCTCGCAGACCCGGTGTCCGTCGATGGTGCGGTGGCCCGCGCGGTCCTCCGGTACGAGATGCATGCGGACATTCTCGCAGGCAGGGGCCTGTGATCCTGGACACCTGCGCAGGTGCGCAGCCTTGCATGGGTCGGGGCGGGGCCCTACGGTGTTCCCCGCCGTGGTGCTCGGGAAGACCGGTGACGGACCCTCAGGGGTCCCAGCCCGGAGCGGCCCTCGCCACTGTGATCGGGTCGCTCCTCCGTCCACGGAGGAGCGTCGTCCGCACCCATGAAGCCACTGGGCGCCTCGTGCGCCTGGGAAGGCGGGTGCGGGTGTTCCCGTCAGCCAGGAGACCGGCCACGGCAGCTCACGAGGTTTTCCACGAGGTGCTGGAGCGTGATCCGCATGACCCTGCCCGAAACCGTTTCCGCCGGGACCGGACCCGGCCCCGCCGCGCTGCCCACCTTCAGATGGCGGCGCGAGGACACCGTCCGTACGGCCGGGCTGATGGCGGTGATCGTGGCCATGCACGTGGTGGCCTTCGGCACGCTGATCTTCCTGGTCGCACCCGAGCGGTACGCGGTCGGTACCCAGGTCTTCGGGGTGGGCCTGGGTATCACCGCGTACACCCTCGGCATGCGGCACGCCTTCGACGCCGACCACATCGCGGTGATCGACAACACCACCCGCAAGCTGATGGCGGACGGCAAGCGGCCGGTCTCGGTGGGCTTCTGGTTCGCCCTCGGGCACTCCTCGATGGTGGTGCTGATGGCCGCCCTGGTGGCGGGCGGCGCGCAGCTGGCGAACACGCTGATGGACGACGAGTCGGCCACCCACAAGTGGCTGGGCGTGGTCGGCACGACGGCCTCCGGTGCCTTCCTCTACCTGATCGGCGCGCTCAACCTGGCGGCGCTGCTCGGCATCCTCAAGGTGTTCCGCTCGATGCGGGCCGGGCGGTTCGACGAGAAGGAGCTGGAGGCGCACCTCGACTCGCGCGGCTTCATGGCCCGGGTGCTGAACCGGGCGACCCGTTCGATCACCCGGCCGGGGCAGATGTTCCCGGTGGGCATGGTGCTGGGCCTGGGCTTCGACACCGCGACCGAGGTCACCCTGATGGTGATGGCCGGCTCGGGTGCGGCCTCCGGGCTGCCGTGGTACGCGATCGTCTGCCTGCCGCTGCTGTTCGCGGCCGGGATGAGCCTGTTCGACACCCTGGACGGGACGTTCATGAACTTCGCGTACCAGTGGGCCTTCGCCAACCCGGTGCGGAAGGTGTACTACAACCTGACCATCACCGGGCTGTCGATCGCGGTGGCCTTCATCATCGGCACCATCGAGCTGGTCGGGGTGCTGCACGAGAAGCTCGACCTGACCGACCCGGTCACCGGGTTCATCGCGGACATCTCGCTGGACAACGTCGGCTACGCCATCGCCGGGCTGTTCGTGGTCGTCTGGGCGATCGCGATCGGGTACTGGAAGCTCGCCCGGGTGGAGAAGCGCTGGACGCCCGACAGTCCGTGACCGGGCGGCCGCCGGCCTCCGAGCACGTGGAGCGGCGCCGCCCCGAACCCGGGGAGGCGCCCGCGGCCCGCCCGTTCCCGGGCACCGGATCGGCGCCGAACGACGCGGCGGGTGGGGGAGCGGGGTGCGCGGCGCGGTCGCGCGGGGGCGCGCAAGGGGCACCGGGGGTTCTGTCGGGGGCGCTCGGCGGGCGGTTCGGGCCGGGGGTTCGTAGGCTCGACGCATGGCGGATGCGTACGCGGGGCGGCGGGAGCGGGTGAGGGAGCACTGCAGTGCGGCCGGGGCCGACGCGGCGCTGATCACCCGTGCGGCGAACGTGCGGTACCTGACGGGCTGCGCGCCCTGCGGGGCGAGTCTGCTGCTGACCAGAGAGCGGGCCCTGCTCGCGCTGCCGGACGACCTGCCGCCGGACGACACCGGCGAGCACCTGATCGCCCCGGACGTCACCCGGCTGCCGGTGGCGGGCGGGTCGGACACCGCGCTGGCCGCCGCGTCGGCCGCCGCGCGCTCGGGGGTGGCGGGCCTGGCGGTGGAGGAGCACGACCTGACCGTCAGCCGGCACCGGGCGGTCGGCGGCCTGACCGAGGGGGCGCGGCTGGTGGACCTCGGCCGGACCGTGGAGCGGCTGCGGGTGGTCAAGGACGAACGCGAGATCGCCGACCTGCGGATCGCCGCCGAGATCGCCGACCAGGCGCTCGGCGAGCTGCTGGAGTCGATCCTGGTCGGCCGCACCGAGCGGCACCTGGCGATGGAGCTGGAGCGCCGGATGATCGACCACGGCGCCGACCGGGCGGCCTTCCCGGTCTCGGTCGGCACCGGCAGCCACTCCGGCCAGGCCGCCCACCAGCCGACCGACCGCCGGGTGGAGGAGGGCGACTTCCTGACCGTGGTGATGGGCGCCCAGTACCGCGGCTACGGCGTCTCCACCGCCCGCACCTTCGTGATCGGCGCCGCTCCCGCACCCTGGCAGGTGGAGCTGCACCGGCTGGTCTTCCGGGCCCAGCGGGCCGGGCGGGAGGCGCTCGGACCAGGGGTGGAGCAGTGCGTACCCGACCGGGCCGCCCGGCAGGTCCTGGAGGCGGCCGGCCACACCGAGGCCTCCCCGCACCCGGTGGGCCACGGCATCGGGCTGGAGATCCGGGAGGCCCCGCGACTCGGTCCGGCGGACATGGGTAAACTGGACAGCCGCGTACCGGTCACCGTCGGCCCAGGGGTCCACCTCCCGGGCAAGGGCGGGGTCCGGATCGAGGACACGCTCGTCGTGCGCCCCCTCGAAGAGGGCGGGCCCGAGCTGCTCACCATCACCACCAAGGAGCTCCTCGCCCTGTGACCGCGGCCCCCGGGCCGTGGGCGGCAGGACGCACCCCTTGGTTCCTTGACAGCTATATCCAGGAGTAAGTGCGCCCGTGGCTTCCACGAACGATCTCAAGAACGGCATGGTCCTCAAGCTGGAGGGCGGCAAGCTCTGGTCCGTCGTCGAGTTCCAGCACGTCAAGCCCGGCAAGGGCCCGGCCTTCGTGCGTACCAAGCTCAAGGAGGTCCTGACGGGCAAGGTCGTCGACAAGACCTTCAACGCGGGCACCAAGGTCGAGACCGCCAACGTCGACAAGCGCGGCATGCAGTTCTCGTACAAGGACGGCGAGAACTTCGTGTTCATGGACATGGACACCTACGACCAGCTGACCATCGAGCCGTCGGTCGTCGGCGACGCCGCCAAGTACCTGCTGGAGGGCTTCGAGGCCCTCGTCGCGCAGAACGAGGGCTCGGTCCTGTACATCGAGCTCCCGGCCGCCGTCGAGCTGACCATCGCCAACACCGAGCCGGGCGTCCAGGGCGACCGCTCCACCGGTGGCACCAAGCCGGCCACCCTGGAGACCGGTGCCGAGATCCAGGTCCCGCTCTTCGTCACCACCGGCGAGAAGGTCAAGGTCGACACCCGCGACGGCAGCTACCTCGGCCGGGTGAAGTAAGTCCGTGTCGGCCGCACGCAGCAAGGCCCGCACCAGGGCCTTCCAGATCCTCTTCGAGGCCGACCACCGCGGGGTCGACCCGCAGCAGGTCCTCGCCGACTGGGTGGCCCGCGCCCGCGAGCCCAAGCCCGACGAGGGCACCCCGCAGGTGGGTGAGTACACCATGGAGCTCATCGAGGGGTACGTCCAGCACGCCCGCCGCATCGACGACCTGATCGAGCAGTACGCCGTGGGCTGGACCCTCGACCGGATGCCGATCGTGGACCGCAACGTCCTGCGGCTCGGTGCGTACGAGCTGATCTGGGAGGACGGCGTCCCGGACGCGGTCGTCCTGGACGAGTCCGTCGAGATCGCCAAGGAGTTCTCCACGGACGACTCCCCGGCCTTCGTCAACGGCATGCTCGCCCGCTTCCTGGAGCTGAAGCCGGGCATCCGCCGGTAACAGGCGCCCCGTGAACGGCCGCCGGACCCGAACAGGTGTCCGGCGGCCGTTCCGCGTTTCCCCCGGTCGGCGTAGGCTGTGGACCTACTTGTCAGTAACTTGACGTCCGGAACCACGCGTGAAGGGCAGGTCCCGCCACATGACCACGGCGACCCGCAGCGAGTTCGACCAGGGCATCGCCCTGACCAGGCACCCCGAGGAGGCCGGCCGCTACGAAGCCGAGCTCGGCGCCGGCTGGCAGATCGGCGGCGGGGTGAACGGCGGACTGCTGCTCGCCGTGGCCGGACACGCGCTGTCGCTGGAGCACGAGGCGCACCCGGACCCGGTGTCGATCAGCGGTTACTACCTGTCCGCCTCCACCCCCGGCCCGGCCACCGTCCGCACCGAGGTGCTGCGCACCGGCCGCGGCCTGTCCACCGGCACCGCCTCGCTCAGCCAGGACGGCGTCGAGCGGCTGCGCGTGGTGGCCAGCCACGGCGACCTCGCCGCCGCCGACGGCGAGGTGCGCACCAGCGCGCAGCCGCCGCAGCTGCCGCCGCCGGACCAGTGCATCGGCGTCGAACACGCGCCCAAGGAGCTGATCGCCCAGGCCGCCCTGCTGGAGCGGTTCGACCTGCGGCTGGACCCGGCCACCGTCGGCTGGGCGCTCGGACAGCCCTCCGGCAACGGGCGGATCCAGGGCTGGTTCCGGCTCGCCGACGGCCGCGAGCCCGACCCGCTGCTGCTCCTGCTGGTCGCCGACGCGCTGCCGCCGGTCACCTTCGACCTCGGCATGCCAGGCTGGGCCCCCACCATCGAGCTGACCGTCCACCTGCGCGCCAAGCCCGCACCCGGCTGGCTTCGGGTCACCCACGCGACCCGCAACCTGGCCGGCGGCTACTTCGAGGAGGACGCGGAGGTCTGGGACGAGTCCGGCCGGCTGGTCGCCCAGTCCCGCCAGCTGGCCCGGGCGCCCCGGCCGGCCTGACCCGAGGCCCCGGAGGGGTCCGTATTACCGGTGGTTACATTCCTGTGACACGCCGTACGTGTGCGGCGCGCGCGGATGGGGAGGAAGACGGTCAGCGGCGAGCTCGTCGCCGACCGTCAACTTCACCCGACCGCCGAAGCCAGGAGCCATCGATGAGCCAAAAGGGGCGCGCCCGCCGTAACTCCGACTGCACCTCGGGCGGCTCGCGGCCCGTGGTGCGGGCTCCGCACCGGCCGCGGCCGGCCGAGGGGGCCGAGCAGGCGTTCGTCATCGGAGTGCTCACCAGCGCGGCGGACTTCGCCCGGGCCCGCGCCTGGGGGATCTCGGACGCGCCCGACCACGAGCGCTACCTGGCCGACACCGCCGACCTGCTGGCCGAGGCGCTGGAGCGGTTCGACACCGTCCGGGCCCGGATGTTCCACCCGCAGGACTTCGAGGAGTTCTGCGTGCTGCACGGGCTGGACCCGGCCGAGCCCGCCGCCCGTGACCGCTACCTGGTCAACCCGGCCCTGCAGACCCAACTGCTGTCCTACCAGGGCGAGGAGCTGGCCGGGGACTTCGTGCCGCGTCTGGCGCGCGCCCGGGAGAACGGGCTGACGCTCTGCCACGCCGACCTGCTGCTCGACGGGGGCCTGTACGGGGGCGCGGGCGCGCCCGACGAGGAGCACGCCGCCTGGGTGGGCGCCGCCTACCAGCGCGGGGGTGAGGTGTTCCGGCGGATGCTGGTCGGCGCGGGCGCCGGCGTGTACGAGCTGCGCCTGCGGGTGGACGCGCCCGGCGGGACGCTGACCGCCGCGGCGCGGGTGCTCCAGTGGGAGGACGGCGTTGTCCGGATCAACGACGAGGACCTGGAGCTGGTCTGCGCGGTGCTCTGCACCGGACTGGCCCTGGAGCTGCCGGGCGTCGCGGTGCTGCACGGCTCACAGGGCTCGGCGGCCACCTGCGGGGAGTACCTGCCGGCCTCCTGGGCCTGGTCGAGCGGCGGCCAGGAGTGGGCGCCGGCCGACCGGCCGGTCCGGCTGGACGGCGTGGCCGCGCAGCCCGGTTACAGCCTGGGCACGGTCTGCTGACGCCCGCGCCGCGCCGCCGCGGTGCGACAACACCGCGGCGCGGCCCCCGACCGGGAGCCGCGCCGTGACGTTTCTGCTTGCCAGCACTACGGAAACGAGTGCTGGGTCGTCCCTCGATCCGCTGGCGGGAGCCGGTGCGGTGAGCCTCAGCTCGCGTCCTCCTCGCGCACCGCACGGCGCGCGTCGGGGTTCAGCACGCCCCAGGAGATCAGCTGCTCGGTGAGGATCGACGGGGACTGGTCGTAGATGACGGCCAGGGTGCGCAGGTCGTCCTGGCGGATCGACAGCACCTTGCCGTTGTAGTCGCCGCGCTGGCTCTGGATGGTCGCCGCGTAGCGCTGCAGCGGGCCGGCCTTCTCGGAGGGGACCTGGGTCAGTCTCTCCAGGTCCAGGACCAGGCGCGGCGGCGGCTCGGCCGCGCCGCCGGGGGTGCCGCCGGGCAGCAGCTCCTGCACCGGGACGCCGTAGAACTCCGCCAGCTCGGCCAGTCGCTGCACGGTGACCGCACGGTCACCACGCTCGTACGAGCCGACGACGACTGCCTTCCATCGCCCCTGGGACTTCTCCTCGACACCGTGCAGGGAGAGCCCCTGCTGGGTGCGGATCGCTCGGAGCTTGCCTCCGAGTTGCTTCGCGTAGTCGCTGGACATTGATCTCCCCGGACGAGATTGCTTCGCGTTCAGTGGTGGGTCACGGGCGATTGCCGACGTCGTTACCGGTGGGTCCGACGTCCGTCTCGTAACTCACTGTGAGGTTACGTAGAGTAAGGTAGATGCGTCAAGCCGAATGGGGCAGTCGTGCGAATGGCCCGCATCGTCGGCGCGTCCGGAGTGTTAACCCCGGGAAGCGGAATGATGGACTTCTGTTTGCGATCCGGCGCGCTGGTAGGATGACCCGAAGCCCACGCCCGGCCGGCGGGGGCCATCCCAGACATCCTTTAAGACCCGTCCCGTGAGGCGGGGAAGGAGGTCCGCTTCGGCATGACCACACACCATGAACCGACGCCCCGGCCACCGCACCAGGTGCTGGACGGCGCGGACATCGCCCGGGTCGTCACCCGGATAGCGCACGAGATCGTCGAGCGCGCCAAGGGCGCGGAGGACGTCGTGCTGCTCGGCATCCACACCAGGGGCGTCCACCTCGCCCGCCGCCTGCACGGCCGGCTGGCCCAGATCACCGGGCGCGAGATCCCGCTGGGCACCCTGGACATCACCATGTACCGGGACGACCTGCGGCTGAAGCCCGCCCGCGCCCTGGAGCACACCGAGATCCCGCCCGGCGGCATCGACGGCAAGCTCGTCATCCTCGTCGACGACGTGCTCTTCTCCGGCCGCACCATCCGCGCCGCGCTCGACGCGCTGAACGACATCGGCCGCCCCCGCGCCGTCCAGCTCGCCGTCTTGGTCGACCGGGGCCACCGCGAGCTGCCGATCCGCGCCGACTACGTGGGCAAGAACCTCCCCACCTCGCTGCGCGAGGCCGTGCAGGTGCGCCTGTCCGACAGCGACGGCGTGGACGCCGTCCTGGTCGGCGACCGCGACTTCGCCGTCCGCTCCTCGCAGGCCCTGGCCTCCCAGCCTTCCGAACCGCACCTCCCGGAGTGACCCGCGTGAAGCGCCACCTCGTCTCCGCCGCCGATCTCAGCCGCGACGACGCGCTGCTGATCCTGGACACCGCCGAGGAGCTGGCCCAGCTCTCCGGCCGGGCCGTCAAGAAGCTGCCCACGCTGCGCGGCCGCACCGTCGTCAACCTCTTCTTCGAGGACTCCACCCGGACGAAGACCTCCTTCGAGGTCGCCGAGAAGCGCCTGTCGGCCGACGTCATCAACTTCTCCGCCAAGGGCTCCTCGGTCTCCAAGGGGGAGAGCCTCAAGGACACCGCGCTGACCCTCCAGGCGATGGGCGCCGACGCGGTGGTCATCCGCCACCACGCCTCCGGCGCGCCGGCCCGCCTGGCCCAGTCCGACTGGCTGCACGGCAGCGTCATCAACGCCGGTGACGGCACCCACGAGCACCCCACCCAGGCGCTGCTCGACGCCTTCACCATGCGCCGTCACCTCAACCCCGGCAGCGGCAACGACCTCGCCGGGCGTCGGGTGACCATCGTCGGCGACGTCCTGCACAGCCGGGTCGCCCGCTCCAACGTCCACCTGCTGAACACGCTGGGCGCGCAGGTCACCTTCGTCGCCCCGCCGACGCTGCTGCCGATCGGGGTCGAGAACTGGCCCTGCGAGATCAGCTACGACCTGGACGCCGTGCTGCCCAAGACGGACGCGCTGATGATGCTGCGGGTGCAGCGCGAGCGGATGAACGCCGCGTTCTTCCCGACCGAGCGCGAGTACAGCCGCCGCTACGGCATGAACGGCCGCCGGATGGCCCAGCTGCCGGACCGGGCGATCGTGATGCACCCCGGCCCGATGGTCCGCGGCATGGAGATCACCGCCGAGGTCGCCGACTCGCCGCGCTGCACCGCCATCGAGCAGGTCGCCAACGGCGTCTCCGTCCGGATGGCCGTCCTCTACCTGCTCCTCGGCGGCGCCGTCTTCGCCGACACCCCCACCCCCACCGACTCCTCCCGCACCGACTCCGTGGAGACCTCCCAGTGACGAGCTACCTGATCCGCAACGCCAAGATCCTGGGCGGCGACCCGCAGGACCTCCACCTCGCCGACGGCGTGATCAAGGCGATCGGCACCGGCCTGACGGTCGAGGCCGACATCGAGATCGACGCCACCGGCCTGATCGCCCTGCCCGGCCTGGTCGACCTGCACACCCACCTGCGCGAGCCCGGCCGCGAGGACGCCGAGACCGTGCTCACCGGCACCCAGGCCGCCGCGATGGGCGGCTTCACCGCCGTCCACGCGATGGCCAACACCACCCCGGTGGCCGACACCGCCGGCGTGGTCGAGCAGGTCTGGCGGCTCGGCCAGGAGGCCGGCTACTGCGACGTGCATCCGGTCGGCGCCGTCACCGTCGGCCTGGAGGGCAAGAAGCTCGCCGAGCTCGGCGCGATGCACGAGTCCGCCGCCGACGTCCGGGTCTTCTCCGACGACGGCAAGTGCGTGGACGACGCGGTGCTGATGCGCCGCGCCCTGGAGTACGTCAAGGCCTTCGACGGCGTCGTCGCCCAGCACGCCCAGGAGCCCCGGCTCACCGAGGGCGCCCAGATGAACGAGGGCCAGGTCTCCGGCGAGCTCGGGCTCGGCGGCTGGCCGGCCGTCGCCGAGGAGTCGATCATCGCCCGCGACGTGCTGCTCGCCGCGCACGTCGGCTCCCGGCTGCACGTCTGCCACCTCTCCACGGCCGGCTCGGTCGAGATCGTCCGCTGGGCCAAGTCCAAGGGCTGGGACGTCACCGCCGAGGTGACCCCGCACCACCTGCTGCTCACCGACGAGCTGGTCCGCACCTACGACCCGGTGTACAAGGTGAACCCGCCGCTGCGCACCGCCGAGGACGTCCAGGCGCTGCGCGCGGCGCTGGCCGACGGCACCATCGACGCCGTCGCCACCGACCACGCGCCGCACCCGGACGAGGACAAGGACTGCGAGTGGGCCGTGGCCGCGATGGGCATGGTCGGCCTGGAGACCGCGCTGTCGGTCGTGCAGCAGACCATGGTCGACACCGGCCTGCTGAACTGGGAGGGCGTCGCGGACCGGATGTCGCACCGCCCGGCCCGGATCGGCCGTCTCACCGGCCAGGGCCGGCCGGTCTCGGTGGGTGAGCCTGCCAACCTGGTCCTGTTCGATCCCGCGTACCGTGGAGCCGTGAACCCGGACAGCTTCGCCACCCGTAGCCGCAACACCCCCTACAAGGGCCTTGACCTGCCCGGACGGGTGCACGCCACCTTCCTGCGGGGCCGCGCCACGGTGCTGGCCGGGGAGCTCGTCGAGCAGGACGGCACCCGGTGATGGACCACGCCGCGCTCGCCCAGGAGCAGGCGAAGGTCACCGACTGGCCCGGCTACATCGGCTGGTCCGTCGGGCTGCTGATCGTGATCGGCCTCATCTACTGGCTGATGCGCCAGGGCTGGAACTGGCGGCGCACCCTGCAGTCCGGCATGCCGCCGCTGCCGGCCGTGCCGACCCGCGCCGGGCGCACGATCCTGGAGACCAGCGGCCGGTACCACGGCACGACCACCGCCGGGAACTGGCTCGACCGGGTCGTCGCCCACGGCCTGGGCACCCGCAGCCGCGCCGACCTCACCCTCGGCGAGGACGGTCTGCTGGTGCAGCGCCCCGGTGACGTCGACTTCTGGATCCCGGCCGAGCACCTGACCGGTGCCCGCACGGACTCCGGCATCGCCGGCAAGGTCGTCCCCTCCGGGCTGCTCGTCGTCACCTGGACGCACGAGGGCACAGAGCTGGACTCCGGCTTCCGGGCCGACCACCCCGATGAGCACGCCGCCTGGGTCGAGGCGATCGCTCAGCTCGCAACACGTACGAAGACGAAGACGGAAGAGGCCGCGCAATGACCGCACCTGCCCCCACCACGCAGCGCCAACGGCGGGAACGAGTGCCTGCCGTGCTCGTCCTGGAGGACGGCCGGACCTTCCGCGGCCAGGCCTACGGCGCCATCGGCGAGACCTTCGGCGAGGCGGTCTTCAACACCGGCATGTCCGGCTACCAGGAGACCCTCACCGACCCGTCGTACCACCGCCAGGTGGTCGTGATGACCGCCCCGCAGATCGGCAACACCGGCTGGAACGACGAGGACGACGAGTCCAAGCAGATCTGGGTCGCCGGTTACGTCGTGCGCGACCCCGCCCGGGTCGCCTCCAACTGGCGCTCCCGCCGCTCGCTCGACGAGGAACTGGTCGCCCAGGGCATCGTCGGCATCAGCGGCATCGACACCCGCGCGCTGACCCGCCACCTGCGCGAGCGCGGCGCGATGCGCTGCGGCATCTTCTCCGGCGAGGCGCTGGCCGACCCGGCCGCCCTGCTCACCCGGGTGCAGGAGTCGCCCGAGATGAAGGGCGCCGACCTGTGCGCCGAGGTGGCCACCACCGAGGCGTACGTCGTCCCCGCGATCGGCGAGAAGCGCTTCACCGTCGCCGCGCTGGACCTCGGCATCAAGGGGATGACCCCGCACCGGATGGCCGAGCGCGGCATCGAGGTGCACGTGCTGCCGGCCAACTCCACCCTGGAGGACCTCTACGCGGTCCAGCCGGACGGCGTGTTCTTCTCCAACGGCCCGGGCGACCCGGCCACCGCCGACCACCAGGTCGCCGTCGCGCAGGGCGTGCTGGAGCGCGGGACGCCGTTCTTCGGCATCTGCTTCGGCAACCAGATCCTCGGCCGGGCCCTGGGCTTCGGCACCTACAAGCTCAAGTACGGCCACCGCGGCATCAACCAGCCGGTGCAGGACCGCACCACCGGCAAGGTCGAGGTGACCGCCCACAACCACGGCTTCGCCGTGAACGCCCCGCTGGACACGGTGAGCGACACGCCCTACGGGCGGGTCGAGGTCTCCCACGTCTGCCTCAACGACGACGTGGTCGAGGGCCTCCAGGCACTCGACGTCCCCGCCTTCAGCGTGCAGTACCACCCCGAAGCTGCTGCCGGCCCGCACGACGCGGCCTACCTCTTCGACCGTTTCGTGAAGCTCATGGAGGCCCAGCGTGCCTAAGCGCACCGACATCAAGTCCGTCCTGGTGATCGGCTCCGGCCCGATCGTGATCGGCCAGGCCGCCGAGTTCGACTACTCGGGTACGCAGGCCTGCCGGGTCCTCAAGGCCGAGGGCCTGCGGGTCATCCTGGTCAACTCCAACCCGGCCACGATCATGACCGACCCGGAGATCGCCGACGCCACCTACGTCGAGCCGATCACCCCGGAGTTCGTCGAGAAGATCATCGCCAAGGAGCGCCCCGACGCGCTGCTGCCGACCCTGGGCGGCCAGACCGCGCTCAACACCGCGATCTCGCTGCACGGCGCCGGCACGCTGGAGAAGTACGGCGTCGAGCTGATCGGCGCCGACGTCGAGGCGATCAACAAGGGCGAGGACCGCGACCTCTTCAAGGGCGTCGTCGAGGCCGTCAACGCCAAGATCGGCCACGGCGAGTCCGCCCGCTCGGTCATCTGCCACACCATGGACGAGGTGCTGGCCGGCGTCGACACGCTCGGTGGCTACCCGGTCGTCGTGCGCCCCTCCTTCACCATGGGCGGCGCCGGCTCCGGCTTCGCCCACAACGAGGAGGACCTGCGCCGCATCGCCGGCCAGGGCCTGACCCTCTCGCCGACCACCGAGGTGCTCCTGGAGGAGTCCATCCTCGGCTGGAAGGAGTACGAGCTGGAGCTGATGCGCGACAAGAACGACAACGTCGTGGTCGTCTGCTCCATCGAGAACTTCGACCCGATGGGCGTGCACACCGGTGACTCGATCACCGTCGCCCCGGCGATGACGCTCACCGACCGCGAGTACCAGATCCTGCGCGACATCGGCATCGCCGTCATCCGCGAGGTCGGCGTCGACACCGGCGGCTGCAACATCCAGTTCGCCGTCAACCCCGACGACGGCCGGGTCATCGTCATCGAGATGAACCCGCGCGTCTCCCGCTCCTCGGCGCTCGCCTCCAAGGCCACCGGCTTCCCGATCGCCAAGATCGCCGCCAAGCTGGCCGTCGGCTACACCCTGGACGAGATCCCGAACGACATCACCGAGGAGACTCCGGCCTCCTTCGAGCCGAGCCTCGACTACGTCGTCGTCAAGGTGCCGCGGTTCGCGTTCGAGAAGTTCCCGAGCGCCGACGCCACGCTGACCACCACCATGAAGTCCGTCGGCGAGGCCATGGCCCTCGGCCGCAACTTCCCCGAGGCGCTCCAGAAGGCGCTGCGCTCGCTGGAGAAGAAGGGCTCCCAGTTCTCCTGGACCGGCCCCCTCGGCGACAAGGCGGAGCTGCTGGCCAAGGCGGTCGTGCCGACCGACGGCCGGATCAACACCGTGATGGAGGCCATCCGGGCCGGCGCCACCCCGGAGGAGGTGTTCGAGGCCACCAAGATCGACCCGTGGTTCGTCGACCAGCTCTTCCTGCTCGACGAGATCGCCGGCGAGCTGGCCGAGGCCGCCGAGCTCACCCCCGAGCTGCTGCGCCACGCCAAGCGGCACGGCTTCTCCGACCAGCAGATCGGCGAGGTCCGCGGCCTGAAGCCGGACGTCGTCCGCGAGGTGCGCCACGCCCTCGGCATCCGCCCGGTGTTCAAGACCGTCGACACCTGCGCCGCCGAGTTCGCCGCCAAGACCCCGTACTTCTACTCGTCCTACGACGAGGAGAACGAGGTCGCCCCGCGCACCAAGCCCGCCGTGATCATCCTGGGCTCCGGCCCGAACCGCATCGGCCAGGGCATCGAGTTCGACTACTCCTGCGTGCACGCCTCCTTCGCGCTCGCCGACGCCGGGTACGAGACCGTCATGGTCAACTGCAACCCGGAGACCGTCTCCACCGACTACGACACCTCCGACCGGCTCTACTTCGAGCCGCTCACCCTGGAGGACGTGCTGGAGATCGTCCACGCCGAGCAGCAGGCCGGCCCGCTCGCCGGTGTGATCGTCCAGCTCGGCGGCCAGACCCCGCTGGGCCTGGCCCAGGCGCTCAAGGACAACGGCGTGCCGATCGTCGGCACCCAGCCCGAGGCGATCGACCTCGCCGAGGAGCGCGGCGCCTTCGGCCGCGTCCTGCGCGACGCCGGCCTGCCGGCCCCCAAGCACGGCACCGCCTTCTCCTTCGAGGAGGCCAAGGCGATCGCCGACGAGATCGGCTACCCCGTGCTCGCCCGCCCGTCCTACGTGCTCGGCGGCCGCGGCATGGAGATCGTCTACGACGAGGCCTCGCTGGCCTCGTACCTGGAGCGGCACGCCGGTCTGATCTCCGAGCACCCGGTGCTCATCGACCGCTTCCTGGACGACGCGGTGGAGATCGACGTCGACGCGCTCTACGACGGCACCGAGCTCTACCTCGGCGGCGTCATGGAGCACATCGAGGAGGCCGGCATCCACTCCGGCGACTCCGCCTGCGCGCTGCCCCCGATCACCCTCGGCGGCTTCGACATCAAGCGCCTGCGCACCTCCACCGAGGCCATCGCCCGCGGTGTCGGCGTCCGCGGCCTGATCAACATCCAGTTCGCCATGGCCGGGGACATCCTCTACGTCCTGGAGGCCAACCCGCGCGCCTCCCGGACCGTCCCGTTCACCTCCAAGGCGACCGCGGTGCCGCTGGCCAAGGCCGCCGCCCGGATCTCGCTCGGCGCCACCATCGCCGAGCTGCGCGCCGAGGGCCTGCTCCCGGCCGAGGGCGACGGCGGCACCCTGCCCGCCGACGCGCCGATCGCGGTCAAGGAGGCCGTGATGCCGTGGAGCCGCTTCCGCGACGTCCACGGCCGCGGCGTGGACACCGTGCTCGGCCCGGAGATGCGCTCGACCGGTGAGGTCATGGGCATCGACAAGGTCTTCGGCACGGCCTACGCCAAGTCGCAGACCGGCGCCTACGGCGCGCTGCCGACCAAGGGCAAGGTCTTCGTCTCCGTCGCCAACCGGGACAAGCGCAACCTGGTCTTCCCGGCCCGCGCGCTGGTCGGCCTCGGCTTCGAGCTGCTCGCCACCGCCGGCACCGCCGAGGTGCTCCAGCGCGGCGGCATCCCCGCCACCGTGGTGCGCAAGCACAGCGAGGGCGAGGGCCCGAACGGCGAGCGGACCATCGTCCAGCTGATCCACGCCGGCGAGGTCGACCTCATCATCAACACGCCGTACGGCACCGGCGGGCGCCTCGACGGCTACGAGATCCGCACCGCGGCCGTGGCCCGCGCGGTGCCCTGCCTGACCACCGTCCAGGCGATGGGCGCGGCCGTCCAGGGCATCGACCGGCTGCTGCGCGACGAGGTCGGGGTGATGTCGCTCCAGGAGCACGCCGAGCTGATCAACGCCGGCCGCAAGTAGCACCACCGCAGTGGGGGGCACCGGAGCCTTTGGGTGCCCCCCACTTCCATGCCCGAGTACGGCTTCTGGTCCGGGAGTTGAACCACCCTTGTACAAGCTTCTGTTCGATCTGGTCTTCAAGAAGATGGACCCCGAGAAGGCCCACCACCTGGCCTTCTTCTGGATCCGCCTGGCCTCCTCGGTGCCCGGCCTGCGCACCCTGGTGCGGCTGGTGCTCGCCCCGCGGGACCGCGCCCTGCGCACCCGCGCCCTCGGCCTGGACCTGCCCGGCCCGTTCGGCCTGGCGGCCGGCTTCGACAAGAACGGCGTCGGCATCGACGGCCTGTCGATGCTCGGCTTCGACTACGTCGAGATCGGCACCATCACCGGCGAGCCCCAGCCCGGCAACCCGGCACCCCGGCTGTTCCGCCTGGTCGAGGACCGCGCGCTGATCAACCGGATGGGCTTCAACAACCAGGGCTCGGCCCGGGTCGCCGCCCGGCTGGCCGCCCGCCCGCACACCAGCTCCACCCCGGTGATCGGCGTCAACATCGGCAAGACCAAGGTGGTCGAGGAGGCCGACGCCGTCGCCGACTACGTGAAGTCCACCGAGCGGCTCGCCAAGTACGCCGACTACCTGGTGGTCAACGTCAGCTCGCCGAACACCCCCGGGCTGCGCAACCTCCAGGCCGTGGACCACCTGCGGCCGCTGCTCGCCGCCGTCCGCGAGGCCGCCGACCGCACCACCCCGCACCACGTGCCGCTGCTGGTCAAGATCGCCCCCGACCTGGCCGACGAGGACGTCGACGCGGTCGCCGACCTCGCCCTGGAGCTGGGCCTGGACGGCATCATCGCCACCAACACCACGATCGGCCGCGAGGGCCTGCGCACCGACGCCCGGCGGGTCGAGGAGATCGGCATGGGCGGCCTGTCCGGCGCCCCGCTCAAGGCCCGTGCCCTGGAGGTGCTCCAGCGGCTGCGCGCCCGCACCGAGGGCCGGCTGACCCTGGTCTCGGTCGGCGGCATCGAGACCGCCGAGGACGCCTGGCAGCGGATCGTCCACGGCGCCGACCTGGTCCAGGGCTACAGCGCCTTCATCTACGAGGGCCCGTTCTGGTGCCGGAAGATCCACAAGGGCCTGTCCGCCAAGGTCCGCGCGGGCGGCTTCCGCAGCCTGGCCGAGGCCGTCGGCAGCGCCGTCCGCGGCGCGTGAACACCCCCATCGGTTCTGGAAAGGACGACATGACCCTCGCCCCGTTCGGCGCCCGGCTGCGCCAGGCCCTCGACACCCGCGGCCAGCTCTGCGCCGGCATCGACCCGCACGCCTCCCTGCTCGCCGCGTGGGGGCTCGGCGACGACCTCGCCGGGCTGGAGACCTTCAGCCGCACCGTGGTCGAGGCGCTGGCGGACCGGGTGGCCGTGCTCAAGCCGCAGGCCGCCTTCTTCGAGCGCTTCGGCAGCAAGGGCGTCGCGGTGCTGGAGAAGACCGTCGAGGAGGCCAGGGCGGCCGGCGCGCTGGTCCTGATGGACGCCAAGCGCGGCGACATCGGCTCCACCATGGCCGCGTACGCCGAGGCCTTCCTGTCGCCGGCGAGCCCGCTGTTCTCGGACGCGGTGACGGTCAGCCCGTACCTGGGCTTCGGCTCGCTGCGCCCGGCCCTGGACCTGGCCCGGGAGCAGGGCTGCGGCGTGTTCGCGCTGGCGCTCACTTCCAACCCTGAGGGCGCCGAGGTGCAGCGCGCGGTGGGCGCGGACGGCGAGCCGGTCGCGGCCTCGGTGCTGCGCCAGCTGGCGGCCGAGAACGAGGGCGCCGCGCCGCTCGGCTCCTTCGGCGCGGTGGTCGGCGCGACGCTGGCCGACGCGGGCGTGGAACTGGCCATCAACGGCCCGCTGCTGGCGCCCGGGATCGGCGCCCAGGGCGCGACCATGGCGGACCTGCCGCGGGTGTTCGGCGGTTCGGTGATCAACGTGGTGCCGAGCGTCAGCCGGGACGTGCTCAAGCACGGGCCCTCGGTGCCGGCGCTGCGGGAGGCGGCGGAGCGCTTCGTCGGGGAGTTCGCGGACGCCGTCGGGTAGGGCGCCGAGTGGACTGCCGCGCAGGCGGTCGGGTCGGCCGCCAAGTCGGCCGCCAAGTCGGCCGTCAAGTAGCGGAACCCGTCGTTCAGGTAGCCGCGCGGTGACCCTGCGGAGTGTCCGCAGGACCGCGCGGTGGCCGCGGAGCCGACGTGAGCGCCGTCACATCGGCACCTCCAAAGCCTCGCAATCGCGGTCATTTTGCCCCGGAAAGTCCTGGTCGGCCTTGGCTGACCAGGACTTTTCGTGTTCTTTTCCTGACGTGGCGCCGCAATCCGGGTAGTGTCCGGCGATAGGTCATCGGCGAGCCGCGATTTCCGTGGCTCCCGCAGGTCAGGGCCTTGTGGTTCCCCTTGCGGACGGTGTCCTCGGTACCGAACCAGTCCTAGCTCAATCCATCCATCCACACCCTGAGGTGAACGGCGTGGCCCTTCCGCCCCTTACCCCTGAACAGCGCACCGCCGCGCTCGCCAAGGCCGCCGAGGCTCGCCGGGAGCGCGCCGAGGTCAAGAACCGGCTCAAGCACTCCGGCGCCTCCCTGCACGAGGTCATCAAGGCCGGCAAGGCCGACAACGACGTCATCGGCAAGATGAAGGTCTCGGCCCTGCTGGAGTCCCTTCCGGGCGTCGGCAAGGTCCGCGCCAAGCAGATCATGGAGCGCCTCGGCATCAGTGAGAGCCGCCGCGTCCGCGGCCTCGGTACGAACCAGATCGCTTCCCTGGAGCGGGAGTTCGGCGGTGGCGCCGCCTGACCGTGCCCCCGTGGTCCCAGGATCCCCCGCGATCCGGGATAATCGGTGCATGAGTGAGCGTCCGCGGCTGACCGTGCTCTCCGGCCCCTCGGGGGTCGGCAAGAGCACGGTCGTCGCTCATATGAGGAAGATGTACCCCGAGGTCTGGCTCTCGGTGTCGGCGACGACCCGCCACCCGAGGCCCGGCGAGAAGAACGGGGTCCAGTACCACTTCGTCGACAACGACGAGTTCGACAAGCTGGTCGCCAACGGCGAGTTGCTGGAGTGGGCCGAGTTCGCCGGGAACCGTTACGGGACCCCGCGCGCGGCCGTGCTGGAGAAGCTGGAGCGCGGCGAGCCGGTGCTGCTGGAGATCGACCTCCAGGGCGCCCGGCAGGTGCGCGAGTCGATGCCCGAGGCGCAGCTGGTCTTCCTGGCCCCGCCGAGCTGGGACGAGCTGGTCCGCCGGCTGACCGGCCGGGGCACCGAGTCGCAGGACGTGATCGAGCGGCGGCTGGAGGCGGCCAAGGTCGAGCTCGCGGCCGAGACCGAGTTCGACACGACCCTTGTCAACACCTCCGTCGAGCAGGTAGCGGCCGAACTGCTAGCCTTGCTCGGTGTAGCCTGACCTGTCTGTCTTTTCCACCCTTTCGGAAGGTTTTAGCGTGTCCTCTTCCATGACCGCGCCCGAGGGCATCATCAACCCGCCGATCGACGAGCTGCTCGAGGCCACCGACTCCAAGTACAGCCTCGTGATCTACGCCGCCAAGCGCGCGCGCCAGATCAACGCGTACTACTCCCAGCTCGGCGAGGGCCTGCTGGAGTACGTCGGCCCGCTGGTCGACACCCACGTGCACGAGAAGCCGCTGTCGATCGCGCTGCGCGAGATCAACGCGGGCATGCTGACCGCCGAGGCGGTCGAGGCTGCCTGAGGCGGTCGCTGAATTTCCGGAAGGGCCCGGCGGAATCGTTTCCGCCGGGCCCTTCGGCGTTGTGGGCGGCACCACGGTGCGGGTGATCGCCGAGGGGCCGTAGGGTGGGCGCGTTCCTGTTCGGACGAAGGGTTGGAAGGTGACTGTGGACGCCCCCCGTGTGGTCCTCGGCGTGAGCGGCGGGATCGCCGCCTACAAGGCGTGCGAACTGCTGCGCCGCTTCACCGAGTCCGGCCACCAGGTCACCGTGGTGCCGACCGCGGCCGCGCTGCACTTCGTCGGCGAGGCGACCTGGGCGGCGCTGTCCGGGCGCCCGGCCGCCACCGAGACCTGGGAGCGCGTGCACGAGGTGCCGCACGTGCGGATCGGGCAGCAGGCCGACCTGGTGGTGGTCGCCCCGGCCACCGCCGACCTGATCGCCAAGGCCGCCCACGGCCTCGCCGACGACCTGCTGACCAACACCCTGCTCACTGCCCGCTGCCCGGTCGTGGTGGCGCCCGCCATGCACACCGAGATGTGGGAGCACCCGGCCACCCGGGAGAACGTGGCCACGCTGCGCCGCCGGGGCGTGATCGTGCTGGAGCCGGCCGTCGGACGGCTGACCGGCAAGGACACCGGCAAGGGCCGGCTGCCCGAGCCGTCCGCGATCTTCGACGCCTGCCGGGCCGTGCTGCGCCGCGGCGGGCCGGTGCCGACCGACCTGGCCGGCCGGCACGTGGTGGTCTCGGCCGGCGGCACCCGGGAGCCGCTGGACCCGGTGCGCTACCTGGGCAACCGCTCCTCCGGCAAGCAGGGCTACGCGCTCGCCGCGACGGCCGCGGCGCGTGGCGCCAGGGTGACATTGCTCTCGGCCAATGCCGAGCTGCCGGACCCGGCCGGGGTGGACGTGGTGCACGTGTCGACCGCGCTGGAGCTTCGGGAGGCGGCGCTGGAGGCGGTCCGGGACGCGGACGCCGTGGTCATGGCCGCGGCGGTGGCGGACTTCCGGCCCGCCGAGTACGCGACCGGCAAGATCAAGAAGGTCGAGGGGGTCGAACAGCCGCCCGTCGTGCTGGTCCGCAACCCCGACATCCTGGCCGAGCTGTCGGCCCACCGGGCCCGTTCGGGTCAACTGGTCGTGGGTTTCGCGGCGGAGACCGACGACGTGCTCGCCAACGGCCGCGCCAAGCTCGCCCGCAAGGGCTGTGACCTGCTCGTCGTGAACGAGGTGGGCAACGGCAAGGCCTTCGGTACGGACGTCAACGAGGCCGTGGTGCTGGGTTCGGACGGCAGTGAGACGGCCGTTCCGGTGGGCCCGAAGGAGGCCCTCGCGGACGTGGTCTGGGACCTGGTGGCAAAGCGGCTGGAAACGGGCGGCAACTGATCGGAACCGCTCGCGCGCCGCTCGAGAAATTCTGAAGCGGGTGACGTTCGACGGAAGCAGACGGTTAGACTCCAGGAATCAAGTCTTTCCGGAGTTCCCCGGGTCGCCCCGGGGAACTTCAGTCAGCAGCCGCTGCAACCCCAGGGAGCGCTGTGTCTCGCCGCCTGTTCACCTCGGAGTCCGTGACCGAGGGACACCCCGACAAGATCGCTGACCAGATCAGCGACACCATCCTTGACGCTCTCCTGCGGGAGGACCCGACGTCCCGGGTCGCCGTGGAGACGCTCATCACCACCGGCCAGGTGCACGTGGCCGGCGAGGTGACCACCAAGGCGTACGCGCCGATCGCCCAGCTCGTCCGGGACAAGATCCTGGAGATCGGCTACGACAGCTCCAAGAAGGGCTTCGACGGCGCCTCCTGCGGCGTCTCGGTGTCCATCGGTGCCCAGTCGCCCGACATCGCGCAGGGCGTCGACACCGCGTACGAGGCGCGCGTCGAGGGTGCCTCCCAGGGGGACGACACGGACGACCTGGACAAGCAGGGCGCCGGCGACCAGGGCCTGATGTTCGGCTACGCGTCCGACGAGACGCCCGAGCTCATGCCGCTGCCGATCACCCTGGCGCACCGCCTCTCCCGCCGCCTGACCGAGGTGCGCAAGAACGGGACCATCCCGTACCTGCGCCCCGACGGCAAGACCCAGGTCACCATCGAGTACGACGGCGACAAGGCCGTCCGCCTCGACACCGTGGTCGTCTCCACCCAGCACGCCAGCGACATCGACCTGGAGTCGCTGCTCACCCCGGACATCCGCGAGTTCGTGGTCGAGCCGGAGCTGAAGGCGCTGGCCGAGCAGGGCATCAAGCTGACCACCGAGGGCTACCGCCTGCTGGTCAACCCGACCGGCCGCTTCGAGATCGGCGGCCCGATGGGCGACGCCGGCCTCACCGGCCGCAAGATCATCATCGACACCTACGGCGGCATGGCCCGCCACGGCGGCGGTGCCTTCTCCGGCAAGGACCCGTCCAAGGTGGACCGCTCGGCCGCGTACGCGATGCGCTGGGTGGCGAAGAACATCGTCGCCGCCGGCCTCGCCCGCCGCGCCGAGGTGCAGGTCGCGTACGCGATCGGCAAGGCCGAGCCGGTCGGCCTGTTCGTGGAGACCTTCGGCACCGAGACCGTCCCGGTCCTCGCCATCCAAAAGGCCGTCTCCGAGGTCTTCGACCTGCGTCCGGCCGCGATCATCCGCGACCTGGACCTGCTGCGCCCGATCTACGCCCAGACCGCGGCGTACGGCCACTTCGGCCGTGAGCTGCCGGACTTCACCTGGGAGCGCACCGACCGGGTGGAGCAGCTGAAGGCGGCCGTGCAGGACTGACGCACAGCTTGAGTGAGGCGGCGCCCGCCCCTGTCCGGGGGTGGGCGCCGCCTCGTGCGTTGTCGGTGTGACCTGGTAGTACTGGGAAGTGATGAGCAGCACAGGGGAGCCAGAGCAGCTGGCGTTCATCCGCGAGACGGTCAAGCGGGCCAAGCCCAGGACGTGGCGCGGTGCCAAGCGGGCGGAACACAATCCGATCGCCCGGGTCGTGGTCGACAAGGGCGTCCTGAGCATCGACCAGTTCTTCGACTACGAGGTTCCGGCGGTCATGGACGAGGCCGCGCAACCCGGAGTCCGGGTCCGGGTCCGCTTCGGGGCCCGACTGGTCAACGGGGAACGGCAGGGCGGGACGCTCCACGACGGGTTCATCGTCGAGCGGCTCGCGAAGACCGACTACCCGTACGCCCTGGCGCCGATCGCGCAGGTCATCTCGCCCGAGCCGGTGCTCTCGCCCGAGCTGCTGAACCTGTGCCGTACGGTCGCCGACCGGTACGCGGGCACCCTGGCCGACGTCCTCCAGCTCGCCGTACCGCCCCGGCACGGCGAGGCGGAGGCGGAGCCCTCGCCGCCGTCCCGTCCCAGGCCGGACCCGCCGGCCCCGGGCGGCTGGTCCCGGTACCCGGCGGGGCCGGACTTCCTGGCCGCACTCGCGAACGGGGGCTCGCCGCGGGCCGTCTGGGCGGCGCTGCCCGGGCGCGGATGGCCCTACGAGATCGCGCGGGCCGTGGCGGCCACCCTGGCGAGCGGCCGGGGCGCACTGGTCGTGCTGCCCGACGGGCGGGCCACCGCCAGGGTGGACCGGGCGCTCACCGAACTGCTGGGTGAGGGCCGGCACGCCGTTCTCGCCGCCGACCTCGGCCCCCGCGAGCGGTACACGCGATGGCTGGCCGTGAGCCGCGGGTCCGTACACGCCGCGATCGGGACCCGGGCGACGATGTTCGCACCGGTCCGCGACCTCGGCCTCGTGGTGGTCTGGTCGGACGGCGACAGCAGCCACAGCGACGGGCACGCGCCCTATCCGCACGCCCGGGACGTCGCGCTGCTCCGGGCGACGGAGGCGGGCGCGGCGGTGCTCCTCGGCGGCCACTCGGTGACGGTGGAGGGTGCCCAACTGGTCAGCAGCGGCTGGGCCAGGTCGATCGTGGCGGATCGCGAGACGGTGCGGGAGACGGCACCCGCGGTGCGTACGGTCACCGACCGCGACGAGGCCAGGGACGCGGCGGCGCAGGCCGCGCGACTGCCGTCCGTGGCGTGGCAGGCCGCGCGGGACGGGCTCGCCGCCGGCGGTCCGGTCCTGATCCAGGTGCCCCGGCGGGGTTACGTGCCCCGGCTGGCCTGCAACCGCTGCCGTGAACCCGCCCGCTGCCGGCAGTGCGAGGGGCCGCTGGAAGCGGTCTCGGCGGACGCTCCCCTGCACTGCGGCTGGTGCGGGAGGGACGAGACGGACTGGCACTGCCCCGAGTGCGGCTCGTTCCGGCTCCGGGCGCAGGTGGTGGGGGCGCGCCGGACGGCCGAGGAACTGGGCAGGGCCTTCCCCGGGGTGCCGGTACGGGTCTCCGGACGGGACACGCTGCTCGCCACCGTGCCGAACGAACCGTCCCTGGTCATCTCGACTCCGGGGGCCGAGCCCGTGGTGGAGGACGGTCCCGGGTACGCGGCGGCCCTGCTGCTGGACGGGTGGTCGCTCCTCACGTTCCCCGATCTGCGGGCGGGGGAGCACGCGCTGCACCGCTGGCTGACGGCGGCCGCGCTGGTGCGGCCCGGTGCGGAGGGCGGCACGGTGGTGGTCGTCGCCGAACCGACCGTCCGTCCGGTACAGGCACTGGTGCGCTGGGACCCGTTCGGGCACGCGGGCATGGAACTGGACGAACGTGCCCAGCTGCACTTCCCACCGGTGTCCCGGATGGCCTCGGTGGTGGGGAGTCCGAAGGTCGTGGCGGACCTGCTGGACATCGTCAAGCTGCCGGAGGGCGCCGATGTGCTCGGCCCGGTGCCGCTGCCGCAGGTGCGGGGGGAGGACCGTGAGAGAGCGCTGCTGCGGGTCTCGCCCGGGCAGGGCGCCGCGCTGGCCGCGGCCCTCAAGGCCGCGCAGATCACCCGGACCGCCGTGCGGGGGCCCGCGAGTCTGGACGTGCGGATCGATCCGACCGAGATCGGCTAGCGCCGGGTGGGGCGGGGTGAGTGGGCCACCCCGCCCCGGTTCGGCCCCGGGTTCGGCCCCGGCCCTGGTGCGGCGGTTCGGTCGGGTAGGTCGGGTTGGTCGGTTCGGTCGGGTTGGTCGGGTTGGTCGGTTCGGTCCGGTCGGGTTGGTCGGTCCGGTCGGTTCGGTCAGCCGCGCAGCGGGATGCCGGGGCGGTCCGGCTGGGGGCGGTCGACGGGGGTGCCGCGGTCGGTCGTGCCGCGGTCGACGGGGGTGCGGTCCATCGCGGCGCGGTCGATGGCGGTGCGGTCGATCGCCGTGCGCTCCAGGGCTCCGCGGTCGAGGCTGCCGCGCTCCAGGCTGCTGCGGTCCAGGCCGCCCTGGCGGGCCGCCGGGACGGTCGCGGCCAGCCCGGTGCGCTCGGCGCCGCCGGGCAGTTCCTCGGAGCGGTCCGGGCGGCTCTGGCCCGGGACGGCGCCGCTCGCGGCCAGGAGTTCGCTGGTCGGGCGGCGCATCCCGTAGCGCCGGTGCACCGCCTGCTTGGTGACCCCGAGGGCGGAGCCCACCGAGTCCCAGGAGAAGCCCAGCGCCCGGTCGAACTCGACCGCCGCCGCCACCAGCGTCTCCACGCTCTCCCGCAGCTCCTGCGCCAGGCGCACGGTCGGCGCCGGCGCCCGCCCGTACACCACGAAGCCGGCCGAGGTGCTCGGTCGGCGCGGACGGTAGACGTTGCCCAACTGGGCGGTGAGCGTCCGCAGCGCGTCGACCTGCCGCCTCACCCGCTCGATGTCCCGCACCAGCAGGTGCAGGCTCGCCCGCGCCCGGGCGTCGTGGTTGATCTGCTCGGCCATGGCCTACGTGCCACCTTCCGTACGGTTCGCTCGGCCGGGACGCGGTGTCCCGTGTGCCCGGCCACGGTCAATCTCTCTTGACCAACGCCGAAGCGGGGGCCGGGGTAACGCGGCTCGGCACAGTCGGCCGTGCCGGCCGCCGATCCGGGCCCGGGGAAGCCCCCGGCGGGCGGCCGCGCGGGTTGCATAGACTGGCGGGTGAACCAGCGGCCGACCGCAGCCCGCGCCCCTACGGACAGGAGCCCGTACCCCGTGGCGATCCAGCCGATCCGTCTCTTCGGAGACCCCGTCCTGCGGTCCACCGCCCAGCCGGTGACCACTTTCGACAAGGAACTGCGCAAGCTGGTCCGCGACCTCACCGACACCATGCTGGACGCCCCCGGCGCCGGTCTCGCCGCTCCCCAACTCGGCGTCTCCCTGCGGGTGTTCACGTACCACGTGGACGGTGTCACCGGGCACCTGATCAACCCGGACCTGTCGCTGAGCGAGGAGGAGCAGGACGGCCCCGAGGGCTGCCTGTCGCTGCCCGGGCTGCGCTACGACACCAAGCGCGCCTACGGCGTGGTGGCCAAGGGCTTCAACATGTACGGCGATCCGGTGACGGTCGAGGGCACCCAGCTGCTCGCCCGGTGCATACAGCACGAGACCGACCACCTGGACGGCATCGTCTTCATCGACCGGCTCGACCGCGAACAGCGCAAGGCCGCGCTGAAGGCGATCCGGGAGACGGACTGGGGCGGCGGGCCGGCCCCGGTGGTCAAGGTCTCGCCGCACAGCACCTTCGGCTCCGCCCGCTGAGGCCGTTCGGCTTCTCTGTTCGTCCGCTCCTCCGTTTCGACTCCCGTTCGCAGAAAGGCACTTGATGCGTCTCGTTTTCGCCGGCACCCCCGAGGTCGCCGTTCCCGCCCTGGACGCCCTGCTCGCCTCGGACCGGCACGAGGTCGTCGCGGTGGTCACCCGCCCCGACGCCCCGGCCGGGCGTGGGCGCAAGCTGGTCGCCAGCCCCGTCGCCCAGCGCGCCGAGGAGGCCGGGATCGAGGTCCTCAAGCCGGCGAAGCCCAGCGACCCCGACTTCGTCGCCCGGCTCACCGAGCTCGCCCCCGACTGCTGCCCGGTGGTCGCCTACGGCGCGCTGCTGCGCCCCGGCACCCTGGAGATCCCCGAGCACGGCTGGGTCAACCTGCACTTCTCGCTGCTGCCCGCCTGGCGCGGCGCGGCCCCGGTCCAGCACGCCGTGCTGGCCGGCGACGAGGTCACCGGCGCGTCCACCTTCCTGATCGAGCAGGGCCTGGACTCCGGCCCGGTCTACGGCGTGATCACCGAGGAGATCCGCCCCGCCGACACCAGCGGCGAGCTGCTCACCCGGCTCTCGCACTCCGGCGCGCGGCTGCTCGCGGCCACCATGGACGGCATCGAGGACGGCTCCCTGCACGCCGTGCCGCAGCCGGCCGAGGGCGTCACGCTCGCGCCGAAGATCACCGTCGAGGACGCTCGGATCGACTGGAACCACCCCGCGCTGCGGGTCGACCGGGTGGTGCGCGGCTGCGCGCCGGCGCCGGGCGCCTGGACGGAGTTCCGGGGCGAGCGGCTGAAGGTCACCGGCCCGGTCAGGCTGCTGCCGGACTCCACCGAGCTGGCGCCGGGCGAGGTCGCGATGGTGGGCAAGAACAGCGTCCGGGTCGGCACCGGCAGCCACGACGTCGAGCTCGGGGAGGTGCGGCCGCAGGGGAAGAAGGAGATGCGGGCCGCCGACTGGGCCCGGGGCGCGCGGCTGGAGGCGGGGGAGCGCTTCGGGGGCTGAGGCTCCGGTTTGGCGTTACTGTTCGTTTGATCCGTACTGTTCGTTCGATCGTTCGTGTACCTGATCCGTTCGTGTACCTGATTCGTTTGAGTACCGCAGCACCTTGAGGCACCTGTGACCACCCCCAGCGCCCAGCGCGCCCCCCGCCCGCACCGCCGTCCGAAGAAGGACCCGGCCCGGATCGTCGCGTTCCGCGCGCTGCGCGCCGTCGACGAGCGCGACGCGTACGCCAACCTGATCCTGCCCTCGCTGCTCCGCGAGGCCGAGCAGAAGGGCATGGACCGGCGCGACGCAGCCCTCGCCACCGAACTGGTCTACGGCACCCTGCGCCTGCAGGGCACCTACGACGCGATCATCGCCGCCTGCATCGACCGGCCGCTCGGCAAGGTCGACCCGCCGGTGCTGGACGTGCTCTCGCTCGGCGCGCACCAGCTGCTCACCACCCGCATCCCCAGCCACGCGGCCGTCTCGGCGACCGTCGAGCTGGCCCGGGTGGTGCTCGGCGACGGCAAGGCCAAGTTCGTCAACGCCGTGCTGCGCCGGATCAGCGCCCACGACCTGGACACCTGGATCGAGCAGGTCGCCCCGCCGTACGACAAGGACGCCGAGGACCACCTGGCGGTCGTGCACTCGCACCCGCGCTGGGTGGTCTCCGCGCTCTGGGACTCGCTCGGCCGCTGGCAGCCGGACGCCTCCGGGCGCACCGCTATGGAGGACCTGCTGCGGGCCGACAACGAGCGGCCCGAGGTCACCCTGGTGGCCCGCCCCGGCCGGGCCACCGTCGGCGAGCTGGCCGACGCTCTGCCGGAGGCCCAGCCGGGCCGCTGGTCCCCGTTCGCGCTGCGGCTCGCCGAGGGCGGCGACCCGGGCTCGGTCACGGCGGTGCAGGAGAACCGGGCGGGCGTGCAGGACGAGGGCAGCCAGCTGGTCGCGCTGGCGCTGGCCACCGCGCCGCTGGAGGGGCCGGACCGGCTCTGGCTGGACGGCTGCGCGGGCCCCGGCGGCAAGGCCGCGCTGCTCGGCGCGCTGGCCGCCGAGCGGGGTGCGGGGCTGGTGGCGAGCGAGAAGCAGCCGCACCGCGCCCGGCTGGTGGCGCGGGCCCTGGACGGCAACCCCGGCCCGTACACCGTGATCGCGGCGGACGGGACGCGCCCGGCCTGGCGGTCCGGCGGCTTCGACAGGGTGCTGGTCGACGTGCCGTGCTCCGGCCTCGGTGCGCTGCGCCGCCGCCCGGAGGCGCGCTGGCGGCGCCGGCCCGCCGACGTCGCCGCCTTCGGCCCGCTCCAGCGGGACCTGCTGCGCTCGGCGATCGAGGCCACCCGGGTCGGCGGCGTGGTCGGCTACGCGACCTGCTCGCCGCACCTGGCGGAGACCCGCGCGGTCGTGGACGACGTGCTGCGGGGCGGGGGCGGCCGGGTCGAGTGGATCGACGCGCGGCCGCTGCTGCCCGGCGTCCCGGCGCTCGGCGAGGGGCCGGACGTGCAGCTGTGGCCGCACCTCCACGGGACGGACGCGATGTACCTGGCGCTGCTG
Source organism: Kitasatospora sp. NPDC032121 (assembly GCF_055580145.1). Taxonomy (NCBI): domain Bacteria; kingdom Bacillati; phylum Actinomycetota; class Actinomycetes; order Kitasatosporales; family Streptomycetaceae; genus Kitasatospora; species Kitasatospora sp. NPDC032121. The sequence continues at coordinate 111,503 of NZ_JBVILX010000001.1, read as the reverse complement.
CGGCGTACTGCCTGAAGTCCTTCGGGTGTCGCAGCCCCGGCCGGGGTCGCCTCCGGTCGGGGTCGCCTCCGGCCGGGGCTTGCACCTCCCGTAGGGGGAGGTAGCAGGGTGGTGGCCATGAACGGCGACACGGCGTACACCATCGGTGAGTTGGCCCGGCGGACGGGGCTGACGGTCAAGACCGTCCGCTTCTACTCGGACCGGGGGATCGTGTCGCCGACCGGCCGCAACCCGGCCGGCCACCGGCGGTACGGCGCCGACGCCGTCGCGCGCCTGGAACTGGTCCGCACCCTGCGGGAACTCGGGCTCGGACTGCCCGCGATCCGGCGGGTGGTGGAGCGCGAACTGACGCCGGCCGACGCCGCCGCCGTGCAGGCGGAGGCGATCGACCTCCAGATCCGGGTGCTGCGGCTGCGGCGGGCGGTGCTCGGGGTGGTGGCCAGGCTCGGGTCGACACCTGAGGAGTTGACGCGCGTGCACCGGTTGGCCCGGCTCACGGAGGACGAACGGGGGCGCCTGGTCGGGGAGTTCCTGGCGGCGGTGTTCGACGGGATCGACGGCGGAGGTGGCGACGACGGGCAGGGCGATGGTGGAGGGGGCGAGGGTGGAGGGGTGGGCCGCGGCGGGTGGTTCGCCGCTGTGGCGCGCTCGTTGACGCCGGAGCTGCCGGAGGACCCGTCGCTCGAACAGGTCGAGGCCTGGGTCGAGTTGGCCCGGATGGCGGAGGACGCGGGGTTCCGGGCGCTGCTGCGGGGGCTCGCGGAGGCGGAGGCCGCGGAGGCGACTTCTGCGGAGGCGGCGGGCGGTACGGGGCTGCCGAAGCCAGGGCTGGCGGTGGCGGTGCGGGAGTCGGCCGCAGCGGCGGTCGCGGCCGGGGTGGAGCCGGGGTCGGCGGAGGCGGCGGCGGTCGTCGTGGCGCTGGTGGAGCGGTACGGACAGTGGTGCGCGGGGGCGGTGCCGGCGGACGCCGGGGCGGTGCGCGACCGGTTGGCGGAGCGGCTGAGGGCGATGGCCGATCCTCGGCGGGAGCGGTACCTGGAGCTGCTGGCGGTCGTCAACGGTTGGGCTGCGCCTGAGAGTTGGGCGGCTGAGGTGGACTGGGCGGTGCGCGCCGTGGGATGAGCCGGTGCGCGGGGGTGTGCGCGGCCGTAGGGCTGCGGGGGACGGCAGCGGCGGTGCGGCCTACCGGCGGGCGGGGCCGGGGTAGGCGGTCAGGAAGGCGTGGGCCTGGGCGCGGAGGTGATCGATCGGCGGGTCCTCGCAGATCACCTCCAGGCCGAGTCCGGTGGCCCGGCCCAGGTCGTAGTATGACTGGTAGGCGAGGTACGGGCGGTGGTCGTCGGTGGGGTCGAGGCCGACGGCGAAGGTCGCGAAGTGGGGCTGCTGCTCGCCCCGGGCGGCGGTCGAACCGGGGCGGGAGAGCTGCCACTCGAACTCGTACGGCTCGGGCTCGGCGGGCAGGTCCAGCAGGGCCTGGGCGAGTCGGCGGACCTCGTCCGGGTTCGCGAAGGGGATCGACTCGGACCAGTAGGGGGCCGAGGCGAGCAGTTCCCAGCCGTCGCCGTTGTGGCCGACGGTCAGGGCCCACTCGCCGCTCCGGTCCTGCCAGCGGCAGCTGATGATCGGGTCCACGGCGGTCAACCTCCCTGTGGCGCTGGGGTGTTCGTGTCTCCTCATCGTGGCACACCGGGCGGCCCCGGGGGCTCGGCCGTGAGCCGTTCCCGGGCTCGCTGCCAGGCCTCCTGGAGCGTGCGGTAGCCGAGGACGGTGATGCCGTGCTCGGTGAGCAGCCGGCGTGCCTCGGGGGAGACGAGGAACGCGTGGTCGGTGTGCCGCACGCGCCGACCGTCGTCCGGGGCGGGGTGCGGGGTGGGATGCGGGGCGGGGTGCGGGCCGGGGTGCGGCGCGGGGCGTAGGGCGGGGTGCAGCGCGGGGTGCAGGGCCCACTCGGTGAGGCCCGGCGGGAGGGCGGCGAGCAGGTGGGCGTAGTGGGCGGGCTTGTCGTCCAGGGGGACGGTGAAGCTGTCGAGGAAACCGTGGTCCACCACCGGCAGCCCGCGCTCGCGCATCCGGGCCAGCGCGGGCGGCAGCCAGACCCGGACCGCCAGGCCGTACTCGGCGCCGAGAGAGAGGGCGAGGTCGAGGACGTCCTCGCGGCCACCGTCGGCCAGGCAGTGGAAGTCGAGGTGGGTCGGGGCGAGGCCGGCCGCCGCCACCGCGTCGATCTGGGCGCGGAACTCGCGCTCCACGTCGTCGATCCGGGCCCGGGCGAGCAGTGCTGCGCGCCCGGCGGGGGTGGGGGCGAAGAACTCGCCGGAGGCGTCGAGGAGGGAGGGCACTCGGTCGCGGGCGGCGAGCGGGCCCCAGCGGCGGTCCGGGGTCTCGCAGACCAGCGTGAGGTGGACGCCGAAGGGGACCTCCGGGTGCCGGCGCAGCAGCCCGAGCGCGTGCGGCGCGGCGGCGCAGGGCGTCATCAGGCTGCACGAGGCGGCGATGCCGTTCCGGACGGCGTCGATCACGGCGAGGTTGACGGACTCGTCCAGGCCGAGGTCGTCGCAGTTGAGCAGCAGGAGACGGGCTTCGGGCGGGTGGCCGAGGAGGTGGTTGGCGGTGGTGAGTGGGGGTGGGGGTACGGGAGTGGGGCCGGCTGCGGGCATGGGCGCAGTCTGTCCCGGCGGCGGCGTCGGGCGCGCGGGGTTTTCCGGGCGACGGGGTCGGGCGGTGAGGCCCGCCGACGGGGACGGGCGGACCGGTCAGTCGGCTGCGGGGGCCGGGTGCCAGGGGCGGTCGGGGCGGGTCCGGACCGGGGCGGATGTGAGGCGCAGCGCGTACACCTCGCGGTCGGTGGCCTCGTACGGGACCCGGCCGAGGTACTCGTGGCCGGTCAGGTGACACCAGGCGGGGAGGTCGAGAGGGGCGGCGGGGTCGGTGGTGTGGATGTGGACCACCGCGCCGGCGGGGAGGTGCGCGATCCGGGCGCGCAGCCGGAGCAGGAGCTGGACGCAGAGCAGGCCGGTACCGTCGACGGTGAGGTCGGGGGCGGCGGTGTCGGGTGCGCTCATCGAGAGGTCTCCTGGGTGACGCGCCACAGGCGGCGGGGCAGGTCGCCCTCCTCGAAGGGGTGGACCTCGGTCAGGCTCCAGCCCTCGCCGGCGAGCGAGTCGACCAGCTCGCGGGGGAAGAAGTGGACGGCGAAGCCGCCGTGCTCCCAGACGTCGTCCCCGTGGCCGGTACCGGCGCCGTAGTGGGCGTCGCCGGTGTGGCGGACGGTGTAGACGAAGGTGCCGCCCGGGCGCAGAACCCGGCGGACCTCGGCGACCAGCGCCTCGATCTCCTCGGTGGAGAGGGCCATGCAGAGCAGCATGTGGGCGAAGACCCCGTCGACGGAGGCATCGGGGAGGGGCAGCGGGTCGCGGACGTCGTGGGTGAGGACCGAGAGCCGGTCGGCCAGGCCCTGCTCCGCCGCGGCGGAACGCAGTTGCCGCAGGCCGGTCGGGCTGAAGTCGGCGGCCACCACGCGGAAGCCCGCCCGGGCGAAGTGCAGTGCGTCGCGTCCGTGGCCGGCGCCGAGTTCCAGCACGTCCCGCGCCCCGGCGGCGGTGAACACCCCGGCCGCGTACTCGGCCGGGGCGGAGGGCTGCTCGCCGTACATCCCCGGGTTGGCGGTGTAGGTCCGCTGCCAGTGGTCGCGTTGGGCCTCGGCGAGGCCGCGCTCCAGGCCGGGCCCGGTGCCGGGGGTGTCGGTCATGGTGCCGTCCTTCGCGGGGTGAGGTGGTGTGGGTGGTGCCACCGGTGCGGGTGGTGCGGGTAGTGCCAGCAGTGCGGGTGGTGCGGGACCAGCCTAGGACGTGGGGGTGCGCGGTGGGTGGGGCAGGGTTTGCCGGTGGGGCCCGCGGCGGGGCGGGCGGATCGGCGGGTCAGCCGAGGCGCTGGCCGGGGGCGGTGCCGCCGAGGCGGGTGAGCAGGGCGGACAGCAGATTGAGGTCCTCGGTGCTCCACTGTTCGGCCGCGAAGTGGTCGGCGGCCACCTGGCGGGCGGTGTGCAGCATCTCGGCGAGCCGCTCGCGGCCGGTCGGGGTGAGCGCGGCGTAGGCGACCCGGGCGTCACGGGCAGCGGCCTCGCGGCTGACCAGGCCGATCCGCTCCAGCGGCGCGAGGCCACGGGTCACGCCGGAGGCGGTGAGCCCGAGGGCCTCGGCGAGGTCGACCCGGCGCATCCGGCCGCCGGGGGCCTGGGAGAGGTGGAGCAGCATGGTGAAGTCGGCCAGGCTGACGCCGTGCAGGCCGCTGAGGCTCGCGTCGAAGCGCTTGACCACGGCGGTCTGGGCGCGGACGAGCCGCAGGGCGGTGTCCAGCGGATCGGGGCCGGGGGCCGGTGTGGTGCGGGCGGGCTCGGTCTGCTCGGTCCGGTCCGAGTGGTCTGTCATTGCCACCTCCTTGACTGCTCAAGTATATCGCGAGGGGGAGCCGTCAAGGAGGTGGCGGAGGGGGGAGGGGGTCGGGTCAGTGCGCGGTGCCGGCGGCGCGGCGCTGACGCTTGCCGAGCGGCGCCTGGGAGAGGTCCTCGGCCTGGGAGCGGAGGTTCTTGTAGCCGTAGCCGTGTTCGGCGAGCCACTGCTGCGCCGACTGCTCGGCCCGCTCGGTGGCTTCCAGGATGTCCTCCTCGGCCTCGCCCTCGTCGAGGAAGCGGAAGGTGAAGGCGGCCCGTGCGGAGAGGTCGTAGCTCAGGTGGCCCTCGCGGGTGAAGGCGGCCCGCAGCACGTCGTGCTCGGGGGCGGCGGCGAGCAGTTCGGCGCGCTGTTCGTCGGTGAGGCCGTCGAAGACGCCGCGCACCATGATGCGGAAGGTTCGAGTGGTCATCCCCCGACCATAGGCACTACGGGCCGCCGACCGCCAACACGATTCCGGGCGCCGGGGCCTGCACAGCCGGAGGCGCGGCGGCGGACGAGGTCTCGGTGCTGTCGGAGTCGGCTCCTTTCACTGTCGGGACGGAGGGCCGTCGCGGGCTGGTCAGGTTGGGGCGGGCCCTCAGCTCGGGGTGAGGGCTTCGGCGAGCCCGTCCGCGTAGCGGATGAGCCGGTCGAGTTCGGGGCCGCCCCGGGCACGCCGGAAGCCGCTGCGCCGGCCCTGGAAGGCGGCCTGGACGGCGTGGAGTTGGGCCCAGCGGCGGGTGCGTTCGCGGTCGAGCTCGGCTGCTTCGGCGAAGACGTCGAGTGCGCGGAGGGCCGTGCGGCGCAGGTCCGTCGAGCCGAACAGCGTCAGGGCGTGGACCTTGAGCAGGGTGCCGCCGTCGTAGGCCCTGTCCCCTGCGTAGCCCTTGGGATCCACGGCCAGCCAGGGCTCGCGCTCCGCCCGCAGGATGTTGCGGGGGTGGAGGTCGCCGTGGATGAGCACATCCGGCTGGGAGCGGGCGAGTTCGTGGATGGTCGCGAGGGCGGCGCCCACCGTGCGGGCCGGCAGGGCGTGGGGCAGGGAGGCCGCGTCGGCGCGTAGCCGGGCCTCCCAGTCCGTAGCCCGCTCGCTCAGCCGGGGCAGGCCTGGTGGCGCCGGTACGTCGAGCCACCGGCTGAGCCGCCCGGCGACCGTCGCCACCTCGTCGCCGTCCCGGACCTCCGCGAGCGTGGCCGGGCCGGCCCGTTCGAGCAGCATGGCGAAGCGCTCGTCGTCTCGTTCGTACAGCCGGACGGCGCTCCGGCCCGCCCACACCGCGAAGGCGTCCGGCTCGTGCACGTTGCCCGGGTGGGGGAAGGAGACCTTCAGTACGGCCGCGCGCCCCGTGCCCTGCCGGACCGGGAGGATCAGGCCGACACCGCCGTGGGTGGCCTCGCCGTCCGGCATGCAGCCCCAGCGCTCCACCAGTTCGGCGGCGAGGCCGGGCAGTTCGGCGATCCAGGACGCACCGGCGGCCCCTGCGCGGTCGATGGTGGTGCGGGCGAACTCGTCGGGGACGGTGATCATGCGGGTCCTCTCGACTGGCGGGGTGGGCAGATCCTGCAACTGCCGGGGTGGCAGGAGCTCGCCGTCCGGCAGGGCGCGGGGGAGGCGGTCGCGTGCTCTTCGGTGCCGTCGGGGGCGGCTGTGGGTGGGCTGACGTGCCTTGGAGAAAGCAGAGTTGGCGATGGTTCAGGTGCGGCTCGGTGGTGCGGAGGTGGAGAGTGCGCTCGCGGAACACGGTGAGGGCCTCCCTTCGCGGTGGCCCGGATGGCCGCCGTCGTGGTGCCTCCCAGACTGATCGTCGGGGCCCGGTTCGCGCATGTGCCGATCGGCAGAATCCTGCCGGAAGACGGCCGGGCCTCCCCTGCCGATCGGCAGGGGAGGCCCGGGAAGTGGGCAAGGAGAGGGGCTACACCCGCGCCGGGAGTCGGGTGCAGACCGCCCCCGCCATCAGGGGGGCGGGCTCGGCGCCCAGGGTGGAGAGGGTGAAGGCGGTGGTCAGAGCGCTGATGTCGCGGGACTCGCGGATCAGGAGGTGGTTGGCGCCCGGGGCTTCGTACCGCGCGAGGTCCGGCACGACCGGCCGGGCGCGCAGCGCGTACTCCAGGGACTGGGTGGCGCCGGCGGAGCTGTGGTCCCCGGTGCCGTGGACGATCAGCACCCGCCGGCCGGCCAGCTGGTCGACCGGGTCGCCGCTGGGCAGCCAGGGCGCGATCCCGGCGACGCCGACCACCGACGGGTGCCCGGCGCACCAGAACGCGGCCCGCCCGCCCAGCGAGTTGCCGATCAGCACGACGGGTGCGCCCGGGTGCAGCCGGGCGAGTTCGTCGAGCGCCCAGCGGGTGTCGACGGCGGTGTCGGCGTCGGCGCCGTTCCAGCCGCCGTGGCGGTAGCGCAGCAGGTGCACCGCGAGCCCGTGCGCCCGGCCGCGGTCGGTGAGCTCCGTGGCGAGGTCCCGCAGGCCGAGCTCGGCGACCTTCAGTGGTGCGCGCCGGCTGCGGATGAATCCGCCCGGCAGCAGCAGGGCGACGCCGTTGACCGGCCCCTCTCCCTGCCACGGGGTCAGCTCTGCGGTGCGCGGACGCTGCGCTCGGAACACGCGAAATCCCTCCTGATGTGTACAGGCGGATTCTACGGTTGCGAGGACGGGTCCCTGTGCGCCAGTAAGGACCACAGGACCCAGCCGGAGACCCGGCTGCGCACCACCATGACCTTCGCCCAGCGGGCGCCGAGCGGCGAGGTCCAGGTGTCCACCACCTCGACCCGGTCACCCGAACGGGCGAGTCCGACGACGGTCTCCTCGCCGAAGTGGTCGACCCGGACGTTGGCGGCGGTGGCCGACACCTCCCACCAGCCCGCACCGGGCTCGGGCGGCAGGCCGGCGCCCGCCGTGACGGCCGCCGGGACGAGCAGGATGCCCAGCGCGACCACGGTGGCCGTCGCACGGCCGATCACTGCCACGGGAACCTCCGGATGGTGTCGAACGCGGGCAAGGGCGATGGCGTCGGGATCGAGGACGGCATGTACAGCAGAACGAGCCGACCGGGCGTGCGCGTACTGTCCGGGGCCGAGATCTACCCGGTCGGCTCAGCCCGACGCGGAGCTCGGGTGCTTCGGCCGCCCGGGCCAACTGTCGCTCCATGGCGAAGGGTTGGCGTGCCGTGGCGGACGGCTGGCGCGCCGGCCGGCCCGTTCGGTCCGTTGCAGGTTCCGCGCGGGAGTGACCTGTCGGCGTACCTCACCGGGTGCGGCCGCGCCTGGCGGGAGCGGGCGGTCGCCGAACCCGGCTGCTGCCGCGTGATGTTCGAGCGGCCGTCGCCCGGATCCCGGCCGGGCGGCGCCCAGGAGCGGTGTTCGGTTCGGCGTACCCGGCCACCGCTGCGAGCCGGCCCGTGCCCGGTATCCGATGGCGTACGTCCACGACCCGGGCCGGGGCGCGCGGCGGACCCGGTGGTCCTCGCCGCGAGGGACTGCCGGGCCGGTGCTGCCGGGCCGGGGCTGAAGGGCCAATACTGGCCCGTGTCCCGCCACGGGCTCCGGGCCGCGCTCCGTGGGGTGCGGCCCCGGGGATTCGTCACGATCCTGGCGATCGGGCCTGGTACGTGCGGTCATAACCTGGGTTTTCCCTGCTCTTTGTTCAGGATCACGGCGCGCTCTGCGACGATCCGATGATCGTCGCCCCGACGCGGTGGGCGGCGCGTCGCAGGGGAGAGACCGGCATGGCCGTTCGGCCCGAGGACAGTGTCGTCCGGGCGAGGAGGAGAGCCAGGTTCGCCTGGGACAAGGAGACCTGGATGGTGGTCTCCGGCGGGGTGCTGGGGGCGATGTTCGCGAGCATGGGCCTGGCGGTGCTGTTCGGCCCGGCGAACGGGTTCGGCGGCGACAGCCTCGCGTTCATGGGGATCATCAGCATCCTCGGGCTGATGCCCTGCGGCGCGGGCTTCGTCTGGGCGCTGATCCACCCCAGGGCCGGGTTCCCCTCGGCCGCCGTCGGCGCGCTGTTGGGGATCGGGATCTTCGTCGGCTTCGCCGGGGACGGCCTCAACGACGCCTGGAAGGCGCCGCTCGACCGGCCGTCCACGATCCGCGCCGTGGGCAGCTGGACCAGCGGGGACCTGGTGGTGCGGGTCCGGCCGGACCTGGTGGTGGCGTACCGCCGCGCCACCGGGGCCGTCGCCTGGCACTGGGCCCCGCCCGGGGAGGACACGGTGTGCGCGATGAGCCGGGGTACCGGGCCCGACGGGACGGGCCGCGGCGGCGCCCTCGGCCTGATCGGCCACGCGCCGCACGACAAGCCGTGCTCCGCCGTCACCGCCCTCGACCTCGCCGACGGCCGGCAGGGCTGGACCGCCGCCGTGGACGCCCCCGCCCGTGACGGGGACGACGCGGCGCCGGACGTGGTCGCGGTGGCCGGGCAGCAGGCCCTCCTCCAGGAGAAGGCCGGCTGGCGCGCCGTACGGCTGGCGGACGGCCGGGACCTCTGGCGCGGCGCCGCCGACCCCGGCTGCACCCCGCTGCAGGTCGCGGGCGGGCCCGCGGACGCCGTCACCGTCGCGCAGTGCGGCGACGCCGCGCCCGTGCTGCGCTCGCTGGCCCCGGCGGATGGCCGGGAGCAGCAGCGGATCGCGCTGCCCGCGGCGGGCGGGCTGAAGAACCTCGCCGTGGTGTCGGTCGACCCGCTCGCGGTCTGGGTGGACGCCCAGGCCGAGCGCGGCACCCACGCGGTGCTCAGCTACGACCGGACCGGTCGGCAGCGGGCGGCGATACCGGTCGCCGGGGACGAGTACGACCTGGACGTGATGCTGGGCGGGCTGCACGCCTTCGACGAGTTCAGTGCCCGCCCGCTGTTCGGCGGGGTGGTGGTGGGGGACCTGTTCGTCGTGCCGGGGGAGAAGCCCGGCGACATCGGCATCAGCGGCGGCCCGCACCCGAGCCGGACCGCCACCGGACGGCTGCTGGCGTACTCGCTCACGGACGGCGGCAAGCGGTGGACGGCCGGGCTGGACGACCAGGTGACCGGTCTGGTGGTGGACGGCGGCTCGGTGTGGGCGATGACCCGGGGCCGGATGACCAGGGTGGAGGCGGCGACCGGGCGGCAGAGCGCCGTGCTGGACGTCAACGACACCGCGTCGCTCTACCCGGTGGACCTGTCGGTGTCCGGCCCGGAGCGGTTCACGGTGGTCGCGGAGGACGGGACGCGGGACGAGCCGCCGGTGCGGGCGATGAGCTGACGGTGCCACGCGACGGGCGGTCACCGCACCGGAGCCGTACGGAGCTGCGCAGAGCCGCACGGGGCCGTACGGAGCCGCACCGGGCCGCACCAGGTGGCCGGTGACGCCGGGTGACCGCGACGGGCGCAGGACCGGAGCCTTCCGGACGGTTGTGTCAGGCTGGTGGGGGAGTACCGCCGAGACCGGGAGGCTCGTGATGGCCGAGATCAGGGTGAACGGGGTGGCGCTGTACTACGAGGCCCACGGCGCGGGCCCCGGCGTCGTCCTGGTGCACGGTTCCTGGAGCGACGCGGACTCCTGGGCACGGGTGCTGCCGGGCCTGGCCGAGTCCACCACCGCGGTCGTCTACGACCGCCGGGGGCACAGCCGCAGCGAGGACCTGCTCACCCAGGGGTCGGTGCACGAGGACGCGGCCGACCTGGCCGGGCTGATCCACGGGTTGGGCCTCGCGCCGGCCTTCGTCTACGGCGACTCCTACGGCGCACTGATCACCCTGCGGCTCGCCGCGGCCAGGCCCGACCTGCTGCGCGGGATCGCCGTGCACGAGCCGCCGGGCACCGGCATCCTGCTCGCCGACCCGGACCTGCGACCGATCGGCACCGACTTCTCCGGCCGGATCGCCGCCGTCCGGGAGCTGCTGGAGCAGGCCGAGTCGGCCGCCGCCGCCGAACTGTACGTGGACAGCCTCGCCTTCGGCCCCGGCGCCTGGGAGCAGCTGCCCGCGCCGGTGCGGCACACGTACGTCCGCAACGCGGCCACCTACCTCGACGAGTTGCGCGACCCGGACGCGTTGGACCTCGACCTCGCCGAGCTCTCCCGGTTCGGCGAACCGGCGCTGCTGACCCAGAGCGACGACAGCCCACCGATGTTCGGCGAGGTCCTGGACCTGATCGACCTCGCCCTGCCCAAGGCGGAACGCCATCTGTACCAGGGCGCGGGGCACGCCCCGCACCTGGCGCAACCGGAGGAGTGGGTGCGGGTGGTGCTGCCGCGGGCGCTGCGCTGAGGAGGCCGCCTTCCGTCCTCCATCGGTGTGCATTCCCGCTCCGGGGATTCGCTCCCGGGCGAATTCACCGATAACCGCTCGCGTTCGAAGTCTCCCGGGGCGCAGGCTGCTTCCATGACCGTGTCAGCCCGGACGCGGTGCGAGCGGAAGGACGAACATGAGGAGCACGCGTGCCCGCGTCGCCGCCCTGCTGGGCGCCGTCGCGGTGGTCGCCGGCACCACCCTGGCCACCCCCTCGGTCGGCTTCGCCGCCCCGGCGGACCAGGCCCGCCCCGGCGGCGGCATCACCGGACAGGCACCCTGCCCGAACGCGCCCGAGTTCACCTGCGGGACCCTCACCGTCCCGCTCGACCACCGCGGCGCCACCCCCGGGAGCCTCGACCTCGCGGTGGCCGTCGCCGGCAACACCACGGCGCCCAAGGGCGACCTGCTGTTCCTCACCGGCGGCCCCGGCCAGCCCGGCGTCCCGCTGATGAAGCGGATCGCCGGCAAACTGGAGCCCGTCCTCAAGGACTACCGCCTGGTGATGTACGACCAGCGCGGCACCGGCGCCCACGCGCTCCAGTGCCCGGGCCTCCAGGAGGACATGGGCTCCTCCGACCTCGCCGTGCCGCGCAGGCAGTCGATCGCCGACTGCGCCGCCGCCCTCGGCCCCGACGCCCGGTTCTACAGCACCGCGGACACCGTCGCCGACATCGACCTGCTGCGCCGCGCCCTCGGCGACCGGCGCCTCACCCTGGACGGCGTCTCCTACGGCACCTTCGTCGCCGAGCGGTACGCGCTCGCCCACCCCTCGCACGTGGCCCGGCTGGTGCTCGACTCGGTGGTGCCGCAGCAGGGGGACGACCCCCTCGACCTGGCCGCGCTGCCCGCCACCGCCCGGGTCCTGCGGGCCGCCTGCCAGGCCACCGGCTGCGGCACCGACCCGGCCGCCGACCTCGCCACCGTCGTGCGGCGGTACGGCGACGGGGCGCAGATCCTGGACGCCCTCACCAGCTACGAGTTCACCGACCCGAACTACGGCGGGGTCCCCGAGGTGCTGCACGAGGCCGCCGCCGGGCAGCCGGCCAAGCTCCAGGCCTTCGTCAAGGCCGTCCACGAGGGCGACGCCGCCCCGGCCGAGGCGCTCAGCCAGGGCCTGCACGCCGCCACCCTCTGCGCCGACTCGCACTTCCCGTGGGGCACCACGGACACCCCGGTCGAGGGGCGGGCGGCCGCGCTGGAGCGCACCCGTCAGCGGCTGACGGCCGAGCAGACCTGGCCGTACGACCCGGCGACCGCGACCGGGCTCGGCAGCCAACTGGTCTGCCTGGACTGGCCGCGCGAGCCCGTACCGCCGTCCCCGCCGGCGCACCGCAAGCTGCCGAACGTGCCGGTGCTGCTGCTCGGCGGCGACCGGGACCTCTCCACGCCCAACGAGTGGCTCTACCAGCAGGCGGAGCTGACGCACGACCCGCAGATCGTGATCGTCCCGGGGGCGGCGCACTCCGTGCAGAACCGGGCGGCGAACCCGGCCGGACGGCAGGCGGTGTACGACTTCCTGCTGAAGTAGCGGGCACTCGGACGGCGGGCCGTTCCGCACAGGGGACGGAACGGCCCGCCGCCGCGAGCCCGAAGAGCGGCCCGCCGCCGCGAGCCCGAAGCGCGGCCCGCCGCCAGTTCGAGGACCGGCCCTACCGTCCGGCGGCGCCCCAGCCGTCGTCGGGGAGCGAGCGGTCCGGCTCGGGGCAGTCGACGTGCTCGAAGCCCCACAGCACCGCCTTGTACAGCACCCACTCCGGAAGCGGCGGCTGGTCGTAGCCGTCGCGGTCGGTGAGCACCAGCTCCACCCGGACCTCCTCGGCCGGCGAGAACTCCAGGTTCCGCTGGCCCGGGAGGTTCTCGTACGTCACCGTCCGCCAGCCGTGGCCGGTGGCGGTCAGCGCCGCCATCAGGTCGGCCTCGCCGACGTGGGTGTCGAGCGTCACCGAACCGCCGTCCGGCAGCGGGAGGTCGAGCTCGCCGTGCCAGACCGGCAGGGACAGCGAGCGGAGCCGGCGGCAGCGGCAGAACACCGTCTGGACGTCGCCCCAGCCGAAGGCGTGCGGCCAGCGGTCGCCGCGGTGGATGCCGCCGCCGTCCCACGGATCGCCGTAGCGGGCGGCGAGTTCGGGCAGCGAGGCGCCGTAGCGCAGCTCGCCGATGCCGCCGGTGGTGGCCAGAGCGGTGACGAGCGGGAGGAAGCCGGTCAGTCCAGGCACCCGCGCACCGCCTCGATCAGGCGGTTCGCCCGGGCATCGCCGTGACCGATCATCCGGTTGGCGACGTAGCCGAAGCCGACGCCGAACTCGTCGTCCCCGAAGGCGAACTGGCCGCCGGCGCCGTCGTTGCCGAAGCTGCGCGCCCCGAGCAGCGGGCGGAAGGCGGGGGAGTCGAGCAGCAGGCCGGAGCCCCAGCGGGCACCCATGTCGAAGCCCAGGAAGCCCGCGCCGGAGGAGACTTCGCGCACCGCGTCGGTCACGGTGTCGTGCGCGAGCAGGCGGGGCGAGCCGTCCAGGCCGGTGGCCGCCGCCGCGTAGAGGCCCGCCAGGCCGGTGGCGGAGGCGACGGCGCCCGCGCCGGGCAGCTCGATCGCGTGCAGGGCCGGGTCGTTCCAGCCGTGCGGCACGTCCAGGCCGGGGAAGACCAGCGCGCCGTTCATGGTGACGATCCGGGTGAGCAGGTGCTCGGGGCTGGGCATCGGGCGGCGGCCCTCGGCCTCGACCAGCCGGGCCAGGCGCGGGAGTTCGCTCTCCGGCAGGCCGATCCAGACGGGCAGCCCGAGCGGCTCGGCGATCTCCTTGCGCAGGAACGCGCCCGGCGTCAGCCCGGTGATCCGGCGGATCACCTCGCCGACCGCGAAGCCGAACACGTGGCCGTGGTACTCGTGGGTCGTGCCCGGCTCCCAGAGCGGCTGCTGCGCCTCGACCGCCCGGATCACCGGATCCCAGGCGGCGACCTCCTCGAAGGAGAGCACCGCGTCCAGCGCCGGGAGGCCGGCGCGGTGGCCGAGGATCATCCGGGTGGTGACGGCCTCCTTGCCGTGGCGGGCGAACTCCGGCCAGTAGCGGGCGACCGGCGCGTCCAGGTCGAGCCGGCCCTGCTGGGCGAGCAGGTGCGCGCAGATGCTCACCGGGCCCTTGGCGCAGGAGAACACCGGGACGACGGTGTCCCGCGTCCAGGCCCGGCCGGTGCGGTCGTCGGCCGTGCCGCCCCACAGCTCGACCACCTTCCGGCCACCCGCGAACACGGTGACGGCGGCGCCCAGTTCGGGGAACTCGGCGAAGTTGGCGGCGAAGACGTCCGCGACGGCGCCGAAGCGCTCGTCGGCCCAGCCGTGGTGCTGCTGCATGGTGGGGTGCCCCGTTCTGTCCTCAAGATCCACCGAACCACGCTACGGGAGCCGGGCGGTCGTGACGAGAGGATTTCACCAGGCCGGGGCCGCTGGGGCGGATGTGGCACACTCGCCCGGTGAAGCGGGGCAGGAACCGGGTGGACCGCGAGGAACTGACGGCGCTCTGGGAGCGGCGGTGGCCCGGCGTGGAGCCCGTCGGGTACGAGATCGGCACCCGGACGCGGGACGTCTGGGTGCGCTTCCACAGCCTGCCGCAGTCCAAGCGGTACCCCGACGACGAGCGCGAGTACGCGATCGTCCTGGAGCGCCACAACACCGTGCTGGACGAGCTGTTCGCCGGTTCCGAGGTGTACGTCCTCACACCGCGGTGGAGCGGCCGGACGAGCGTGCCCCGGATGCGCCGGGACGCGAAGCACTGGCGCACGTGGCTCCAGGCGGACGACCCGGGGCCGGAGTTCCGCACCTACTGCCACGTGTTCGTGGAGCGGCGCCGGTGGCGGCGCGGCGAGCTGGACCGGCTGCTGCGCCGGGTCGCCGACGAGCGGGAGGGCGGGGTGATCGTCACCGACACCGGCATGCGGCGGCTCTACCACCCGTACGACGGCGGCGCGGACGTCTACCTGACCACGGCGGAGGAGCGCGACCGGCTGAAGGAGCGGCATGCCGACTGGCTCTCGCGGCACCCCGGCGGTTGGTGAGCGGCGCTCCCGGCCGGTGCGGACCCGGCCGGTGCGGACCCGGCCGACGCGCACCGGCCGGTGCGGGCCCGGCCGGTGCGGGCCCGGCCGGTGCGGGGCCGGCCCGCGCGAGGGCTTGCCGCCGTCCGGGTTCGCCCCACAGAGTGTCCGGAGCGCGTTGACGATCACGCGCCCCGGCAGTCCGGCTGCCGCACTGAGCAAGGGAGCGAGCCCATGGCCGTCAGTCTGAGCAAGGTCGAGCAGAGCGCGCCCGCGTTGGTGAGCCTCTACAAGACGGCCGGCGCCTCGGTGGAACGGCGCGGGCTGAGCGGTCAGCGCCTCGCGGTGTACCTGGTGATCGACTACTCCGGCTCGATGAGGCCCTACTACAAGGACGGCAGCGTCCAGGCACTCGCCGACCGGGTCCTGGGCCTGTCCGCCCACCTGGACGACGACGGGAGCGTGCCGGTCGTCTTCTTCTCCACCGAGGTCGACGCCCAGGCCGAGATAGCCCTGGCCGACCACGAGGGCTGGATCGACCGGATCGTCGCGAGCCTCGGCCACATGGGCAAGACCAGCTACCACCTGGCGATGGAGGCGGTGGTCCGGCACTACCGCGCGAGCGGCTCCACGGCGCCGGCCCTCGTCCTGTTCCAGACGGACGGCGGGCCGATCAACAAGAGGGCGGCGGAGGTGGGCCTGTGCGAGGCGGCGAAGCTGCCGATCTTCTGGCAGTTCATCGGCTTCGGTGACCCGGGCAGCCGGCAGTTCGACTTCCTGCGCAAGCTCACCGGGCTCGCGGTTCCGGAGATGCGCCCCATCGACAACGCGGGCTTCGTCCACCTGGGGCGTGATCCCCGGAAGGTCTCCGACCGGGACCTGTACGACCTGCTGCTCGCCGACGTCCCCGCCTGGCTCGCGGCAGCCCGGGCCCAGGGCATCGCGCCCCAGGGCCCGGCGGTGCGGCCGCCGGCCGAGCCGGTGGCCGAGCCGGCTCCGGAGCCGCCGCAGCGCCGGGGCCTCTGGGCCGCGCTGACCGCGTGGCTGGGGCGGCGAAGGGGCGCGTGAGCCCGGCTGCCGGGGTCCGCGCTCGGCGCCGCCGCGAGCGCGGTCGCGGGACCGGTCGCGGGCTCAGTCGAGGACGGGCTCGAAGAGGGGAAGGAAGTTGATCACCGCCTCCTCGTACGGGTGGACGGCACGGACGGCTCGCAGCACGGCGGCGGCCCGGTCCTGGTCGCAGACGGACTCCACGCGGACCTCCGGGGCCGTCTGGACGACACCCGCCGTGCCCTGGTAGGGCTGGGCGTCGGGCGAGGGCAGCCAACTGCCGGTGATGCGCCAGACGCTGGTGCAGCGGACGTACTCGCCGACCCGGCCCGCACCGGCCGTGTGGAGGGCCTCGAGGACCTGGTCGAGATGGCTCTCGGGGACGGATGTCTCGATCTTCAGACGCGTCATGCCGGGACTCTAGCGATCGCCACGGGCCGCGCCGCCCACGCGCCGAGCGCCACGGGCCTCGCCGCCCACGCGCCGAGGGGCGCGAATGCGCCTCCTCGCGCCCTCCGTGCTCCTCGGACCGTGTTTCGGCCGGATGAGCAGGGTGCCAGCGCCGTCTACCGACCCGCCGGGCTGGGCAGGCTCGGGCGGACAGCACCAGTGAAGGAGTCGGATGATGACCGCAGTGCACGAATCCGTCCTCGACGCGATCGGCGGCACGCCGCTGTTCCGCCTCGCCCGGCTCGGCGCCGGGATCGCCGCGCCGATCTACGCCAAGGCCGAGTTCCTCAACATCGGCGGCAGCGTCAAGGACCGCGCCGCGCTGTCCATGATCCTGGCCGCCGAGCGGGACGGTCTGCTGAAGCCGGGTGGGACGATCATCGAGGCGACCTCCGGGAACACCGGCATCGGCCTGGCGATCGTCGGCCGGCAGCGCGGGTACCGGGTGATCGCCGGGGTGGCGGACAAGTCGGCGCCCGAGAAGGCGGACATCCTGCGGGCGTACGGCGCGGAGGTGGTGCTCGCCCCGACGGCGGTGCCGCAGGAGGACCCGAGGCACCTGTTCAAGGTGATGGAGCGGCTGACCGAGGAGATCCCCGGGGCCTGGCTCGCCAACCAGTACGACAACCTGGCCAACCCCGACGCCCATGTCCGGACCACCGGTCCCGAGATCTGGGAGCAGACCGGCGGCCGGGTGACCCACTTCGTCGCGGGCGTCGGCACCGGCGGCACCATCACGGGTACGGGCGCCCACCTGAAGGAGGTGTCCGGCGGCTCGGTGACGGTGGTCGGCGCGGACCCGGAGTCCTCCTCGTACGGGGGCGGGGACGGCAGCCCGTGGTACGTCGAGAGCATCGGGCACTACCTGCACCCGGAGACCGTCGAGGACCGCTGGCCGCAGGCCTACCGGTCGGAGGTGGTCGACTCCTACGAGCGGATCCCGGACCGCGAGTCGCTGCTGACGGCGCGCCGGCTCGCGCGCGAGGAGGGCCTCCTGGCCGGGCCGTCCTCCGGGACGGCGGTGGCGGCCGCGCTGCGGGTGGCGCGGGAGCTGGGCCCGGACGACCTGGTGGTCGTGCTGCTGCCGGACTCGGGGCGCTCGTACCTGTCCAAGGTGCACAGTGACGCCTGGATGCGGGGGTGGGGCTTCCTGGAGGACGCGGACGGGCTGCGGCCGCTGCTGGAGGCCGCCCGCCCGCTGGTGACGGTCGACGCCGACGCGACCGTCGGCGAGGCGGTGGAGGCGGTGCGGGAGGCACCGGGCGGCGTCGCCCCGGCGGTGCTGGCGCGGGCGGAGCGCCCGTTCGGGGTGAGCGCGACCGAGGTGGTCGGCTCGGTGTCCCGGGAGGTGCTGACGGCGGCGCTCGCGGACGGCGCGGCCAAGCCGGGCGACCCGCTGGGCGCGCTGCTCGGCCCGGCGCTGCCGACGGTCGGCGTCGGGCAGTCGGCGGCCGAGGCACGGGCGGCGCTGACGGGCGGGCGGCCGGCGGTGCTGGTGCTGGTGGACGGCCGGGTGGCGGGGCTGCTCCCCAGGGAGGACCTCGCGGGCTGACGGAGCGTCAGGGCGACGGGTCCGGGGGTAGCTTGCCGGGCCCCCGCGGGATGGCTGGGCGTCAGGGTGGCGGGGCCGCTCCCCGGGGGCTCTCGCGGGATGGCCGATGTATCAGTTGTCGCCCGTCGGCGTCAGGATGGCGGGGATCACTCGGGCCAGGGCGCGCTCGAACGCCCGGTCCGGGTCGGCCGGCGGGCCCGCGGCGGCGAAGGCCTGTGCCAGGTGCGGGTACTCGCCGCTCGCCGCCGCCTGGCCGAGGTAACCGGCCAGCTCGGCCTGCCACTTGGCGCCGGCTGCCGCCGTCCGCTCGTACTGTGCGAACTGGCCGATGAAGCCGTTGAACAGGGCCATCGCCTCCAGTCGGGAGCCCCCGTCGAGGCCGGTGGGGGCGGTGATGGCGAGGAAGCGGTCGGTGTAGCGCAGGGCGTTGGGGCCGATGCCCGGGCGGGCCAGCACCAGTGCGGGCAGCCACGGGTGGCGGCGGCAGATGTCGAGCTGCTGGTGGGCGAGGTCGGCGAGGTCGGCCCGGACGTCGCCGCTCGGCGCGGGCGGGAAGCGGTACTCGGCGGCGACCGCGTCGAGCATCAGGTCGAGCAGGTGCTCCTTCTTCGGCACGTAGTTGTAGAGCGACATGGTGCCCGCGCCGAGTGCCGCCGCGACCCGCCGCATGGAGACCGCGTCCAGGCCCTCGGCGTCGGCGATCCCGATGGCCGCGGCGGCGATCGAGGCCCGGCTGTGGGCCGGGCGCGGGCCGCGGCCGGTGCGCTCGGGGCGCAGCCAGATCACCTCGGGGGCCTCGGGGGGCGTGGGCCTGCTCGATGGCGCGGGGCCGCTGGGCGGCGTGGGTCCGCTCGATGGCGCTGCGCTGCTCGACGGCGTGGACTCGCTGGACGGCACTGGAAGATCACCTCGGTTCCCCATCTTAGATACGTACGGCGTACGTAGTACGATGGCGCTCGCGCGCGCTTCTACGTACGCTGTACCTAGAGAAGGGCAGAGCCATGTCCGACACCACCCGACCCGCCATCGAGATGGCGGGCGTGGCGAAACGCTTCGGCGCCACCGAGGCCCTGCGCGGCCTCGACCTCGCCGTCCCGGCCGGCACCGTCTGTGGCCTGCTCGGCCCCAACGGCGCCGGCAAGACCACCGCCGTGCGCGTCCTCGCCACCCTGGTCGCCCCCGACCGCGGCACCGCCAGGGTCGCCGGACACGACGTCGTCCGCGCCGCCGAGGAGGTCCGCCGCGTCATCGGCCTCGCCGGGCAGCACGCCGCCGTCGACGAGGGCGTCACCGGCCGCGACAACCTCCGGCTGTTCGGCCGGCTGCACCACCTCGGTGCTCGCCGGGCCCGGGAGCGCGCCGACGAACTGCTCACCCGCTTCGGCCTCGCCGACGCCGCCGACCGGCTCGTGCGCACCTACTCCGGCGGCATGCGCCGACGCCTCGACCTCGTCGCCAGCCTGGTCACCAGCCCGTCCGTGCTCTTCCTGGACGAGCCCACCACCGGACTCGACCCGCGCAGCCGGCAGGCGATCTGGGACACCGTCAAGGAGTTGGCGGACGGCGGCACCACCGTGCTGCTCACCACCCAGTACCTGGAGGAGGCCGACCGGCTCGCCGACGACATCGTGGTGGTCGACCACGGCGCCGCCATCGCCACCGGCCCGCCCGACCGGCTCAAGGCCGCGATCGGCAGCCAGGTCGCCGTCACCCTGGCCGATCCGGCGCAACTCGCCGCCACCGCCGTGGTGTTGTCCTCGATGACCGGCGGCGACGCGCGGGTGGACGTCGCCGAGCGGACCGTCACGGTGCTGACGATGCCCGGAGTGTCCGTCCTGCTGCCCTCGCTGGTACGGGAGTTGGACGGCGCCGGGGTCGTCGCCGAGGACGTCGCGGTGCGCACGCCCTCACTGGACGACGTGTTCCTCGCGCTCACCCAGGAGTCCGCGGACGCCCGGGAGTTCGCGGGTACCCGGGAGTCGGCGGGCACCCGGGAGTCCGCGGACGCCGGGAGGGCCGCCTGATGGCCGTCGTGTACGCCGCCGCGGCGCGGCCCTCCGCCCTCGGCCGGCTCGCCTCCGGCACCTGGACCTCGATGCTCCGCGTCCTGCTCAACTACCGCCACTCGCCCGGGCTGTTGGCCGCCTCGCTGGGCGTCCCGGTGGTGATGGTGGTGGTCTTCGGGTACGTCCTCGGCAGCGCCATGCGGGTGCCCGGGGGCGGCGACTACCGGGAGTTCCTGATGCCCGGCCTGTTCGCCATGGTGGCCACCAACGGCGTCATGCCCACCATGGTCGGCGCCGCCCGCGACGTCGGGCGCGGGGTCACCGACCGGCTGCGCTCCATGCCCGTCTCCCGCACCGGACTGCTGCTCGGGCAGACCCTCGCCGACCTGCTGGTCAGCGTGGTCGTCCTGGCGCTGCTGGCCGGGGTCGGGCTCGCCGCCGGCTGGCGCGCCCGGCACGGACTCGCCGACGCGGCAGGGGCGTTCGCCCTGCTGTTGCTCTTCCGCTTCGTGATGACCTGGGTCGGCACACTGCTCGGACTGGCCGTCGGCAAGGAGGAGGCGGCCGGCCAGCTGTCCGTCGCGGTCTTCCCGCTGGCGATGGTCACCAACGCCTACGTGCCGACCGGCGGCATGCCCGGCTGGCTGCGGTTCCTCGCCGACTGGAACCCGGTCAGCTCCGTCGTCCAGGCCTGCCGGGAGCTGTTCGGCAACCCCTCGGCGGCCGGCACCGCCTGGCCGACGCAGCACGCCCTCCTCGCCGCGCTGCTCTGGAGCTCCGTACTGCTCGCGGCCTGCATGCCGCTCGCCGTAAGGAAGTTCGCCACCCACGGGCGGTGATCCCTCCGCGGGCGGTGATCCGCCGCGTCCGGTGGAATCCGCTGGACACCGGGGCCGGTGCGACGGAAGGTGGGCGCCATGGAGTACACCCACCTCGGCCGCACCGGCCTGACCGTCTCCCGCCTCTGCCTCGGCACCATGAACTTCGGCCCCCACACCGAGGAGGCCGAGGCCCATCGCCTCATGGACACCGCCCACGAGCGCGGCATCAACTTCTTCGACACCGCCAACAGTTACGGCCGCGACAGCGAGGGCCGACTGCGGGGCCGCACGGAGGAGATCATCGGCCGCTGGTTCGCCAAGGGCGGTGGCCGCCGCGAGCGCACCGTCCTCGCCACCAAGGCCTACGCCGACATGAGCGACTGGCCCAACGAGGGCAAGCTCTCCGCGCTCGCCATCCGCAAGGCCGTCGAGGCCAGCCTGCGCCGCCTGCAGACCGACCACATCGACCTGTACCAGATGCACCACATCGACCGGGCCACGCCGTGGGAGGAGATCTGGCAGGCGATGGAGGTCCTGGTCGCCCAGGGCAAGATCATCTACGTCGGCTCCAGCAACTTCGCCGGCTGGCACATCGCCCAGGCCCAGGAGGCCGCCCGTTCCAGGAACTTCCTCGGCCTGGTCAGCGAGCAGTCCCTCTACAACCTGCTCGACCGGGCGATCGAGCTCGAGGTCATCCCCGCCCTGCAGCACTACGGCCTCGGGCTGATCCCGTGGTCCCCGCTGCGCAGCGGCCTGCTCGGCGGCGTCCTGCGCAAGGAACGCGAGGGCACCCGCGACCGCAGCGCCATGCCGTACGTCAGTGAACTCCTCGCCAGGCACCGCGACCGCATCCAGGCCTACGAGGACTTCGCCGACGAACTCGGCGCCGACCCCGCCGCCCTCGCCCTCGCCTGGCTCCTCTCCCGCCCCGCCGTCACCGCCCCGATCGTCGGCCCCCGCACCCCGGCCCACCTCGACGCCGCCATCGGCGCGCTCGACCTCGAGCTCGACCGGAAGACCCTCGACCGCCTCGACGAACTCTTCCCGGGCCACAAGCCCGCCCCGGAGGACTACGCCTGGTAGGCCGCCGCACAGGCCGGCCCCGGCCCCCGCCCTTCGCGGGGGCCGGGGCCCCGGTGCGTCCGGAGGGGCCGGCCCGGGTTCGGCACCATCGGTGGTGGGGAGTGCCAACTGCCCAGCGCAGTAGCCGAATTGTGAGGGCGGCGAGCCTTGACCGGGGCGTCCGGCGCTGATGTAGTCACCGCTTGTACGGGCAAGGGGATGGGGGAGGAACAGTTGGCCTTGTTCGCCAAACCACAGCGGGGCATCACCACGGCGGCAGCCACCGGCGACACCGTGGTGCTGCTGATCGGCATGCGGATCAACCGGTTCTGGGCCGTGCACCACTGGGGCCCGGTGATGTTCGCGATGCTCCGGATGTTGTACGAGCTGCGCCGCGCCCCCGAGCGCGGCCTGCGCGGCCGCGTCCTGCTGACCGCCTCGCCGCGCACCTACTACGTCGTCCAGTACTGGGAGTCGAAGGAGAAGCTGTACGGCTACGCGCACGCGCCGGACGGCTTCCACCACACCGTGTGGGGCATCGCCAACCGCAAGCTGCGGGACGGCAAGGTGCGCGGGCACGTCGGGATCTGGCACGAGACGTACATCGCGCCGCCGGGCGGGTACGAGTCGATCTACCTCGACATGCCGCTGTTCGGGCTGGCCGGTGCCACCGGCTCGCTGCCGGTGGAGGCGCGCGGGCGGCACGCGGCGCAGCGGCTGGCCTACCGGGAGCCGGCGTCGGCGCCGACACCGGAGCCGCAGCCGCAGCCGGGCCCGCAGTCGCAGCCGGAGCCACAGTCGGAGTCGGAGTCGCAGCCGGTGCCAGTTGCGGGGCCCGAGTCCGGCGTCTGAGTCCTGGGCCCGAGTCCTGGGCCCGACTCCGGCGGCCCCGGGAGTGTCGCGGGTCGCCCGGCCGTCGGGCCGTGAGAGCGTCGGGGGATGGTGGATCGGGGCGACGCGCGGCCGCAGGCGCCGGCGCGGTCGGTGCGGGTGGTGCACGAGGTGCCGTACCACGCGCAGTGGGAGTCGGCGGAGCTGGTGCGGGAGATCGTCGACGGGCGGCTGGACGCGTCCGCCGACCCGCGCTGGGGGCAGTCCGGTGCGGCCACCGCGGAGGAGTACGCGTGGTGGTCCTGGCGGCTGTGCGGGGTGGCCTGCCTGCGGATGGCGCTGGCGCACTGGTGGGGCATGGCCCCGGCGGCGGTGGCGCTCGCGGGCGAGTGCCTGGCGGCCGGCGCGTACCTGCGGGACGGCGACAGCCTGCACGGGCTGATCCACGCGCCGTTCGCCGCGTACGTCCGGCAGCGCTGGGGACTGGCCGCGCAGGCAAGGGAGTTGACGCCCGGGGAGGTGTCGGCCGAGGTGGCCGGCGGCGCGCTGGTGATGGTCTCGGTGCACCCGTCGATCCGGGAGCCGTACGGGCCCGAGCCGGTGCGGCGCGGCGGGCACCTGGTGCTGGCGGTGGGCGCCACGGACACGGCGCTGCTGGTCCACAACCCCTCGGGGTTCCCGGGGGAGTCGCAGGCCTTCGCGCGCGTGCCGTGGCGGTCGTTCGGCCGGTTCTACGCCGGGCGGGGGATCGTGCTCGGCCCGCCCTGTGGCGAGGCCCAGGGGCGGCTCCGGGACCCGCTCCGGGCGTCGATCGCGCCCTGATCGCGCGGGCCGGTCGTCACTGGTTGTCCGGCAGCCCCATCGGGTTGATCGGCAGCTCGCCGCGACAGAGCGCCGAGATCGGCTTCAACGCCGCCGCCAGCCGGTCGAGTTCGGCGCGCGGGTAGTCGTTCCAGACCCGGGCGGCGGCCAGGTCGGTGGCGGCCTCCAGGGCCTGGTGGCGGGTCCGGCCGAGTTCGGTGACCGTCCCCTCGGCGGTCAGCCAGCCGCGCTCGACCAGGCGCGCGGCGGCCGCCTCCCACTCGGCGTCGGTCCACCCGCGCAGCGGCTGGATCATCTCGCGCCGCATGTCCATCGCGCAGCGGACCACCAGGGCCTCGCAGCCGTCCAGCCCGGCCGTCACCAGCGCGGCCACATGGCCGTCGCCGCGGTGCTCGCGCATCACGGTGGCGGCCTGCCAGAGCCGCTCGTACAGGCCGCTCGGGCGGGGGAGCGCGGCGTTGGCGGCGGCCAGCACCCGGCCGGCGCAGTCCAGCCGGGCGGCGGCCTGCTCCAGGGTCTCGGCGACCAGCTCGACCTGCTCCCGGTCCACGTGCTCCAGCAGCCGGCCCAGGATCGCCGCCGAGGCCTTCAGTCGGGCGGTGAGCGCCTCCTCCGGGCTCGCGTGGCCCCACACCTCCGGCAGGGCCCGTTCGACCATCGCCGGGGCGAAGTTGAAGAACGCGGCGGTCACCGGCGGGGCGTCCACCGCGCCGAGCGGGGCCGCTCGGGTGCCGAAGTAGCCGTGCAGGCGGCCGTGCAGACCGGCCTCCTCGAAGGCGGTGCGGCCCTCGGGCAGGAAGTAGGTGACGGCGTGCACCGGCTCGAAGAGCCACCACAGCGCGCGGGCGGGGTGGACGAGATCGGTCATCGGGGGACCTTCCTCGGACGGAGCCCCCGGCTGGGCCGGGGCGCTCGGCTGGTCGGGACGGCCCGGCGGGAGCCGCGGCGGGTCGTGGCCCGTTCCAGGGCTGATGACCACGGTGACGGCCCCGGTAACCCCGCGAGGGGTGTGATGACGGTCACGCGGGGGTCACCGTGTGCGGTCGGGGGCGGTGCGGCGCGGGATGATGGGACGAGGTGCCCGCTCCGGGGGTGCCCAGCCCTCGCAAGCCCTCGTACGAAGGTAGTCGGTCATGGCCCAGATCAACCCCAGCATCCTGTCCGCGGACTTCGCCCGGCTCGCCGACGAGGCCGAGGCCGTCCGGGGTTCCGACTGGCTGCACGTGGACGTCATGGACAACCACTTCGTGCCCAACCTCACCCTCGGCGTCCCGGTGGTCGAGTCCCTCGCCCGCGCCACCGACATCCCGCTCGACCTCCACCTGATGATCGAGGACCCGGACCGCTGGGCCCCGCAGTACGTCGAGGCCGGCGCCGGCTCGGTCACCTTCCACGTCGAGGCCGCAGCCGCGCCCGTCCGGCTCGCCCGCGAGATCCGCGCCAAGGGCGCCCGCGCCTCGATGGCGCTCAAGCCGGGCACCCCGATCGAGCCGTACGAGGACTTGCTGCCCGAGCTCGACATGGTGCTGATCATGACCGTCGAGCCCGGCTTCGGTGGCCAGGCCTTCCTGGACATCATGCTGCCGAAGATCCGCCGCACCCGGGAGCTGATCGCCAAGCACGACCTCGAACTGTGGCTCCAGGTGGACGGCGGCGTCGCGGCGAGCACGATCGAGCGCTGCGCGGAGGCCGGCGCGGACGTGTTCGTGGCCGGCTCGGCGGTGTACGGGGCCGAGGACCCGGCCGCGGCGGTGCGCAACCTGCGGGAGCGCGCCGACAAGGCGTCGGCCGAGGCCTGGTGGGCCTGCGGGCACTGAGCCGGCGGCCGTCCGGCGGTGCCGCGCCCTCGCGGGCGGGGGGCCGCCGGATGGCCGGGCACGGGTGGAGGAACGTCGCACCGTGACGCATGATCGGTGACGATGCCCCCGGGGGCCGCCCGGACCCTCTCGTACGGTGGTGGAACCGCGATGAGCAACCTCGACCTCCAGCCCACCCCGACCGTCTGCGGCCGCGAGGCCGGCACCGGACCAGTGAAGGATCTGCTGACGGCGCGTCAGGTCCCGCTCGGCGCAAGCACGGTGGTCCGCCGCCTGCTGCCCAACCTCGGCCGCCGGATGGTCGGGGCCTGGTGCTTCGTCGACCACTACGGCCCCGAGGACATCGCCGACGAGCCCGGCATGCAGGTCCCGCCGCACCCCCACATGGGCCTCCAGACGGTCAGCTGGCTCCACCAGGGCGAGGTGCTGCACCGCGACAGCCTCGGCAGCCTCCAGACCGTCCGGCCGTACGAACTGGGCCTGATGACCTCCGGCCGGGCGATCTCGCACTCCGAGGAGTCCCCCCGCCCGCACGCCCGTCACCTGCACGGCGCCCAGCTCTGGGTCGCCCTCCCGGAGGCCGGCCGGCACGTCGCCCCCGCCTTCGAGCACCACCCCGACCTGCCCGTGGTCACCGCCCCGGGCCTGCGCGCCACCGTCATCCTCGGCACCCTCGACACCGCCACCTCGCCGGGCACCACCCACACCCCGCTGGTCGGCGCCGACCTCGCCCTCGCCGGGGGCGCGGACCTCCGCCTCCCGCTCGTCCCCGACTTCGAGTACGCCGTCCTCGCCATGTCCGGCCGGGTCGACGTCGACGGCGTCCCGGTCGAGCCCGGCTCCATGCTCTACCTCGGCTGCGGCCGCCCCGACCTCCCCCTGCGGGCCGACGCCGACGCGGCCGTCCTCCTCCTCGGCGGCGAGCCCTTCGACGAGAAGATCGTCATGTGGTGGAACTTCATCGGCCGCACCGGCGAGGAGATCGCACAGGCGCGAACGGATTGGGAGAAGGGTTCCCGGTTCGGTGAGGTGCACGGCTACGACGGTGCGCGGCTGGCCGCCCCGGAGCTGCCGTCGATTCCGTTGAAGTCGCGCGGACGGGTGCGCTGACCTGCGGAAACGCTGGGCCCGCATTCCGCCCGTGTGCACCGAGGGCCTCGTCGCCTGTGGTGGACGGCACGCGGCGTGTGCGGCGCCGTACACGAAGTCGACATGGCGCCGCACACGACACGATCGCTCCTCGGCCGCGGCCCGGACCAGCGGATTCAGCGCCACGGGCTGGACCACGGCAGATCACTGACGCTGGGGTCGGATCTCGTGTGCGGTTCAGTGCGCCCGAAGGGGCGCTGCCCAGTGGTCGCCGCCGGTCAGGTACGGCCAGGGGTGTCGGCGCGCCTGAAAGGTGGACCACCGGGAGGAGCGTGCGAAGTCGTCCCACCATCGTCGATTACCCCTAGGGGGTAAGGGAAGGGGCCGTTGCATCGCGCCAATGTCCTTGCCAGAGATACCCAGTGGGGGTATGTTCCTCGACGTTGCCCGGTGATACCCCACCCCCGTATAGGAGTCTGGCTGTGTCGGACGTCAGTGCACCTCCCTCACCGCGCCGCTGGACGGCGCTCGGCCTGATCGCGCTCGCCCAGTTCATGGTGATCATGGACACCTCGATCATCGGCGTGGCGCTGCCGAAGATGCAGACCGCGCTCGGCTTCTCGCCGGAGAACCTGTCCTGGGTCTTCAACGCCTACGTCGTCGCCTTCGGCGGCTTACTGCTGCTCGGGGGTCGCCTGTCCGACCTCCTCGGCGCCAAGCGGCTGTTCGCGGCCGGCTGGGTCGTCCTCGGGATCGGCTCCCTGGTGGCGGGGCTCGCCGGCACCGCGTGGGTCGAACTCGCCGGCCGCGCCCTCCAGGGCGCCGGCTCCGCGCTGATCGCGCCCTCCGCACTCACCCTGCTGATGATGCTCTTCGGCAGCAGGCCGCAGGAGTTGGGCAAGGCGCTCGCCCTGTACGGCGCCGCGGCCCCGGCCGGCGGCACGGCCGGGGTGTTCCTCGGCGGCGTCATCACCCAGTACCTGAGCTGGGAGTGGGTGTTCTTCGTCAACGTCCCGGTCGCGCTCGCGGTGCTGGCCCTCGCGCCCGGCGTCATGCCCGCGGCCGCCGCCCGCCGGGGCTCGGTCGACTGGCTCGGTGCGATCACCGTCACCGCCGGCCTCGCCATCTCCGTCTACGCCATCGTCCGTGCCCCGGAGACCGGTTGGGGCTCGGCGAGCACCTGGCTCGTCCTCGCCGCCGGCGTCCTGTTGATTGCCGCCTTCGTCGGTATCCAGGCCCGGCGCCGCGAGCCGCTGATGCGTCTGGGCATCTGGCGCAGCCCCAACCTCGCCGGCGCCAACCTCGCCCAGTTCCTGATGGCCGCCGCGTGGATCCCGATGTGGTTCTTCCTCAACCTCTACCTGCAGCAGGTGCTCGGACTGAAGGCCTTCGCCTCCGGCGCGGCGCTGCTGCCGATGACCGCCGCGATCATGGTGATGATGATCGTGCTGGCGCCGAAGCTCATCGCCCGCTTCGGGCCCAAGCCGCTGATCGTCACCGGACTGGCCGCCCTCGCCGGCGGGATGCTCTGGCTCTCCTTCGCCCGCCCGGACGGCAGCTTCGTGGTCGACGTCCTGCCCGCCTCGCTGCTCGCCGCGGTCGGCATGTCGCTGGCCTTCATCCCCTCGCTCGGCACGGCGCTCTCCAGCGCCCGCCCGGAGGAGGGCGGTCTCGCCTCCGGCATCGTCAACACCGGCTACCAGGTGGGCTCCGCGCTCGGCCTGGCCGCGATGACCGCCGTCGCCGCCGCCCACGGCTCCCGGGAGACCGGCGACGCGACCGCGCTCACCGACGGCTTCTCCGCCGCCTTCCTCGGAGCCGCCGCCATCGCCCTCGTCGGGGCGATCGCCTCGGCCGTCACCATCCGGAGCGGCAACGCTCCGGCGCCCGCCGAGGCGTCGGCGGAGCAGACCGCCGGGGGCTGACCGGCACCGAACAGCAGCAGCCCGTCGTCGACCAGGGGCCTCGCCTGTGGTCGGCGGCGGGCCTTGGCGCTGCCCGGGAGTGAACGGTGCTCGATGAGCCGATCGAAACGACGTCTGCCAGGCCGACTGCGCAGTGCCGGGATGCCTTGCGGCCCCCGCGCGCCGGGCAGCCGGGGCGGTGGGAAGAGCCGTGACCACGCCGGCGGAACACCGGGAGGCCGTCCCTCGCGCTGGGGCCCGTCAGCTGCGCGTGGCGGCGTTCTTGGCCAGCTCCAGGAGTGCTTCCAGGTCATGTGCGGCTTTGGCCGCGCACAGCGCGGTCGCCACTGTGAGACCCGCGAGTGCGGCGATGGACCACACGTGGCGGCGCGGGGCGGGGGCGAGCAGGGCGGTGACCCGGCGCGGTACGGGGCCGAGGCCGCTGGGGTGGGCACGGCCCAGGCTGTCGAGTCGGCCGAGGACGCCGAGGGCGGCGGCCGGAATCCAGCTGCGGGCGCGGGTGCGGCGAGCGGCGAGGGCGGCCTTGCCGACGGTGCGGGCGACCCGTTCGCGGTCGCCGATGATGGCGGCGGCGCTCTCGTCGGCCCAGCGTTCGACGGTGAAGGTGACGGTGTCGGCCAGCGGGCGCAACAGCGGGTTGGCGGCGGCGGCGAGCTGGGCGAAGGCGACGAACAGGTAGTGGTGGTGCGCGAGGTGGGCGCGCTCGTGGGCGAGCAGGATCTGGTGCTCGGCGGGGTCGAGGGCGTCCAGCATGCCGGTGGAGACCACGATGCGGCCGGGGAGTCCCGGTATGGCGTACGCCTCGGCGGCCGGGTCGTCGATGACGACGAGCTGGTCGCGGCCGGGCAGGCAGGCGGCCTCGCGTGCGGCCTCGGCCAGGGTGCGCGCACGCCGCCAGAGCATCCGACCGGCCAGCACGGCCACGGCAGTCAGCAGCACGCCGGCGAGCACGGCCATGGAGAACGACGCGGGGTCGTGGTGCTGGGCGGCGTACGGCGACCAGTGATCCTGGGCGAGCCGGGCGAGGAGGGGGATGCGGATCAGGCCGGTGATCGCGAGCATGCCGAGCACCGCCGTGCTTCCGGCGGCGAGCACCAGGGCGCCGACGGTCAGCAGCCAGGTAGCCAGGCGGGGCGGCAGCTTCTCGCCGGCCGGCCGGGCGATGAGCGCGGCGAGCAGCGGGAAGAGCAGTGGCAGGTAGACGGCGACGCGCACCCGGCCGAGCCTACTTTCCGCTGTCCAGGAGCTGCCGCAGGAAGTCCTCGTCGGTGTCGGAGAGCTCGTCGACGAAGCGGGCCAGGACCGCTTCGCGGTCGCTGCCGCCGTCCAGGACCCGGCGCATCGTGCGGGCGGCCAGCCCCGAGTCGTCGGCGAGGGCGGTGTAGGCGAAGGCCCGGCCGCGCTTGGCGCGGGTCAGCAGGCCCTTGTCGTGCATCCGGGTGAGGGCGGTGACGACGGTGGTGTAGGCGAGCCGGGCGTCGACCCGCTCCAGAACCTCGCCCGGCGTCAGCGCTTCGGGGGCCGCCTGTTGCAGGGCGGCCAGGACCGCCGCCTCCAGCTCGCCCCTGCCCCGACCCGTGGCTGTGGTGGGTTCGTGTACGCCCACGGACTTGGTCACCTCCCGCGCTATCTTCTACATTCCACGTAGAAGTTCTACGTTCTCGTAGAAGCTGCTGCCTGCCCAGAGTCTGCCATGCCCGCCGCGCCCGATGAGTGGTGGGGCAGCGAACCCAGGAGGACGTGCCGTGAGCACAGCAACGGCGGCGGGTGCCCCGCCCCAGGCCATCGCGGCTCGCGCCGAGGGCCTGACCAAGGCCTACGGCTCCGGCGAGACCCGCGTGGTCGCCCATGACCCGGTCGCCGCCTCCCACGCCGATCGCGTGCTGTTTCTCGCGGACGGCCGGATCGTCGACGAACTGCTCGACCCGACGGCCGATTCGGTGCTCGACCGGATGCGCCAGTTCGACGGTGCCGGACGGACCAGCTGACGATGATCAAGGCAAGCATCCGCAACTTCCTGGCCCACAAGGGCCGGATGGTGCTGTCCACCCTCGCCGTTCTGCTCGGCGTCGCGTTCGTCTCCGGCACCCTGGTGTTCTCCGACACCATCAACCAGGCCTTCACCAACATCGCCGGCTCGACCGCCGCCGACGTCACCGTCAAGCCCAAGCAGGCCTTCACCCCCGAGGTCGAGGACCGCGGCCTGTCCGGCGAGACCCCGACCCTGCCCGCCTCCGCCGTCGCCAAGGTCGCCGCCGTGCCCGGCGTCAAGGCCGCGCACGGCCAGGTCGGCCTGCAGAACCTCACCGTCGTCGACAAGGACAACAAGCCCGTCGGCCCCACCACCGGCGCCCCGACACTCGGCCAGAACTGGTACGACGACCCCCAGGTCCACCTCGCCCAGGGCCATGCCCCCACCAAGGCCGGCGAGATCGTCCTCGACCAGGCCAGCGCCCAGCACAAGAACATCCACCTCGGCGACCCGCTGCACCTGCTCACCCCCACCGGCTCCACCCCCGGCACCCTGGTCGGCATCGTCACCTTCAAGGCCGGCAACCCCGGCGTGACCATGGCCTACGTCGACACCGCCACCGCCCAGGCCCAACTGCTCGGCAAGCCCGACCAGTTCACCGGCATCACGGTCGACACCGCGCCCGGCACCAGCCGCACCACCGCCCAGACGGCGATCAAGGCCACGCTCGGCGAGGGCTACTCGGTCGCCACCAAGGAACAGCAGGCCGCCACCGCAGCCCAGCAGATCAGCTCCTTCCTCAGCGTCGTGACCATGGCCCTGCTCGGCTTCGCCGGACTGGCGGTGCTGGTCGGCATCTTCCTGATCCTCAACACCTTCTCCATGCTCGTCGCCCAGCGCACCCGCGAACTCGGGCTGTTGCGCGCCCTGGGCGCGGGGCGGGGGCAGGTGATGCGGTCGGTCCTCGTCGAGGCGCTGCTGCTCGGCGTCATCGGCTCCACCCTCGGCCTCGGTGCCGGCATCGGCCTGGCCGCCGGGCTCACATCGCTGATCTCCCGCTTCGGCGTCGACCTCTCCGGCACCGCCCTGGTCATCAACCCCGTCACCCCGGCCGCCGCCTACGCCGTCGGCGTGATCGTCACCCTGCTCGCCGCGTACCTCCCGGCCCGCCGTGCGGCCCGGATCTCCCCGATGGCCGCCCTGCGCGAAGCCGCCACCCCGGCCGCGCCGAGGCTCGGCCGCCGCACCGCGCTCGGTGCCGTGCTGCTCGCGGCGGGCCTGGGCCTGCTGTACGGCGCCGCCACCCACCACGCCACCATCATCACGGCGGGCGCCCTGCTCGGCGGCGGCATCGTGCTGTCGCTGCTCGCCCCGGTGGTGCTCGGCCCGGCGCTGTCGCGGGTGGTCGTGTACGGGCTGGGTGCGCCGTACCCGGCGGTCTTCGGCGCCGTGGGGCGGATGAGCCGGCTGAACGCCGTGCGCAACCCGCGCCGCACCGGGGCCACCGCGGGCGCGCTGATGATCAGCCTGTCCCTGGTCGGCGCGGTCGCCGTGCTGGCGGCCTCGCTCACCACCTCGGTGGACAAGGGCGTGGACAACACCTTCGGCGCCGACTACGTGCTCTCCGGCAACGGCGCCACACCGATCGGCCACGAGGTCAACGACCGAGTGAAGGCGATCCCCGGTGTGCAGGCCGTCACCCGGGAGCGCTACGCCGTGGCGCACTTGAACGGGTTCCAGCTGGTGCTCTCCGGTGTCGACGTCGCCACCGTCGACCAGGCCGTCAAGCCGCAGTACGTGCTGGGTTCGACGGCGGATGTCGCGGAGGGCAAGGTGATGGTTGACCAGACCACCGCCAACGCCGACCACCTCTCGGTGGGGTCGCAGGTCGAACTTCACTTCCTGAACGGCAACGTGGGCACCCTGACTGTCGGCGCGATCAGCAAGCCGCCGGCGGGCGCGGGCAAGGACGGCGGCAGCTGGGAGGTCTCCCTCGACACCCTGAACAAGTACGCGCCCGAGGCCCAGGACTTCGCCCTCTACCTCAACACCGCGCCCGGCGCCGACCGTTCGAAGGTCCAGAACGCCCTGGACACGGCCCTTGCGGGCTACCCGCAGGTGACGGTGCAGAGCCAGGCCGACTACAAGAAGTCGATCACCGGCCAGGTCGACACCATCCTCTACCTGGTCTACGCCCTGCTCGCCCTCGCGATCGTCATCGCGGTGCTCGGGGTGGTCAACACCCTTGCCCTGTCGGTGATCGAGCGCACTCGCGAGATCGGCCTACTGCGGGCCGTCGGCACCTCGCGGGGCCAGGTCGGCCGGATGGTCCGCCTGGAGTCCGTCCTGATCGCCGTGCACGGCGCGCTGCTCGGCCTCGGCCTCGGCCTGGCCTGGGGCATCGCCGGGCAGAAGGCCCTCGCCCTGTACGGGATCACCGCGCTCAGCATCCCGTGGGCCACCATCCTGACCATCCTCGTCGGCGCGGCCCTCGCCGGCCTCGCCGCGGCCGTCCTGCCCGCGATGAAGGCCGCCCGCACCCGGGTCCTGACCGCCATCGCCACCTCCTGAGCCGCTGGTCGGTCCCGCAACTCCCCGGAACGGGACCGACCAGCACCTGACCGCCGCCCGCCGACGGGCGCGCCCCCGAGCGCCCGTCGGCGGGCGGCGCCGTCATGCGATCCTGCGGCGACACCCGGGCCAAGCCCGCGCCCTGGTGTCGCCCCTGGCCGTCGTCGCGGCCTTCGCCGTCGCCGAGGTCGCCAGGAAGCTGGTCGCCGAGGCACGGCCCTGCTACGCGCTGCCGCACGACTGCTTCGTCGATTCCTGCCCAGCCCCGGCCGACTACGCCTTCCCAGCGGCTACTCCCTCACGGCCTTTGCTCCCGTAGCCGCCCTGTGGCCGGCCGACCGGCGCCTGTCAGTGATCGCCGCCGCGTTCCCGCAGGGCCCGTTCGTCGGTGGTCGTAGGCGCCGTCATGACGTCAGCTCTGGTGGAGAGCGGCGAAGACCCGCTCGGTGTAGTCCTCCAGCCGGGCCGTGCACTCCTTCAGGCGCCCGGTGGCCTGCCCGGCCTCCGGCGTGCCGAACACGTCCCTGGCCTGCAGGTCGCGGTGCCAGCGGCGCAGCCGTTCCAGGCTCTGCTCCTCCTCCTCAAGCTCGGCGAGGGTGAACTTGCCCTGGCGGATGTCCTTGTCCAGCTCGGCCTCGTACTTGACGCAGTCGGCCAGGAACTCCTGCCAGCCCTCCTGCCGGGCCGCGTCGAACACGGCCCGCAGTCGGGCGGCGTCGGCGGGTGTACGGCCGGCGGCCTCCAGCACCGTCGCCTCGCCTTCGGCCCGTTCGCTCAGCTCGACCGCGCGGGCGAGCCCGGCAGCGAACACCGGCACGTCCGGCATCGCCCACAGGCCCTGCCCGAGCGAGACCGCGCCGACCTTGCGCAGCTCCCGCCACACCGCCACCCGGTGCCGGGACGGATCGGCCGGAAGCCGCACCAGCAGCAGCAGCCACCGCACATCAGGGTCCTGAGTCGTCACACCATCGACAGTAACAGGCGTTACATTGGGAAGGGCAGGGGTGCTGACCCGGTGCTGACCCCCTGGGAGCGAGGTGGCCTGATGCACGCGATCACCGACTGGCTGGGCGGCCTGTCCGGCCCGGTCGTCTACGCGGTCGTCGCCGCCCTCGTCTACGCCGAGGACGCGCTCTTCGTCGGCTTCGTCATCCCCGGCGAAACCGCCGCCGTCCTCGGCGGGGTCCTCGCCCACCAGGGAAAGGTCTCCATCGGCTGGCTGATGCTCGCCGTGGTCGGCGCGGCCATCCTCGGCGACTCCACCGGCTACGAGATCGGCCACCGCGCCGGCCCGGCCATCCTCAACACCCGCCCGCTGCGGCGCCACAAGGACCGGATCGCCAAGGCCCAGGACCTGATCAGACGACGAGGACCGGCCGCCGTCTTCTTCGGCCGCTTCATCGCCTTCTTCCGCGCCATGATGCCCGCCCTGGCCGGCATCTCCCACATGCCCTACCGCCGCTTCCTGCTCTTCAACGCCCTCGGCGGCCTCACCTGGGGTGTCGGCTTCACCCTCCTCGGCTTCTTCGCCGGCGCCGCCTACACCCAGGTCGAGGGAGCCGTCGGCCGCGCCATCGCCATCCTGCTCGCAGCCGTCGTCGTCATCGCCCTCATGGTCTGGCACCTGCGCCGACGCAGAGCCGAGGGCCGGACCTCACGGCGCGGTGATCACGGCGAGGAGCAGTGAGCCTCCGAGGGAGCAGCTCACCCGCACGGGGTCCGGATCCCTGCCCTGATATCCGAAAGTCGGGCTGAGCCGGCCGAGCAGTGCGGCCTGATGACGCGCCGGCGTGGGGCCGGGCCTCCGGGTCGGACCGCTTCAGCTGTCGATCTGCCGGCATATCCGGCGGGAAGGGCTGAACGCGTACAGGTCGAGGATGCCGGGCGGATCGGCGAGACCGGGGCCGCCGGCCTGGATCCAGGCGGTGATGTCGCGGGCGGCGTCGGGGTCGTTGACCAGACCGAGCCAGACGGGGCGCCCGCCGGCCTTGCGGCCTTCGGCGGAGGGCTGGACGACGATCACGTTGGCCTGCTCGCAGGCGTCCAGGCAGTCGGTGGGCCGCACGGTCGCCACGCCGGCGAGGGAGTCGCGCAGGTCCGTGAGCTGGGCGCGGTGGTCCAGGCCCGAGACCTTGGGGGTGCCGCAGCAGCAGCCCCGGCAGACCGTGACGGTGCAGCGGGCCGCCGCTCCCTGTTCGGGGGCGGCGGCCTTCTGGTTGCGCCGGCTCACCGGCGGCCCTCGGTGCGGGCGCGGGTCCAGGCGGCCTCGCGCAGCAGCCGCAGGCCGTTGAGGCCGACGATGACGGTCGAGCCCTCGTGGCCGAGGACACCGAGCGGCAGCGGGAGGGTGGCGACGAGGTCCCAGACCACCAGGACGGAGATGAACACCGAGGCGATCACCAGGTTCTGCACCACGAAGGAGCGGGCCCGGCGGGAGAGCGCGACGACGGCGGGGACGGTGGCGAGTTCGTCGCGGACGATGACGGCGTCGGCGGTCTCCAGGGCGAGGTCGGAGCCGGCCCGGCCCATGGCGATGCCGGTGTGGGCGGCGGCCAGGGCGGGGGCGTCGTTGACGCCGTCGCCGATGACCAGCACCTTGCGCCCGGCCTTCTCCTGGTCCTTGACGGCGGTGACCTTGTCCTGGGGAAGCAGTCCGGCGCGGACGTCGGTGATGCCTACCTCGGCGGCCAGTCGGGCGGCGGCACGCGGGTTGTCGCCGGTGACCAGCATCGGCTGGGTGCCGGTCAGAGCGGTGAGCGCGGTGACGGTGGCGGCGGCGTCCGGGCGCAGGCGGTCGGCGAGGCCGAGCACGCCGACCGGGCGGCCGTCGGCCTCGACCAGGACGGCGGTGCGCCCGCCGTCCTCCAGCTCGCCGGCGACCGCGTCCTCGGCCCCGTTCAGGAGTCGGGCCGGGGCGCCGACCGCGACGGCGCGGCCGTCGACGGTGGCGGTGACGCCGATGCCCGGGGCGGAGGCGAAGTCCTCGGCCGTGGCCAGGGCCAGGCCGCGGGCACGGGCGGCGTCGACGACGGCGCGGGCGAGCGGGTGCTCGCTGGGGTGTTCGGCCGCCGCCGCCAGGGCCAACAGCTCGTCCTCGGTCAGGCCGGAGTCGGCCAGGGGGCGGATGTCGGTGACGCGGGGGGTGCCCTCGGTGAGGGTGCCGGTCTTGTCGAGCGCGACGGCGTCGACCTGGCCGAGCCGCTCCATGACGACGGCGGACTTCACCAGCACGCCATGGCGCCCGGCGTTGGCCATCGCGGACAGCAGCGGCGGCATGGTCGCCAGCACGACGGCGCACGGGGAGGCGACGATCATGAAAGTCATCGCGCGCAGCAGGGAGCCGGTGAACGCGGCACCGAACGCCAGCGGCACCGCGAACACCGCGAGGGTGGCGATGACCATGCCGATCGAGTACCGCTGCTCGACCTTCTCGATGAACAGCTGCGTCGGGGCCTTGGTCTCGGACGCCTCCTCGACCATCTTCACGATCCGGGCGATCACCGAGTCCGAGGCGTCCCGCTCGACCTTCACCCGCAGCGCGCCGGTGCCGTTCAACGTGCCGGCGAACACCTCGTCGCCCATTTCCTTGGCGACCGGGAGGGGTTCGCCGGTGATGGTGGCCTGGTCGACGTCGCTCGCGCCGTCCAGCACCCGCCCGTCCGCGCCGATCCGCTCGCCGGGGCGCACCAGGATGGTGTCGCCGATGGCCAGCTGCTCGGTCGGGACGCTCTCCTCGGTGCCGTCGTCCAGCAGCCGGGTCGCCGTCGTGGGGGCGAGGTCGAGCAGGCCGCGCACCGAGTCGGCGGTCCGCGCGGTGGCCAGCGCCTCCAGTGCGCCGGAGGTGGCGAAGATGACGATCAGCAGCGCGCCGTCCATCACCTGCCCGACCGCGGCGGCGCCGAGCGCGGCCACGATCATCAGCAGGTCGACGTCGAGCGTCTTCTCCCGCAGCGCCTGCAACCCGGCCCAGGCCGGCTCCCAGCCACCCGTGGCGTAGGCGAGGGCGTACAGCGGGCCCCACGCCCACGCCGGGGCGCCGGTCAGCTGCAGCGGCAGCGCGATCAGGAACAGCACCGTCGCAGCAAGGGCCCACCGGGCCTCGGGCAGCGCGAACACCCGCGCGCGCCGCCGGGGGACGACACTGGCGGGAGCGGCGACCTCGGGGGCGGGGCGCTCGGTCAGGGTGGAAGACATGGCAGGCAGAACCCTTCGCGCAGGCCATGGGCGGGACTAGCGACCCAACTCACGATACAGGAACATATGAACAGTCTTTCATTCATGATCTGTAGTATTGACGCATGGGTCATGGAGCCGCTCCCGCGAAGAACGCCGTCCCGCG
This sequence comes from Kitasatospora sp. NPDC032121, assembly GCF_055580145.1. Taxonomy (NCBI): domain Bacteria; kingdom Bacillati; phylum Actinomycetota; class Actinomycetes; order Kitasatosporales; family Streptomycetaceae; genus Kitasatospora; species Kitasatospora sp. NPDC032121. The sequence continues at coordinate 74,478 of NZ_JBVILX010000001.1, read as the reverse complement.
CACGCGCCTGGACGCGACCAACGCCGCCCGCGTGGCCACCACCCTCCAGGCCCTGGCCACACCCTCCCGGCTGCTGATCCTCGCCCGCCTGCGCGAAGGCCCCTGCGCCGCCACCGAACTCGCCCACGAAGTCGGCCTGGAGCAGTCCGCCTGCTCCCACCAGCTACGACTGCTGCGCAACCTCGGCCTGGTCGTCGGCCAGCGCCAGGGGCGCTCGGTGGTGTACGCGCTCTACGACAACCACGTCGCCGAACTCCTCGACCAGGCCGTCTACCACACCGAGCACCTACGCCTGGGACTCAGCGATTCCACCGGGTCCGACGACGAGCACAGCTGAGTGGTGCCGCGCAGATCGTCGGCCTGGAAGCTGATCGCTTGACCGCCGGTTCCGGTGGCCGTCGGGCAGTCCGGTACCGCTGGTGCACTTGTATGCCGAGGCTCTGTTGGGTCCTTCGCTGCCCGACCGATCCGCTGAAGCCGTCGACCCTTCTCCGTGCACTGCTCGTCGACGGCAAGTCGGGCTGCGATTGCGGCCGATGCGCACTCCCTACGCGACGGTGATTCCTCGCCCACTCTGGAACGGTCGACCGCTCGTGTGCGGGCCGAGCAGGGAGGGGACGGCATGTCGAAGGGCACCGCGGGGGAGTACTGGGCGGCGCCGGCGCTGCCCAGCCGGTTCAAGCACGATCTGCTGAGCCGTTACATCCCCCAGTTCGGTGGCATGACCGGCTCGCAGGGCGGTGAAGTCGTGTATCTGGACGGGTACCTTGAGTTCTAGTGGTCATTGCAACACCCCAGACCAGGGGACGTTGTGACCTTCGAGATCCGCAAGGACAGGGGCCCGCAGGGGGCGAAGAAGCTGACCGCTGAGCGGGCGGCATACTTCGAGCTCATGCGGCAGGGCTACAGCAACATCGAGGCGTGTCGAGTCGTCGGCATCAACACGCGCACCGGTAAGCGGTGGCGCAACGGCTGGCACTCGCCTCACAAGGGCCGGAAACCGGTACCTCCCATCCATCGGGAGGCGCCGGTTTCCGGCCCGTCGCGCTATCTCCGGGAAGAGGAACGCATCCACATCGCCGACCGGGTGCGGGAGAAGGCCACAATCCGCCAGATCGCCGCCGAGCTGGGCCGGAGCCCGTCCACCATCAGCCGCGAGATACGGCGCAACGGCTCCCACTGGACGAACGGCAGGTTCGCCTACCAGCCCCACGCCGCCCAGGCCCGGGCCGACGCCCGCAAACCCCGCCCCAAGCCCGGGAAGATCGGCCAGAACCCCGAACTGCGTGACTTCATCCAGGCCCGCTTCGAACGCGGGTGGAGCCCGGAGCAGAGCGGCGCCAAGGTGGCGCTGGCCGGCCTTCCACTCCTCGACGTAGGGCTCGAACTGCATCGGGCCGTACTCCTGGATCCGCTCGGCCTTGCGCTGGCTCTGCGGGGCGTTCTTCCGAGCCTGGTAGACCTCGGCGAGCCGGGCCTTCGCCTTGTCCTGCGTGGCGAAGCCCGACTCCTCCGTCTGCCTCTCGGCCGCGTTTCTGTACCGGATCTTGTACTCGTGCGGGCACCTCGGCCACCGGCTCTCGGGGTGCTCGCACTCCTTGAAGCTGCCCATGCCGCGGACGAATCTGATGGTGGCCATGGTTGTCGACTCCCGGGCGCCTTGCTGACCTTTTGCTGACCCCGAATGGTCGATCAGGCCTCTGACCTGGGACGAACCGTGAAACGCGTGGTATGTGGTGGAACTTCATCGGGCGCACCGGCGAGGAGATCGCACAGGCGCGAACGGACTGGGAGAGGGGTTCCCGGTTCGGTGAGGTGCACGGCTATGACGGTGCACGGCTGCGGGCCCCGGAGCTGCCGGCGATCCCGTTGAAGTTGCGCGGACGGGTACGTTGACCTGGGGAGACGCGCTTCAGCGGACCTATTGGGGGCTGGCCGCCGTGCAAGTTGCGGAGGGTCCTCAATGCCTCAAGAGCTGGGCACGTTCACTCGCACGTGGCTCAGGATATCCATGCGTACGCCGAACACCTGGGTTGGTTCACTGGGGGCGACCCGATCCCCTGCCCTGCCGCCTGTCCGCATGGAGAACATCTGGCGGTCGCCTGGTCGGGGGACAGTGTGAGATCGCTCTTTTGACGTGAGCGCAACATTGAGTCCGGATCCCGCCAGGCCGATTGGCGACATCTGCAACACCTTCCGACGGTGTCGGCGAGCAGTGAAGCTATCGATCGCCGCCTGTGGCGTCTGCTTCGTTCGCTCTATCGGGCGCGAGCATCCATGCGCTTCGCCGCCCCTTCGCTCGACCGCTTGCACGATGGGGGTGCCTGCGAACTAAACAGAAAGTGAAGGGTATGCATCGTCATGCCGACCGAACCGGGAAGGCCGCCCGAAGAGCAGCCGCCGTCCTGATCGTCGCCGCCGTCAGCGTCGTCACGCTGGGACAGGTCCCCGCTTTCGCAGACACGAAAAGCCCCTCGCCGCTTCCACAGACGAACACTCCGGAGCAGGCTGCTGTCCTGAAGGCACGCCAGAGCGGTAAGCCTGTGGAGGTCGCCGAGCGTCAGGACGAGACGACCGATCTCGTGGCGAATCCCGGCGGCAGCTTCACCCAGCGCCGGCACGCGCGGCCGGTCCGTGTCAAGGTCGGCGGGCAGTGGCAGCCGGTCGATGCCACGCTGGAGCGCCGTAGCGACGGGACGATCGCCCCGAAGGCCTCCGTCTTCCCGATGACGTTCTCCGCCGGCGGCGGCACTGCGCTGGCCACCATGCAGAAGGACGGCAAGTCCCTGGCCATCACGTGGCCGACGCCGCTGCCGCAGCCCGAGTTGAGCGGCAGCACGGCCCTGTACCGCGACGTGCTGCCCGGGGTGGACCTGAGGGTCCTCGCCGAGGCCGACGGGTTCTCCCACCAGCTGGTCGTCAAGACCCGTCAGGCCGCCGAGGATCCGCGTCTGGCCCAGGTCACCTACGGCCTCAAGACCGCGGGCATCACCCTCAGCTCGGGTCAGGACGGCCGGATCGCCGCGACCGACGGCTCCGGCGGCACGGTTTTCACCGCGGAGGCCCCGAGGATGTGGGACTCCCACGCTCCGGCCGCCGCCGCCGCCCAGCAGCAGCCCACCGTCGCTCCCTCACCGTTGGCCAAGAACATGCCGGTGGCGGCCCCGCGGTCCACTGACAACATCCCGCCGTCGAATTCGGCCGCGCCCGGTGCCACCGAGCACGCGCCGAAGACGATGGCCACCGAGATCACCTCGGACACGCTGAGGCTGACCCCGGACGCCGAGCTGTTGCACGGTGCGGACACCGTCTTCCCGGTCGTCATCGACCCGACGTTCACCGACGGCTGGCGCAACCGCTGGGCGGTCGTCTACTCCGCCACACCCAACGCCGCCTACCCGGACGGGAACGGCTGGAACTCGGACAATCCGGCGGACGAGCCCCGCGTCGGCTACAACGGCAGCGGCAACACCCGCTCCTACTTCGAGATGAACACCCGCGGCCTGGCCGGGGCCACCATCATGTCGGCGACCTTCCACGTGGAGGAGACCCACTCGTGGGGCTGCGACCCGGCTGCGGCGGGCAACACCGAACTCTGGGCGACCGGCCCCATCAACACCACAACGCCGACCTGGAACAGCCAGGCCTCCTGGATCTGGCAACTGGACGCCAAGGCCTTCGCCCACGGCAACCCCACCTACTGCCCCGGCGTCCAGGGCGTGGACTTCAGCACCGAGAACCTGCGCCAGGTCGTCCAGGGCGCCGCCGACCGGGGCGACGACAGCGTCGCCTTCGGCCTGCGCACCCCGGACAACTACCTCGGCAACAAGAACAGCTACAAGCGGTTCAAGAACAACCCCTGGCTCGAGGTCACCTACAACCGGCCCCCTGTCCTCCACGACTACGCGGCGTGGGAGAGCCAGTGGACACCGGGCAGCAGCAGCAACGTCAATGTGCCGTGCATCAGTGACCCGGCGGCCTGGCCCACCGTCGGGCGCAACGACGTCGTCCTGACTGCCAGGATCTCCGACCCGGACAGCGACGTCGCCCTGAGCGCCAAGTTCGAGGCCTGGGACCACGACACCGGGCAGTTCTTCCCGCCGGTCTGGGCGGGCGCCCCCAACGGTTCCTGGGCCGTCACGAGACTCGGCGCCGACAGCCTGCGTGACGGAGGCCGCTACAAGTGGCACGTCCAGGCCGAGGACGGCATCGTCGGCTCGGGCTTCGGCCGTGACTGCGGCTTCAACGTCGACCGTACCCCGCCGTCCAAGCCGACCGTCACCTCCGCGGATGGCCACAGCATCGATGTCGGGGAGGTGCCGGCCCGCACCCCGCGCACGGTCAAGTTCGCCTCCAGCGACCAGTTCGGCCTGAAGGGGTTCTGCTACTCCCTCAACAAGCCGCTGCCCGTGGTCAACCAGGGCTGCGGCGGCACGTGGGTGGACGCCGGCCCGGACGGGACCGCGACCGTCACGTTCACGCCCACCCTGTGGCCGACCAACCGGCTCACCGTCCAGGCGATGGACAAGGCCGGCAACCTCTCCCCCTACGACGGTTCGGACGGCGGCCCCGACTCCAGCACCAGGCTGATCACGACCGCCCCGAACAACTTCGTCCACGACGCCGCCGACCCGGCCCTGTCCGGCGACCGTCCCGGCGACCTGACCGGTGACGGGCACGCCGACCTGGTGGCGGCCACCAGCACCGGCGAACTCGTCCTCTACGCGGGCCACGGCGACGGCACCTTCGAGCAGCCCCGGACCGTCGCCAACCCGGGCTGGTCCGGCGCCCAGGTCACCCACCGGGGTGACTTCACCAGCCAGAGCCCCGGCCAGACCGCGGACGGTTACGAGGACTTCCTCGTCAAGCAGGGCACCCGGCTCTACCTCTACGCCGGCAACGGCATGGGCGCCCCCGACGAGTCCCGGCGTACCGAACTGCTCCACCCCAGCGGGGGTGACTGGTCCGCCACCAGCCAGATCGTCGCCACCGGCGACCTCGACAGCACGGCCGGCAGCGATCTGATCGCCAAGGACGGTGACACCCTCGTCCTCTACAGCGGCACCGTGGAAGGCCCCCTCGCTGCCGAGACCGGTACCAACAAGCTCAAGCCCGGCACCGTCATTTCCGCCTCCGGCTGGAGCGACTACGACGTCCTCGCCCCCGGCGACGTCAACGGCGACGGCATCCCCGACCTGCTCGCCCGCCGCAACACCACCGACCCGAACGACCCGGAGTACGGGCGCGTCCGCCTCGTCCCCGGTGCCCGCAACGCCGACGGCCGCGGTTACCAGGCCGCCGCCCCCGCCACCGGCACCGTCTACGCCACCGGCCTCGACCCCCAGCACCGGCCCCTGATCACCACGCCCGGCAACCTGCACGGCAGCGTCGCCGACGGCGGCAGGGGCTACCCCCTGTTCACCCCGACCCCGGGCCAGACCACCGGCGACCTCCTCGCCACCACGCCCGCCGACTCCGCCACCCCGGTGACCTACTACACCCCGGACGGAACCGCCCAGACCACCACCTGCCCCACCGGCTGCCTGCTGATGTACCCCGGCACGCCGACCGGGCTCGGACAACCGCGTCTGGCCGCCCAGGGCAACCTGCACACCGTCACCGCACTCGACGGCGGACAGAGCCTGCGCAGCCCCGCCACCACCATGACGCGCGCCGCCAACGGCACGCTCGTCGCGGTCAAGGTCACCGCCGACGGCAACCTGTGGGCGACCAGCCAGACCGGCACCACGGGCGGCTTCCGCAGCTGGTACCAGCTCAGCGGCCAGGGCGTCCACACCGGCGACCCGGCACCGATCCTCTCGCCGGCCGCCGGCGGCACCGTGCACGTCTTCGCCCGCACCCGCGCCGGTGGGATCGTCGACTACGCCCAGGCCGGCCCCGACGCGTCCTTCAGCCCCGCCACGGCGGTCGGCAGCTCCGCGCCGGTCTTCGCCCGGGACCCCGCCGTCACCCTCACCGCCAACGGCAGCATGATCGTCACCTCCGTCGACACGGCCGGCGACCTGTGGGCGACCACCCAGACCGCGCCCGGCTCCGCCTTCGGCACCTGGTTCAAGGTCAGCGCCAGCGACGGCCTCACCGGCCGCGCCGCAGCCGTGACATCCCCCGCGGGAGGCGGCACCGTCAACCTGTTCGCCCGCACCACCAACGGCCACATCGCCTTCTTCGGCCAGGGCAGTCCCACCAGCGGATTCAGCCCGGGCGCCTACCTCGGCAGCACCTCGCCCGCCTTCGCCGGGGACCCCAGCGTCACCACCGCCTCCAACGGCACCATGGTCGTGGCCGCCATCGACGTCAACGGCGACGTCTGGGCCATCGACCAGGCCGCACCCGGAAGACCGTTCCGCGAGTGGTACAAGATCAGCCTCACCGGCGGTACCGACGGTGCCACCAGCATCGTCCTGTCCCCCGGAGCCGGCGGCACCGTCAACATCGTCGCCCGCACCACCAACGGCCACATCGCCCTGTTCGGCCAAGGAAGTCCGACCAGCGGATTCAGCACCGGCGCCTACCTCGGCAACCCGAACATGATCTTCGCCGGAGACCCGCGCGTCACGCTCCTCGACAACGGCGCCATGATCGTCACCACCACCGACACCGCAGGCACCACCTGGGCCATCGACCAGGGCTCCCCCGGAGAATCCTTCCGCTCCTGGTACCAGGTGTAATCACAAGGACAGGAAGACCAACAGGTCGGCCGGCCTGGCGTGTTCCGCCAGGCCGGCCGACCTGTTGCCGTAGATGTCACCGGGGACATCGAACTGGGCATGGGCATGGGCATCGGCGGGTCGTGTCCGCTGTCCGCTGGGCGGGACCCGCAGCGCATCGGCACACTGGAGGATGTCCTCCATGCCGGGTCAAGGACGGCTCTGTTCCCGGCAGCGCTCACCTGTGCGATCTGCTTCGACACTTCACGACCGCATTCATCCAGAGCACCGCTTTGTGGGTGCCGGATCGTACTGCCGGATCCGGTTCCAACGCCATCGCCGGACGAACGCTGTCCACATACCCGTCGACCAGGGGTGACGGGACGGGCGGGCGACTGTACGGACGCCGAGGCGTGCGAGGAACGGCAGGTTCAGAGCCAGCCGCGATGGGCAGCCTTGATACCGGCTTCGAAGCGACTGCTTGCGTTCAGGCGTTCCATGATCGAGGCCATGTGGCGGCCGACGGTGCGGGAAGAGATACCAAGGCGCTGACCGGCCGCCTCGTCAGTGAGGCCGGAGCCGAGCAGCCGCAGAAGTTCCCGTTCGGTGGCGGTGAGGCCGGTGCGAGGGTCTTCGGGGTGCGTGGCGCCGAGGGGGACGGCAGTGTTCCAGGCCTGTTCGAAGAGGTCGAGCAGGGCTGCGAGGATGCCGGGCTCGGTCACATAGAGCGCGCCCTTGCGGTTGTCTGCCGGGTCGATGGGGACGAGCGCCTGAGTGCGGTCGACCACCACCATCCGGGGCGGGACCGCAGGCGACGTACGGACCTCGCCGCCGTGGCTGAGCAGCCAGTGGGCGTAGGCGGCCACGTGGGGCTGATTGCGGGTGGAATCCTGGTAGAGGGTCCGCATGACAACGCCACGGGAGAGCACCTCTGCGTCGGCGGGGCGGCTGGCCAGGAGATCCTCATGCCGTTGGTCGCCAGGCTGGCTGCCGAGCACCTCGGTGGTGGCGCTTCGGCCCATCCGCTCGAGCCTGCCGTGGATGGCGTCCAGGCCGAGGAGGCGCTCGCCATGAGTCGTGCGGTGCTCGGCGCGCTGGGCGACCATGCGCGTGACGGCGGCTCTAGAGGCAGCCAACTGGGCCTGACGGGCGGCCAGTTCAGCCTCCTGCATGGCAAGCATGTCGGCCAGGCCGATGTCGGGACTCACGGCGCGCATCTGCCCAGGCCGTTCGGCGGAGACCCGGATGAGAGCGAGGCCGCTCAGCTCGTCGAGATGGTCATGCACCTGGGCGATTGTCAGGCCGCAGTGCGCGGCGATCTGGTCCACATCGTAGGCGGGATGATCAAGCATCGCCTGATATACCACGGCAGCTGCGGCCGTCAGGCCCAGGGCTTTCAGCATTGCATTCCTCCATGTCGCCGCCTCCCAATTCGGCGGCCGGTCGCATCCAAACAGCTGTGCGGGGTCGATTCAAGATCTAGCCCGGGGTGGTCATGGCGGCGTGGGCAGCATGCGAGGTGAGTCGGTGGTCGCGCCACCACATAAATTGACGCGTGCGCGACATCTAGTCCGGATCCCGTCAGGCCGATTGACGACATCCGCAACGCCTTCCGGCGACGGCGGCGGGCGGCGAAGCTACTGATCGCCACCGAGGAACAACTCGGACCGGCAGCCGAACGGAGCGTCAACCGCGGGACGCCCGGACCGGTCACCCGTCTCTCTCACCTGTAGAAGAAGGACCTCCGTCATGCTCCGTACGCGTATCGCCCAGGCCACCGCGGTTGCCGTCGTCTCCATCACCGGGCTCCTGGCTGTCCCCGCCGCCGCCTCCACCGAAACCGTCGGGGCCGTACCCGGCCCGATCGCCGGCCCGTCCGACAGTCTTGGCTGGGGAGGGGTTGCCGCCGATGACAGCCTCGGTTGGGGCGGAGTCTCTCAGGCAAGCCTCGGCTGGGGCGGCTGAGCGCGCAATGGAGATCGTCTACGCCAGCCTGAGGCACCGCCAGGCAGGTGTGGTGGTGCAGGCGAGCGAGGTGGCCCAGTTCCTGGACGTCCTTTGGGCGCACTCCGAACCCGGTGACGGACTCCAGCACGCGAGCGCGCAGTCCGCCTCCGATCGCCTCGACCTCCTGCTCTATTTCACCAGCCAGGACCCGTCCGACAAGCCCGACGCCGTTCTCCGTGCCCACGGCCTACTGTCCCGCAGTCACCGGACCTCGCCCCTGCTCCAGCAGGCCTACTTGCCGCCGGAGCCACCGCAGCTCGCGGAGCACACCGCCGGGTGACCTCGGCGCCCCGCCCAATTGCCCCACCACACAGGCAACCGTCCCTGCCGGAGCCAAGCCGGCCCGCAACCCGGTTGGACCCCCGACATCGGCGACTGGCAATCAGCCCCTCACCGAAGGCGTGCGGTCCCGCCGGGTACTGCCGTGCCCTCGCACAAGCCAACCAACAGAAAAGGAACGGATGTACCCCTCCGATACGGGTGCCCCGCCCGGAGCGAGAAAGCGTCGCTCCGAGGCGATAACACGCCCTACGCTCCGTAGAGCTGCGCCCATCGCTGTGACGGCTCTGATAGCCGCCGTTGTACAGATTCCGGTCGTCGCGGTAGCAGCCGGCAGCGAGTTCAAGTTGCCGCCCGTCCAGCACACCGCGTCCGTCCCGCTCTCCAAGGTGGAGGCGGAGCGCCCTGACTCGAAGGCGGCTCAGCCCCCGACCGCGCCTGCGGCCGCGGCCTGGCCCAAGCCGGGTAAGGCCGAGATCGAGCTGCCAGCGGCCTCGGCACAGCAGCCGGCCCCGGAGGCGAAGGCGCCCGGCCTGCCGGTGACCGTTGCCGCCATCGGGCAGAATCCGGCAGCGGGCGGGCAGCCGAAGGTCCGGGTGGGCCTGTCGGACCGCGCCGCCGCGGCCACCGTGGGTCTCGACGGTGTCCTGGTCAACCTGGAGCCGGTGGCGGGCAGCGCCACGCCGGACAAGGCTCGGGTCCAGCTGGACTACAAGGCCTTCCGAGAGTCGTTCGGGGCCGACTGGGGTTCGCGCCTGACCTTCGTCCAGCTGCCGGAGTGCGCGCTGACCACGCCGGAGCAGCCGCAGTGCCGCACGGCCACGCCGCTGGCGGCGGCGAACGACACCAAGGCGGGCACCCTGACGGCTGAGGTCACGGTGTCCGCATCCGCCGGCCAGGCTCCCGCAGTTGGTCAGACGTCCTCCAACGGTACGGTCAAGGCGTCCTTCGCCCAGGCCTCCGAGGCATCGGTCGCCGGTGCGACGGTGCTGGCCGCCACGGCCGGTGCGTCGGGACCGGAGGGCGACTACAAGGCGACCTCGCTGGCCGCGTCCGGTACGTGGTCGGTGAGCGGCAACACCGGTTCCTTCACCTGGTCCTACCCGATCCAGGTGCCTTCGGTGCCCGGCGGGATGGCCCCCAAGGTCGCCCTCGGCTATTCGTCCGCGGCCATCGACGGGCGCACCGCGTCGACCAACAACCAGTCCTCCTGGATCGGTGACGGCTGGGACTACAATCCCGGCTTCATCGAGCGCAGCTACACCGGTTGCGCGGGTGACAAGGGTTCGGGCAGCAATGCTCCGGCCACGGGCGGCGATCTGTGCTGGAAGTCCGACAACGCCACCATCTCGCTCAACGGCAACGCCTCCGCGCTGGTGCGTGACGACGCCACGGGCACGTGGAAGCTGTCCAACGACGACGGCTCGCGTGTGGAGAAGCTCAACGGCACCGCGACGGACACCGCCAACGGCGACACCGGCAACGAGTACTGGAACGTCACCACGACCGACGGCACCCAGTACTTCTTCGGCAAGAACCGCCTGCCCGGTTGGACGACGGGCAAGCCTGAGACCGGCTCGGCCCTGACCGTGCCCGTCTTCGGCAACCAACCCGGCGAGCCGGGCTACGCCCCCGCGTTCAAGGACTCCTCGCGCGACCGCGCCTGGCGCTGGCAGCTTGACTACGTCGTCGACCCGCACGGCAATGCGGTGGCGTACTTCTACGACCAGGAGAGGAACGCCTACGCCAAGAACATCGGCGCCGCCACCAGCACCCCCAAGGCCGACGCGGTCTACACCCGTGCCGCCACGCTGAACCGCGTCGAGTACGGCCACCGGGCCGGCCAGGTCTACAACGCGTCGCCCGCAGGCAAGGTGACCTTCTCCACCACCGACCGGTGTGTGGCGGCCGACTGCTCCTTCACCAAGGCCAATGCTGCCAACTGGTACGACACCCCGGTCGACCAGTCCTGCGACAAGGACCAGGACTGCCGCAACGGCGCCCCGACCTTCTGGTCCAAGAGACGGCTGACGGGCATCAGCACGCAGGCCCTGCAGAGCAACGGCAGCTACCGGGACATCGACGCCTGGAGCCTGGACCAGGACTTCCCGCCCACCGGCAGCAGTGGCGGCCGGGCGCTGTGGCTGAAGACCATCACCCGAACGGCCAAGGCCGGCGCGACCGCGCTGACCCTCCAGCCGGTGACGTTCGGCGGGGACCTGCGTCCCAACCGGGTCGACTCCGCCGAGGGCCGTTCGCCGTTGTACCGATTCCGGATCAACCGGATCACCTCCGAGACCGGTTCCAACACCGACATCAAGTACACCGACATCGACTGCGTCGCGGGTGCCCTGCCCGCTCCGGACAGCAACACCAGGCGCTGCTACCCGACCTGGTGGACTCCCGAGGACGCGGTGGACCCGGTCCTGGACTGGTTCCACAAGTACCTCGTGGAGAAGGTCACCGAGCACGACATGGTGGCCGGGTCCGGTTCCCCCGACAAGGTCACCGCCTACGAGTACCTCGACGGGGCCGCCTGGCGGCGCGACAATTCCGAGTTCACCCCTGACAAGGAGCGCACCTGGAACGACTTCCGCGGCTACCAGCGGGTCCGCACCCGTGTCGGTGACTCCAACAAGAGCCTGACCGAGACCGTCTACTTCCGCGGCATGGACGGCGACACCCTCGCCAACGGCCAGTCGAGGCCCGTCAGCCCCCTCCAGGGCGTCAAGGACAGCAACGAACTCGCCGGTTACGTCCGTGAGACCATCGTCTACGACCAGGACGGTGGCAAGCCCCTCACCAGCACGGTGAACGCCCCCTGGGTCCGTGGCACCGCGAGCCGCGCCCTGAAGGCGCTGCCCAGCCAGGACGGCAAGCCCACCGCGACCCCGCCGGGTGAAACCCGGCGGCCCGAGGCCGCGGCCCTGCCGCCGCTGACCGCCGCGATGGTCCGTACCGAGAGCGAGACCACCAGGGCGTTCCAGCCGGACGGCGGCACCGCGCGGACCGTCAGCCTGAGCCGTACCTTCGACGACTACGGGCAGATCAGGACCGTCTCCGACGAGGGCGACACGAGCGTCTCTGGCGACGAGCAGTGCACCCGCACCGCCTATGTCGCCCCGGACACCGTCAACTGGCTGATCGCCTACCCGCAGTCCGTCCAGATCACCAGCACGCTCTGCTCGACGGCCGCCACGTCGGCCACCGTCACCAGTGAGACCCGTACCGCCTACGACGGCCGGCCCGTGGGGAGCGCGCCGGAGCCGGGCAAGGGCTATGCCACCACGGTGCAGGCCCTGGACCGCTACGACGGCACCACCCCGCACTACCTGACGGCCGCCACCACCGCGTACGACCAGTACGGCCGGGTGACCTCCGTCAAGGGCGCCAACAACGCGGAGACCACGACCTCGTACACCCCGGCGAGCGGATCCCAGCCGACGGTCGTCCAGTCGACCAACGCCAAGCAGTTCACGGTCACCACCACCTACGACGGCCTGCGGGCCCTCCCGGTGAAGGTCGTCGACGCCAACAACCGCACCACGTACATCGACTACGACGCGATGGGGCGTACCACGGCCGTGTGGAAGCCGGGCCGGGACAAGAGCGCTTCGGCCAGCGAGACGTACGCTTACACCATCGAAGCGGGCAAGCAGCCCGCTGTCACCACCAGGACCCTGTTGGAAGGCGGCGACTACCGCACCAGCATCTCTCTGTACGACGGCCTGCTCCGCCCGCGCCAGGTCCAGGAGGAGGCACACGGCGGCACCGATGCCCACAACGGCGGCCGCAACATCACCGACAGCTTCTACGACAGCCACGGCCGGGTCTACCGGGCCAACGCGGCGTACCACGCCGACGGTGCTCCGGAAGCGGCGCTGTGGATCGGGCTGGACAACAAGGTCCCGTCCCAGACGGAGACCGAGTTCGACGGTCTCGACCGGCCCACCGCCGCCGTCTTCAAGTCGCTGAACGTGGAGAAGTGGCGCACGGTCACGCGCTACGGCGTGAACTGGGTGGCGACGACCCCGCCCGACGGCGGCACCCCCACGCTCACCGTCACCGACGCGCACGGGCGTCCCTCGGAGGTGCGGCACTACAAGAGCGGGAGCCCGGACTACGATGCTCCGACCTCAGCCTACGAAGCGCTGAAGTACACATACGATGCCGCCGGCAAGCTCGCGAGGCTTGTCGATCCCGCAGGCAACGTCTGGGCCTGGGAGTACGACCTGCTCGGCCGTCAGACCAAAGCCGTCGACCCGGACAAGGGCGCCACCACCAGTACCTACGGCGCGGACGGCACGCTCGCCGCCGTTACCGACGCCCGGGGCAGGACGCTCGCGTACGCCTACGACGTCCTCGGTCGCAAGACGGCGATGTTCGACGGCTCCACCACGGGGACGAAGCTCGCCGAGTGGGCCTACGACACCCTGCCCGGCAGCAACGGCCTGGCCACCGGTAGCACCCGCTACGAGAACGGCAAGGCCTACACCACCGGCATCACCGGGTTCGACAGCGCGGCCCGGCCCACCGGAACCGCCGTCACCATTCCGGACAGCGAAGGACTCCTCGCCGGCACCTACGCCACCTCCCAGACCTACACGCCCAACGTTGGCCTGGTGGACAACACCACTTACCCGGCCGGCGGTGGACTCGCGCAGGAGACCGTTCACCACGGGTACACGCCGCTGGGCCTGCCCACCTCGGTGAGTGGCGGCAGCCGGGTGTACTCTCTGGGCAACTCCTACTCGCCGCTGGGCCAACTCCAGCAGAGCACCCTCGGCAAGGCCGGGTCCAGGACGGTCCAGACCTACGACTACGAGAACGCCACCCAGCGCCTCGCGGTAGTCCAGACCGACCGGGAGGAGAGCGGACCGCAGACCCTCGACAAGAAGACCTACACCTACAATCCGGTCGGGAGTATCACCCGGGTTCGCGATGACCGGGACGACGCCTCTGTCACGGACACCCAGTGCTACATGTACGACTTCGCCCAGCGCCTGACCAACGCCTGGTCGGCGACCGACGACTGCGTGGCCAAGCCGACCCCGACCGGCGAGCCCCATGTCGGCGGAGTGGACCCGTACTGGAGCAGCTACACCTACGACGCGGCCGGCAACCGCACCCAGGCGACCAACCGCACCTTCGGCGCCGCCCCCGGCCCGCTGATGGACACCGGCAAGGTGACCTCCGTCGCCATCGCCGGTGACGGCCAGACCAGCGCCGTCGCGGTAGCCGACGGCCAGGTCTACCTCTCCCAGCAGCGTGCCGACGGCACCTGGGCCAACTTCGAGAACCTGCACAAGACCCAGGCAGGGCCACTGCCCGCCCCTGTCGACTTCGTCGCGGCGACCTGGGCCGACAACACCCTGCAGATCATGGCCATCGCCGGCGGCCGGGTCTGGCACACCCTGCGCGGTGCAGACGGCAAGTGGGGAGGGTGGGGCGACGTCACCAGCGTGGTGGGACCCATCGCCAACCCCAGCCAGTTGTCACTGTCCGCGACCGCCTCCGGCCTGGAGGTCCTCGCCCTGTCCGACGGCGTGCTCAAGCACACCCTGCGCAGGCCCGACGGCGTCTGGGCGGGCTGGGGCAACGTCTACGGCGAGACCGGCAGCCTCACCGGAGCCACCCGTGTCGCCAGCGCGGCCACCGGTTCCGGCCTCGAGGTCATCATGGTCGCGGGCGACAGGCTCTGGCACACCATCCGCTTCGGCAACGGCGTCTGGCAGAAGTGGGGCGACGTCTACGGCGCCACCGGCGCTCTCAGCTCGCCCACCGGCATCACCGCCACCGCGACCGGCGCCGGCCTCGAAGTCGCCGCCATCGCCGGCGGAAACGTCTGGCACACCATCCGCAAGTCCGATGGCACCTGGGGCAGCTGGGGCAACGTCAGCCAGAGCGTCGGCCAGCTCAACCAGCCCACGTCGGCGGCGGTCGTCAGCTCGGGCGGGGACCTGAAGCTCATCACGGTTGCCGGGGGAACGCTCAACTACACCAAGCGGGCCTACTCCACCGCCACCTGGCTGCCCTGGAGCCAGCTCACCCAGACCCCCCAGAACCCGCCGAGCGACCAGACCCAGCGCACCTCCACCTACCCCGCCCCCGGAGGCACCCGACCCCACGCACTCAGCCGTGTCGACATCACCGGCACCGGCGCCCGGACCGACTCCTTCACCTACGACGAGGCCGGCAACACCGTCCGCCGCGTCACCGCCGACGGCGACCAGACCCTCGAATGGGACACCGAGGGCCACCTCGCCAAGTCCACCACCGCGGGCAAGAGCACCACCTTCCTCTACGACGGGAACGGCAACCGCCTCCTGCGCCGCGAGCCCGACTCGGTGACCCTCTACCTCGACGGCCAGGAACTCAAGCTCGACAAGACCGCCAACAAGGTCACCGGCACCCGCTACATCGCCGTCGCCAACGCCACCATCGTCAAGGCCTCCGACGGAACCCTCAACTACCTCATCAACGACCAGCAGGGAACCGCCCAACTCACCATCAGCGCCGACAACCTCGCCTACACCCGAGGCGACACCACGGCCTTCGGCACCCCCCGAGGCAAGAAGCCTGCCTCCTGGCCCACCGAACGAGGCTTCGTCGGCGGCACCAACGACGCCACCACCGGCCTCACCCACCTCGGAGCCCGCGAATACGACGCGGCCAACGGACGCTTCATCTCCGTCGACCCCGTCCTCGACCCCACCGATCCGCAACAGATCAACGGCTACACCTACAGCAACAACAACCCCGTCAACCTCAGCGACCCCAGCGGACTGCGTCCCGAGGGCACCTGCGGCGGCTTCGCCGCCTGCCAGACCCCGACCGGCGAGAAGGTCCAGGAGGTCTGGACCTCGGACCACGGAGCGTGGACCGTCACCATCACCAAGACGCGCCCGCCCTACCAGCCTCCGGCGCAGAACACGAGCTCCGGTATCCCGGGCCTCAAGAAGCCGGCGGCGCAGCCCGCGCAGTCGGACGACGCCTGTGGATCGAAGAAGGTCTGCGCCATGGCCGACAAGGTTGACGAAGTCAGCCGGGTCTGTGTCTCGGTCGGATGTGGGATCTACAGCGTGACGAACTACCCGCGCAACAACGACAGCGCCCACGACGTCCTGCGCGCCTGGGTGCTCAACGCCTTCGACAACCCCGACGTCGTGAACTTCGGTGCGGGCGATCCACTGCTGATGGACCTCGCTGACACGGAGGAGGTCGAAGAGCTTAGGTCGAGGTTGGTCGAGAACTACAAGAAGAAGGGGGACGCGGCGATCGGTAAAGAGGACCATAGGGATTATGAGGACGTAGGCCCTTTCGACGTAAAAATCTTTGGCATTACCACCGATATCCTCGGCACACTGACCAATGGGGCAATCGGCTCCAGAGAATCCAAGGCCGTGATCGGATCATTCACGGTCTACGGTCAGATCGACAGCGTTCAGTCGAGAAATGACGGGTATCGTGTCGTGAACATGCACTTCACGGTCGACAACGACTGGGACTTGAACTCCGCAACCAAGATGCCGCCCCGCGGATGGAACCTCACCTTCCAGACCCCTCTGGGTCGCGTACAGGGTCCGGGTAAGGCGATAAGGGGCCACTTCGAGTGGGGATATCGGGCCGTCCTCCTCCCCAGCGAATAGTCTGCTCCACTCGGACGTGTCCCGGCCGTCGGCCTCCTCGGCGGCCGGGACCGGTTGCCGTGTTCGCGCGCTGGTGGCAGCTCGGTTCGGGCGGAGATCCGCCGTGTCGTTCTCCGAGTGCCCCGGGCGGCCCTTCGGGCGGCCCGGGGCGGCTCTCGGGGTCGGTTGAACGGATCCATCAAGCTTAAATTGAACGTGTTCAATAGATGTGGCAGGCTGGCCGGACCAAGTGCCGGCGCTCGCCGCGGTCTGCCGTCGCGGTGCTCGCGGCGGCACTCTCAAACTGATGTGGTGGGGAAACGGATATGGAAGCGACGTATGAGAGCCTGGCCGAAGCCCGCCGTGGGGGTCGGCTGTCGTCCCGGCACGATGACAGGGCGCACAGCCCGACTCGTCGGCTCAACAGGGCGTCCGGTCGGGCGGCGCTGGTCCTCGGGTGCCTGGTTCTCGCGTGCACGTCCTGCGCCGCCGCCGGCGGCGAGACGGCCGTGATTAAGCAGGCCGAGCTGGTCGGGGACTGGAGCAACGCGGGAGGCGCGAGGATGCACCTCTCGGACAGCCATGGCCTGACGGCAAGCGGGATCGACCATGCGGTGCCCGACTACAAGTGCACGACAACTGTGACCGCCGGCAAGTGGAGCTTCTGGGTGCAGGACGGATCGCCGACCAGTTTCACGGAGTCGGACTCGGCGACCGAGGGCAAGCGGTTCGGGGTGGCGGCGAACACCAGCGGGAACCAGTGCAACCTCATAGCCAGGATCCAGCGTGACGACCGAGGCTTCAGCATCTGTCTGGTCCGGGACCTCGACCAGACCTGCACTGCCGAGGAGCTCCTCCGCAAGGACCCCACAAATGCCCAGTGAGCGGTGCTGATGCGACCAGGAACCGGTCTCACGCTCGGTACACCACGCCGTTGTCGGGCGTGAAGCCGTGGTCCGCAAGCGTCTGACCGGCCTGTGACGGCTGGTCCATCGCCGACCACATGCGTACCGATCTGGTCTCTGGCGCCCTGAAGATGGCGGCCGATGCCCGGAGCTGTCCGCCGTCCCGCTGAAGGCCCGGGGGTGCGAGCGCTGACCCGGGGGTTCGGCCCGGCGGGGGTGCGGTGAGCGGATCCACCGCGGTCTCCGTCCCCGCCCCGGGTGCTCACAGGGCAGGCGCATCGACAGCACATCGAGCGAACAACTCGGCTCGGAATGATGGCCGTGCAGGCGGCGCGAGCGCCCGGCGGAGCCTCTTCGCGGGCCGCACACACCGCTGCCTGTTGCACGAGCGGACCCGCGCTCGGCGTACGAGCCATCGGCATGAGGTGGAGACAACGTGCTGACCACACCGCCAGACCTTGATTCGACGATCGCGCGATATGCCACGGCAGACTTCGACGACTCCACGCTGATCCAGGAGGCCGGCCTCGAGTCGCTGTCGCTCCTGCGCCTCGCCGTCGAGATCGCCGACGAGGACGTGGAGATCGACGCCGCGGGCCTGGTCGAGGTACGGACCGTCGGGGACCTCAAGGTCTGGCTCACCAGCCTGCTCCCGGCCGGCGCGGACGAGCCCGGTGCCGCATGCTGAAGGACGACTCGGCCGTCGGCACGGCGGGCCCCGCCCTGCTGCCGATCACGGACCCCCAGAAGGGGCTGCTCGTCGTCGACAGCAGGGTGTCGGCCCGTGAGATCTACAACCAGACCATGCTGTTCGACCTCGACCCGGGGGTCTCGGACGACGCCGTCGGCGACGCCCTCACCGTCCTGGTCACGGTCCAGCCGGCGCTGCGTCAGGTCTTCGGTCACCTGCCGCGGATGCACGCCAGGTTCACCCCGCCGCCGGAGCCGGGGCAGGTGCCGTGCGAGCGGGTGGAGGTGGCGCCGGGCGGGTACGCCGAAGCCGTCGAGGCCCTGGCGGAGCGGCTAGGACGGCGTCCGTTCGACCTCGCGGCGGGGCCGGCCTACCGGTTCGGGCTCGTGCGCGCCGCCGACGGCTCTGCGGCCGTCCTCGTGATGTGCGGCCACCACCTCATCGGGGACGGCGTCTCGGCGGAGCCGCTCGTCCGTGACCTGGAGTCCGCGCTGACCTCGAAGCCCACCGCCGAGGCCGTCGAAGTGCTGCGGGTGGCACGCGAGTCCGCCTTCGTCCGGGAGCTCGAGGCGCAGAACCGGGCCTCCGGCTCGCCGGAGACGGCCGAGCAGGCCGAGGTCTGGGCCGAGCGGCTGCGTGACGTCCCGCCGCTGGTGCTGAATCCCCGGCCGGGGCGGCCGGAGGAGACGGACTTCACCGGTGGGCGCCTCTCCTGGCTGCTCGGCGAGCAGGAGACGGCCGCCTTCCAGGAGGCCTGCAAGCGGCTCTCCGTCACGCCGTTCGTCCTGCTCAGCGCCGTGTACGGGGCCGTCCTCGCCCGGCACGGCGGTGTGTCCACCGTCCTGATCGGCAGCCCGCTGTCGGCCCGGCGCACCGTCCGCGCGTACGACCTCTGCGGCTTCTTCGTCAACACCCTGCCCGTCACGGTCGACGTGGACTGGTCGCGCACGGTGGACGAGCACGTCGCCGGGACCGTCCGGGAAGCCGTCGACTACTGCCGCGCCAGGGTCGCCGTCACGCTCAACCAGCTCGTGGCGAACGTCGGGCAGGACCGCACCAGCAACCGCAACCCCCTGTTCTCCTGCATGCTCGCGATGCAGGACACCTTCGAAGGCACCTCGGACGGCGCCGTCCTCGGGGTGCGGGAACCGGGCAACGGAACGGCGAAGTTCGACCTGTGGCTCGGCGCCACGAAGGTGGACGGCCGATGGCTGCTGGAGCTCGAGTACGACCTGCAGTTGATATCGGAGCCGGTCGCGGAGGCGCTGCTCGCGTCGCTGCGCACGGCACTGCGACGCGCCCTCGAGGACGGCACCCGCTCGCTGGCCGAGCTCTTCGTCGACAGTGAACTCCCGTACCCCCCAGTCGAGTCGGCGGGCGATGGCGGTCCGGCGCCGGCCCGCGGTCTCACCGAGTGGATCGAGCGGGCCGCCCGGCGCACGCCCGACGCGATCGCCGTCGAGGAGCCCGGGCGCGAGCTGACGTACGGCGAACTCCTGGCCGCCGCCGAGCGGGCCGCGGACGGACTGGCCCGGCAGGGCGTCACGCCGGGGCAGGTCGTCGGCCTGTCCCTGGGCGGGCTGTGCGACGCCACGACCGCGATCCTCGCCGTCCTGCGCTGCGGTGCCACCTATCTGCCGCTGGACCCGAGCCTGCCGGCCGAGCGCCTCGCCCACATGGTGGACCGGGCGGGCTGCCGCCTGATCGTCGGCGACGGCCTGGACCTCCCCGGGACGCGCACCACCGGCCTGGCCGAACTCTCCGTCCCCGGGGACGGGCCCCGCGCCCCGGGCGGCTCCGCGGACTCGGCGGTGTACCTGATGTTCACCTCGGGATCCAGCGGCACCCCCAAGGGGGTGGTGATGGGCCACCGGCCGCTGCTGAACCTGGCGGCGTGGCAGATCTCCGCCCTGGAGCACGGCGCGACGACGCGCTTCCTCCAGTACGCGCCGCTCGGCTTCGACGTCTCCTTCCAGGAGATCGTTCCGACGCTCGCCTCGGGCGGCACCGTCGTCTCCCGCGAGCCCGCCGACCGGCGGGACTTCCCGGCGCTGGTCCGCCGCGTCGAGGAGACCCGGGTCAGCCACGTCTTCCTGCCGGTGGCGGCCCTGCGCCCGTTCGTCCAGGCCGCGCAGCGCGCCTCGGCCCGCTTCCCCGACCTGCGGCGCGTCTGCGTCTCCGGTGAGCAGCTGCTCGTCGACGACGAGATCCGCCGGTTCTTCGCCGACCACCCGGCGTGTGTCCTCGTCAACCTCTACGGCCCGACCGAGACGAACGCCGCCACGGTGCACGAGCTGCGGGGCGACGACCCCGACTGGCCCGCCCACGCACCGATCGGCCGCCCCCTGCCCGGTGTGGTGGCGTACGTGGTCGACGTGACGGGCCACCTCGCACCCGTCGGCGTGCCGGGCGAGCTCCACCTCGGGGGCGTCAGCCCCGCGGACGGCTACCTCGACGCGGAGCGGACCGCGGCGAGCTTCCTGCCCGACCGGTTCTCCGCCGACGGCACCGCGCGCATGTACCGCACCGGTGACCAGGTGGTGCGCGACGCCGACGGGACGATGGTCTTCCTCGGCCGGCAGGACAGCCAGACGAAGATCCGCGGGTACCGGGTGGAACTCGGCGAGATCGAGGCGGTCGCCAACGCCGCGCCCGGCGTCCGGCAGTCCGTCGCCGTGGCGCGCGGGCTCGGAGCCGACCGCGAACTGGTCCTCTTCCTCCTCGCGGAGCCCGGCGCCGAGCCCGACCACGCGGAGGTCCAGGCCCGGATCACCGCGGCGCTGCCGTCGTACATGGCGCCGTCCTGGATCCTCGACACGGACCGGATCCCGACCTCGCGCACCGGCAAGACCGACCGGGACGCCCTGGTCACCCTGGCGGAGGGGCTGATCGCCGAGCGGAGGACGAGCGCGGCCACGACCACGGTCGCCTACGCCTCCGAGCTGGAGCGCGGGCTGGCCGCCATCTGGTCGTCGATCCTGGACACCGACGGCATCGCCCGCGACCGGTCCCTGATCGACTACGGCGCCCACTCCCTGAACATCTTCGCGGCCTTCGCCGAGATCGAGGAGGAGTACGGCACGGCCGTCCCGGTGCCCGAGTTCTTCCGCTCGCCCACCATCGCGACGCTCGCCGAACTCGTCCGCGCGGGCCTGGCCGAGGACGCGCGGGACGCCCCGGAGGACGAGGACGCGCAGGACGGCCGAGAGGACGGCGACGCGGACGGGGCCCGGGCATGACCGCCGCGGCGGCGCCCGGCCGGCTCGTCAGGATGGCCCGGGGCAAGGACCGCCCCGGCTGCCTGCTCCTGCCCGGAGCCGGCGGCGGCCTCACCCCGTACCTGCAGCTGGCCTCGCTGCTCGGCGGGTCCCGTGCCGTGGACTTCGTGCGGCCCCTGGGGCTCATGCCGGGCGAGGAGCCGGAGACCTCGGTCGCGCAGATGGCCGCGTCGGTCCTCGACATCGTCGGGGCGACGGCCGCCACGGCCGCGACGGCCGCGGCGCCGCGGTTGGTGGTCGGCTGGTCGCTCGGCGGCGTCGTGGCGTGGGAGCTCTGCGTCAGGCTCGCCGAGGCCGGACACCGGCCCGATCTCGTGGTCATCGACAGTTCCCCACTGCCCCGGGTGCCCGGCCCGGGCGAGGACGAGGAGATCGCGGACAGGATGGTGGCCGACCTCGGCCCGAAGGCGGATCCGCGGACCGTCGGCCGGGTGCTGCGCACCCTCGCGGCGCAGGCCGCCGCCCTCGCCGACTACCGGGCCGAGTCGCCCTACCCGGGCCGGGTGCTGCTCCTCGTGTGCTCCCCGTACGACGAGGACGGCCGGGAGGACGCCGTACGGCGCTGGCGGGAGCTCGCGCCGCACCTGGACGTCGTCCGCCTCGACGCCGGCCACTACGAGGTCCTCGAGCCCGCGCACCTCCCCCAGTTGGCCACGGCCATTCACACGTTCCACGACCAGGACGAGAACCAGGACGAGCGATGACAGAGGAAACGGCGACGACCGCGACGGCCCGGCCCCCGGTGGCCGTCGTCAGCGGCGGCACCCGCGGCATCGGGCTCGCGTTCAGCCGCCGGCTGGTGAAGCTGGGCTTCCGGGTGAGCGCGCTGTACCGGTCCGACGAGGAAGGCGCGCGCGCGGCGGAGCGGGAGCTGGGCCCCCGGCTGGACACCGTGCGGGTGGACCTGTCCGACGGGACCGCGGTGGCCGCGGCCGCCGAGGCGGTCCTGGCGCGGTACGGGCCGCCGACGGTCCTGGTGAACAACGCCGGGATGAACATCGACCGCCCGTTCCTGGAGATGAGCCACGACGACTGGCGGCGGGTCATCGACACCAACCTCTCCGGCGTCTTCTACCTGACCCGCGCGCTCGCCCCGGCGATGGTCGCCTCGGGCGCCGACGCGACGATCGTCAACGTCGGTGCCACCACGGGCATCCGCCCCCGCCTCAACGGCGCCAACTACTGCGCGAGCAAGGCGGGCCTGCTGCACCTGACCAAGTGCCTCGCGCTGGAACTGGCACCCCGCGTCCGGGTCAACTGCCTGATTCCCGGCAACACCGAGACCGACGAACTGGTCGAACGGTTCAACCTGAACGATCCGGACTCCCGACGCCGGATGCTCGCCGAGATCCCGCAGCGGCGGATCGCCGACCCGGACGAGATCGCGGACGCCCTGGAGTTCCTCGTCGGCCCGAACAGCGCCTACATGACGGGACAGAAGCTCGTCGTGGACGGCGGACAGTTCATGTGGTGACGGGCCCGACGGCACGTTCGGAGGCGGGCGGCAGGCCGCTCCGTCGCCCTCCCGGTCCACGCGACCTCCCGACCAGCGACTCCTCCGAAAGGGAGGCACCATGACGACCCGTTCCCTCTACGACTGGTTCCGCGCCTCGGCCGAGGCGAATCCGGACGCCTCGGCCCTCGAGGTGCTCGACGTCACCCTCAGCTACGCCGAACTGCGGGCCGCCGCCGAGTGGATGTCGGCCCGGATGGTCGAGGCGGCGGGCGGCCGGCCCGGCCGGGTGGGCCTGCTCACCTCGCGCACCGCGGTCAGCTACGTCGCCTACCTGGCGGCGCAGCGGCTCGGCGCGACCGTCGTGCCGCTGAACCCCGCCGCACCGGCGTCGCGCAACCTGGACATCACCGAGGAGGGCGGGCTCAGCCTCACGGTGTTCGACGACAACGCGGGCGACGGCGCGGCCGAGTACCGGAGCGACTGCGCAGTGGCGCTGCTCGACATGACGGGCGACAAGTGGCGCCCCCTGCTCGCCCCCGAGCCCTCGGACGACATCCCGGACCAGGGCCACCCGGCGGAGACCGACACCGCGTACATCATCTTCACCAGCGGGACCACCGGCCGGCCCAAGGGCGTGCCCATCCGGTACGCCAGCATCAACGCGTTCCTCACGGACACCATCGCGCGCTACGAACTCGGCCCCGGCTGCCGGGTCTCGCAGTCCTTCGAGATGTCCTTCGACGGATCGGTGTCCGAGATCTTCGCCACCTGGGGCTCAGGAGCGACCCTCTGCGTGGCGCAGCACGGCGACGTGTTCACCCCGGTGCGGTTCATCAACGCCAAGCGGATCACCCACTGGATGTCGGTGCCGTCCGTCATCTCCTTCGCCAAGCGCCTGCGCGCGCTCGCCCCCGGGAGCATGCCGACGCTGCGGCGGGCCATGTTCGGCGGGGAACGGCTCGCCTTCGACCAGGCCGAGGCCTGGTCCGCCGCGGCGCCGAACGCGGTCATCAGCAACTGCTACGGCCCGACCGAGACCACGATCGTCATCACCGGGTACGCGGTGCCGCGGGATCGGGCCGACTGGCCGGAGACCACCGGCCGGTCCCTCCCGATCGGGATCCCGAACCCGCACATGGACTGGCTCCTGCTGGACGAGGACCTCCGGCCCACCGACGACGGGGAGCTGTGCGTACGGGGACCCCAGCGCTTCCCCGGCTACCTGGACCCGGACGACAACGTCGGGCGCTTCGTCCGCATGGAGCCGGGCCCGGACGGCGGCCCGCGGCGCGGCCGCCTCCACGACGGACGGGAGCCGCTCACGCCGGAGCACTACTACCGCACCGGCGACCGGTGCCGGCTCGAGCACGGCGAACTGTTCCACCTCGGGCGGATCGACGGACAGGTCAAGATCCGCGGCAACCGGATCGAACTCGGCGAGATCGAGACGGCGCTGCGCTGCCACCTGTCGATCGACGAGGCCATCGTCCTCGTCGTGCCGGCCGCGGACGGCGAGAACGAGCTGCGCACCGTGTACACGGGCAAGGAGGTCCCGGCGGAGGAGTTCGCCGAGCTGGTCTCCGCCCTGCCCCGCTACATGCGTCCGCGGAGCTACCACCACCGCGACTCGCTCCCGCTGACCACCGTCGGGAAGGTGGACCGCAAGCGGCTCACCGAAGAGTTGGCGCACTGACGTGCGTCCGGTGCCCGACCCGGCCGGTCGTACGGGCCGCCCAGTGACCGAGGAGACGAGCGTGACCGCCAGATCCCTGACCATCCCGGCGACGGCCCAGCAGGCAGCCAGGTGGCGCGCCCTGCGGACCGCCAGGGACAGGTCCGTGTACCACGTCACCTGGCGTCTGGGGTGCGCCGGCCGCGTCGACTTCGACGCGCTCGCCGCCGCCTGGCAGGTCGTGACGAACCGTCACGAGAGCCTGCGCTCCCGGTTCGAGGAGCTCGACGGCGAGCTGAAGATGATCACCGAGCCGACCGTGGACGCCGTCGCGCAGCTGATCGAGCCGGACGCGCCGGAGGCCGGCCGGGCCGCGGAGGAGTTCGCGCGCGTCGCCGCGGAACTGCACCTGCGGGAGTTCCACCTGGAGGCGGGCCCCGTGGGCCGGCTGGCCCTGGTCAGGATCGGCGCCCAGGAGGAGATCATCCTGACGATCCATCACATCGCGGTGGACGGCTGGGGGATGACCGTCCTGTTCGAGGAGCTCTCCGCCGCGTACGTGAGCCTGACCCGGGGCGAGAAGCCGTTCTTCGCCCACGACGCCGTCAGTTTCCACGAGTACGCCGAGAAGCTGCGCGCCGAGGAGGCGAAGGGCCGATGGCGGCGGACCATCGACCACTGGCGCACGGCGCTCGACGGGGTCACCCTCGGCACGGTCGCCCACGACCGTGAACTCGGCCGGCCCACGGCGGTCGGGGATCCCGGCACGACCGTGCGCTACCGGTTCAGCGAGCGGGCCGACGCGGCGCGTTCGGCACTGGCCCAGGAACTCGGCGCCACCCCGTTCGCCGTGATGCTGGCCGCCTGGCAGATCGTCCTGGCGCGGGGCGGGGTACGCGAGTCGACCATCGGGGTCCGCAGCATGAACCGGACCACCCGCAGCGAGCTGGCACTGGTCGGACTCGTCAGCAACGCCTGCCTGGTCCGTGCCACGGTCGACGACGGGGCGTCGATCCGTGAGGTGATCGGGGCGGCGCGGGACGCGACCTGGGACGTGCTGGGCCGCCAGGGCGTGCCGTTCCCGGTCGTGCACGCGAACCTCCCGGAGGAGACCCGGTCCCGTCTGACCAACGTCAAGCTGACCCTCAACTACCTCGGGCCGATCGGTCGCAACCTCAGCCTCGGCGACGTCCGCCTGACCATGCTGGAGACGCCGAACCGCGCCGCCCGCGCCGACATGGTCGTCGGCTACTGGGACGGCGAGGACGGGATCCTCTCCGAGACCGAGTACAACACCGAGGCGTACGAGGAGGAGACCGTGCTGCGGATGCTGCGCGACATGGACGAGGTCCTGGTCGCGGCCGGGGAGGACCTGGACCGGCCGGTGGGCGGCGTACGGGTGCGGACCCGGTCCGCGCTCGCCGCGTGGTAGGCCCTTCCCCCGCGACCCCTCCCGGACGGAAGGGCCTCCACGGAGGAGGCCGGGACGGAAGGGGCCCGGACGGCTGTCACCCGTCCGGGCCCCTTCCCCGCCGGCCGTGGCCGGCCTAGGACGCCGCGCGTGCCGAGCGGGACCCGTTCGCGCTCAACACGTACCGCGCTCCGCCGAGCGGCTCGGCCTGGGCCCCGGTCCGGTCGCGCGGGACCAGGGCCGTGAGCCTCGCCCTCGCCTGGTCCCTTGCGGCGCCGGCGTCGTGGTCGACGACGCGCCGGACGGCCTCGGCGTCCTCGTGCTCCGAGCCCGCGATGTGGTCCGAGGCCGCGATCTCCCGCGCCAGCGCCCGGACGCTCTGCGGAGCCCGGTAGCGGTCGATCGCCAGCGACTCGAGGAGCCCGACGTCGACGAGCCGTTCGGCGACCCGGTGGGCCTCGCCCTCGGCCCTGCCGAGAAGCACGGCCAGCGCCGCGACGGTGACGACGGCCCGGTCGAGGAAGCCCAGTCGGCGCAGCGCCGTCAGCGCCGACGCGTCCGTCCCGCCGGACCGGTGGCTCCCGTCGGCCCCGTCGCTCCCGTCGGCTCCGTCGGCCCCGTCGGTCAGGAGGCGGACGCTCGCCATCAGCGACTCCCGCAGGCTGACGTTGCCGTCGGCCAGGAAGTCGAGCCGCTGGTGCGGCTCGGCCACGTACCGGGCGAAGTCCGCGACCGTCCAGTCGGGCCGGGTCGCGAGCCGGTCCGCGGCGAGCCGCAGCGCGAAGGGCAGGTGGTCGCAGGACTCGACCAGTGAGGCGGCGGCGGAGAGTTCCGCGTCGATGCGCGGCACGCCGACGCTCTGCCTGAGCAGGTCGATCGAGGCGGACTCGGTCAGCCCTCCCAGGCGCAGATGTGTGAGGCCGTCCACCCCCGCGATGGGCGACCGGCTGGTGATGAGGAACGTGATGCCGGGCGCCGCCGGGAGCAGCTCCCGGATCTGCGCGGAGTCCCGGACGTTGTCGAGCACGACCAGGGCCCGGCGCCCGGCCGGACCGGACCCGGTGCGCAGCGCTGCCGCCTCCTCGCTGCCCCGCTCCATCCCGAAGGAGGCCAGCATCAGCTCCATCGCCTGCTCGGGCCGCAGCGCGCGGGTGCCCGCCGTGCCCCGCAGGTCCAGGTGGACCTGCCCGCCGGGGAAGTCGCCCGCCGCGGCGTGCGCGGCCTCGACGGCCAGTGCGCTCTTGCCCGACCCGGCCGGCCCGTGGATCGCGACCGCCGGGCGTCCCTCGGCCAGGAGCCCGACCAGCTCGTCGAGTTCGGCCGTCCGGCCGACGAACGGCACGCGCCGGCGCGGGAGCAGGCGCGGCGCAGCCTCCGCGGCCGCCGCCGGCCCGCCGGGAGCGGCCGCCGTCACCGTCACCTCGTGGCGGGCGGCCCGGTCGTTGAGGCTCGGATCCTCCTCCAGGATGCGCTGCTGGAGCTCGCGCAGCGGCCGGCTCGGGTCGATGCCCAACTCGTCCGCGAGCAGGTGGTGCAGGTCCCGGTACACCCCCAGCGCCTCGGCCTGCTGCCCGGTCCGGTACAGCGCCGTCATCAGGTACTCGTGGAGCCGTTCCCGCAACGGGTGCTGGGCGACCAGGAGTTTGAGCTCGGGCAGTACGTCCTCGTGTTCCCCGAGGGCGATCTGGACGCCGAGCTTCGCCTCCATCACCGCCAGCCGGGACTCCTCCAGGCGCGCGGACTCGGCCATGATCGAGGAGGTGAGGGCGACGTCGGCGAGGGGAGCGCCCCGCCAGAGGTCGAGCGCGGCACTGAAGGAGCTCAGGGCCTCGACCGGGTTCCCCGCGGCGCGCTGGGTGCGGCCGGCGGCGACCAGCGACTCGTACTCGTGCAGGTCGAGTCCGCCGGCCGGCACGGCCAGTTGGTACCCGGCGGGGCGGGTGAGGAGAACCTTTCCCTCCGGGTCGCCGATGGCGGCGCGCAGCCGCCACACACAGCCGGCGAGCAGGCTGCCCACGTGGCTCGACGGCCCGTCGCTCCACAGTTCCGCGTGCAACTGCGGTGCGGGTACCAGATGGTTGGCGTTCAGGAGCAGGACGGCCAGGAGCGCACGCTGCTTGGCGGCCTTGACGGCGACCCAGTTCTCCCCGTCGTGGTGCTCGACCGGCCCCAGGATGCGGAACTTCACAGGTTGTTGACGCATCGTTCGGCTCGCGTCCATCAGGCCGGGACGGTGACCGAGGCGTGGCGGCGGGCGACCAGCGAGGCCCGGATCTCGCCGGCCCGGACGGCGACCATGGACAGCAGGTTCGCGGTGATGCCGTGGGTGTGTTCCGTGCCGCCCTGCAGGTAGAAGCCCGTCTCGACGGTCTCGTCGGTGTCGATCCGGTAGTCGCGGTGGACCAGCGGCCGGCCGCTCTCGTCGCGCCGGCAGCTCCCGGCCAGGGCGCCGAGCAGCACGGTGGGGTCGGGCTCGGTGTAGCCGGTGGCGTACACGACGGCGTCGGCGGTCAGCTGCTCCACGGATCCGTCCGCCAGGTTCCGCACGTGGACGGTCACGGCCTCGGCCCCGTCCTCGACGTGCGTGACCCGGGCGGTGCCCATGATGCGCAGCCGGTTCTCGCCCCGGACCTTCTCCTGGTAGGCGCGCCGGTACAGCTCGTCGATGAGGTCGATGTCGACCACGCCGTAGTTGGTGTTGCGGTGGTAGTCCATGAGCCGGCGGCGCACCGAGGGGTCCGCGCGGTGGTAGAGGTCCACCGCCTCCGGGTCGAAGATGCGGTTGGCGTACGGGCTGTCGTCCGCCGGGCTGTAGCCGTAGCGGGAGAGCACGGCGCAGACCTCGGCCCCCTCGTAGGTGCGGTGGAGGTGGTCGGCGACCTCGGCGGCGCTCTGCCCGGCGCCGACCACGACGAAGCGGCGCGGCGCCGTGGCCGGGAACTCCGCGAGGCGGTGCAGGAACTCGCTGGAGTGCCAGACCCGTGCGGAGCGCGCGACGCCCTCGGGCATGCAGGGGACGAGACCCGTGCCGATCGAGAGGTTGCGGGCCCGGTAGGTGACCCGCTCGGTGCCGTCGACGCCCCGCGCGGTCACCTCGACCTCGCGGACCGGGCCGTGTTCCGTACCGCCGCCGACCGGGGCGACGGCGGTGACCTCCAGGCCGTAGCGCACCATGTGGTCCACGCCGGCGGCGCTCCAGCGCAGGTAGTCGTGGAACTCCTCGCGGCTCGGGAAGAGCAGCTTGTGGTTGATGAAGTCCACCAGCCGGCCCTGGTCGTGCAGGTACGACACGAAGCTGAAGCGGCTGCTCGGGTTGCGCATCGTCGCGAGGTCCTTGAGGAAGGACACCTGCATGGTGGCGCCCTCGATGAGCATGCCGCGGTGCCAGCCGAAGGACGGCTGCTTCTCCAGGAAGGCGGCGGTCAGCCGCTGGTCGGGGGCGACGGTCTCGTTGTGTTCCTCGATGGCGATCGCCAGGGCGAGGTTGGCCGGGCCGAAGCCCACGCCCACGATGTCGTGGACGGAGTCCGGCCGGTCGAGTTCGGACAGGGAGCTCAGGAAGGTCATCGTCGAACGTCTCTCGCTCGCGAAGCCCCGGCGAGAGGGCTTCTGGTGTGGGGGGAGGGGAAGGACGCAGGGGTCAGCCGAGCGCCGCGAGGGCGTGGGCGGCGGCCGACTCCGCCACCGCGGGAGCGGTCTTGAAGCCGGCACCGGAGCCGCCGGTGGCGAACACGACGCGGGGCGCGGACGGGTCCGGGCCGATCAGCGGGCGGCCGTCGGCCGTGAACAGGTCGACACCGTGGCGCCCGCCGAGGAACTCGGCCCGCGCGAGCCCGGGCCAGCGCCGTACGGCACCTTCGCGGATGTGCTCGGCCTGGGCGGCGGTGACGGTGTCCGCGCCGCCGGGCGGGACGTCCCACTCGTCCGCCGGGCGGCCCACCAGCCAGCCGCCCGCGCCGAGCCCGGTGTGCTGGGGGCGCGCCCACAGCCCCGTGACGAGGTCCACCACCGTCGGCGTGGCCGGGTTCCCGGGGAGCCGGAAGAAGGCGTAGCGGATGCGCTTGGTGCGCGGGTGCCCGGCGGGCGCGTCCGCCGTCGCCGTGAGGCCGTGTCCGCGGATCCACGGGGTGCCGGCGCCGGCCGCGAGGACCACGGCGCGGGCGCCGACCTCGCCCTGTTCCAGGGTGACGTGGACGTGGTCCGGCCGCTGGTCCAGGTGCCGGACCCGGCCGGGCAGGACGAAGGCCCCGTGCGCGGCGGCGTCCCGGCGGTGCCGCAGGCAGGTGGCGGCCGGGTCGGCGTAGCCGCCGCCCGGTTCCCACACCGCGCCGGCCACGTCCCGGGTACGGAGCCCGGGGAAGCGGTCGTCGAGTTCGCGCGGGGTGAGGAGGGCGGCCTCGATCCCGGCGCCGGTGAGCTCGGCCACGCCCTTCGCGGCCTCGTCCAGGTCCGCCTCGCCGAGCAGGACCAGGGAACCCGTCCGCCGGAAGCCGCTCGGGCCGTGCGGGGCGGCGCCTTCGCGCCAGGCCGACCGGTGGCTGCGCACGGCGAGTTCGCGCATGGCCGGGTCCGGTTCGTAGGCCCGGACGAGCCCGCCCGAGTACCGGGTCGCCGCCGGGTCCTCGGGGGACGGGGCCGTCATGGCGACGCGCAGGCCCTGGCGGGCCAGGAGGTCGGCGGTGGCGGCGCCGAGGACGCCGGCCCCGACGACCAGCACGTCGTAGGCCTTGCCGTCGTTCCCGG
Organism: Kitasatospora sp. NPDC032121; assembly: GCF_055580145.1. Lineage (NCBI taxonomy): Bacteria > Bacillati > Actinomycetota > Actinomycetes > Kitasatosporales > Streptomycetaceae > Kitasatospora > Kitasatospora sp. NPDC032121. Next base: position 43,740 of record NZ_JBVILX010000001.1, on the reverse strand, counting down.
CGCCGTTCCCGGCACCGTGCCGGGCCGCCGTGGGCCGGGTGGGCGGGTCCAGCGGGACCACCTCCCAGCCGGGGCCGCTCGTGCCGGCCGCGCTCGGTTCCGGGTCCCCCTGGGGGGTGAAGCGGCGGTCCGCGTGGGCGCGCACGGCGTCCAGGAGCGCCGTCCCGGTGAGTTCCGGCCGTGCGGTGAGGACGGCGGCGGCGGTGGCGAGGGCCGACTCGACGTAGGCGGCGGCGCCGCCGCGCAGCCGGGCCACGCTCGCCGCGTGGCCCGCGTCCCCGAGGAGCCCGGGGAACTCGTCGACCGCGCAGTCGTCGGTGAAGTACAGGGCCCCCGTGAAGCCCGCCGCCCGCCGGGCACGGGCCTCGCGCGCGGCGCCCACGTGGGTGCCGCAGACGACGAGCGCGTCGGCGCCGCCCGCGTCCACGAGCCGCACACCGTCGGCGGGCAGGCCGCGCAGGAGCTGGGCGAGGACCGCGCCGTAGGTGCTGCCGTCGTCCGCCACCGCGAGGCGGGTGTGCCCCGCCCGGCGGATCGCGGAGCGCAGTTCGACGAGCTGGGCCAGGTCGTCCGGGCACCACCGCAGCGCGGCGCCGGCCGGCCCGTCGAGCAGGCGCGGCGCGGTCGCGAGCGGGAGCAGGAGCGGCACGCCCGCGCAGCGGTAGACCGGGAGGGCGAGCCGGGCACCGGCGCTGTTGAAGTGGCCGACGACCAGGGCGTGGCCGCCGTCGGCGACGATCGTCTCGGCGACCTTGCGGGCGACGATCGCGTCGCCCCGGTCGTCGTGGAACTCCCACCGCACGCCGTCGTGCGCCGCCGCGGCGCCTTCGAGCAGCTCGCCCCAGGCGGCGCGCGGACCGGAGAACGGGCCGACGACCGCGACGCGCACGGTGCCCGTTCCCCGGTCGTCGGCCGTGGTGCCCGCCTCAGCCACCGAACACCGCCGAGTCGGGCACGGCGAGCGGGGTGCCGGCCGGAGGGGCGGCCATCGCCGCCGCGTCCACCCGGCGGCCCGCCGGGACACCGAGGAGTTCCGCCAGGCGGGCCGAGGCCGCGGGCAGGACCGGGGCGGCCCAGGCCGCGAGGCCGACGGCGACCGCGAGCTGGGCGACGACGGCCGAGCGGTGGGCGGCCGCGCCCTCGGGGCGGTCCCGCTCGTGGCTGTGGACGTGCCCGAAGTCCGTCGCGAGCGCGACGGCCTCGTCGAGCAGGGCGACCGCGCGGCGGGTGTCGTAACCCGCCACCCCGTAGGCCTCCCGCAGGTCGTCGGCCAGACGGGCCAGCCGGCCCCGCAGCCGCTCCCAGGCCGCTCCCTGCGGGCGCTCCCGGGGCACGACGCCGCCGAAGTCCTCGGCCACCGTGGTCAGCAGGCCGTGCAGCCAGCCGTCCCAGGCGTCGGCGAGGTGCTGCCGGCTGCGTTCGAGCGCCGCCGGGGTGAAGTTGGTCTGACGGCCGTTGGGGCGGTCCGAGAGGACGTGGTAGCGCAGGACGTCCGCGCTGGTGCGGGCGAGTTCGTCCCGGGCCCAGACGGCGTGGCCGCGGCTGGTGGAGAACTTCAGCCCCTCCAGTCGGTAGAACTCGTTGACGACGAAGGCGCGGGGCAGCGGCGCGTCCGCGGAGCGGGCCAGGAAGGCGGCCGGGTTCAGCACGGCGTGGAAGTAGCCGTTGTCGAAGCCGAAGAACTGCACGGGGCCGGGGGCCGGGCGGCCGGTGTCGCACTGCTCCCACTCGACGAGGTACCCCGGGGCCATCTCGAACCAGACGTACACCCGCTGGTCCCGGAAGCCCTCGACGGGAACCGGCACGCCCCAGTCGGAGGGGTGGCTCACGGCGATCTCGGGCAGCCCCTCGTGCAGCATCCGCTCGCACAGCGCGCGCAGGTGCGGCGGCATGTCGACGCGCTGCCAGAAGTCCTGGAGCCGTTCGGCGAACGGGGCGAGCGGGAAGTAGAGCCGCTCGCAGTCGCGCAGTTCGGCGGGGGAGCCGCAGCCGGTGCAGACGGGGTCGCGCAGATCGCCGCAGTCGTTGGGGCGGCCGCACGGCTCGCAGGCGTTGCCGTTGGAGGCGGAGCCGCAGTGCGGGCAGTCCCCCTTGACGTAGGCCTCGTACAGCCAGCGCTCGCAGCCGGTGCAGTACGGCAGCGGGCGGGTGCGCGCGACGATGTGGCCGGCGTCGTGGAGCTCCTTGAAGAAGTCCTGGACGTGGGCCTGGTAGCCGGCGGTGCGGCGCGGGCGGACGACCGTGTCGAAGTCCGCGTGGGCCAGGGACCAGACCTCCTCGATGGAGTCGCCGTAGTGGTCGGCGACCTCCTCGCCCTTGAGGCCGCCGTCCTTCAGCCCGCGCACCGGCACGTAGCTCTGGTGGTCGTCGAGGCCGGTGGTGTAGCGGACGTCGACGCCGTCGGCGGTCAGGAAGCGGCGCAGCACGTCCCCCGCGAGGTAGGGGCCCGCCAGGTGCCCCAGGTGCAGGGGGCCGTTGGGGGTGGGCGGCGTGGCGGTGATCCACTCGGTGGTGCTCATGCGGAGGCCTCCTCGGCCTTGGCCGGCTCGTGCAGCGGCCAGTAGAAGGAGACCCACTGGAGCTCCGCGTCGCCCGTGCTGTGCACCACGTGCTCCTGGTTGCGGGGCAGCACCACCACGTCGCCGGCGCCGCAGGACGTCTCCTCGCCGGCGAGGGTGACCCGGCCGGTTCCGGACACCACGATCATGACCTCGTCCTGGTCGTGGCAGTCCGGTGCGGAGCTGCTGCCGGCCGGCAGGAAGCAGGCCATGGCACCGACCGGCGGCTCCTCCCCGGCGGCACCGGGCCAGGGGATGATCCGCTGGCAGCGCATGCCGAACTCCTCGGCGGCGGAGTTCCGGTCGATGCGGATTTTCGTGATCAACGGTCGGGTCCTCTCACAACGTGCGGGCGGTGATTCGGTGTTCGGGTCTCAGACGCTGGAGAGCACGTCAGCCGCGCAGTTCCAAGGTGCAGCACTTGGCGCCGCCGCCGGCCTTGAGCAGCTCGGGCAGGTCGATGCCGATGGGCTCGAAACCCCTCGTGCGGAGCTCCTCGGCGAGGTGGGTCGCGGCGCTCGGCAGCAGGACGTGCCGGCCGTCGCTGAAGGCGTTCAGCCCGAACACCTCGGCGTCCGCCTCGGTCGCGATGACCGCGTCCGGGAAGAGTTCGCGCAGTACGGCCTGGCTGCCGGCGGAGAACGCCCCGGGGAAGTACATGACCTCCTCGTCGGACAGCACCGCGAGCGCGGTGTCGAGGTGGTAGAAGCGGGGGTCCACCAGGGTGAGCCCGGTGACGGGGACGCCGAAGAACTCCTGCGCCTCGAAGTGCGAGCGGAGGTCGCTGCGGAACCCGGTGCCGGCCAGCAGGCGGCGTCCGGCCAGCAGGTAGTCGCCCTCGCCCTCGTTGATGAACTCCGGCCAGTGGACGTCGGTGTAGCCCTGCTCGCGGAACCACTCCAGGTAGGCGGGGCCCTCCGCGGTGCGCTCCATGTGGCGGAAGCGCGCGCCGAGGACCTTGCCGTCGACCATGGTGGCCCCGTTGGCCGCGAAGACCATGTCGGGCAGTCCGGGGATCGGCTCGATGAGTTCGACGGTGTGGCCGAGGTCCCGGTAGAGGTCGCGCAGCCGCTCCCACTGGACGAGCGCGCTCCCGGCGTCCGACGGCTTCTCGGGGTGCATCCACGGGTTGATGGAGTAGGTGACGTCGAAGTACCGGGGGGCGCACATCAGGATCCGCTTGGGCTTCGCGGTCCGCCGCGGCCGCGGCGCGATCGATCCGGGTCGGTCGGAGGGGGCGATGGAGTCCGAGTACGGCATGGTTGTTTCCCTTTGCGTAGACGAGAACCGGCCCACCGGAGGCCCGCGGGAGGCGCACCGGGTGATGGGCGCGAGGCAGCGCCGCGGCGGTGCGGTCGGCACCGGCGCGTCTGCGGGGGCGAGGAGGGGGGCGGACGTCGGTCGGATCAGTCGACGACGAACACCCCGGAGCGGTTGAGCTCCTGGAGGAATGCCAGGTCGCGGAGGAGGACGTCCTCGTCCGCGTGCCTGAGCAGGACGATGGCGCCGGCGCCCTCGTCCACGGTGGGCTCGACCGGATCGCCGAGCGCCGGCATGAAGAGGTCCTGGCGGTACGACGGGAGACGGCGCACCTCGTCCAGGCCGGTGAACCCCCTCAGCGTGCCGCGCCGCCGCACCTTGAAGGCGTAGTCGGCCACGAACCCGTCCGGGGTCTCGGCCGTCCGCCCGGCCTGGCCGGCGATGCCGACGAACGCGCAGAGGTCCGGCAGCGGCGCCCCGGCGACCCGGTGCGCGAACTTCACCACCTTGACCTGGTCGTCGCCGAGCACCACCTCGAAGCAGACCGGCCCGTCGCCGTCCGCCGTCGCCGCGGCCAGTGGCTGCAGCCGGTCGCGCAGCAGCTTGACCTCCGGCGCGTCGGGCAGGACGTTCACCACCGAGGTGAGGAGCGAGCGCGGCCCGTCGTCCATGGTGTAGCAGCGCCAGGTGTCGGTGAGGCACAGTTGCCCGTCCACCACGACGCCGTTGGCGAAGTAGGGTGTGCCCGGGACGTGGTCGTGGACGACGGCCCGGCCGCCCTCGCGCCACAGCCCGCCGAGCTCGGCCGCCGGCAGCGGCCGGTCCGGGCCGGTGAAGAACGCGGACCCCGTGTCGGTCGAGAACTCGGGCCGGAGTACCTTGAGTCTGCCCGCGGTGTCCTTCAGATAGCGGTCGAGTGCCTGCGGGTCGCTGAAACAGACCGTCTCGAAGGCGAGTTGCTCATCGACGTTCCGTACGGTCTCGTGCTGGACCACTTTGCTGTTCGTCATGGCGTGAGTAGCTCCACCGATTGTGTGTCGAGAAGGGTGTCCGGCGGGCCCCGGACCGCCCTGCGGGCATGGCGAATCCGGGGCATCCGCCCTTGCAGTACACGTCGGTGACTCCCGGTCACCCCGTCGTCGCGGTGTCCTCGCGTACGACGTCCTCCACGTACGGGAAACCGTTCGCGATCCGGTCCCCGGTGAACTCGCCGTCGAATCCCTCCGACGTGAGGTACAGCCGGATGGCGCGGTAGTCGGGGCGCAGCCCCATGTCGAACCAGTGCCGGGTCCCGGCGGGCAGGGACAGCAGGTTGCCGTCGGTGGCCACCAGGATGTGGACCCTGCCCTGGGCCCGGATGTAGAAGCAGGCTCCGCCGTCGGCGAAGAACCAGATCTCGTCCTCGGAGTGGGTGTGCTCGTTGAAGTACTTGTGGCGCGAGGCGAGGACGTCCTCGACCCACTCCCGGTTCGTCTCGTCGGGGCGGACCGTGATGGTCTCGGCCTTGCGGTGCCGGCCGTCGGAGTCGAACGACGCGATCTCCGGGCGGTAGGCGTCGATCAGTGCCGCGTCCGGTGCGTCCCGGTCGACCCGGCCGGTCTCCCAGTTCTCGAACCGCACGCCCAGCGGGGCCAGGACCTCGGCGATCCGCCGGTCGTCCCGGGTGCGGAGCAGCGTGTGGGCGGCGTCCGTCTCGGGCGTGACATGGAGCAGTGCCATCGGTGTCACCTTCTCTGTTTCCCTGTGGGGCGGACGGGCCCGGGGTCAGGCGAGTTGCAGCGTGGGACGGTGGATGTCGAGCCAGGTCGCCATGTCGAGCCAGCGTTCCAGGCCGGTCCTGAACGCGGGGGACACGTCCTGCGGGCGCCGGCCCAGGACCTCCTTCAGCACCCGCCGGTCGGTCAGTTCCTGGACCGGGTGGCCGCCGTCGGCCAGGACGTCGGAGGCCTGCCGCAGCAGTTCGCCGGTGTACGCCGGGTCCTGCGTCGAGGGGTAGGGGGCCTTCCTGCGCTCGACCACCGACCGGGGCAGCTCGTCCCGGGCGGCGGCCCGCAGCAGGCTCTTCTCCGCGCCGTCGAAGGTCTTCATGGACCACGGCGTGTTGAAGACGTACGACACCAGGCGGTGGTCGCAGAACGGGACGCGGACCTCCAGCCCGGCGGCCATGCTGAGCCGGTCCTTGCGGTCGAGGAGGATGCGCATGTACCGGGTGAGGTGCAGGTGCATCTGCGTCCGCATCCGGGCGTCGAGCCCGGTCTCCCCGGCCAGGCGCGGGGCCCGCGCCACGGCGTCCGCGTAGCCCTGCCGGATGTACCCGGGCAGGTCCAGGGAGGCACGCAGTTCGGGGGTGAACACGTCGATCCCGGTGTGCGGACTGGTGACGTGGGTGTGGTCGACCCAGGGGAAGTCGTCCGCGCCCTGGGCCGCCGGGTCGTGCATCCACCGGTAGCCGCCGAACACCTCGTCCGCCGACTCCCCCGAGAGGGCCACGGTGGAGCCCTTCCTGATCTCCTGGAAGAGCAGGTAGAGGGAGTTGTCGGCGTCACCGAAACCGGTCGGCAGGTCGCGCGCGCCCACGACCGCGTGGCGCACCTCGGGGTCGGCCATCCGCACCGCGTCGAGGACGACGTTCGTGTGGAGCGTGCCGGAGCGTTCGGCGACCTCGCGGGCGAAGGGGGCGTCCGGCGAGTCCCGGAACCGGTCGGCCGTGAAGCGCTCGCCGTGCCGCGTGAAGTCCACGGAGAAGCTGCGGATCCGCTCGGACGCGCCCAGCTCACGCTGGGCGAAGGCGGTGATGACACTGGAGTCGAGGCCGCCCGAGAGCAGGGTGCACCGCGGCACGTCGGTCACCAGCTGGCGTCGGATGATGTCCGACAGCAGCTCGTGGACGCGTTCCACCGTGGTGTCCGTGTCGTCCTCGTGGGCGGTGGCCTCGAGCTCCCAGTAGGTGTGCTCGCGCAGCCCGTCCCGGTCCACCGCGACGAGGGTGCCGGGCCGCACCTCGGACATCCCCCGCCACACGGCGTGGCCCGGGGTGCGGATCCAGGAGAACGCCTCGCGCAGGCCCGCCAGGTCGACGGCGCGCGGGACCTCGGGGTGGGCGAGGATCGCCTTGGGTTCGGAGCCGAACAGGACGTCGTCGCCCAGGCGGTACTGGTAGAGCGGCTTGACGCCGAGCCGGTCGCGGACCAGCAGCAGCCGTTCCGTGCGCCCGTCCCAGATCGCGAACGCGTAGATCCCGTTGAGCCGTTCGACGAAGGCGTCACCCCACTCGAGGTAGGAACGCAGCACGACCTCGGTGTCACTGGCGGTGCCGAAGTCGTGGCCGCGCCGGCGCAACTCGTCGCGCAGCTCACGGAAGTTGTAGAGCTCGCCGCTGTAGGTGAGCGCCACCTCCCCGCCGGCCGCGTCGACGACCATGGGCTGCGCCCCGCCCTCGAGGTCGATGACGGCGAGCCTGCGGTGTCCGAGCGCCACCCGGGGGCGCAGCCACACGCCCCCGGCGTCGGGCCCGCGCAGGGCCATCGTGTCGGTCATGGCCTCGACCGTCGCGCGCTCGTCGACGAGGACGCGGACGGGTGAGTACCAGCCGGTTATTCCACACATGTCGGCTATCCCTTGACGGTCTTGGACAGCGGCTCGAAGTTGAAGTTGCGGATGAAGCAGTCCCTGGGCTGGCCCACGGCGAACAGCACGCAGTCGAGCAGCGACTGCGCGGTCAGCGGCGCCCCGGCCCGGCGGTCGGTGGTCTCCCAGTCCGCGCTCAGCGGGTCCACGTTCTCGAAGTCCGGCGGGTACAGCGAGATGACCCGCACGCCCTCCGGGCGCAGCCGCTGGGACAGGATCTCGGCGAAGTTCGACTGGGCTCCCTTGGCGGCGTAGAAGGCCGGGCTGCCCGAGCACGAGTCGGTGCGCGAGGACGCGGCCACCGAGACCATGTTGACGATGTCGGGACGCTCCGAGGCGCGCAGCAGCGGCAGGAAGTGCTTGACCATCAGGACGGTGCCCGCGCCGCCGGACGTGACGGTCGCCACGATCTGCTCGTCGGTGGCGGTGCCGAGGTCGAAGCCCTCCAGCCACATGGCGCCGTTGTTGAGGAGGATGTCCACCCGGTCGGTGAGCGCGCCGACCTGCTCGGCGAACTCCCGGACCGAGGCCGGGTCGGTCAGGTCGCAGGAGAAGGCGTGGACCTTGTCGTGGCCGAGCGCGAGGATCTCGTCGCGGGTCGCCTGCGCCGCCTTCAGACTGCGGGCGGACAGGTAGACCTCGGCGCCCAGCTGGGCGAACCGGATGGCCAGGGTCCGACCGAAGTCACGGGCGGCTCCGGTGACGACGACGCGGGTGTTGTTCAGGAGTGCGGTGTTCATGCGTGTGGTGTTCCTCAGTTCACGGTGAGGCCGGTCGCGTCGCTGTGCGCCGGCAACCGGTGGAGTAGATAGTCGACGGCCTTCTCGGCCCACTCGTCGGCGCCCGGGTAGGTGTGGTGCTCGTCGGGCAGGCAGGTCGCCAGCATCGCGGTGTCCACGCCGCCGCCCGGGTCGACGGCCACCACCCGGACGCCCGGGCGCAGTTGGGCCGCCTCCTGGGCCACGGCCCGGGTGAACCCCTCGACCGCGAACTTGCTCGCCGTGTACGCGGCGAGCATGCCCCGGGGGTTGCGCCCCCAGCCCGACGAGACGGTGACGAGGGTGCCGCCGTCCGCGATGCGCGGCAGGAACGCCCGCGTCATCGCGTACACGCCGCCCACGTTCACCCGGATCACGGTGTCGAAGTCCTCCGGGGAGACCTCCCACACCGGGGCCGGCCCGGTGATGGCACCGGCGTTGGCGATGACCAGACCGGGTGCGCCGAGCTCGCGGTGCACCCGCTCGGCCCAGGCGTCGACCCAGTCGGCGTCGGTGACGTCGACCCGTTCGAAGCGGTGGCCGTCACCCAGTTCGGACGCCAGCCCGCTCAGCGCGTCGGCGTCGCGGCCGCACCCGGCCACCGGGTGGCCCAGGACGGCGAAGCGCTGGGCCAGGGCTCGTCCGAGCCCTCTGGTCACCCCTGAGATGACCACCGGCTGCCTGCTGTCCGTCACTGTGTGCCTCCCGTGTGACTCGGTACCTTGTTCTGCCGACGTCCGAACCGTCGGGTCAGTCGTGATGCTCGGTCAGAAGCCTGACCGGCGCGTTCGGGTTCAGTTCGGTGACGATACGGGCCGGGCGTCCGACGCGGTCGCGGAGGGTCCGCTCGGCCGGGAAGAACCCGTAGCGGGTCACGAGCACGAAGTCGATGCCCGTCTCGTCCGCGGCGAGGACGTCCTGGCGCGAGTCACCGACCAGCACCACGTCCCGCGCGTCGACCCCGGCGTGCCGCAGGATCTCCGCGAGACGGCGGGACTTCGGCTCCTCCCCGCCGAGCACGGCGCGGAAGGCACCGAGCAGTCCGCCCGCGGCGAGCACCTTGTCCGCCTCGCCGCGGGGCGTGCCCGTGGCGACGTAGAGCGGGACACCCCGGTCGGCCAGGTGCTGGACCGTCTCCGCGGCGCCCGCGCACAGCGGCGCCGCGGGGTAGCGGTGAGCCAGCCGGTCCGCGTACGCGCCCGCGTACCGCTCGTAGAACGCCTCGAAGTCCGGGCCCGCCAGGCCGCGTTCCACGCTCGTCCGGTGGAAGTGGGCGAAGTGCTCCTGCCGGGACCGGCCGAACGTGCGCCGGAATTCGTCCGTGAACTGCTCGACGAGGTCGGCCGGGAAGCCGTCGAACGCGGCGCGGACGCACTCGACCTTCAGCTCGTTGGAGTCGACGAGCACCCCGTCGAGGTCGAAGACGACCACCGGGTAGCGCGCCAGGACGTCCGCCAGCCGCTCGCCGGCCGCATGGGCGAGGGCCTCGTCGAGGAGGGCCGCGGAGAATCCCGCGGACGCGGCCTCGGCGAGGAAACCGACGGCCCGCAGCTTCTCCTCCGCGCCCAACGAGGCGTCCTCCTCGACGCGTTGGACGTAGGTCGGGTGGATGTCGCGCATGCCGGCGATCGCGTAGAGCCCGCTCGGGCCCCACCGGTACCGGTCCATCAGCGGGTGGAAGTGCCGCACGATGAGCTCCATCAGCGGCTGCAGCCGGTCCGCGTCCTCGCCGAGGACGGCGAGCAGCTGCTCGATGCGCGTGTTGCCGGCGCCGCGGCCCATGCCGTACGCGGTGCCGTCCAGCCACAGGGCGCCCTGCTGCGCCGCGACGACCGTGTTGTGCAGGGCGAAGCCCTGGTTGTCGTGGGCGTGGATGCCGACCGGGGCGTCCTGCCCGGTGCGGAACAACTCGACGAGTTCGACGGTGCGTTCCGGACGCAGGGAACCCAGCGAGTCGGCTATGTAGACCGCTTCGAGCGGGCCCATCGCGACCACGGCGTCCAGGCAGACGGCGAGTTCGTCTGCGGTCGCGAGGTCGATCTGCATGAGGTTGATGCAGACACCGTACCCGGCCTCGCGGAGCGATTGGACCGCGGCCACGGCGCCGGCTGCCTTGTCGTAGCGCACCGCGACCCGCACGAGGTCCACCGGAAGCGAGCCGGGGGCCAGCTTCTCCCTGAGCAGGCCGCCGACCTCCGCGGCGGGCAGAGCCACCATGTCGGCGGCGTCCACCATCACGGCGAAGCGCAGCGCGTGGTCCGCGGGAAGGGCCTCGCGCAGATTGGGGGTCAGCCCTTCGGGAAGCTGCCCGTACGGGCCGAACCCGCTCTTGGTGAAACGGACGTAGCCCAGCTCCACCACGTCGATGCCGAGCCCCGGACAGGCGGCCAGGTACTCCTCGACGAGAGCGGTGTCGAAATTCCAGTTGGTGTAGTAACCACCGTCACGCAGCGTGCAGTCGAGAACGGTCAACCCGACGCGGTCCACAGGAGCTCACTTCCCGTCGAGGTCGGGCAGCGTGTTGGTGAAGTCCACGTGGTGAATGCGCTGCATCTCGGCCCAGTTCAGCTTGTTGCCGTGGTTCTCGTGCCGGACGAGGAGGCCGCCGTCGGCGTGCATCATGTCGTCCCACTCCTGCACGGCCGGGTGCAGGTCGTTGGCGCGCAGGAAGTCACGGGTGGGGTCGAAGTGGTCCTCGGCCTCGACGTACATGAACAGCATCAGCGGCTCGATGAAGAAGATCTGGAGCTTGCGGACGCCGATGGTGTCGAGCGCGCCGCCAGGGGCGACGATCTCCGGGATGACGTCACGGTGCAGCGCGATGTACTTCTCGGCGGCGGCGGCGTCCTTGAGACGGATGGTGAAGGCGTGGTTCTTCATCGGGTGAGCTCCTTCGCGAGCGAAAGCAGGTTCTGGTAGGTGTGGTTGACTTCGGTCCACGTCTCGTCGTCGAGCACGTGCCGGCTCGGCCCGCGGACGTGGGTGCTCTTCACGATTCCGCGCTCCTTGAGGAAGCGCTTCGCGATGGACACGTAGTAGTCGGTGCTGTTCATCATGTGGCACATGAGGTAGGAGAGCGGGTGCGCGATCCGCTCCGCCTCCGCGCGCCTGCCCTGCTCGAGCAGGTTCCACAGCGCCACGACGATCTCGGCGATCTCGGTGGCGGGGATCGTGCCCGTCAGGCCGCGCCGGTGGCAGTCGAGCAGCATCATTCCGCCGTCGCCCTCGAAGATGCGGGCCCGGCCTCCGGTCGCGTCGCGCAGCAGGCTGACGCGCGGCGGCGTCGGCTGCGCCTCCGGCTTGAAGAGCACGCGCTCCTCGCCGTACTCCTCCAGCAGCCGCACCTGGGCGGCGATGCTCAGCGGCTGCTTCGCCAGGCTCTTGGCGTGATGGATGATCACGGGGATCTCGACGGACTCGATGACCTCGCTGTAGTACGCGACCATGCCGTCGTCGTCGAGCGGGATCGTCGCCGGGTGCATCACGAGAAGGGCGTCGACGCCGGCCTCCTGGGCGTGGCGCGAGTACTGCACCGCCGCCTGGGGGGTCTCGGCGCCGGTGCTCATGACGGAGACGCCCCGGCCCTGGGCGGCCTTGGCGGAGAGCTCGGCGACCCGCAGCCGCTCCTCGTGGGTCAGCCGCAGCACCTCGGACACCTGGCCCACGACGAAGCCGTTGCAGCCGGCCCGGAACATGAACTCCGTCTGCGAGAGGAAGTCGTCCTCGTCGACCCGTGAGCCGTCTTCCGTGTACGGCATGAGGACGACCGGGAGAACTCCTTTGATGTCCTGGGACATCGACATCCACCTTTCGTGTGGGCATGGCGGAGGAACGGCAGTCGGAATGGACTGTCGTGAACTGCGGGGAGACCGCGGCGGTCCGGTGCTCAGCCGGCCAGGAGTCGGGCTGCTTCTCCGGCGGCCCACGGGGCCAGCTTGAACGCGCCTCCGTTGAAGCCGGTGGCGAGCATCAGGCCGGCCTCCTGCGGAACCCACGCGACGCGGCCCCGCCCGTCCGGGGCGTAGCACTCCGCCGCTCTGAAGCCCCCGAGCGGCACGCTCGCCTCGACCCAGTCGAAGCGCCGTCGCCCGGCCTCGACGGCCAGCCGGGACTGCTCGGGGTCGACGGCGGTGCGTTCGATCGCACCGTCGACGCGGTACCCGGTGGGGTGGCCGAGGAGCATCCCGGCGGAGTCGGGGTCCGGCCTGCCGTTGACGGAGTGGACGTCGTCCATGTACGCGGGGTGGTCTGCCGGCGCACCGTCGACGCCGCGCAGCTCGACCTGGATGGCCTGCGCCCAGAGGTCGTGCGGGACGCCCCAGGAGTCGAGGAGCCGTGGCGTGTGGGCGCCGGTGGCGAGGACCACCGCGTCCGCGGCCACCACGCCCGTGCTGCCCCGCACCCCGCGAATGCGTCCCCCCACCCGGTTCAGGCCGTCGACCCGGACGCCTTCCAGCAGCCGGCCGCCCTTGCGGACCGCGGACCGGACGAGCGCGCGCGTCACCTGTGTGGCGTCCAGATATCCGGCGTGCGGTTCCCATACCGCGAATTCGGCGGAACTGTTGAGGAGATGGCCGAATTTGCGGTCCAGGTCGGCCGAGGAGAGCAACTCGGCGGGAAAGGACCGGGCGATGCGGTCCGTCAGGGACCGGGCTTGTCCACGCATGCTCGGGCGCGGTATGTAGAGGAATCCGCTCTCGATGAAATCCGCGTGAATCCCGGTCCGTTCGGCGAAGTTCCGGAAGAAGGAGAGCCCCTGTACCGCGCGCTCCACGAGGACCGGATCGTCATGGTAGCAGCGCACGATCCCGCCGCTCCATGCCGTGGTGCCGAGCCCGGTCCGGTCCTGCTCGACCAGGCACACGCGGGCGCCGCGGTCAGCGAGTTCGTGGAAGACGGCCGCACCCACGATGCCGCCGCCGACGACGACGGCGTCCAACATTTCAGACGTACCGGAAAGCAAGGCCATCCCCTTTCCCCCGAAAGGACCAGCTTCCAACCTACGGCCGGGCGACGCATTCGGTCCCCCTGTTTCTGACTTTCATTCAACTCTTAAGTCAGGTGCGCTGGTCGGCGTCTTGACGACCTGACGTCAAAGCGGCACCGGAGAAGTAGACCATGAAGCCGGGGCCCCGGCAAGGGGGTCAAGATCGAACCATCGCATCCTGATAGAAAACTGATAGAACGTCAGCGATCCTTGGCGCGAAGGCGACGACGGAATGCCCCCCCGGCGCGAGAGCGTCGAGGGGGCACGCCGGCGCCCGGGCGGCCCCACGACGGGTCGGTGTACCGCTCGGGAGAGGACAGGCGCTAGGGAAGGGTTTTCATTCGCCGAAGCGGGGAGAAGACATAGGGGAGCCAGGCGACCGCCAACCCCACCGCCCCGACGTAGAGCGACGCCCGTACACCGAAGAACTCCCCGACCAGTCCCGAGGCCCCCGCACCCAGCGCGGTGGCTCCGGTCAGGGCGAAACGCATGGTCGCGTTCATGCGGCCCAGCAGGTCGTTCGGGGTGACGCGCTGCCGGAAGCTCACCAGAACCACACTGTTCATCCCCATGCGGTACGTGACCACCAGCCAGCAGACGGCGGACACCCAGTACACCGCCCCGCCGTCGACCAGCGGCACCAGGCAGGCGAACGGCGCGGTGACCAGGCCGGCGAGCCACAGCACGCTGCCCTGTCCCACCCGCTCCGCCAACCGCGGCCCGGTGTACGCGCCGATCAGCGAGCCGACGCCCCCGACGGCCAGGTACAGGCCCAACCTCCACGCGGAGAAGTGGAGCGTGTGCTCGAAGAGCAGGGGCAGCATGATCGTGACCATCTGGAGCGAGAAGTTGGTGATCGCTCCGGCCATCGCGATCGGGCGGAGCAGGGGATGGGAGAAGACGAACCTCACCCCTTCCCAGATCCCCCGGTACAGCGCCTTCTTCTCCGCGGCCCCCGCGTGGGACTCGTCCACCCGCTCGATCCGGGAGATCAGGATTCCCGACAGCAGGAAGCCGAGCGCGTCGACGAGCACCGCGGCCGGGGCCGCCATCAGCTGGAGCAGAAGACCGCTCAGACTGGGCCCCGCGACCCCGGAACTCTCCCTGACGCTGCCGATGTACCCGTTGGCCTGGAGCAGGCGCTCCCGGGGCACGATGGACGGCAGGAAGCTCTGCGCGGAGATGTCGGAGAAGACCGTCAGCGTTCCGCTCACGAACACGACCAGGTACAGCTGCGTCAGGGTCAGCGCGTCGAACAGCCACGCCACGGGTATCGATCCCAGCAGCAGTGCCCGCCCGAAGTCGGCGGTGAACATGATCGGGCGCCGGGGCATGCGGTCGACCCACACGCCGGCCGGGAGGCCGATCAGGAGGAAGGAGACCGTGCTCAGGACCCCGAGCAGGCCGACCTGTGCCGCACTCGCGTCGAGGGCGGTGACCGCCGTGAGCGGCACGGCCAGATAACTGACCTGGGAGCCGTACAGACTGACGGAGTTCGCGGCGAAGAGCCTTCTGAAGTTTCCGTTCCTGAAGATCGACGGTTCGGCGGCGGTGCTGCTCTCCGCCGCCGCTTCGCCCTCGATCGGCGGTTGCCTCCCCACTGCCCTGGAAGGATCGTCCGCGCTCGTCCGGGACCGAGTCATTCGTGGAGTCCTCCGCGGTCTCAGGAAGCGTGGCGGAACACGGGGGCCGCCTTGACGCGCCGGTCGGCACCCATGTTGATGACCGCCTGACCGCCGGAAGGTGTGGCTCGCACCTGAGCCCCGCCGTACCCCTCCGGAGTGATGAAGACGCCCCAGACGGAGTCGTGGTCCTGGACGGCCCCGCTCTCCGGATCGACGATCGGCTCCGGATCCGGGACCACCCTCTCCTGGACGATGTACCCGCGCCCCCGGGCCCCGGCCAGGAGCTCCCGCCAGTCCCGGTCGGACTGCTCCCAGCCGGCGTAGCTGCCGATCCCCGAGTATCCGTTGACGGGCTTCATGATGATCTTCTCGCGGTGCTCCCGGCAGTAGTCGAGCAGATCCACCGTGGTCCCTCCGGCCTCGACGGTCCCGGAGTCCAGGACCCGGGCCCAGGGGAGGATCCGGTCGATCAGCGCCCTCTCCTCGGCCGAGAAGGCGTCGCGCCACCTCTGGTCGTGCAGCATCGCCAGACAGGCCTTGTTGTGCACCAGTCCCGTGCGCATCGTGGTCCACAGGACCACGCGGCCCTCCTCGTGCGCCCGGAAGATCGGCTCCAGGACCTTCTCGCCGTCGGGGCTCGCCACCACCTCCTCCACCGTGAAGTAGCGCGCGATGACGTCCAGCGGCCGGCCCTGGAGGTACAGCCTCCCTCCCTTCTCCCGGACCTCGCTCAGCTCGCCGAGGACCATCTCGATGCCGAACCCGCGCATCATCTCCTGGAGGCTCAGGTACATGCTCCGGTACTTGGCCATGGCGCCGTCGCAGTCGACCGCGCCGACGACGGGTGGCGCACCGCCGGTGACGGTCCTCGACGCCTCACGCAGGGCCCGGACGAAGCGCTCGCCGGTGTGGACGTAGTCGAGGCCGTGCTCGTCGGCGAACTCCCGGAACTCCGGCACCTCCAGCATGTACTTGGCCATGTCCGACCAGGAGACCCCGCCGACGCTGCTGTTGATGTTGAACTCGAGGAGCTTGAAGGAGCCGTCGACACGGTAGAGGTCGGCGCGCCCGTAGAGGGTGATCTCGCCCCCGAGCCGCTGGATCAGCGCCGCCCGCCGGGGGTCGATGCCCAGTTCCCGGGAGTAGCCGTCGACGTCCCCGCCGAAGAGCCGGTCCGGCAGCGAGGTCAGGACGTGGAACAGCGACGTCAGGTCGTCGGCGCACGCGGCGATGGAGCCGTGCGGCACGAACATCGGCCGGGGCAGGAGGATGCTCCGGTAGTCGGCGTCGGCTTCCTTGGGGAACGGCACGCGGCTCACGAGGTTCCGCAAGGCGCTGCCCTCTTCCAGGCACCGCTCGACGTAGCTGCGTGTGACGGAGTCCCTCGTCATGGGCCTTCCCCTCGGGTTGCTGTCGGATGATCGGGTTCCTTCCGGCCTCGCGGTCGGGACCGCGAGGCCGGAAGGACTCGGCGCTGCGGCTTGCGGGTCACACCCCGGATTCGACCCTCGACCGCGGTCGGGAGGTCGGGTGCTCGGGCGTGGTGCTCTCGATGAGGTCCCGGATCGCGGCCACGGCACGGGCGATGCGCTCCTCGGACTCACTGCCCACGGAGACCCGCACGTAGCGGTCGCAGGAGTCCCCGTACCCGATGCCGGGCACCACGCTGATCGCGCTCTCCCTCAGCAGCCGGTCGGCGAACTCGGTGGAGTCGAGGCCGGATGCGCCCAGGTGGACGAAGAGGTAGAAGGTCGACGTACCGGGCATGGTGTCGATGCCCTCGTCCGCGAACCAGCCGGCGACCCGGTTGCGCAACTGGACGGTGCGCTGGATCTGCGGCCGGGTGACGTCCAGGAGGTCGTCGAAGCGTTCGGCCAGGTAGGCCGCCAGGATGGTGGGCGCACAGGTGACCAGATGCTGGTTGATCTTCAGGATCTGCTCGGTGAGCCGTTCGTTGGCGATGAGGTAGCCGATCCGCCAGCCCGAGACGCCGTAGTTCTTCGACATCGAGTTGACCGTGATCGTGTGCCGCTTCTCCGGGTCGAGCGACCCGGCCGAGATGAACTCGGCGCCCGGCGGGATGAACTCGTTGTACGCCTCGTCGACGATCAGCAGGAGCCCGTGGCGGTCGGCCAGTTCGTGCAGGTACTCCAGCTCGGCCCGGGTGTAGACGTGCCCGCTCGGGTTGTTCGGATTGTTGATGATGACCGCACGGGTGCGCGCGGTGACGAACCGCTCGAAGTCGAAGACCGGCACGTCGTGCGGAACCATCACCGGCTCGCCCTGGCACATGCGGATCTGCGCCGGGTAGCTCAGCCAGTACGGCTCCGGCACGATCACCTGGTCGCCGGGGTCGACGATCGCCATCAGCGCCATGTAGATGGCGGCCTTCGAACCGGCGGTGACGATCACCTCGGTGTCCGGATCCACCGGGAGCGCGAACCCGGACCCGTAGTACTTGGCGAGCAGCCTCCGCAGCTCCGGCAGTCCCCGGGAGTGCGAGTAGTGGTGCAGGCCGGGCGTGGTGAGGCCGTCGAAGGACGGAAGCGGCAGGTCGAAGAAGGCCTCGCCGAGGGACAGCGTGATGATGTCCTGTCCGGCGGCCTTCATGTCGTAGACGACGTTGTTGTGCTGGACCGACAGTGCCTGGGTGATGCCCTCCATCAGCCGGGAGGTGCGCAGCGACCGCTCCGTCGCGGCGTGCGGCTGCCCGGCCATCAGACGACCCTCGTCTGGCCGCTGCCCCAGACCACGTTCTTCACCGTGGTCAGCGACTCCAGGCCCATCGGGCCGCGCACGTGCAGCTTCTGGGTGGAGACGCCGATCTCCACCCCGTAGCCGAACTCGCCGCCGTCGGAGTAGCGGGTGGAGGTGTTGACGAAGACGCTGCCGGAGTCGACCTCCCGGGCGAAGCGCCGCGCCACGTCGATGTCCTTGGCCACGATGCCCTCGGCGTTGGACGTGCCCCACCGGCGGATGTGCGCGAAGGCGGCGTCGGCGTCGGGAACGACCTTGACCGCGAGGACGAGCCGCAGGTACTCGGTGCCCCAGTCCTCCTCGGTCGCGGCGACCGCCTGCGGCCAGACGCGCCGGACGGTCTCGTCGCCGCGGATCTCCACGCCCGCCTCGGCCAGCAGGTCGAGGACTCCGGGCAGCCAGGACTCCGCCAGGTCCGCGTGGACCAGCAGGGTCTCCATCGCGTTGCACACGCTCGGCCGTGAGGTCTTGGCGTTGATCGTGACCGCGGTCGCGATGTCCGGGTCCGCGGAACCGTCGATGTAGGTGTGGCAGTTGCCGGCGCCGTCGATCACCGTGGGCACGGTGGCGTTCTTCTCGACGGAGGCGATCAGCTCGGGGCCGCCCCGCGGGACGAGCAGGTCGACGTACCCCTTGGCGCGCATCAGCTCCAGGGCGGCGTCACGGGACGGGTCCGAGATCAGCTGGACGGCCGCGGCGGGCACGTCGTCGTGCTCGGCGATGGCCTCCGCCAGCGCCTCCATGATCGCGGCGTTGGTGGCGGCGGCCATGGACGAGCCGCGCAGCACCGCGCAGTTGCCCGTCTTCAGGCACAGGGCGGCGACCTCGGCGGTGACGTTGGGCCGAGCCTCGTAGATCACCGCGATGACGCCCAGCGGCTCCCGCACCTGCTCGATCAGCAGGCCGTTGGGGCGGGTCCAGCCCTTGACGACCTCGCCGACGGGGTCCGCCAGCGACGCCACCGTGTGGATGGCCTTCACCAGCCCGGCCATCCGGCTCTCGGTCAGGGTCAGGCGGTCGATGAGGGTCGGGGTGATACCGGCCGCACGGGCGGCTTCGATGTCCTGCTCGTTCGCCTTGATGATCGAGTCGCGGTTGCGCTCGACGGCGGCAGCCATGTCCAGGAGGACCTGGTTCTTCTTCGCCGTGGTCAGCCTCTTGACGGCGGCGGTCGCTTCCGCGGCAGCACGGCAGATCTCGATTACCGACACAACTAGCCTCCAAAAATCCGTACGTAGTCACAGTCGTCGATGAGTTCCGAGGCAGACCGGTCGCCGGCCCGGACCTCCGCCGCGCCGAGGCGGACGGTGCCGCGGGCGATCACCCGGGAGTCCGGGCCGAGGACGTCCACGACGTCGCCGCGGTCGAACGGCCCCTTGAGCACGCCGACGCTCCCGGCGAGCAGGGCCCGGCCCGACTCGACGGCCTGCCGCCCCGCGGCGTCGCAGACCACGGTCCCGCTCGGGGGGTACCGGAAGGCCCGCCACAGGCGGCCGAGATCGGGCGCGGCGGCGTGGGTCGTGCGCGGCGGGAAGACGGTTCCCTCCACCTCGTCGCCGCGGAAGGCCGCGATCAGGACGGTGGAGTCCATGGCGTCGGCCACCACGGTGCGGACCCCGGCGTGCGCGGCGATCCAGCAGGCGCTCAGCTTCACGAGCATGCCGCCGGTTCCGCCGTCTCCGGTGGATCCTCCGGCCATCGCCTCGACTTCGGAGATCGGACCCGTCACCTCGGCGATGCGCACGGCGCCCTCTGCGAGCATCGGGTTGCCGTCGTAGAGGCCGGCCACGTTGGTGAGCAGCAGCAGGAGCCGCGCTTCGAGGAATCCGCCGAGCAGAGCGGCCAGGACGTCGTTGTTGCGCACGCCCAGCGCGTCGTTCTCGTTGACGATGGGCACCATGCCCAGCGAGCGCATCAGGTCGAACGTGCGGCGGACACCGCCACCGCGTTCCGGCGCGACGAGATCGTGCGGGGTCAGCAGGATCTGCCCCGTCTCCAGGCCGTACGCGGCGAACCGGGCACGGAGCGCCGAGTACAGCATTCCCTGACCGAGCGCCGCCGCGGTCTGGGCGGCCTCCGCCGTGTCCCGGGTCAGATCGCCGTGCCTGGTGCGGCCCAGGGCGATCGCCCCGGAGGTGACGAGCACCGGCGCCAGACCGGCCTCGATGCCCTTCGCCACCGTCGTGCAGAGGGTGTCGAGCTTGACGGGGTCGACTTCTCCCCGGGTGATCAGAGACGACGTTCCCACCTTGATGACGACGCGGTTGCCCGTGCCGTCGCTGATTGCATCCCGCATGGTCTCCTCGCCTGAACCTCGGCCGTCGGGTGTGGGAGAGCGGAGGGGCAGCCGCTTCCAAGAAGATGGTTACCGGGGGCGGTGTTCTCCCAATGTGCTGGCGATTCGCGGCCGCTGTCGGGGACTCGCGGCGCATGTGGGAGCGGGGGGAGGCGCGTCGCGCGCGGCCGCGCGACGGCGCGTCGAAGCCGGTGAAGGCGCGTCGAAGCCATGCCGGAGCCATGCCGGAGCCATGCCGGGGCCGCGTGAAGGCGCACCGAAGCCGCCACCGAAGCCGCGCCGAGGCCGCGCCGAGGCCGCGCCGACGGCGGGCGCTGTCGGTCCTCGCTCCCGCGTGACCTCGGGGGCGGCGTCGGCGGCCTCAGGTCAGCAGCAGGGCCGCGTCCCAGTCGGGTTCGTCCGCCCCGTCCGGGTCGGCCCGCGCGTCGGCGTAGCCGGCCAGGGCCAGGGCCGCTCCGGTGGCGCCGTCGATCAGGGCCGGGCTGTCCAGGTACCGGGGGCCCGTGCCGGTGGGGACGTGCTGGCGGTATCCGAACGGCGCGTCCTCGTCGAAGGCGGCGGCGAGTTCGGCGGCGGCACGGTCCGCGGCCGCCCACAGCACCGGGTCGCCGGTCGCGGCCGCCATCCGCACGGCGGTGTGCAGCACGCCGGCGCGGCCGTGGCACAGGCCGGGGTCGTCCGCCATCGTGCTCGGGAGCGGCCGGGTGACGGCGGCGCGCATGGCGTCCCGGGCGCGGGCCCCGACCGCCGGATCGGCGAGGGCGTGACCGGCGAGGTGGAGGGACCACGCGATGCCGGACGCGCCGTAGCACCAGCCCGCCCGGGGGGTGGCCGCACCGGTGCCGACGGCCTGGCCGGTCTCCTCCTCGTACGGGATCCGCGCGGGCCAGTAGGCGCCCGCCGCGTCCGTCAGCTCCCTGGCCAGGAGCCAGTCGGTGACGGAGCGGATCGCCTCCGACCCGCCGGGCACCACGACTCCCGCGCGGTGTGCGAGGGCGAGGAGTGAGAGCGGGCCGCAGATCCCGTGTGCGGCACCGAGGTTGAAGTCTCCGGACGGGTACGCCAGCCGGTCGCGGTCGACGACGTAGCGCTCCGGGGCGCACCACCAGCCCGGCACCTCGCGGCCCCGCACCTCGGTGGGGCGGGTCAGCCGGACCAGCAGGCGCAGCAGGTCGGACAGGACCGCCGCGACGCGCTCGTCTCCGGAGCTCGCGGCGGCCAGCAGGGCGCGGCCCCGGCCGGCGAGACCCGCGATGACGTCGTAGTCCAGGTAGGAGAGGCCCGGCCCGTGTTCGGTCAGCCGGGCGTCGAGCGCGGCGACCACGGCCGCCGTGTGGGCGGTGGCCAACTCGGTGCTGCGGGCGAGCAGTTTGGCGTATCCGCCGGTCAGGCGGGCGTGCAGCAGGGCCGGGAGGATCAGATCGCCCGCCCCGGCCGGGCCGGCCGCGGGGGCGGATCGGACGGCGGCGGCCAGGTGCGCGTGCGCGACGGACGACCAGTCGGGCTCGTGCCGCGCCCGGACGATGTGCAGCAGGGCGATCCCGGCATGCCCGAGCAGGGCGGAGGCGGGTTGCCAGCCGGGCAGCAGCAGGTCG
This sequence comes from Kitasatospora sp. NPDC032121, assembly GCF_055580145.1. Lineage (NCBI taxonomy): Bacteria > Bacillati > Actinomycetota > Actinomycetes > Kitasatosporales > Streptomycetaceae > Kitasatospora > Kitasatospora sp. NPDC032121. The sequence goes on along the minus strand of NZ_JBVILX010000001.1, from coordinate 22,277 downwards.
GCCGGGGCGGTGGCGAACGCCCGCCCGGCGGTCTCGGCGACGTGCTGCGGGTCACGCAGGCGCTCGCCGACCCGGTGGGCGACGGCCCGGGCCGTGCGCGCGGTCCGTTCCGTGCCGCTCGGTCGCTCCTGGTGCGCGGCGGGCCGGGCCGTCCCGGTGCGGTGGGTCTCGTGGGTGCTCATCGGCCGTGCCGCTTCCGGTCGATGCGCAGGGACAGGGCCTCGCGGGCGATCGCGTGGGCCAGGGCCTCGTCGTCGGGGCGGGGGCCGAGGAGGCGGTTGCAGTGCATGTGGGCGAGGCTCGTCGCGATGGACGCCCGGCGGGTCGGAGCGGTCGCGGCGGCGGTCAGGGCGGTGCGCAGGTCGGCGAGGGCGTCCGCCCGTGCGGCCCACGGCCCGGCCGTCTGCGGTGTCAGCCCGGGCCCGGGCCGGCAGTTCTCGTCGAGCAGTGCGGCCATCGTCCTCTTGCCGTCCCGGTCGACGTCCCCGATACGGGCGCGGACGGGCTCGCCGCTCAGCCAGGCCAGGGCCTCCTCGGGGGTGCCGAGGGCGGTGACGAGGTCGAGCACGCCGAGGGCCGCGAGCGCCGCGCCCGACAGGCCGAACACCTCTTTGCCGGAGGCGAGTTGGGCGATCACCAGTCGACTGTCGGCGTGGAAGACCCGGGTGGCGCGGTCGTGCGGGGCGGGCCCGCCGTAGCGTTCGGTCTCCGGGTCGTAGGTGTCCAGGACGAGTCGCCCGCCGAGCCCGGCGTCGCGCAGGTCCTCGGCCCAGCCGTGCAGTCGGGGCAGGAGGGCCGTCCAGAGGCCGGCGGGCTTGCCGTGGAAGCGCAGCCGCAGGTGCGGATCCGGATCGGCGTAGCGCAGGAAGAACCAGTCGTCGACACCGGCCTCGGCGAGCAGGTCGGGGTCCGTGAGCAGCGCCGAGCGCCGGGCGAGGAGCCCGTCCTGGCGCGCCCGCGGGGCGTAGACCTTGGCGTACAGCCACTCCCCGCCGGGCAGGTGGGTGGCGGATGCCCGGTCCGGCAGGGGGCGGGGGGCGGGCCGCCGCGGCGCGGTGCGGTTCGCGGGCTCGCGTGCGGCGAGCAGCGGGAGGACGAGCTCGGTGGCGTGCGGGCCGTCCGGGCCGGTCAGCCACGTGCCGTGGCGGTCGGCGCCGAGGCGCTCCACGACGGCGAGCCCGGGGCGGGCGAGTTCCTCGGCGAGGACCGTCCGGTGCAGGGGCTGGTCGAGGTCGACGGCGATGCGGTGGTCCGCGCGGGTCAGCAGGACGTGCCGGGGCACGCTCCAGCGCCCGCGCCAACGCGCCACCTCCGCCTCCCAGTCGGGCCCTCCTGCGCTCGCGGTCAGCTCGCGGTCGGGCAGCCAGCGCGCGGGGGCGAGGACGGTGCGGCCGTGGCTGACCCGGGGTTGGACGGGGGCCGTCGACCACGAGCCCCAGTTCCAGGGCAGACACCAGTCCTGGCCCTCCTGCCCGAGCTCCAGGAGGAACCGGGCGACGTGCGGGAGGTGGCCGCCGGCCGGGTTGAGCATCGAGTACGAGACCGGGCGGACGGGCTCCCCGCTGCGGGTATCGGTGAGCCGGAGGCCGTCGAGGTCGGCGTGGACGGCCAGGTGCTCGACCGGCAGGTCCCGGGTGCCCTCCGTCGTGGCGGGGCCGACGCCCAGCGGGATCCGGTCCGGGAGCCACTGCGGGACGGCGGCGACGTTGCCCGAGCGGATCGCGCGGGGCCGGTAGGCGACGGTCGCGGCGCGTTCCCCGGGCTCGGCGCCGCCGCCGGCCCGCCGTACGAACGAGGCGACGTCGTCGGCCCGTTCGCCCAGGAGGTGGGCGAACCGGCCGAAGGTGGCACCGGCCAGCGGGGAGCCCGGGTTGCCACCCAGGACGAGCCGGAAGTCGCCCGCGCACAACGACTCCCAGCTGTCGGCGAGGAGTTCGGCGCCCAGTTCGAGGGAGCCGGGGCGTCGTCGCGACACCGGCCCGGCGAGGTCGCCCAACGCCCGCTCGTCGAGCCGGACTTCCGGCACCGAGCCGTCGGCCGCCCGCCGGACGGCGGCGAGGAGGAGTTCGCCGAGCACCCGGTCCCGGGCATCCGCCCCCGGATGCGGGGCCGGGCGTCCGGGGGCCGCGCGGTAGGCCGCGGGAAGCCCCAATCCGCGCCCCTCGTCGAGAAGTTCGAGCAACGGTACGGCCCGGTCGGTGCCGTACCGTTCCAGGAAGGCCTCGTGGTACTCGCGCAGGTGCGCACTGCCGGGCCGGATCAGGGAGACGCTCCACAGGGCGTCCGCCGCCCGTTCGGCCTCGCGGGCGACCTCCGCCGGCAGGACGACGCGGGCGTCCAGGGCGAGGTCGGTCTGGATCGGGTGCTCGGTCGGGTGCAGTGCGGCCATCCGCTCGCGCGCCGCCGTGAGCGCGCGTCCCCGGTCGCCCGGGGCGGCGGCGTCCAAGGCGGCGAGGCAGTCCCGGACACCGCGCAGGGCCGCGGCCGCCGGGTGGTCGAGCCCGTCCAGCCGGTCCAGGACGTGCCGGAGCGGGTCCGCGCACTCGGGCGGCGGGACGAGGTCGCTCAACAGGAAGCGGGTGCGGACGAGTTGGGTGATGGCTCGGTCGACGGCGGCGCTCTGCGCCTGCGGGAAACGCTCGGCCGTCCGGGCCAGCAGCTCCGACCAGCCGACGGGCTCGGCCGCGCACTCCAGCAGGTACCGCACGGCTGGACTCAGCCCGACCGAGTGGTGCAACTGGCTTGCGCCGTCGGCCTGGTAGACGTCGAGCAGCACCAGGCGCCCCTCGCGCTCGACCCGCAGGGCGTTGGCGACGAGCCGTCCGCCGCGGAGCACCGCGGGATCGGCGAGCAGGGCGCTCAGCACTTCGTCCAGCCACCCGGCGTCCGGACGGCTGACCGGCCGGTGCCCGGTGCCCAGGTCCGCGGCGGGCGAGGCTCCGAAGCCGGCGACGGCGACGCCGGCGAAGAGGCCGAAGGGGGTCGCGCGGTGGGTCATCCGCAGCCGGTACTTGAGGAGCGAGACGGCGAGGCGGCGCAACCGGCGGGGTTTGAGCGGCTCCCCGGCGAGCACCCGCCGGGCCTCGGCCGCCAGGGCGGGGCTCGCCAGGTCCACCGCGGCCATGAACTCCGGTTCGGATGCCAGGCGTTCGACTTCGGCCCGCAGGCGGTCGGGGTCACCGGAATCGGGCGAGGGTGACCCGCCGCCGTCCGCGGGCAGTGGCAGGACGGCCGCGCGGAGCAGCGCCACTCCCGCCGATTCGAAGCCGGTCCCGCTGTCCGTCCGCATCCCGTCCATCCCCGTTCCGCTCGTCCGTCCCGTCCGTCCGTCGTCCCGCGCGGCCCTGGGCGCGCGCGTCGGTGCCGGGCGGTGGACGCGGAGTGCGCGCACCGCCCGGCACCGGTCACCGGATCAGCAGAGCCAGGAGGTGATCGGGCAGGACAGGCAGGTGCCGGTCCCAGTGAAGGACTTCGCACCGGCGACGGCGCCTTCCTCCACGACGACCTCCAGGTCGAGGTCCAGGTCGAACTCGAGCTCGGCGGTGACAGTGCTCATGGTGTCCTCCAGTGGGTGGGTGGGTTCGCCGGAAGTCCGGCGGCCGGTCCGCGCGGCTGCGCGCACCGGAGCTTCGGGGTCCACTGCCGTACGGCGGCGGATCGGGTCAGGCGGCCCTCCGCGCGGGGCCGGCCGCGGCGCGTGCGGCCAGGCAGTCCGCCAGGAAGGCGAGCGCCCGCAGGTGGTAGGGGCGGGCGGCCCAGCCGAGGCTGATGTTGTGGCCGGCCTGCGGCTGGCGGTCCACCAGCACCCGGGGGGCGCCGGTGAAGCGGGCCGCGAGGTCGCTCAGCGCCCGGTCGTCGTGGCGCCACCAGGCCTCGTACTCGGCGAAGGTGAGCCGGAGCGGCAGCCGCACGCGCGGGGCGAGCGCGGCGAAGTCCTCGGCCCAGGAGATGGCGTCCGCCTTCTCGCGGTCGGGCATCGGGGCGAGCACCTGGCCGCCGGCGCGGAAGGTGTCCGGCGGGTACAGCCGCACCGGACCCCAGTGGTGCCGCCACAGTTTGCCGCCGGGCGCGAGGATGTCGCGCGGGTCGACGGCGTACTCGTGGCCGCAGCCGGAGACGTCGAGGCCGACGAGGTCGAGCCCGTCCGGGTCGGCGGCGAGGCCGAGGGCGAGCTTGCCGCCGAGCGAGTGCCCCAGCAGGAACAGGCCCGCGCCGGGGGCGTGCCGGGCGGTGAAGTCCCGCAGGGCCGCGCGGACGGTACCGGCCTGGTCGGCGAGCCGCTGCCCGTCCGGGAAGCGCCCGGCGGACCCGCGGTAGCCGGGACGGTCGACGGCGAGGACGGTGTAGCCGAGGTGTGCGCCGAGGGTCAGCAACGACTGGTCGGGGTCGGCCTGGCCGTCGAAGTACGACGCGCTGGTGCCGCCGCCGTGCAGGGCGACGACCACGGCCCGCGCGGGGCCGTGCTCGGGCTCGCGGAGCAGCGCGGACAGGGCCGCGCCGTCGGCGTCCAGGACGATCCGGCGGACGCCGGGGGAGACGGCCGCGCTCATGACGTCGAGCAGGTGTGGGGGTGCGAGCCGATCGGCCCGGTCTCGGGACATGGCTGCTTCTCCGGTCGAGTGCGTGGGTTGCGCCGGACTCAAAGATTGTGGATCAACGATTCGAACCTAACGGCCACTCAGTCAGGTTCGCAACCCACAAGTCCACAATTTTGAACCCGTGAGTCCAAGTCGAGTTCGCCGCGAGTACGATGACCGGGTGACCGAAGCACGTGCGACAGTCGAGGCCGGACGCGGGGCGCCGCGCGGCCGCATCGACAAGAGGCAGGCCATCCTGAGCGCCGCGTTCACGGTGTTCGCCCGCCAGGGCTACGCCAACGCGTGCGTGAAGGAGATCGCGGACGAGGCCGGTGTCGCCAAGCCGACCGTCTACAACCACCTGAACGACAAGGCGAACCTCTTCCGCCAGGCCGTCCTCATCGCCGCCGACGAGGCGACGGCCCGGAACCTGGCCGCCGTCGAGGGCCTGCTCCTGTCCTGCGACGACCTTCACGACGCGCTCGTGTCCGTCGCCCAGGCCCTGCTGCTCTGCCACCGCAGCGAACAGTCCTGGGCCCTGCGCCGGCTGCTCCACTCGGAGGTCGCCCGCTTCCCCGACCTGCTGGACACCGTCCAGGGCCGGGGCGTCGACCGGGTCACCGAGGCGATGGCCGACCGGCTGGCCCGGCTGACCCTCTCCGGGCGGCTGAACGCCACCGACCCGGCCTGCGCCGCCGAACAGTTCATGGCGCTGCTCGCCGGGCCGATGGAGGCCCGTTCCCGCTGTGGCACCCGGCAGGTCCCGGACGCCGAGCTGGACGGCATCGCCAGGGCTGCGGTGGACACCTTCCTCAAGGCGTTCGGTCGTGAACCCGGGGCGCCGGGGAGCGGCGCCTGAGCGGCGCGGCGCGCGGGTGAGGCGTCGGGGGCCGGCGGGCGGAGCGGCCCGCATCCGCATCGTTGTCAACTGACTGTCCGTCAAGTCCCCTTCAGTGTCGCCGCGATGGCGCACGTCGTCGACCTCTGTGACGGCCTCCGTCCTCTTTGCGCCATCGTCGGGGCCGATGGCGCGGTCGGCCGTCCGCGCCCCCGAGGGGATCCGCCCATGTGTCGGCGCCCTTGATCTGACGTCCCATCAGGATTCCCGCCGCACGGTCATGGCCGAAAAACGGTTTGTGTAGCGTGAGTTGACAAATTCCTGGGTAGTGGCGACCGGCAGATCGGCGGATGAGGAGGGGGCATGGTGAGAAGAGGGCTGCGCGGCATGGTCGCGATCGCGTCGGTCGTCGCGGTGCTGGCGGGCGCGGCGGGTTGCGAGAGCGGTGGAAGCGGATCGGCGAAGGGCTCCCAGCGCCTCACCGTGTGGCTGACCGTCGACGCGCAGGAGAGCTGGCCGGACCTGGTGGAGTCCACCAACGCCCGGTTCGCGCAGCAGCATCCAGGGGTGTCCGTCGCGGTCGAGTACCAGCAGTGGACCACCAAGAACCTGAAGCTGGACGCCGCCCTGGCGGGCCGCGACGTGCCGGACGTCGTGGAGATGGGCAACAGCGAGGTCGTGAACTACATCGTCAACGACGCCTTCACGGCGGTCGAGCCCTCGGCCTTCGACCAGTCGGCCCAGTGGCTCGGTGCCCTTCGGGAGCCCTGCGAGTCCAACGGCCGCACCTACTGCGTGCCCTACTACGTCGGTGCCCGGGTCGGCATCTACCGCACGGACCTGTTCCAGCAGACGGGTCTGACGAAGGCGCCCGAGAGCTACCCGGAGCTGATCGCGGACCTCGACGCGCTGAAGGCGAAGTTCGGCGCCCAGGACCACGCGTTCTCCGCGCTCTACCTGCCCGGCCGCTACTGGTACGCCGCGATGGCCTTCGTGAAGGACGCCGGTGGCGAGATCGCCGTCAGGACGGACGGCCACTGGCGGAGCGCCCTGTCCAGCCCCGGGTCCGTGGCCGGGCTGAAGGCCTGGAAGGGCCTGCTGGACGCCTACTACGTGGGGGACCGGTCCAAGGACAACGGCGACGAACCGGCCGTGGTCGGCCAGGGCAAGGTCGCGGTCTTCTACGGCAACACCTGGGAGGCGGAGGCCGCCGCCGACCCGCAGTCCGGAGGGGACCCGGCGCTGCGCGGCCGGTTCGCGACCTTCCCCTTCCCCGGCCCCTCGGGCGGACCGCTGCCGCCCTTCCTGGGCGGCTCCGAGCTCGCCGTCCCGGCGAAGTCGAAGAACGGGCAGCTCGCCCAGGACTGGATCCGGCTCTTCACCGACCGGACCTCCCAGCAGCGACTGATCAAGGCCAACACCCTGCCCAACAACACCGCTCAGCTCGCCGAGGTGGACCCCGCCGGCGTCAACGGCTCCGCGGCCAAGGCCGCCACCCGGGGCTGGGTCACCCCGCCGGCCCCCGGCTGGGCGGCGGTCGAGAAGGCCAACATCCTGCAGGAGATGCTCGAGGACATCGCCACCGGCAAGCACACGGTGGAGGAGGCCGCGAAGACGGCGGACGGCCGGATCGATGCGGTCATCGACAAGAACTGAGGCGCAGCGACCCTCCGGGGGCACACCGTGAAGAGCGCCACGTCCACGCGCCGCCGCTCCGGCGCCACGCCCACGCGCCGCCGGAGCGATGGGCGCGGGCCGACCACAGGGCGCAGGGGGCGCCGCGCCACCCCGTACCTGCTGCTCGCGCCCATGGTCGGCACGCTCCTCCTGGTGCTCGGCTACCCGCTGGTGGACATGGTCGTGCTCTCCTTCGAGGACATGACCCGCAAGCAGCTGTTCGCCGGCACGGCCCCGCCCTGGGTCGGGCTGGACCAGTACCGCGAGGTCCTCTCCGACGGGTTCTTCTGGACCGTCGTCGCCCGCACCGTGGCGTTCGCCGTCGTCTGCGCCGGGCTGACCATGCTGTTCGGCCTGGCGTTCGCGCTGTTGCTGCGCCTGGTATCGCCCTGGGTGCGGGTGGTGATCACCGGGGTCCTGGTCGCGGTGTGGGCGATGCCGTTCATGGTCGCCGCGTCGGTCTTCCGCTGGCTGTCCGACGCCGACTACGGAGTGGTCAACTGGCTGCTCGGCGGACTCACCGGCGCGGACTTCCGGGGGCACAACTGGTTCGCCGACCCGTGGCAGGGCTTCGCCGTGATCGTCGCCGTCGTGGTGTGGGGGGCGATCCCGTTCGCCGCCATCACCCTGCACGCGGCGCTCACCCAGGTGCCCGCCGAACTGGAGGAGGCCGCGCGGGTCGACGGCGCGAAGGGCCTGGTGCTCCTGCGCCACGTGACGTTCCCGGTGATCAGGCCGCTGTTCACGGTGGTCGCGGCGTTGTCGGCGATCTGGGACTTCGGGGCGTTCAGCCAGATCTGGCTGATGCGCGGCGGCCAGCCGGAGCGGGACTACTACCTGCTCGGCGTCTACTCCTTCATCGAGTCGTTCGCCGTCAACCGCTACAGCGCGGGAGCGGCCATCGCCCTGGTCACCGTCGTCCTGCTGCTCGGCGGGTCCGCGGTCTACCTGCGCCAGGTGCTGCGGACGGGAGAGGTCGAATGACCGGTGACGGGCGGCGGCGCCGAAGCCGCCGGATCGCGAACGCCGTCGGACTGCTCGCCGCCGCCGTCATGGCCTTCCCCGTGTACTGGATGGTCCTGACCGCCTTCCGGCCGGCCAGCGGGATCCTGCGGCTGCCGCCGATGTTCTGGCCCGGTCCGTTCACCCTGGACAACTTCCGCCGGGCGGTGGGCTCGGACTCCTTCTGGGCCAACGTGCGGTCGAGCGTCCTGATCGGGGCGGGGACGGTGCTGGTCTCCCTGGTCATCGGCACGCTCGCGGCCTTCGCCGTCGCCCGCTTCTCCTTCGCCGGTCGCAGGGCGCTGGTCCTGGCCCTGCTGTGCGTCCAGACCATCCCCCTCATCGCCCTCGTCATCCCCGTCTACCTGCTGCTCAACGACCTCGCCCTCACCGACACCCTGACCGGCGTGGTCCTCACCTACCTCGCCTTCGCCCTCCCGTTCACCGTGTGGATGCTGCGCGGGTTCATCGTCGCCATCCCCCCGGAGCTGGAGGAGGCCGCCATGGTCGACGGCTGCGGCCGTCTGGGCGCCTTCCGGCACGTCACCCTGCCCCTGCTCGCCCCCGGCCTGGTGGCCACCTCGATCTTCGCCCTGGTGCAGGCCTGGAACGAGTACGTCCTGGCGTACGTCCTCCTCTCCAGCAACGACAAGCGGACGCTCCCCATCTGGCTGGTCTCCTTCCAGACCAGCTTCGGCACGGACTACGGCGGTCTGATGGCCGGTGCGACCCTGACCGCGCTGCCGGTGGTCGTCGCCTTCCTCCTCGTCCAGCGCCGGATCGCCGCGGGCCTGGCGACGGGTGCGATCCGGGGCTGACGGCCCGCGGCGGCGCGGCGACGCGGTGGCCCGGCGGCGCGATGGCCGGCGGCTCAGGGTGGCGGGTCGGGTGCGGCCCCGGGGCCGGCCGGCCGATGTCCGGACATGCGGTGATGTGCTGGCGGTGCACCGCGATACGACACTCTGCGCACCGTTCGCGGGGTGCGCGGGCGCTCCTCGGACTCGTTCCCGTCCTGTCCGCCCGGTCCGGCGGCCGGGGAGCGGCACGGCCGAAGGGTCATCCCGGCCCGGCCGCCACCAGGAGTGAACTCCAAGGCGATGAAAGCCTTTTGGCCGTCCTCCGGTTCGCCCGGGGAGCCCCTGTGCGGCCCCCTCCGGGGGGTCGGCGCCGCCCCGGGTGACCGCCCGCCCCGGTCGGGTGGAGCCGCCGGATCCTCGGTTTGTTGAACGTTGTCCTTCCGCTTCGCTCCTTGTATGAATGGCATGCCAGGAAGGAGTTGATCATGACGATGTGGATCCGGCGCGCGCGTGCAGGAGGCGAAGTGCTGCAGGCGCTGGTGGACGGCCTGGCCGAGGAACTGGGGCGCTCCGTCGCCCTCGACGACCCGCTGGTGCGGATGATCTGCGCCAGCCGGCACTTCGGGGACGAGGACCGGGTGCGGGTGCGCACGCTGCTGCAGGGCATCGCGGACGACGAGGTCGTCCGCTACGTGCTCTCCCAGGGCGTCGCCGAGTGGACGGGCCCGGGTGTCCTGCCGGGCCGCGACGACCTGGGGCTGCAGCCGCGCTACTGCGTCCCGATCCGCGAGCGCGGCCACCTGCTGGGCATCCTCGTGGTCGTGGCGGTAAGCGAGCCCCTCACCGAGGCCGAGACCGAGGCCATCGACCGGGTCGCCGGCACGGTGGCGGTCGAGATGTACGCCGAGCGGCTGGCCTCGGAAGTGGACGAGGAGCGCACCCGTCAACTCGTGGGCTGGCTGGTCGGCTCGGACTCGGCGCTGCGCTGCGCGGCGCACCAGCGCCTGGTGGACGACGGACTCCTTCCGGTCGGCCCCCACGTCGTGGTGACCAGCGTGGCCGTCACCGGACACAGCGGGCCCTCCGGCCGGATCGCGGTGGCCCTCCGTGGCGCGCTGGAGCCGTTCCGGCACGCCCGTACGGCCCGCGGTCTGCTGATGCTCGAGCGGGACCGGGCGGTCCTGGTGCAGGTCTTCGACCGGGAACCGACGGAGGAGGACCTGGACCTGCAGGGCCGCGGCATCGTCCGCTCCCTGACGACCTTCCTGGGCCCCGGAGCGGACGCCGTGGTGGGTGTGGGAGGCCGGCGGACCGTGCTCGCCGACGCGTGGATCTCGCACGAGCAGGCTCTGGTCGCGGTGCGCGCGGCCCGTCGTCTGCCCCGGCTGGAGGGCGTCGGCGACTGGGAGCGGCTCGGGGAGTACACGATGTTCCTCCAGCTGCCCGACGGCGCGCTCAACGAATCCCTCGTCCCCAAACCGCTGCGGCGCCTGCGGGACGACAGCGCCGGCGCCCGGCTGGAGGAGACCCTGCGCTGCTTCCTGGAGAACGCGGGCTCCGTACCCAGGACCGCGGAGGTGCTGGAACTGCACCGCACCTCGCTGTACTACCGGCTGCGCCGGATCCAGGAGATCACGGGCCTGGACCTGGACGACGGCGCGCACCGCCTGGTGCTGCACATGGGGCTCCAGCTCCTGGACCTGCTCCAGGACCCCCGGGCGGACGGGCCCCCGGGCGGTCCCGCACCGCCATGACCGCGCCGGGGCCGCGGCCGCCGCCCCGCCCACCGCCCCGTCGACGGCACCTCCTGACGCCACCTCCCGAAGCCACGAGCCGAGAAGAACGGACGAGAACGAGCACCATGCACGAACTGATCACGAACGACGGCGTGCGCCTGGCCTACCGCGACAGCGGCGGTGACGGCGTCCCGCTGGTGCTGCTCCACGGCTGGGGGCAGACGCAGGAGATGTTCCGCCACCAGGTCGAGGGGCTGGCGCCGGGCCGGCGCGTCGTGACGGTGGACTTCCGCGGCCACGGCCGGTCCGGCAAGCCGCGCCACGGCTACCGCATCGCGCGCCTGGCCCGTGACGTCCTCGACCTGGTCGACCACCTGGGCCTGGACGGCTTCGACGCGCTGGGCTGGTCGATGGGCGCCTCGGTGTGGTGGAGCTTCGTCGACCAGTACGGCACCGGCCGGATCCGCCGGCTCGTCCTGGTCGACCAGCCGGCCGCGGTGGCGGCGGTGCCCTGGATGACGGAGACGGAGCAGCGCGAGTGCGGCGCCATCTTCGACGTCGCCGGGCTCCTCGACCTGGGCGACGCGCTGGCCGGCCCGGACGGGGAGAAGGTCCGCGAGGACTTCGTCCGCTCCATGTTCAGCGGCGACACCGACCCGGAGCTGCTCGCCTTCGTGACCGGGCAGATCCGCTCGACCCCGGCGTACGCGGGCGTCCCGCTGCTCTTCGACCACTGCGCCCAGGACTGGCGCGACGTCCTCGACTGCATCGACGTGCCCACCCTGGTGATCGGCTGCGAGGGGAGCCACGTGGACCCGGCGTCCCAGCGCTTCATCGCCGAGCGGATCCCCGGCGCCGGCCTCCACGTGTTCCCGAAGAGCGTGGCGAGTTCGCACTTCCCGTTCCTGGAGAACCCCGGCGCGTTCAACGCCGTCGTGGAGAAGTTCCTCTCCTGATCCCCCGATCGTTCTGATCCCCCCGATCGCCGCGCCCGTACCGAAGCGGCTCGGCGATCGTCACCAGCACCCGTACCGAACCCTCGCAACCGGTCAGGAGTCTCCCGTGATCCCGTCGGGTCCCTCGCCCATGCCCGAAACCCCCGCAGGCGAAAGCCCCACGCCCGAACGCCGAGCCCAGCAGTTCGCCCAGGCCGTCCGTGACGGTGGCGGCGGCTGCGTCGACGTCCTGTCCCCGCCGCCCGGGGCCGACCCCGAGGACTGCCTGTACGTCCTCCTGCACGTCGGCGGCACCGCCCTGGTCCGCCGCCATGGCGTCAGCACGGTGCTGGAGCCCGGGGACCTGCTGATCGGCGACACCCGCCACCCGGCGGTCCTGTTGCGGGACGCCGAGTGCCGGATGGTCGAGTTCCGGATCCCGTGCTTCTACCTGGGTGTGCGGCAGGCCGATGTCCGGCGGGCGGGCGGGCTGGTGGCGCGGGGGAGCGAGGGCGTCGGCTCGCTGGCCGCCCAGTTCCTGCGGACGCTCGTCGTCCAGTCCCGGGCGCACCGGGCCCGGCCGGGCAACCACCTGGCGCGCAGCGTCTGCGACATCGTGGCGGTCCTGGTGGCGGAGCTGCTGGAGCGGGAGGCGCCGGAGCAGCCGGGCGGCGCGGCGGAGCTGCTGGCACGCATCCGGGCCCACATCGAGGAGAACCTCGCGGATCCGGATCTGGCGCCGGAGTCGATCGCCCGCTCGCAGCACATCTCGGTGCGCTATCTGCACAAGCTGTTCCAGCAGGACGGGACGACGGTGGGCCAGTTCGTGCGGCAGCGCCGACTGGACGCCTGCCGCCGGGAGTTGGAGCGGCCGTCCCGGCGGCAGAGCAGCGTCTCCGCCGTCGCGCACCGGTGGGGTTTCGTCAGCCACTCCCACTTCAGCCGGACGTTCCGCGACGCCTACGGGCTCTCGCCGCGCGAGTGGCAGGCCTACGCAGCCCGGGCGGACGGCCGTCATTCCTCCTGAACCCGCTCCCGCCGTCCTGCCCCGACCGAACTCCCGGCATCGGCCGGACGCCCGCGCCCTCGAAGGGGGATCCGTGCACGATCGGGCCACCGGGGCCGGTTTCCCACACCAGGGCGGGCTTCGCGTCGCCGCGCCGATCCGACCAGGCCAGGAGCGATGAGTTGTCCGATCCCACCCCGCTGCCAGACCGCCGCCGTCCGGTGCTCGACCGGGCGTTCCAGGAGTTCCTGGACGCCGGAGCCGGCCGCTCCGCGACCGGGCTGCCGGACCTCTCCTTCCTCATCCCCGACGGCGTACCGGACGGCGGATCGGGCGGCGGATCGGGCGAGGCAGCGGCCGGCGACGGGTACGAGGACGAGGAGGACCCCAGCGGCGTCACCTCGCAGTGGCTCACCCTGCCCTGCGGAGCGGCCGGGCGGGTGCGCGTCCAGGTGACCAGACCCGTCGACACCGCCCGGCCCAGTCCGGTGGTGCTGTTCCTGCCCGGCCTGGGCTGGTCGCTCGGTGACGCCGACTGCTACGCCCGGCTGGTGCGGGAGTTCGCGCTGGGTACGGACGCGGCGGTGGTCTACGTGGACTACGCCCGGGCCCCGGCAGCGCGCTACCCGGTGGCCGTCGAGCAGTGTTACGCGGTGGCCCGGTGGATCCATGAGCACGGTCATGAGATCGGGTTGGCGGGGGAGCGGATCGCGGTCGTCGGGGATTCGGCGGGGGCGAACCTGGTGGCGGCGCTGACGCTGCTGGCCCGGGGGCGCGGTGAACTCCCGCTGGTCCATCAGGTGTTGCTCTACCCGGTGACCGACGCCGACTTCGACACCCCGTCCTACCACCGGTTCGCCACCGGCTACTTCCTGCACCGCGAGCACATGCGCCGGTTCTGGGACGACTACCTGCCCGAGCGGGACCGTCGTACGGAGGTGACGGCCGCACCGCTGCGGGCGTCCCTGGAGCAACTCGCCGGGTTGCCACCGGCGTTGGTGGTCACGGCGGAGGCCGACGTGCTGCGGGACGAGGGCGAGGCCTACGCGGCCAGGCTCCGCGCGGCCGGGGTGCCGGTGGTGGCCACGCGCTACCAGGGGGTGATGCACGGCTTCCTGCTCGTCGGCGGGATCCACCCCACGGGCACCACCCGGGCCGCGCTGATCCAGATCGTCGACACCGTGCACATGGCGCTGCACAGCCGACCCTGGTGAGGCCGGGCGACGCGCCGCAGGCGGTCCGTCGCCTCCGACCCCGCCGCGGTCGCGCCCGTCGACCGGTGACCCCCGCCACCGGACCCTCGGGCACGGCAGCGGGGGTGGTCTTGCTCCGGCGGCAGAGCCAGTGCCGTATCAGGCACCGTTCGCCCTGTGTTCGATGTGAGATATGGTCCTCAGCCATGGGCGAATTGCTGTTGATCAGGCACGGCGAGACCGCATGGAGCCGGACCGGACAGCATGCTGGCCGCACTGACCTGCCGCTGACCAAGGCGGGGGAGGATGTGGCGCGTGCGCTCGCACCTCGGCTGGCCGAACGGGAGTTCGCCGCCGTCTACAGCAGCCCGCTGACTCGCGCCGTGCGGACCGCCGAACTGGCAGGGTTGAGCGGCGCGGAGCCCGATACCGACCTGATCGAGTGGGACTACGGCCGCTACGAGGGGCTGACCGCCGAGCAAATCCAGGAACTCAAGCCCGGCTGGGAGCTGTGGCGCGACGGCGTCGACGCCGGCGAGGACCTCGGGCACGTGACGGTGCGGGTCGACGCCTTCCTCGGCCGGGTCCGGCCGCTGCTGGACAAGGGCGACGTGGCCGTCGTTGCGCACGGCCACCTGTCACGCATACTCACCGCGCGCTGGCTCGGGCTCGACGCGTCGGCCGCGCGGCAGTTCGGGCACCCGCATCCGGGGACGATCAACACGCTGGGTTACGAGCACAAGCTGCCAGTCGTGCTCGGGTGGAACGTGCCGTAATGGCGGCTGTCCATATCCCGTCCAAGGTGTAGCTACTGCCGTGCCATTAGGCGACGTTGGCCCTGTCGACGACCAACGCCTACGCGCTGTCGTCGACAGGGCCAACGCTGCCTGATCCGGCGCTAAACGCCGGTGGTGCCGTCTATGCGTTCCCGGACCAGGTCGGCGTGGCCGTTGTGGCGGGCGTACTCCTCGATCATGTGGACGTAGATCCAGCGGAGGTTGACGTCCTGCTCCATGAAGCGGCCCGTATCGGTCAGAGCACGGTCGGCGCAGTGCTCGCGGGCGCGGGCGATCTCCGCGTGCCAGGTGGCGAGGGCGTCGCTCAGGGCGGCGCCCTCAGCCACATCAAAGCCACCGTCGGGGGCATCCGGGTCGGCCTGCGGGTCGTAGATGGGCGGAGCCTGTTCTCCGGCGAACACGCGGCGGAACCAGTTCCGCTCCACCTCCGCCATGTGCTGGACCAGGCCGGTCAACGTGAAGCCGGACGGCGGCACGGACGCCACGGCGGCCTGCTCATCGTCCAGCCCCTCGCACTTCATGGCCAGTGTCGTGCGGTGAAAGTCGAGCCAGCTCTCAAGCGTCGTACGCTCGTCGGCGTTCAGGGGCGGCATGGGGCGATCGAAGGCACTCATCGGTCGATTATCGCCAGCGTCCGAGGCCGTCGACAGGCGGGGCCTCACCAGGGTGCCGTTGTCGTCGCGTACGACGCCGCCGAGGAACGGGGACTTCAGCACGGGAGTGGCCGCGTCCGCCGCCGGGGCGGGCAGGGTGGCGAGGATCCGGACGGCGCCGGGCGGCGCGGGATCCCGACCGCGCACGGCGCACCCCTCGGACGAGGTCCGCGGCCTCGCGGCAGGGGCGGAGATCGGGCCTGTCTTCGAACCCGAGGCCCCGGGGCCACGATCCGCGACACGGTCGCCCTAGGGGGCCGCCACTGCCCGTACCTGCGCCTCAGTGCACCGCTCCTGCTCCGGCAGGGAAGCGGAGCGCGGGGCCGGTGCGGTGCGAGGACGGGCCCGGCCCCGAGCAAGATCGACAATGTGGAGAGGTGCCGCGGTGGTCGCGGCGGGCAGTGTGGAGTGCGACGATGACGATCATGGAGACGGTTCGGGACGAACCGGAGGACCACGGGGGGCGACCGGCCTCCGCCCACGGCACCGGCACGCTGTTCGGGCGTGGCGCCGAACTGGAGCAACTGCGTCGCCACGTCCGGCGGGAGCCCGGGACCTCGGGGGCTCTGGTGCTCGTCGGCCCGGAGGGCGTCGGGAAGTCGCGGCTCCTGCGGACGGCCTGTGAGCAGGCGGCCGAAGCCGGAGCGGTGGTGCTGACGGCTCAGGGCTGGGCCCCGGAGAGCGGGGTTCCGTACGGGCTGCTCCGCCACCTGCTCGCCCGGTTGACGGACCGGGTGCCGACGCTGGGCGAGCCTCATCGGCAGGCCCTGCTCGCCGCGCTCGCCATCGGGCCGGATGCCACCGCGCCGTCCGTGCCGTCCGCGCCGTCCGTGCCGTCCGCGTCGGACGTGGCGGCCGGCACCGCGGCCCTGCTGAACCGGTCGGGCGGCCACGATCACGGCTGCGCCCCGGGCCCGGTCCTCATCGCGGTCGACGACGCCCACGCCTGCGACCGCCCCACCCTGGAGCTGCTGGGGTCGCTCGTCCGCCGTACGGAGGGGAGCCGGGTGTCGCTCCTGCTCGCCTCGCGCGACGACGAGGCCCTGCTGGACCTGCCCGCCGACGTCGAGCTGCTGCACGTCGCGCCGCTGTCGCCGCGCTTCTCCGCCGAGCTGCTGGACTCGGTGCCCGGCGCCCCCGTCGGGCGCACCCGCCTGGAGGTGCTGGAGGAGGCCGAGGGCAATCCGTCCGCCCTGCTGGAGCTGTGCCGTCGACGGGCCTCCGGCGCCGATCCGGCCCTGGCCCATGAGCGCACCCCCCGCCTGCGGAACCTCCGGACCAGGTTCGACACCCTGATCGCGCCGCTGCCCGCCCGGACGCGCACGGCCCTCCTCTACGCCGCCGTGGCCCTGCCCGGCGACGACGCGGCCGCCGTGATGGCCGCACTGGACACCTCCGACCTGGGAATCTGGGCCCCCGCCGAGGAGGCCGGGATCGTCGCCCTGATCGACGGTCACATCGTCTTCCGGCACCCGCTGGCCAGGGTCGCCGCGTCCACCGGGCAGTCCGCCGCGGTGCTGACCCGTGCCCACCGGGACCTCGCCGAGCGGGCCGGCGGGCGGCCGCTCGACCGGGCGCGGCACCTGGTGGCCGCCGCGGTGGTCCCGGACGCCTCGCTCACCGAGGGCCTGCGGGCGGCGGCCAGGCACTCGGCGGACGACTTCACCCTCGCGCGGGCCCTGGAGGACGCCGCCCGGTTCAGCACCAGCACCGACGAGCGGGCCCGGCTCCTCGCCGGGGCCCTGGACGCGGCCGTCGCCGTCGGGGACCCGGACTGGGTCAGCAGCCTCCACACGCGCTTCCTGAGCGTCAACACCGACCCCCGGCTCACCCGCGAGGCCGACCTGGCCGTGGCGACCGCCCTGTCCCACTCCTCCCGGCAGAAGGAGGCGTTCGCCCTCCTGCTCGGCAGCGCGGACCGGCACCCGTCGGTCGGTGCCGCCGTCGACGCGCGGTCGGTGACTCTGGCCTCGGCGATCGCCGAGCAGTCCGGCCTGCCGGAGCACCGCGCCCGGCTCTCGGAGCTGGTCGCCGGCCTCCGCGAGACCGGCCTCCGCGAGACCGGCCTCCGCGAGACCGACCTCCGTGAAGCCGGGCCCGGCCCTGACGACCACCGGGCGTCCAGGCCAGGAGCGACCGGCGTGCTCGCGGGCTTCGTGCAGGGCACGGAGACCCGGCCCACGAGCGCGTCGCGCGCCGTCGAAGGCCCCGACGCCCTCATGGGCAGCGGCCCCCTGGACGGACGGGACCAGCTGACCAGGCGCCTCGCCGTCGCCTCGGTCGGCTACCTCTCCGACGACCCGGGCGTCACCCTGGAGCACTACCGCGCCGCCGACACCTACCTGCGCGGGCGGCGGGCCTTCGGCCTGCGGGCCTGGCACCTGGCCCCCCTGCTGGACACCCTCCTGGCGACCGGCCAGTGGTCGGAGGTGTCCGCCCGGGTGGAGGAGGCGACCGACCAGGCGGCGGTGCTGCGCCTGACCCGCCCCCAGGCCGACCTGGAGGCCTTCGACCTGTCCCTGCGCGCACTGCGCGGGACCGCCCCCGCGAACCTGATCACCTGGCCGGAGGTCCCGTTCGACGGCTACGAGAACGCCGCCACCCGGGCCCGGCTCGTGCGGGCCGTCGCCCTGGTCGCGATGTCCCACGCGGAGTGGGCTGACGCCTACCGCTGGCTCCGGAGGCTGTTCGCCGAGGACGGCACTCCGGTGCACCCGTTCCTCTCGTCGCGCTGCGTCGCGGAACTCGCGCTGGCCGCCCAGCGGGCCGGCACGAGCGAGGACGCGGCGGAGGTGCTGGCGCGGGTGCGCTCGGTGCACGGGGAGCGGCCGACGGTCCGGATGACGCTCCTGCTGCACCACGCCACGGCCCTGCTGGATCCCGGCCCGGACCCCGAGCACCACTTCCGCCTCGCGCTGGTGGACGCCGAGGGCGAGCAGTGGCCGGTCGAGCGGGCGCAGGCCCGGTTCAGCTACGCGATCTGGCTGCGCCGCGCCAGGCGCCCCTCCGAGGCCCGGCAGCAACTCGTCGCGGCGCTGGACACCGCCGACGTCCTCGGATTCCAGCCGTTCGCCGCCGCGATCCGCCAGGAACTGCGCGCCAGCGGCGTGGCGAACAACACCGACCACGCCGTCGAATCCGCGGCCTCCCTGGACGGGTTGACCGCCCAGCAGCAGCAGATCGTCCGCCTGGCCGCGCAGGGCCTGTCGAACCGTGAGATCGGTGAACAGCTCTTCCTGTCGCCCCGCACGGTGGGCTCGCACCTGTACAACGTCTATCCCAAACTCGGGGTCAGCAGCCGGCACCAGCTGCGCGACCTGCTGCAGAGCAAGGCGGACCGTTGAGCCGCTCGCCGGGCTGCCACCGGCGCTGGTCGTCACCGCCGAGGCGGACGTCAGCCGGGACGGGGCCGAGGAGTACGCGGCCCGGCTGCGCGCGGCCGGAGTCCGGGCGGCGGCTTCCTGCGGGCACCTGGCCAGAGCGGCGCCGGCGCCGCCCGCGCGGACCAGTCACCTGACTCATGCGCCCGGCCCCGCCGCACCGGCATGCTGGCACCATGGCAGTTCGAATCCCCCCACTCATGGAGGACGGCGGTCGCTCCGCGGCCTCGACACCGCACGCCCGTCCGACGGCGACCCGGCCGGCGGACGAGCTGTCCGGCGTGAACGACGCCGTGCTGTTCCGCGTGCGGCAGTTCGTGCGCCGGCACCTGGCCGACCCCGGGCTCACCCCCGAGGGCGTCGCCCGGGCGCAGGGCATCTCCGTGCGGTACCTGCACCGGCTCTTCGAGGGCGAGGGCCGGACGCTCTGCCAGTGGATCCGGGAACAGCGTCTGGAGGGGTGCCGCCGGGCGCTGCTCGCGACCCCGGCGCACTCGCTCAGCGTCGGGCTCATCGCCCGGAGGTGGGGTTTCACGAGCCCCGGGCAGCTGAGCCGCGCCTTCCGCGGTGCCTACGGCCTGTCACCGACGGACTGGCTGGTGAACGAGCGTGCCCGCCGGGCGGCGGGGGAGAGGCAGTGACCCGCCCTGCCTCCCCCAGGCCCTAAGCGGCCTCGCGCCGGACGTGGTCGGCCCGATCCCGTCGGGCGTGCGTCGGCTGCGGCCGGGCCTGCCGTCCCGGGCGGGCCTGCCGTCCCGGGCGGGCCTTCGTGCCGCGCAGGCCCCGCGGATCGGCGCCGGGCGTCCGGTCGACGGGAGCGTCGCCCGCTGCGGCGGACTGCTGTCGGCGTCCGGCGTCCTCGCCCGACGTGCCGAGGGACAGCAGGAGTTCCCGGATGCGCAGGCCCAGGTGCAGGGTGATGCGGTCCGCCCCGTTGTCCAGGTCGAGCCCGGTGATCTCCTGGATCTGCCGCAGCCGGTAGTACAGCGAGGTGCGGTGGATCCGGAGCGCTTCGGCGGTCCTGGGGACCGAACCGGCCTGGTCGAGGAAGCACCGCAGGGTCGTCTCCAGACGCTGTCCGCAGCCGGACTCGAGCAGGGCGCGCAGCGGTTTCGGGAGCAGTGACTCGTTCAGGGCGTGGTCCGGCAGTTGCAGGATCACGGCGAACTCGCCGAGTTCCTCCCAGGAACCGATGCCCTTCAGCTCCGGCATCCGGCGTGCGGCGCGCACGGCGACGAGCGCCTGCTCGTAGGAGGCCCGGGCGTCGGCGAGGCCCGCCTGCCGGCCGCCGATGCCGATGACGGGAGCGGTCGAGGCGGCGGGATCGGTGCCGAGGGCCGCCATGATGAGGGCGGACTGCTCCCGGAGCACCTCCTGGTCCAACGGCCGGTCGGAGAGCTGGAGCAGGACGGCCCGGTTCGGGGTGACCGCGAAGGCGCCGTGCGCCGACCGGGTGCGGCGCAGTCCCTCCAGCACCCCGCGCAGTGCGGTCGCCACCCGCCCGGGAGGCACCCGGGAGCATCCCAGCTGCACGACGCTGACCACCGCGTGGGGCGCGTCCGGGAGCAGCGCGCCGTCCAGGAGCCGCTTGCGGGACTCGGCGCGCGTGGCGGGGCTCGGGTCCAGCAGGGACAGCAGGAGGTCCTGCTCCTCGCTCCGCGCGGCGCCGGCCAGGACGCGGTCGGCGTACAGTCGGCCGGCGATGGCGGGTGTGGCCCGGGCGATGGCCTCGGTCGCCTCCGGCGGCAGCGACGCGTCCGGCGCGATGACCGTCAACAGGCCGAGGAAATGGCCGCGTTCACGCAGCGGCACGCAGTAGCGGGGCAGCAGACCCGACTCCTCGAGGCCCTCGGTGAAACCCGGCCCGGTCCACTGGGTGACGCCCTGGTCGAGGACGTGGCGGACGACTTCGCCGCTCGCCCGTCCGTGCAGGAGGCTGTGGACGCGGGCCGGGTCCGCGTCGTCGAAGTGCCGGCTGGAGCGGATGCGCCCGATCGAGGAGTCGGCCAGGGCCACGGACCGACGGAGCTCCCCCGCGAGTTCGTCGAGCAGTTCCTGCAGCGCGGCACTGTCGGCGGGGGTTCGCCGCCACTGTTCGGTCATGGGCAGTCCTCGTCGGTGCTCGTCTCTCCGCGACGAGGGACCGGCAGGCCCGGGACCAGGGGCTTCCCGCGCCCTGGCCCCGGACCCGGTCTTTCGCCGGTTCCGCACGTCCTGGAGAAACGCTGACACTGCCGCGATGCCCCACCCTGCACGGTTCTTGTCCGTGGCTGCGGGGAGTGCCGGGCCGTCGTGGGCCCGGTGGGGAACCGCCCCGGACCGACCGCGGTGAGGACTGCGCGTCAGGTCACCCGAAGCCGCCGACTCACTCGAAGCCGCCCACCGGGACGGCGCCACCGAGCCGCCGGTACTCGCTCGGGGACACCCCGCAGGCCGCCTGGAAGCGGCGGCTGAAGTGGCTCGGGCTGCTGAACCCGCACCGGGCGGAGACCGCGGCGATGGTCAGGCGGTCGTAGCGCGGGGAGGCGAGCATGCGCCGCGCCTTCCCGAGCCGCTCCGCGATGATCCACTGCTCCAGGCTGATCCCCGCCCCGCTGAGCAGGGCGTAGAGCCGGCGGACGGAGACGGCGTGCTCCGCCGCGATCCGCTCCGGCGTCAGGTAGCGGTCCGCCAGGTGGGAGCGCACGTAGGCCGTGATCCGGGTGACCAGCGTCTCGTCCATCGTCGACCTGACCTCGACGGCCTCCTCGGCGTGCGCCGCCGAGAGGAGCAGGGCGCGGACGAGTTCCGTCGTGGCGGACGCCAGGGCCTCCGAGCCGGCGTCGGCCTCCAGCCGGCCGGGATCGCTCCACAGGCCCCGCAGGTGCTGCAGCACCAGGCCGTGGAGCGGGCTGGCGCGCAGCCGCTGGGAGGCCCTCACCACGGTGTCCACCGGCACGCCGAGGCGGTTCATGTCGAACATGACGACCTGGGACGCGCCGTCGCCGGACCAGCCGTACACCCGGGGCGACAACTCGTGGAAGACGCAGATGTCGTCGGAGCCCAGGAGAGTCTGCCGGCCCGCGACCTCGGCCCGGTGGACACCCAGGGGCTGGAGCGAGACCGAGACGATGGGGTGCTCCCGGTGGTGGCGTACGTGCCGCTCCGTCCGCCGCACCCGGAAGCCCGAGTTCCGGGTGGCGAAGAAGTCCAGTCCGCCGACGCGCCACAGCTCCATGCGCGCGTGGATACCGGTCGCCGGCTCCTCGTGGGCGATGTCGTTGGGTACCTGCGAATCCGTCAACGCGTGGTGGAACGCGTCCACGCGCTCACGA
The DNA here is from genome assembly GCF_055580145.1 of Kitasatospora sp. NPDC032121. Classification (NCBI taxonomy): domain Bacteria; kingdom Bacillati; phylum Actinomycetota; class Actinomycetes; order Kitasatosporales; family Streptomycetaceae; genus Kitasatospora; species Kitasatospora sp. NPDC032121. Next base: position 372 of record NZ_JBVILX010000001.1, on the reverse strand, counting down.
GGTGACACCGTGTCGAGGTCGAGCAGCAGCACACACCCTCCCGGGAAGAAGTCTGTCAGGAATTCCGCGCCGGCGGGGCCGGCGTTCGAACGCGGCCGGCCGCGCCGGCGGGGCGTCAGGCGGCTCTACCTTCTGAGTCGGGTTGATCGAGCCATTCGTAGGGTTGGGTCACCCAGGGGTGCTGGGTGTGGCTATCAGGCGGCTGCCGTCTCGTGGCTTGCGTCGCTTCGCCGCCCGGCACCCCACGACGACTCGGCCGCCGATTAGGAAGTGCGAGGAAGTCGCTGAGTAGAGCAATGCCGGCGAGGTCGTCCGTGGTACGAACAGCACGAACACGCACGTCAGGAGCACGATGAGCCGAATATGGGCGGG